>JAUZVJ010000026.1:0-50702 GCA_031844515.1 Actinotalea sp. AC32 | reverse complement strand
CGGCGGCGGCACCGCACGCCGCGACGACCGTCTCGGCGGCACCCCACCGGTCGGGGCGGTACCGCGTGCGCCGGACGCGGCGCCCCGCGAGCACGCCTCCCGCGACGGCGGCGGCGAGCCCGAGCGCGAGGACCGGCGCGCCGAGCCAGGCCGGCGTCGTGCCGTCGAGCAGGCCGTACGTGCCCAGGACGGCCGCGACGAGGGCCCCGAGCAGCAGCGCGCCGACGCGCGCGTCCGACGAGCCGGGGACCGCCCGCGCGTAGCCGCGCGAGTCCATCGACGCCGCGAGCGCGAGCGAGCGGTCGAGGGCGTCGGTGAGGACCGGGACGACGAGCGCGGGCAGGCCGCGCACGCCGCGCGGCTCGTCGCCCCGCAGCCGCTGCGCCCGCCGGACCTCCTGGGCCGAGCGGACCAGCTGCGGCGTGACGCTCACGGCGACGACGACGGCCGAGGACAGCGGGTGCAGCGCCGACGGCAGCGACCGCAGCGCACGCCGCGGGTTGGCGAGCGCGTTCGCGGCGCCGAAGCACAGCACGAGCGCCGCGAGGCGCAGGCCCTCCCACACCGCGGGCAGGAGCCCCGTGAGCGTCACGGGACCGAGCAGGTGCACGCCCACCGCCCATCCGGGCAGCTCGACCCGCGGGAGGTCCAGGAGCACCGGTCCGGGCGGCTTGATCCCGACGAGCACGTGGAACGCGACGCGCACGACGACGACGAGCGCCGCGAGCCCGAGGTACCCCGTGAAGGCGCGCCCCCACGGGGTGGCCTGGCGACGTGCGAGCACGACCGTCACGGTGGCCGCGACGAGCAGACCGCTGACCCAGGGGTCCGCCGTCCTCGTCACGGCCACCGCGACGCCGAGCGCCCACGCCCACCAGGCCAGGGGGTGCACGTCAGACCCGGTCGTCCGCGTGCTCGCGCGCCGCGGCGGGCGCGGTGCCGGTCGACCGGCCCGCGGACCTGCGCACGAGCACGACGCCGGCGACGAGTGCGACCAGGAGGGCTGCCGCGCCGCCCGCGAGGAGCGCCGTGGGGGTGCCGGACGCGTCGTCGTCGGCGGCCGTGCTGCCGTCGGCCCCGTCCTGCGCGGGCGCGGCCTCGTCGGCCTGCTCGGCGGACGCCGCCGCCGCGCGCTCGACCGCCTCGGCCGGCGTGATCTGCGGCGGCGTCGTGCCGTCGGACCAGAACCAGCCCTCGGCGCCGCCGTCCGTGGTCGTGGCCTCGTCCGCGCCGACCATCGACGCGGTCCACTCGCCGTCCGCGGGTGCCTGCCAGTACGCCCAGTACTCGCCCGTGAACTCCTCGGCGCACGGGTCCGGGAGCCCGCCGACGGCGCACACCATGGACGCGTCGTCGCGGGTCACCTCGACCCCGGCGAGCTCGAGCGCCTCGGCGCCCGTGCCGCCGGCCTCGGGCGCGCACCGCACCTCGAGGTCGCCGCCGAGCGCGGTCGAGTCGACCACGACGGCGACGCCGGACGTCGCCGAGCAGCCCCCGCCGTCGGTCGCCGCGGACGCGGGGAGGGCGGGCAGGAGGGTGAGCAGAGCGGCGGCGCTGAGCGCGGCCGCACGGTGACGCAGGGACACGGTGCCTCTTTCTGAGCGGTCCGCGACGGACCCGGCACCGGCGTCGACCGCGGAGCAGGCCCCGGGGTCGTGACGACGACCCGGGCTCCGTCCCGTATGCCTCGACGGTAGGAGCCTCTCGTCCCGTGCAGGTGCTCCGGCTCGCCGCGTGGGGGGCACGCGGCCTACGGTTGCGGGTCAGCGCCGGACTCGGACCGGCTTCCCCTGGTCGCAGGACGTGGTGAAGAGGTGTCGGCGACGAGCCGACGCGGGACACCGTACCGCCTGCCGCCCCGGACCACGCCCGACCACCCGACCACCGTCCGACGCGCACGAGCGCGGACGGCACGCACGAGCACGAGGAGACCAGGTGCGCATCTACACGCGAGCGGGCGACGACGGCAGCACGGGACTGTTCCTGGGCAGCCGGGTGTCGAAGGCGGACGCCCTGGTCGACGCGTGCGGCGACGTGGACGAGGCGGTCTCGGTGCTCGGTGTCGCCCGCGCGACGTGCGACGACGAGCGGCTGGCCACGCTGCTGCTCGGGCTCCAGCGCGAGCTCTTCGTGGTCGCCGCCGACCTCGCGACCAACCCGGCGCACCGCGACCGACTCCGACCGGGCGTGTCCACCGTCACGGAGGAGATGGTCGAGGGGCTCGAGCGGCTCGTCGACATGCTCGTCGCCGAGCGTCCGCTCCGCCCGGTCTTCATCGTGCCGGGCGCGACCGCGGCCTCGGCGACGGTCGACCACGCACGCTCGGTGGTCCGGCGCGCCGAGCGGCACGTCGTCCTGGCCGAGCAGGAGGGCCACGTCGTCTCGGCCCTCGTGCTGCGGTACCTCAACCGGCTCTCGGACCTGCTCTTCGTCGTCGCGCGCCACGCCGCCGGGGACGCCGAGGAGCCGGCGAGCCACGACTGAGCACTAGAGTCTGCGCGCGACGTCGGCACGGGTCGGCACGGGTCGGCACGGTCGGCACGGTCAGCCCGGGTCGGCACGGGTCGGAAGGGGCCGGTGCGGTCGTCGGACAGGAGGGTGCCGCAGTGGGTCACGAGCTGGATGCGTGCCGTGTCCACGGGACGGACGGCGAGCTCCTCGCCGACGGGTTCGTGCGCGAGCACGAGGGCGGGACCCTCGTCGTCGCCGCCGAGCGCTTCAGCGGTCGGTGGCTCGAGGAGGGCGACCCGGTGGTCGCGCACGTGCTCGGCGAGGTGTCCGGGCAGTGCACCTACGACGCCGTCGTCGTCTTCGCGGAGGCGGGCCGGGTCGGCCTGCGCGACCTGCGCCTGCGTGAGCGCGTCCAGCACCGCCAGGCGGTCCGGGTGGCCGTCGAGCTCCCGCACCGCGTCACGGCCGTCGTCGGCGACGACGGCCCCGAGCCGCTCGACCCCCCGCTCGACGTCGTCGTGATCGACGTGAGCGCGCACGGCCTGCGCTTCCGGTGCTCGGCGGAGATGGAGCTCGGCACGCGTCTGGTCCTGCGGTTCACAGCGACGCGCACGCCCGTCGACCTCGTGGTCGAGGTCGTGCGGCACCAGACCATCAGGACCGACGACGCGTACGGGTGCCGGATCGTGGGCGCGCCGGAGCGCGTGACCGACGAGCTCTTCCGGTTCGTCCTCGACGAGCAGCGCCGTCAGCTCGCGGAGCGCCGCGACGCGCGCTGACGACCGTCAGCCGCGGCCCGGACGCCCCTGCTGCGGTCGCCCGCCGGTGCGCGGTGCGGCGGACCGCGGACGGCCCGTGGAGCGCTCGCCGGTCGTGCGCTCGGCCGGTCGGCCGCGGTCGGGGCGGTCCGTCCGCGAGGGAGCACGCCGGTCCGGCCGGTCCTCGTGCCGCTCGTGGCCACGTCGGACGTGGCCCGGACGGTCGTGCGGCCGGTGCGTCCCGGGGTGCGAGGTCGCGCTCGCCGCGGAGCGGGGTCGGGGCCCCTCGTCCGGTCGGATCGCGAGCCGCTGACCGGCGACGCGGGCGGCCGCGATCCGGCGCATCGCGTCGTCGCCGAGCTCGGCGTTGATCTCGACGAGGGTGAAGCCCGAGTGGATGTCGATCTTGCCGATGTCCTTGCCCGTCAGGCCGCCCTCGCCCGTGAGGGCGCCGACGACGGCGTCGGGGCGCACGCCGTGGCGGTGGCCCACCGCGAGGCGGTAGCGCACGCCGTCGAGCGCGACGGGCTCCTCGAGCACCTCGGGCTCCTCGAGCGCCGCCCGGTCGTCGCCCACCGCGAGCGCCGCGAGAGCCGCCGCGACCTCGACGAGCTCGAGGCCCGACGACGCCATGTGCTCCTCGAGCGCCGTGCGGTACAGCTCGAGCCGGCCGGCGGCGTGCCGCTCGGGCGTCTGGGCGAGGAGCCGCTCGACGCGGTGCCTGGACACGTCGGCGGGCGTGGGCAGCGGGACCTCCTCGAGGCGCTGACGCGTCGTCCGCTCGATCGCGCGGAGGCGGTGCCGCTCCTTGGGCGTGACGAACGTCAGCGCGGTGCCCGTCCGACCCGCTCGGCCCGTGCGCCCGATGCGGTGGACGTACGCCTCCGGCTCGGTCGGCACGTCGAAGTTGACGACCAGGCCGACGCGGTCGACGTCGAGCCCGCGCGCCGCGACGTCAGTCGCGACGAGGGTGTCGAGCGAGCCGTTGCGGAGGCGGTCGATGATCTTCTCGCGGTCCTTCTGCGCGACGTCTCCCGAGATCGTCGCGGCGGAGAGCCCGCGGGCGACCAGGGCGAGGCCGACCTCCTCGGCGGCGCTGCGCGTCCGCGTGAAGACGATCGCGCCCTCGGCGTCCCGCGTCGCGAGGACGCGCGCGAGCGCACCGATCTTGTGGCGGTGGGGCACCACGGCGAAGGTCTGCCGGACGGCCGAGACCGTCGAGGACTCGCGGTCGACGGCGACCCGGACCGGGTCGACGAGGTGCTGCGCGGCGACGCGCACGATGCCCGAGGGCATCGTCGCGGAGAACAGCGCGACCTGACGGCGCTCGGGGGCCGCTCCGAAGATCCGCTCGACGTCCTCGGCGAAGCCCATGCGGAGCATCTCGTCGGCCTCGTCGAGCGCGAGGAAGCGGATCGCGTCGAGCGAGAGCGTGCGCCGGTCGAGGTGGTCGATGACGCGTCCGGGCGTGCCGACGACGACCTGGGCGCCCGCGGCGAGCGCGCGCTGCTGCGGCAGGAACGGCGCCCCGCCGTACACCGCGACCACGCCGATCCCCGGGATGCGCCGTGCGAAGCCCGTGATCGCCTCGGCGACCTGCTGCGCGAGCTCGCGCGTCGGCGTCAGCACGAGGGCCTGGACCGCACGGACGCCGGGGTCCACGGCGGCGAGGAGCGGGAGGCCGAAGGCCGCGGTCTTGCCCGTGCCCGTCTGCGCGACGCCCGTCAGGTCGCGCCCGGCGAGGAGGACCGGGATCGCGGCCGCCTGGATCGGCGTCGGGCGCACGAACCCCATGTCGAGCACGGAGTCCAGCAGCGCGCTCGGGAGGCCGAGGTCGGCGAGGTCGGGCTCTCGGGAGGGGTCGGACGTGGGGGCAGACGACATGGGTGTCCCGTCGGGTCGTGGGGGGCTGTGCGCCGGACGCACGACGCGATGGCCCCGAGTCTACGCGCCGGGCCCCTCGCACGGGCCGGACGTGACGCACGACGCACGCCCCTCACGATGAGCGGCGTCCTGCGCGTGCGCGCGCCAGGGACCATGGTCACGGACCATTGACCAGCATTCGGACATCCCCGTACCGTGCGGTAACCCGCGGCACCGCCGCCCACCCCGCGGCCCCGCCGCCCGGCGAGAGGGACGACCTCCCATGCTCCTGACCCGGACCGACGTCCTCGTGCGCCGTCCCGACGCCGACCTGACCGCAGCGGACCGCGCGGCGCTCGACGAGGGGGCCGGGCTCGTCGTCGTGGGCGCGGGGCCGTGGTCCGGCGACGTCCTCGACCGCCTCGCCCGCGCCGGTCTGCGCGTCGAGCCGCGCGCCGAGGAGCCCACCGCACTGCGGCCGGACCGCGAGCACGCGGCCCGGCTGACGGCCGAGGACCTCCTCGCCCGCGTCGTCGCACCCGAGGGGACGGTCGGCGCGCACGTGGGCGTCGAGGGCGGGGGAGCGCTGCTGCGCGACCCCTCGGGCGCCGTCGTCGCCGCGGCCGCCGAGCGGTCGCGCGACGGGGCCCGCGGCCGCGTCGCCGTCGTCGCGGCCGACCTGCCCGACGCACCATGGGCGGACGAGTTCGTGCGCAACCTCGTCGCGTGGACCGCCCCTGCCGTGCGACCGGCCGGCGGCCCGCGCCGCGCGGCGCTCGCCGAGGACCCCGCCTGGCACGCGCTCAAGGGCGCGGTGCACGAGCTCCAGCCGCTCCAGGCCAAGGACGGGTCGGTGCCCGACCCCGCCGACCACGACCGCGCACGCGACCTGGTCGGGCGCGTGGCCGACGGCGTGCGCGCGCTCGCACCCCGGCTTCCGCACGACGCCGCATACCTCGAGGCGGTCGTCGAGGACCTGCGTCGCTGGTCCGACTCGGGACTGGGCGTGCCGGACTTCCTCGACTCGCTCGTCGCGTTCCAGCCCCAGACCCAGCGCGTCGACGGGCTACAGCACCTCGTCGTCCTCCCGATGTACACCCAGAACGGCAGCCCGGACCGGCACCTCGAGGCCGTCCTCGTCGAGGTCGTGTGGCCCTCGTTCGTCGCCGAGCTCGAGGCGGGCGCGTACTCCAACCGGCTCTTCGTGCCGATCCGGTTCGTCGACTTCACCTCGGGGTACGACACCAACTCGGCCGTCCTGTTCCCGGAGACGGTCGCGATGCGCGAGGTCCCGACCTTCACGTGGGGGGCGATCTTCTGCGACCGCGAGGCGGCCCGCTTCCGCCGCGTCGTGCGGGCGGCGGCGGACACCACGGGCCTCGCGCTCCCGCCCGACGCGGCGCGCCTGCTCGAGGACCAGCACCTCGCGGAGGAGACCTTCGTGATGTGGGACCTCATCCACGACCGGACCCACATGCGGGGGGACCTCCCGTTCGACCCGTTCATGATCAAGCAGCGCATGCCGTACTTCCTCTACGCGCTCGAGGAGCTGCGGTGCGACCTCACGGCGTTCCGCGAGGCGGTCGCGCTCGAGGCGGAGGGCCTGCCGCACGCACGCCTGGTCCAGTACGCGGTCCTGTTCGACCGCGTCTTCCGGTTCCCGGTCACCGGGTCGCGCGTGCGCAACTACGACGGCCTCGGCGGCCAGCTGCTCTTCGCGTGGCTGCACCAGCACCACGTCGTGCACTGGACGGACAACCGGCTCTCGGTCGACTGGGAGGACGTCGCCGACGCCGTCCTCGCGCTCGGCCGCGAGATCGACGACCTGTACTGGCGGTCCATCGACCGGCCGAAGATCGCGCACTGGCTCGCCGCCTACGCCCTGGTGTCGGGGACCGTGACGCCGCACCCCGCGTCGACGTGGGCGAAGGGCCCCGACGCGCTCCCGCTCACGGCGCCGCTCAAGGAGATGACCGACGCCGTCCTGGCGGACGAGTTCCCCCTGTCGATGTTCTACGAGGCGCTCGCACGACGGATCGGCGACGTGGTCGCCTCGACCGCCGGGATCACCGGTCACGACGTCTGACACCCGCACCGCGTCCAGGACCCGGCGGGTCCGGATGAGAGGATCGCCCGCGTGACCGCGCTGCACGACACCACGTCCCGTCCGACCACCGAGAACCGCGTGAGCTTCGCGTCCGACAACTACGCCGGGGTGCACCCCGAGGTCCTCGCGGCGCTCGCCGAGGCGAACGTCGGCCACGAGATCGCGTACGGCGAGGACCGGTGGACCGCGCGCCTGCACGACGTCATGGCCGGCCACCTCGGGCGTGCTGTCGAGGTGTTCCCGGTCTTCAACGGGACGGGCGCCAACGTGCTGTCGCTCCAGGCGATGCTGCCCCGGTGGGGTGCGGTCGTCTGCGCGGAGACGGCGCACGTCAACACCGACGAGAACGGCGCACCCGAGCGGGTCGGCGGGCTCAAGCTGCTCACCGTCCCCACCCCTGACGGCAAGCTCACGCCCGAGCTGGTCGACCGACAGGCGTGGGGCTGGGGCGACGAGCACCGCGCGCAGCCGCTCGCCGTCTCGATCACGCAGACGACCGAGCTCGGCACGCGCTACACGCCCGACGAGGTCGCCGCTCTTGCGGACCACGCGCACGCGCACGGCATGCGCCTGCACATGGACGGCGCGCGCATCGCCAACGCCGCGGCGGGGCTCGACCTCCCGCTGCGCGCGTTCACGACCGACGCCGGCGTCGACGTGCTCTCGTTCGGGGGCACCAAGAACGGGCTCATGGGTGCCGAGGCGGTCGTCGTCCTCGACCCCGAGGCGGCGTCCGGGCTGCCGTACCTGCGCAAGATGAACATGCAGCTCGCCTCGAAGATGCGCTTCATCTCGGCCCAGCTCGTCGCGCTCCTCGAGGGCGACCTGTGGCTGAGGTCCGCACGCCACGCGAACGCCATGGCGCTCATGCTGCGGGACGCCGTGTCGGGGCTGCCCGGGGTGGACGTCGTGCGCCCCGTCGAGGCCAACGCGGTCTTCGCGGTGCTCCCGCCCGGGGTCGCCGACAGGCTGCGCGCACGTTTCCGGTTCTACGACTGGGACGTCGCGACCGGTGAGGTCCGCTGGATGTGCGCGTTCGACACGACGGAGCGCGACGTCGAGGCGTTCGTCGCCGCGCTCCGCGAGGAGCTCGACCGGGCCTGACGCCGGTCAGGCGGGCGGCTCGACCTCGAGCAGCCCCGTGTCGATCATCGCCAGCGCGAGGGCGTTGCCGTCCGGCCCCGTCACGGTCGTCGTCTCGGTCGCGACGCGTCGCACGCGCTCGAGCGGCTCGGTCGTGCCGTGCGCCAGGACCTGCTCGGTCGGGGAGAGCTGTCGGATGGCGACGGCGTGGACCCGGTCGCCGTGGTCGTGCGCGAGCTCGCCGTAGATCTCGGGGTCGTGCTGGCCGTCGTCGCCGACGAGGAACCAGCGCATGCCCGGGTACTCCTCGAGCAGACGGCGCAGGGTCGCGTGCTTGTGCGCCTGCCCGCTGCGGAACCAGCCGGTGTTCGTAGGCCCCCAGTCCGTGAGCAGGAGCGGGCCGGGCGGGTACCCGTGGCGCTGCAGGAAGCGGCGCAGCGCGGGAGCGGCGTTCCAGGCCCCGGTCGACAGGTAGAAGGTCGGCGCGTCGGGGTGGGCGGCGGTCCAGCGGCGGTACATGCCCGCCATGCCGGGGACGACACGCCGGGCGTTCTCGTGCAGCACGAACGCGTTCCACGCCGCGAGGAGCGGGCGGGGGAGCGCCGTGACCATCACGGTGTCGTCGATGTCGCTCACCATTCCGAGCTGCGCGTCGGGCGCCACCACCAGGACGGGAGCGGTCACCGACGCGCCGCCGAGCTCGAGCGTGATCTCGTGCCAGCCGGGGTCCAGGTCGGCGTCGACCGCCGCGTCCACGTACCCGCCGCGGTCGGCCTCGACGACGTGGACGTGGTCGCCCACCCGGACCGTGACCTCGGCGCCCGGCAGCTGGGCCGTGACGAAGCTCCGCCAGCCGCGCACGCTCCGGTCGGCCGACGCGGTGTCGCGCTCGGCCGCCTCGGACGCGGCGGTCCCGGGAGCCGCGAGGACCGAGCGCGCCATGACGCGGACCCAGCCCGGCGCCCCGTAGCCCGTGTAGGGCTCGACGCGCGGGACCCATCCCCGCGCCAGGAGCGTGGCGTTCAGGCGCGCGTGCAGCGCGTCCTCGACGCGTGCGGCCCAGTGCGGTCGGCTCGACGTGCGGGCGGGTGTCGTCTCCACGTCCGGCAGTCTGCCGGGGCGAGGCGCGCCGCGCGCGACGACGTCGGCGGCGCCCGCCCCCGGGAGGCGCCGCCGCACGGCCCGGGGTAGGAAGGAGGCCGTGACGATCTTCGGCTTCCACGCCTCCCACGAGCAGGTCCACCCGACGGCGCTGCTGCGCGCGGTCCAGCGCGCCGAGCGGGCCGGGTTCGAGGCGGCGATGTGCTCGGACCACATCGCCCCGTGGAACACGACGCAGGGCGAGTCGGCCTTCGCGTGGTCGTGGCTCGGCGCCGCGCTCGCGACGACCGACCTGCGCTTCGGCGTCGTGAACGCACCGGGTCAGCGCTACCACCCGGCGATCGTCGCCCAGGCGATCGGCACGCTCGGCGCGATGTTCCCGGGCCGCTTCTGGGCGGCCCTGGGCTCGGGCGAGGCCATGAACGAGCACGTCACGGGTGACCCGTGGCCGCGCAAGGAGCTCCGCGACGCGCGGCTCGTCGAGTGCGTCGGCGTGATCCGCCGGCTTCTCGCGGGGGAGGAGGTCACCCACGACGGCCTGGTGCGGGTGGACCGGGCGCAGCTGTGGACGCTCCCCGAGGTCCCGCCCGCCCTGGTCGCGCCTGCGGTGACGGTCGCGACGGCGCGGCGCTCGGCGGCGTGGGCGGACGGGCTCATCACGATCAACCAGCCCCACGACGTCCTGCGGGAGATGGTCGCCGCCTACCGGGACGCCGGCGGGCGCGGTGCGCTCGCGCTCCAGGTCCACCTCTCGTGGGCGCCCGACCAGGCCGAGGCAGAGCGGCTCGCGTTCGAGCAGTGGCGGACCAACGTGTTCTCGCCGCCCCTGCCGTGGGACCTCGACACGCCTGAGGCCTTCGAGAAGGCCGCAGCGTTCGTGCGGCCCGACGACGTGCACTCGGCGGTGCGCGTGTCGTCGGACCTCGGCCGGCACGCCGAGTGGCTCGCGGAGTACGCCGAGCTCGGCTTCGACGAGATCTACCTGCACCACGTCGGTCCGGAGCAGGACGCGTTCGTCGACGCGTTCGGCGCCGAGGTCCTGCCCGCGCTGCGCGCCTCGGTGGGAGGTGCGGAGTGAAGATCACCGACACGAGCGACCTCTGGTGGCGCAACGCGGTCATCTACTGCCTCGACGTCGAGACGTACATGGACTGGGACGGGGACGGGGTCGGCGACTTCCCGGGCCTCGCGCAGCGGATCGACCACCTCGCCCAGCTGGGGGTGACGTGCCTGTGGCTCATGCCCTTCTACCCGACGGCCAACCTGGACGACGGGTACGACATCACGGACGGGTACGGCGTCGACGGCCGGCTCGGCACGCTCGGGGACGTCGTCGAGCTCGTGCGGACCGCACGCGACCGCGGCATGCGCGTCATCGTCGACCTCGTGGTCAACCACACCTCCGACCGGCACCCGTGGTTCGTCGAGGCGCGCAAGAGCACGGACAACCCGTTCCGCGACTTCTACGTGTGGCGCCAGGACGCGCCCCCGGACACGTCGTCCGAAGTCGTCTTCCCCGACCAGGAGCAGAGCATCTGGGAGCTCGACGAGAAGACGGGCGAGTACTACCTGCACCGGTTCTACAAGCACCAGCCGGACCTCAACGTGGCCAACCCGAAGGTCCGCGACGAGATCGCGAAGATGATGGGGTTCTGGCTCGAGCTCGGCATCTCGGGCTTCCGGGTCGACGCCGTGCCGTACCTCATCGAGACGGTCGGCATGGACGAGAAGGAGCAGACGCGGTACGCCGACCCGCACGCCTACCTGAGGTCGCTGCGGCAGTTCGTGACCCGCCGCTCCGGCAGCGCGATCATGCTCGGCGAGGTCAACCTCCCCTACCCGGACGCGCGGACGTACTTCGGCGACGGGCACGGTGACGAGCTGACCATGCTGTTCGACTTCGTCGGCAACCAGGCGATGTACCTCGCCCTCGCGCGGCAGGACGCCCGCCCCCTCCTCGACGCCCTGCGCGCTCGTCCCGAGCTGCCGACCGACTGCCAGTGGGCGACGTTCGTCCGCAACCACGACGAGCTCACGCTCGACAAGCTGTCCGAGGACGAGCGGGCCGAGGTGTTCGCGGCCTTCGGTCCCGAGGAGGACATGCAGCTGTACGGGCGGGGGCTGCGCCGCCGCGTCCCGTCCATGCTCGACGGCGACCCGCGCCGTGTGCGGCTCGTCTACTCGCTCATGTTCGCGCTTCCCGGGACCCCGACGCTGTTCTACGGCGAGGAGATCGGGATGGCCGAGAACCTCGAGGTCGAGGGGCGCCGGTCGGTCCGGACGCCGATGCAGTGGTCCGCCGAGGAGAACGGCGGCTTCTCGAGCGCACGCCCGTCCCGCCTCGTGCGGCCCGTGCCCAGCGGCGGCTTCGGCCCGGAGTTCGTCAACGTGAGCCACCAGCGCCGCGACCCCGACTCGCTCCTGTCGTTCGTCTCCACGCTCGTGCAGCGGTACCGCGAGTGCCCCGAGATGGGCTGGGCGCCGCTCGACGTGCTCGACCAGCCGCACGACGCGGTCGTCGCGCTGCGCAGCTCGGTCGACGAGAACACCGTCGTCACGCTCCACAACCTGGGGTCGGAGCCCGTCGTCGTCCCGCTGCGGCTGCCCGACCAGGTCGACGGCGACCACCGCCTGGTCGACCTGCTCGAGGACGGCGAGGTGCGGGTGGGCGGCGACGGCCGCGTCGACGTCCCGCTCGACGGGTACGGCTACCGCTGGCTGCGCCTCACGGAGCCCGGGTCCCGCGCGCTGCACTGACGTGCGCGGCGGGCGGGACCCGGGGCCGTCAGTCCTGGAGCGCCGCCACGGTCCGGACGGCCGTGAGGTCGCCCTGGACGAGGATCGTCGTCACGACCGTCTCGCGCCACGCGTCGAGCCGTTCCGCGATCGCCGACGGCGGCCCGACGAGCGCGACGTCCTGGACCATCGCGGTCGGGACGGCCGCGGCCGCCTCGTCCCGCCGCCCCTGGGTCCACAGGTCCGCCACGGTCGAGCACGCGTCGACGTACCCGAGGCGCTCGATCATCTCGCGGTGGAAGTTCGCGGTGCTCGCACCCATCCCGCCGACGTAGAGGGCGATGAACGGCCGCACGACGTCGGCAGCCCGCTCGACGTCGTCGTCGACGACGACGGGCACGGTCGCGGCCACCTCGAACTCCTCCGGTGCGCGCCGGTCCGTCCCGCGGCGCGCGAAGCCCTCGGCCAGGGCCGCGCGGTAGAAGCCGTCCACGCTCGGCGCGTAGAACAGGGGGAGCCAGCCGTCAGCGACCTCGGCAGCGAGGGCGACGTTCTTGGGCCCCTCGGCCGCGAGGTGGATCGGCAGGTCGCCGCGCAGCGGGTGGACGGTCGAGCGCAGCGCCCGGCCGAGACCCGTGCCGCCCTCGAGCGGCAGCTCGTAGAAGTCGCCCGCCGCCCGGACCGGCCCCTCGCGGCGCAGCACCTGCCGGACGACGTCGACGAACTCGCGCGTCCGCGCCAGCGGTCGCGCGTACGGCTGGCCGTACCACCCCTCGACGACCTGCGGCCCGGACACGCCGAGCCCCAGGGTGAACCGGCCGCCCGACAGGTGGTCGAGCGTGAGCGCCGCCATCGCGGTCGCGGTGGGGGTGCGCGCCGAGACCTGGGCGACCGCGGTGCCGAGCCTGATGCGCGACGTCCTGCCGCCCCACCACGCGAGGGGCGTGAAGGCGTCGGAGCCGTACGCCTCGGCGGTCCACACCGAGTCCAGGCCGAGCCGCTCGGCCTCGAGGACCAGCTCCTGCGCACCCGCCGGCGGACCCGCGGACCAGTAGCCGGTGTGGAGACCGAAGCGCATCATCGCTCCTCGAGGGGTCGGGGGCCGTGGGCCGGTGGGGTGGCGGTGCGGTCGGCGGGCGGGGACGCGGGCCGCCCGGGCCGGCGACGCCGTCGTCGGCGTCCCGCGAACCGGACGGCCGCCCAGACGGCGAGCCCGACGACGACGACCACGAGGACAGGCACCAGCACCGCGGCGAGCGTGAGCACGACGCTCGTGACGTCCTCGACGACGCTCACGACGGGTCCGCCGACGCCGCCCGTGCTCGCGTTGACCACCGGGCGCGCGACGGCCTTGGCGCCGTGCACGACGAGCGCGAGCACGACACCGACCACCACGGGGACCCAGGTCGCGACGTCGGTGAACGTCGACGGGTCGGTGACCGCGGGCGTCTCGGCGCCCGCACCGGCCCCGAACGCGAGCCCGCCCGCCGTGGGCCGGACCACGGTCTGCACGAGGTCGTTGACGCTGTCCAGGCCGGGCACCTTGTCGGCGACGACGTCGAGCACGACGAGCACCGCGAGCACGACGAGGACCCAGTCCTGCTCGAGCCACGTCCAGCCCGCAGGGAGCGCGACGAGGTCCGTCCACCGCGCCAGCGCTCCGAGGAGGAGCAGCGGCAGCCCGGCGTTCAGGCCCGAGGCCGTCGCGAGTCCGGTCGCGGTGAGGAGCTCGAGCATGTCATCAGCATGGCACCGACGCGCCCTGCGGACGGGACCGAGGTGCCCGGTGCGCCGCGACGCCACCCGTAGGATCGTCGCAGCGCCCGGCACGTCGCCGCGGCGTCGAGGACGGACGAGCGGGGGACCGGTGACCGAGGTGGGCACGCCGGCCGACGGGGCCGGCGCTGCGGCGCAGGTGTCGTCACGGGTCCTCACGCTCCCGAACGTCATCAGCGCGGTCCGGCTGCTCCTCGTCCCGGTCTTCGCGGTCCTGCTGCTGCGCGGCGAGGACGCGTGGGCGCTCGCGGTCCTGGCCTTCTCCGGCGCCACGGACTGGCTCGACGGCACGCTCGCGCGGCGGCTCGGTCAGCAGTCGCGGCTCGGCGAGCTGCTCGACCCGTCCGCGGACCGGCTGTTCATCCTCGTGACGCTCGTCGTCCTGACGGCGCGCGACGTCGTCCCGACGGGTCTGCTGGTGGCCGTGGTCGGCCGCGACCTGCTGCTCGTCGTCGTGCTCGCGGTGCTCATGGCGTCGCACGTCGGCCCGCTCCCGGTGCACGTGGTCGGGAAGTCGGGGACCTTCGCGCTCCTGTACGCCTTCCCGCTCCTCCTCCTCGCCGAGTGGTCCGGAACGGTCGGCGTCGTGGCGGGCGTGGTCGGCTGGGCGTTCGCGTGGTGGGGGATGGGCCTGTACTGGCTGGCCGGGGGCGTCTACGTCTGGCAGGCGTGGACGGAGCTGCGCCGCCGGAGGACCACCGCGTGACGCCCGACCGCGACGGCGCGCGGGGCTCGCACCGGGCTCCGGGCGGCTCCTCCCGCACGGGCCCGCACCGGGCGTCCCACGCCGCACCGCAGCACGTCGAGCCCCGCCCGCCGCCACGCGAGCCGGGACCGCCCGAGCGCGACGCCTCGATGGAGCTGCTCGGCGGGGTCATGTACCGCCCCGTCGCGCTCGCACCCGCCGAGCGTGACGACGCCGGTGCGCCCACCCGCGGCGCGCGTGTGCGCAGGGACACGCTCCACCTCCTCGTCGCCGGGTCGCTCGGCCTGCTCCTGGTCGCAGGCGTCGCGACGCTGCGCGCACCCCAGCCCGCAGCGCTCGAGGGACGCACTCTGCTGCTGGAGGAGATCTCGCAGCGCACGCGCGAGGCCGAGGAGCTCGCCGCCGCCAACCAGCGGGTCGGGGCCGAGATCGCTGCCCTGCAGGAGGAGGCGCTGCGCGTCTCCGACCCGGGGCTCGTCGCCGAGCTCGAGCGCTTCGAGCTCGCGTCGGGCGCGGTGCCCGTGCGGGGCGACGGCGTGGTCGTCGAGCTCGACGACCCGGAGGTGCGCGACGACCGCCAGCTGGACCCCGAGGAGCGGGTGCAGGACCTCGACGTCCAGCTCGTCGTCAACGGGCTCTGGGCCGCGGGCGCCGAGGCCGTCGCCGTGAACGACCAGAGGCTGACCGCCCTGAGCGCGATCCGGGGGGCGGGGGAGGCGATCCTGGTGGACCTGACCCCGCTGTCGCCGCCGTACCGGGTCGAGGCCGTCGGCGACCCGCGGGCCCTCCAGACCGGCTTCGCACGCTCGAGCGCGGCCGCGCACCTCAGCGTGCTCGCGAGCGAGTACGGCATCACGTCGACCGTCCGTGCCGCGCAGGACCTCGAGCTGCCCGGAGCGGGCTCCAGGGTGCTGCGGCACGCGACCGCGGCCCCCGCTGTGACATCGTCGGGTGCTGACCCGGAGGAAGGGACCTCATGATCGCGCTGCTGGGACTCGTCGTCGGCGCACTCGTCGGGCTCCTCCTCGAGCCCACGGTGCCGACGGTCCTCCAGCCGTACCTCCCGATCGCGGTGGTGGCCGCCCTCGACGCGCTCTTCGGCGGTCTGCGGGCGTTGCTGGACGGGACGTTCGACGACCGGGTGTTCCTCGTGTCGTTCCTGTCGAACGTCGTCGTCGCGGCGGTCATCGTCTTCCTCGGCGACCAGCTGGGCGTCGGCACGCAGCTGTCGACCGCCGTCGTCGTCGTCCTGGGCATCCGGATCTTCTCCAACGCGGCGGCGATCCGGCGTCACCTGTTCCGCGCATGACGGCTGCACGCCACGGACGTCACGGGGACGGCGACGTGCGACCTCCCGGAGACGCCACGACCGGCGCCGGGACCGGAGCCCGCCCCACGCCCGACGCACCCGTCGCGGGTGCGCCCGAGACGGCCCCGGAACCCGTCCCGGGTGCCCCTGAGGCGGACGCGACCGGGGAGGTCAGCGCGCCCGGGCCGCAGCCGCAGGCGCTGCCCGCCGTCGCGCACTCGTGGCGACGCATCGGGCGTGCGCTCGCGCCCCGTCCCACCCGGGCCCAGCTCACGGTGGCGCTGCTGTCCGGGCTGCTCGGCTTCGCGCTCGTCGTGCAGGTGCAGCAGAACCGGTCCGAGGGCCTCGCGTCGCTGCGTCAGGACGAGCTGGTCCGGATCCTCGACGAGGTCACCCAGCGGTCGGAGGAGCTCGAGGACGAGGCCGCGTCCCTGCGGGCCCAGCGCGCCGAGCTCGTCACGGGCACCGACACCGAGCGGGCCGCGCGCGAGGCCGCCCGGGCGCGCGCGGAGGTCCAGGGCATCCTCGCCGGCCGGCTGCCGGCGACCGGACCGGGGGTGCTCGTCAACATCGGCGACCCGGACGGCTCGATCCCGGCGTCGACCCTGTACAACGTGCTCGAGGAGCTCCGGAACGCGGGTGCCGAGGCCGTCCAGCTGAACGACCTGCGCCTGACGGCGTCGAGCTACGTGGTCGAGGGGCCGGACGGCGTCGTGGTGGACGGGACGGAGGTCGACGCGCCGTACCGCTGGCGCGCGATCGGCGACCCGGACACGATCATCCCCGCGCTCGACATGCCCGGTGGGGCGATGGCCCAGGTCCGCAACGCGGGCGGGACCGCGGACCTGCGTGCCGCCGAGACCGTCGCGGTCGACGCGACGCGCGACGTCAGCGAGCCCCGCTTCGCGACCCCGGCCCCCGATGCGGAGGACGGGTGACGGGCTGCCGATGGTCACGGGGAGTGCATAGGCTGTGTGCCTGCACGGCGGCGAGCCGGCCGGCCCAGCGAAGCGAGGAGGAACGATGACCGCACACGACGGGTCGGAGCAGCAGTGGGCGGCGGCCGACACGACGATGTCGTTCGGCGAGGGAGTCGTCGTCCCGGTCGACCACGACGCACCGCCCGTCGGCCTGAGCGCCGAGGAGAAGGCCGCGGTCGCGGCGCTGCCGAGCACGTCGGCGCTGCTGATCATGCAGCGCGGGCCGAGCGCCGGGGCGCGCTTCCTGCTCGACGCCGACCGCACCGTCGCGGGCCGGAGCCCGAGCGCCGACATCTTCCTCGACGACGTCACGGTGTCCCGCAAGCACGTCGAGTTCGTGCGCGAGGTCGAGGGCTTCGTGGTGCGTGACGTCGGCTCGCTCAACGGCACGTACGTCAACCGGACCCGGATCGAGCAGGCGCTGCTGCGTCCGGGTGACGAGGTCCAGATCGGCAAGTTCCGGATGACCTTCCACCCGAGCCCGGCCAGGTCGGCGGGTGCGGACGGGACGGCCCCGGGCGCCGCGTCGTGAGCCGCGGCTCGGCGGCCGGAGCGGCTGACCGGGCCGTCGCGTCGTCCGACCGCGGGGTCGCCGCGCCCGGTGGACCGGTGCTGGTCGAGCCGTGGCCGCACGGCGTGTCCCGCGAGCCGACCATGCGGATCTCCGACGTGCTCGCCGACCTCAGCGCGGACTTCCCGACGGTGACCCCGTCCAAGCTGCGGTTCCTGGAGGAGCAGGGCCTCGTGGAGCCGCGCCGGACGCCCGGGGGATACCGGCAGTACAGCCCCGCCGACGTCGAGCGGATCCGCTACGTCCTGCGGCAGCAGCGTGACCGCTACCTCCCGCTGCGCGTGATCGGCGAGCAGCTCGCCGAGCTCGACTCAGGTCGCAGCGCCGAGCAGGTCGGTCCGCGCCTCGCGGCGAGCGACGGCGAGCGCACCGGCAGCGGTGCCCGGGCGCGGTACACCGCCGAGCAGCTCGCCGAGGAGACAGGGGTCGACGCGTTGTTCGTGCGGGCGCTGGTCGACGGGGGTGTCCTGGGGACGTCCCCCTCGGGTCACCTCGACCCGTGGGCGCGCGAGGTCGTGACGACGGCGGCCGCGCTCGCCGAGCACGGCGTCGACGTGCGCCACCTGCGGTCCT
Source organism: Actinotalea sp. AC32 (assembly GCA_031844515.1). Lineage (GTDB taxonomy): Bacteria > Actinomycetota > Actinomycetes > Actinomycetales > Cellulomonadaceae > Actinotalea. The sequence goes on along the minus strand of JAUZVJ010000026.1, from coordinate 32,688 downwards.
TCCGCGCCGCGGCGGACCGGCAGGTCTCCGTCGTGGACCAGATCGTCGCGCCGCTGCGCGGGCAGCGGGCACTGACGGCGCAGGCGCAGGCGTCGGCCCTCGCGGCCGAGGTCGGGGAGCTGTGCGGCCGGCTGCACACCGCGATGGTGCGCGCCGGCGTCGCGGGTCTGGCCCCCTGACGGTCGACGCCCGACCGTCGGGGCCGTCGGCCGGACCGCGGTCCACCGACCGACCGCGGGCGGTGCCGCTCAGGTGGGGCGGCGGGCCGGGGTGCCCGCCGTGTCGCTCGGGCGCGATCGGACGTAGCGTGGAGGCGTGAGCGACGACGACCTGGTGGAGCTCGAGGTCCTGGGCGTGCGCCGGCAGGCGCCCCTGGACCAGGTCGTCGTGCTCCTCCTGGACCTCGAGGGGCGTCGGCTCCTGCCGATCGTCGTCGGTCTGACCGAGGGCACCGCGATCGCGGCGGGCCAGGCGGGCGTCGTCCCGCCGCGGCCGATGACGCACGACCTGCTCGTGTCGACCCTGGCGGCGACCGGCGTCGAGGTGGTGCGGTCCGAGGTCGTCGCACTCGTCGACGGCGTGTTCCACGCGGCCCTCGTCCTCGACAACGGCGAGCGGGTCGACGCGCGCGCGTCGGACGCGATCGCGGTCGCGGTGCGGACGGGCAGCCCGGTGCTGTGCGCCCCCCAGGTGCTCGAGGAGTCGGGTCTCGCGGTCGAGGAGCGGGCCGAGGAGGACGAGGTCGAGGAGTTCCGCGCGTTCCTGGACCAGGTCAGCGCCGACGACTTCGTGACGGGGGAGGACCCGGGTCCTCCGGGCGCCGCACCGTCATGACTCACCTTCGACCTGAGGTTGAGACACGCAGGCACGACACGCCGTTCCGCGTGTCGCGGGGAGCGTCGTTGACGCCCCTGACCAGCACCCCTAGCGTGACCGGTGAACCTCCCGCCACCGCGGTGAGCGGATGACGGTGGGGAACGGACGAGGGGAGTTGCCGTGAGCGGCACCGGGGAGTCGGTCGAGAGCGCAGCGGGGGTCCCGCAGCGCGCGCAGGGTCTGCTCTTCGGCGACGAGCTGCCGGACCTCGACACCACGACGGGGTACCGCGGCCCGACCGCGTGCCGCGCCGCCGGCATCACGTACCGGCAGCTGGACTACTGGGCGCGGACGGGTCTCGTCGAGCCCAGCATCCGTCCGGCGACCGGCTCCGGCACCCAGCGTCTGTACAGCTTCCGCGACATCCTCGTGCTCAAGGTCGTCAAGCGGCTCCTCGACACCGGCGTCTCGCTCCAGCAGATCCGCACCGCGGTGGGTCACCTGCGTGAGCGCGGCGTCGACGACCTCGCGCAGATCACGCTCATGAGCGACGGCGCCAGCGTCTACGAGTGCACCTCGGCCGACGAGGTGATCGACCTCGTCCAGGGTGGCCAGGGCGTGTTCGGGATCGCCGTCGGCCGGGTGTGGCGCGAGGTCGAGGGCACGCTCGCCGAGCTCCCGACCGAGCGGGCCGAGGACGGGGCGACGCAGCACGCGGGCGTCGACGAGCTCGCCGAGCGGCGCCGGTCGCGCACGGCCGGCTGACGTCGTCCGCCGACGTCCCAGCACGACCCGGCACGCGCGTCGTCGTGCGTGCGTCCTGACCCGATCCTCGGCAGCAGACCTCGACGTGCGACCTGGCCGTCCGCGAGGCGGACGGCGGGTGCGTCCGCGTCACCAGTCGATACGGTGCTGCCACCCCCTGCCTACCGTGAGGTGAGCCTGTGTTCTCCAAGGTGCTCGTGGCCAACCGAGCCGAGATCGCCGTGCGCGGGTTCCGCGCCGCCTACGAGCTCGGCGCGCGGACCGTCGCCGTCTTCCCGCACGAGGACCGCAACTCCGAGCACCGCCTGAAGGCGGACGAGGCGTACCCGATCGGGGAGCCGGGGCACCCGGTCAGGGCCTACCTCGACATCGACGAGATCATCCGCGTCGCCCGCGAGGCCGGCGCCGACGCGGTCTACCCGGGCTACGGCTTCCTGTCGGAGAACCCGGCCCTCGCACGGGCGTGCGCGGACGCGGGGATCGCCTTCGTCGGACCGCCCGCCGAGGTCCTCGAGCTCGCCGGCAACAAGGTGACCGCGCTGCGTGCGGCGCGAGAGGCCGGGATCCCGGTGCTCGCGTCGTCCGACCCGTCGTCCGACGTCGACACGCTCGTCGCGGCGGCGGACGAGATCGGGTTCCCGGTCTTCGTCAAGGCGGTCGCCGGTGGCGGCGGTCGCGGCATGCGGCGCGTCGACCGCCGCGAGGAGCTGCCGGACTCGCTCCGCGCGGCGATGCGCGAGGCGGAGAGCGCGTTCGGCGACCCGACCGTGTTCATCGAGCAGGCGGTGCTGCGGCCACGGCACATCGAGGTGCAGATCCTCGCGGACGCCTCGGGCGAGGTCGTCCACCTGTTCGAGCGCGACTGCTCGCTGCAGCGGCGGCACCAGAAGGTCATCGAGATCGCGCCCGCGCCGAACCTCGACCCGGCCGTGCGGGACGCGCTGTGCCGCGACGCCGTCGCGTTCGCGCGCAGCATCGGCTACGTGAACGCGGGCACCGTCGAGTTCCTGCTCGACACCGAGGGCGAGCGCGCGGGCAAGCACGTCTTCATCGAGATGAACCCCCGTATCCAGGTCGAGCACACCGTGACCGAGGAGGTCACCGACGTCGACCTCGTCCAGGCGCAGATGCGGATCGCGTCGGGCGAGACGCTCGCGGACCTGGGGATCAGCCAGGAGACCGTGCGGGTCAACGGCGCGGCGCTCCAGACGCGGATCACGACGGAGGACCCCGCGAACGGCTTCCGTCCCGACACGGGCCGGATCATCGCGTACCGGTCGCCCGGCGGGGCGGGGGTCCGGCTCGACGGGGCGACCGCGTCGGCGGGTGCCGAGATCTCCGGGCACTTCGACTCGATGCTCGTCAAGCTCACGTGCCGCGGTCGCGACTTCCCCACGGCGGTGCGCCGTGCGCGGCGGGCGCTCGCCGAGTTCCGCATCCGCGGGATCCGGACGAACATCCCGTTCCTGCAGGCCGTGCTCGACGACGAGCAGTTCGTGGCGGGCAACATCGCGACGTCGTTCATCGACGAGCGACCCGAGCTGCTCGTGGGCAAGGAGAGCGCCGACCGCGGCACGCGCCTGCTGGCGTACCTCGGCGACGTGACCGTCAACCGCCCGCACGGGTCGCCCGTGAGCATGCTCGAGCCGCAGGCGAAGCTGCCCGCGGTCGACCTGTCGGCGCCCGCACCGGACGGGAGCCGGCAGCGGCTGCTCGAGCTCGGGCCGGAGGCCTTCGCCGCCGACCTGCGGGCCCGGACCGCCGTGGCCGTCACGGACACGACCTTCCGCGACGCGCACCAGTCGCTGCTCGCGACGCGTGTGCGCACGTACGACCTCGCTGCCGTCGCGCCCTACGTCGCGCGGACCACGAGCGGCCTGCTGAGCGTCGAGGCCTGGGGCGGCGCGACCTACGACGTGGCGCTGCGCTTCCTCGGCGAGGACCCGTGGGACCGCCTCGCCGCGCTGCGCGAGGCGCTGCCGAACGTCGCGCTCCAGATGCTCCTGCGCGGTCGCAACACGGTCGGGTACACGCCGTACCCGACGGAGGTCACGACGGCCTTCGTCCAGGAGGCCACCGCGACCGGGATCGACGTTTTCCGCGTGTTCGACGCCCTCAACGACGTCGAGCAGATGCGTCCGGCGATCGAGGCGGTCCGGGAGACCGGGACGGCCGTCGCCGAGGTCGCGCTGTGCTACACGGGCAACCTCACGGACCCGGGGGAGGACCTCTACACCCTCGACTACTACCTGCGGCTCGCGGACCGCATCGTCGAGGCCGGGGCGCACGTCCTCGCGATCAAGGACATGGCCGGGCTGCTCCGGCCCCAGGCGGCGCGGACGCTCGTGACGGCCCTGCGCGAGCGGTTCGACCTGCCGGTGCACCTGCACACGCACGACACGGCCGGCGGTCAGCTCGCGACGCTCCTGGCCGCGGTCGACGCGGGTGTCGACGCGGTGGACGCCGCGAGTGCGGCGATGGCCGGCACGACGAGCCAGCCGTCCCTCTCGGCCCTCGTGGCCGCGCTGGAGCACACCGAGCGCGACACGGGTCTGAGCCTGCGTGCGGTGTGCGACCTCGAGCCCTACTGGGAGGCCGTGCGCCGCGTGTACGCGCCGTTCGAGTCCGGTCTCCCAGGGCCCACCGGCCGCGTGTACGACCACGAGATCCCCGGGGGGCAGCTGTCGAACCTGCGCCAGCAGGCGGTCGCCCTCGGGCTGGGGGACCGGTTCGAGGACATCGAGGCGATGTACGCCGCCGCGGACCGGCTGCTCGGGCGCCTCGTCAAGGTGACCCCGTCGAGCAAGGTCGTCGGCGACCTGGCGCTGCACCTCGTCGCACGCGGTGCCGACCCCGAGCACTTCGCCCAGGAGCCGCAGGAGTACGACATCCCCGACTCGGTCGTGGGCTTCCTCGGCGGAGAGCTGGGCGACCCGCCCGGTGGCTGGCCTGAGCCGTTCCGGACCCGTGCGCTGCAGGGCCGGACGACGCAGCGCCAGCAGGTGCGCCTGAGCGAGCAGGACAGGGCCGAGCTGGCCGGGACGTCGGCGCAGCGGCGCGACCGGCTCAACCACCTGCTGTTCCCCGGCCCGACCAAGGACTTCGAGCACGTCCGCGCCACCTACGGCGACGTGAGCGTGCTCGACACCGTCCGCTACCTCTACGGCATGAAGCCGGCGACCGAGGTCGAGGTGCACCTCGACAAGGGCGTCCGGCTCCTGGTCGGCATGGAGGCGGTCGGGGAGCCCGACGAGCGGGGCCTCCGGACCGTGATGTTCACCCTCAACGGGCAGCTCCGGCCGCTGCAGGTGCGGGACCGCGGCGTCGAGGTCGACCAGGCCGCCACGGAGAAGGCCGACCCGGGCACGCCGGGCCACATCGCGGCGCCGTTCGCCGGTGCGGTGAGCCCGGTCGTGCAGGAGGGCCAGCACGTCGAGGCCGGTCAGGTCGTCGCGACCATCGAGGCGATGAAGATGGAGGCGTCCATCACGACGCCCGTCGCCGGGACGGTCAAGCGCCTCGCGATCGGCCCGGTCCAGCAGCTCGAGGGCGGCGACCTGGTGCTCGTCGTCGCCTGACGACGGACGGCGTCACCGCTCCTCGACGAGCCCCAGGCGCGCCGGTCCCACCACCGGACCGGCGCGCCGGACCGTTCAGCGGTGGGACGCGGGCGGTGTCGAGCGCGCCCGGTACGCCGTGGCCAGCAGCCACAGGCCCCACACGGCGACCGCGGCGCCCAGGCCGGCGACGACCCAGGTGAGCGGCACGGCCTCGCCGCGGGAGATCACCGGCCACTGGTAGCCCACGACGGCGCCGCCGAGGACGGCCCGGAACGCTCCCGTCCACCACCACCGCTCCCGCACGTCGGGGCGCGGGTCGTCGGGCTGGGGTGCGGGCTCGGGCGTCGGTGCGTCGGACATGGGGGAGAGCCTTCCACAGCAGACCGGGGCGGGACGGGACCCTGCGGAGGGACGTCGGCACGCAGGAGCGCACGACGTGGCGGGCGGACCGTCGCGCAGCACGACGACGTGGCCGCTCGTGCTGGCGTACTTCTCGCCTCTCGTCCCAGGACGGCGCGCCTCGGTGGCCGCGTGGACCAGGGCTGGGAGGCTCGCGGGATGCGGGTGTCACGGATCGACGAGGACGAGTGGCAGCGGCTGCGGGACGTCCGGCTGCGGGCCGTGACGGGTGAGCCGGAGGTCTACGGCTGGGCTCTCGCACGCGAGACGGCCTTCCGTGAGCAGCACTGGCGCATGCGCCTGCGGGGAGCGCCGTGGTGGGTGGCCCAGGACGGGGGAGAGGACGTCGGGCTCGTCCAGCTCGTCGTCGAGCCGGGGTCACCTCCCGACGAGCGGCACGTGCTCGGGCTCTGGGTGGACCCGCGTCACCGTCGGTCGGGGCACGGAGCGGCCCTCGTGCACGCGGTGGTCGACGCCGCCCGCGCGGACGGTGCCGCCCGGGTCACCGCGTGGGTCCCCGAGGGGGACGTGGTCGAGCGGCTCGCGGCCGCGGTCGGCTTCGTACCGACGGGGGAGCGCGTCCCCGCTCCGCGGCGGCCGGACGTGGCCGAGGTCCGGTGGGTCCGACCGGTCACGGTGCCGCCGCCGTCGTGAGCGGTCGGGGTGGCGAGGGGGACCTGGGACGACGAAGCCGGCCGTCAGCGGGTCAGGAGCGCCAGGCGTGCACGGGTTCCGCCGGCGCGGGGTCGCCGGCCGACAACCAGCCCCGCAGCTCGTGCACGACCGACGCGGGGCGCAGGTCGAGCAGCACGCCGGAACCCACGAGTGCGGCGCCCAGCAGCGCCGTCGCGGTGAGCATCTCGGTCGCGTCCTCGACGGTCTCCAGGAGGAAGCGGCCCGTCCCGTCGACGAGCAGGCCGGCTACCGTGGCCGTGACCTGCGAGGCGAGAAGGATCCCGCCTGCGAGCCACAGCGGTCGTCGGGCCGGTGCCCCGACGGCGCGCGCCACGGCCAGGAGGACGACGAGCACCGCGACGGCAGCGAGCGGCTGGGCGACCGAGAGGGTCGTCTCGGCGCCCAGGCGCCGCCCGGCCTCCTCGTGCATCGATGCCACCTCGTCGACGCTGAACGCGAAGGACAGCAGTGCGACGACGAGCCAGCCGACGCGTCCGGTGCGGCGCTCGGCGTGTGCCGCGGCCCCGAGGCAGGCGAACGCGGCGAGCAGGAACAAGCTGCTGGAGAACCAGGTCGGCAGGTTGTTCTCACGGTCCATGTCGAGGAGCCGGCTCTCGAGCGTGACGGCGTTCACCAGGTGCACGAGAGCCAGCACGAACGGACCCGCGACGCCGACGAGCACCACGGCAGAGAACGGGAGCGGCCAACGGGTCATCGTCCGAGCGTACGGTGAACTCCGGATGAACGGGACATGGCGCCCACCACAGGCGACGGCGGGGACGGGCGGGCGCCCGCGGTCGCGAGTGCAATGACATAATGTCCATTATCGGCGCACCGGAGGTAGGGCCGGCGATCGGGTGAAAAAGGCCCTGACCGCTTCCGGCCCCACGCATGGTCGGGTCTAACGTGGGCGAATCGGACATACCGGTAGACCGCCGGGCCCGAGGACCGACGAAGCCCCCCGGAAGGACAGAGACATGTCACGCACCAGGACCGTCGTCACGACTCTTGCGACGACAGCCGTCGCCGTCGGCGCCCTCGCGGGCCCCGCCGCCGCGCAGCCCGTCCGGCCCGCCACGCACTCCGCGGCGACCTGGGCGGCCATGCTCACCGAGCAGTACGGCTTCGACGTCACGTGCTCCAAGGAGGAGTTCGAGGACGGGCACCTGTCGCACGAGGTCGGCGACGCGCTGTTCGTCTACGTCAAGGCCGGCACCGCCTACTACGAGCTCGACGACGCGGTCGACGGCTACATCATGCCCGGCAAGGACATCAGCTTCGTGATCACGTGCGACGGCGAGCCGGACTACCCGCCGATCTCCTGAGCGCCGCACGCGACGGGGTCCCGACGACGTCGTCGGGGCCCCGTCGTCGCGTCCGGGCTCGACGACGCGCGCTCCGTGGCGGACGTCACGGTCGAAACGTTCCGATCCGCGGCGGCGTGACGTCGCCGGTGGCCCGATGATGTCCGGGTGCCCCAGCTCCTCATGGACCTCACGCCGCTGAGGATCAGCGCGCCGTACCGGCGGATGTGGGTCGGCACGTCGCTCTCGGGCATCGGGACGGCGCTGACCACGGTCGTCGTCGGGCTCCAGGTGTACGACATCACCGGCTCCACGGCGAGCGTGGGCCTGGTCGGCCTCGTCGGCTTCCTGCCGCTCGTGCTGCTCGGCCTGTACGGCGGCGCCGTCGTCGACGCGCACGACCGCCGGACCGTCGTCGTCGCGACGGCCGCCGGCCTCCTCGTCGTGTCGCTCGGCCTCGCGGCCCAGGCGTTCGCGGGCGTCGACGACGTCCGGCTGCTGTACGCGCTCGTCGCTGTCCAGAACGGCCTCTTCGCGATCAACTCCCCCGCCCGCTCGGCCATCGTGCCGAGGCTCGTCGGCCTGCCCCTGCTGCCCGCCGCCAACGCCCTGGCGAGCCTCTCGGGCGGCATCTCGATGACCGTCGGGCCGCTGCTCGGCGGCGTGCTCGTCGGCTGGGCGGGGTACGGGCCCGCGTACGCGGTCGAGGTGGTGATGCTCGGGGTCGCCCTGACGACGCTCGTCGCGCTGCCCCCGCTGCCGCCGGAGGGCGTCGTCCGGCGCGCCGGGCTGCGGTCGGTCCTGGAGGGGCTGCGTCACCTGCGCGGCGAGCCCGTGGTGCGCGGCACCTTCGTCGTCGACCTCACGGCGATGGTGCTCGCGATGCCCCGCGTGCTGTTCCCCGCCATCGGGGCCGTCCTCATCGGCGGCGGTGCTACGACCGTCGGTGTGCTGACCGCGGGCATCGCGGCCGGCTCGATCCTCGCGGGCGTGTTCTCGGGACCGCTGGGCCGCGTCCACAGGCAGGGTGCAGCGGTGCTGGTGTCGGTCGTCGGCTGGGGGCTGTCCGTCGCTGCGTTCGGCGTCGTCGTCGCGCTCGCGCCCGGTCCGGCGCCCGGCGGCGGGGCGCACTGGACGCTGTGGCCCGCGACGGCGTGCATGGTCCTGGCCGGCACGTTCGACACGGTGAGCGCCGTCTTCCGCACCACGATCCTCCAGGCCGCGACGCCGGACGCGCTGCGAGGGCGGCTTCAGGGGGTGTTCATCGTCGTCGTCGCGGGCGGGCCGCGCCTGGGCGACGCGGTGCTCGGCGGGCTCGGGGCAGCGGTCGGCGAGGCGGGCGCAGCGCTGGCCGGCGGGCTCTCGTGCGTGGTCGGTGTCCTGCTCTTCACGCTCGCGCAGCCCGCGTTCCGCGCCTACGACGCGCGGCCCGGAGGCGCCGCCCCCGATGTCGGGCACGATGAGCGCGGTGTCGAGCGCGGCGCGTGAGGCGCGCGACGAGCGCGGTGCCCAGGCGCGCGACGAGCGCGGGCCCGTGTCGGTGCCGTGCGGCAGGCTGTCCCCAGGAGGTCCCATGACGCAGCACGAGAACCACCACGACACAGACGTCGACGCCCCGGCCACGACGTCCCGCGCGCCTGCAGCACCTGACACCCCGGTCGACGACGTCGGGCTCGCCGGCCTCGTGGCCGAGGTCGAGCGGCAGCAGTCCCGCCTGCAGCTGACCCGGTTCGACAACGACGACGCCTTCCGGCTGGGCATCCTCCTGGTCGAGATGGCGCGCGAGCGCGGACTGCCGGTCACGGTGGACGTCCGCCGGCACGGCCACGTCCTGTTCCACGTGTCCCTGCCGGGGACCACCCCGGACAACGACACGTGGGTCGAGCGCAAGACCCGCGTGGTCGACCGGTTCGGCGCGCCGTCCTTCCTCGTCGGGCTGCGCAGCAGGCTCAAGGGCCGCACGTTCGAGGAGGACAGCGGGCTCGCCGTGCAGGAGTACGCCGCACACGGCGGGTCCTTCCCCCTGACGGTGCGCGACGTCGGCCCGGTCGGGACCGTGACCGTGTCCGGACTCCCTCAGGCCGAGGACCACGCGCTCGTCGTCGAGGCGCTCGAGGCCTTCCTCGACGGCCGGGCGTGATGCCTGCGAGGCGCTCCCCCGCCGGCGACGGCCCCGACGGCACGCCCGCCTCCGCGACCGGGCCCGTCCCCGCGCCGCCGGACACGAGCGCCCTCCTGCGGCGGATCGGCGGGCTGCTCGCCCCGCACCGGGCGAGCCTCGCGCTGGTCGCGGTCACCATCGTGGTCGGCGCCGGGCTCGGCATCACGCTCCCCTTCCTCACGCAGGCGGTGTTCGACCGCGCGCTCTTCCCGGCAGACGGCTCGGGGGTCGACGTGCGGCTGCTGACGCTGCTCGTCGCCGCGATGGTCGCGGTACCGCTGCTCAGCGCCGGGATCGGCGTGGCCCAGACCTACCTGACGACGACGGTCGGCAACCGGGCCATGGCGGACCTGCGCGCACGGCTCTTCGAGCACCTCGAACGCATGGAGCTCGCGTTCTTCACGGCCACCCGGACGGGTTCGATCCAGTCGCGCCTCGCGAACGACGTCGGCGGCGTGCGCTCGGTGCTCACCACGACGGCTGCGAGCATCCTGTCCAACGCCGTGACGGTCGTGGCGTCGCTCGTGGCGATGGTGCTCCTGTCCTGGCAGCTGACCGTCATCTCGCTCGCCCTGATGCCGCTGTTCATCGTGCTGCAGCGGCGCGTGGGTGCCCGGCGCCAGGTCCTCGCGCGCCGGACGCAGGAGTCGCTCGCCGACATGACCGCGATCACGGAGGAGGCGCTCAGCGTCTCGGGCGTCCTCCTGTCGAAGGTCTTCAACCGGGCGGACGCGGAGGTCGCGCGGTACCGCGAGGAGAACGAGCGCCAGGCCGAGCTCCAGGTGAAGCAGGCGATGGCCGGTCAGGGCTTCTTCGGTGTCGTGACCGCGTTCATGGCCATCACGCCGGCCCTCGTCTACCTCGCGTCGGGCCTCATGATCGACGCGGGGGCGGAGATCTCCGCCGGGACCCTGGTGGCGTTCTCGACGCTCCAGGCGCGCCTGCTCATGCCGATGCTGTCGCTCATGCGCGTCGCGCTCGACGTCCAGACGTCGCTGGCCTTGTTCCGCCGGATCTACGAGTACCTCGACCTCGTGCCCGCGATCGCCGACCGTCCCGGCGCGGTCGTGCTCGACCCGAGCGCCGTGCGGGGCGAGGTCGAGCTCGACGGCGTGTGGTTCGCCTACCCCGCTCCCCCGCGCCTGAGCGCTCCCCCACCCCCTCCACGCGGGACCGGGGGCGGCGGCATGGGCGGGGGCCGCGGGGCGCTCATGGCGTACGGCGTGGCGCCCGGGTCGCACCGCGGCGGCGCTCGCGCCGACGCCCCGGTGCGGCGAGCGTCGTCGGACGGCGCCGACCCCGGCCGCGCCGACGAGGGCCCGGTCGGCCCGCCGGGGTCCCCCGGACGCCCGTGGGCCGTCCGTGACGTCTCGTTCCGGATCCCCGCCGGCTCGCTCGCAGCCTTCGTCGGGCCGTCCGGCGCGGGCAAGACCACGCTGAGCAACCTCGTGCCGCGCCTGTACGACGTCGACCGCGGTGCCGTGCGGATCGACGGCACGGACGTCCGCGACGTCGCACTGGGGTCGCTCGCCGACGTCGTCGGGATGGTGACGCAGGACCCGTACCTGTTCCACGCGAGCATCGCGGACAACCTGCGCTACGCGCGTCCGGACGCGACCGACGCCGAGCTGGTCGAGGCGGCTCGCGCGGCCAACATCCACGACCGGATCGCGTCGTCGCCCGAGGGGTACGCCACGACGGTCGGTGAGCGGGGCTACCGGCTCAGCGGCGGCGAGAAGCAGCGGCTGGCGATCGCTCGCGTGCTGCTCAAGGACCCGCGGATCCTCGTGCTGGACGAGGCCACGTCGGCGCTCGACACCGCGTCGGAGCGTCTGGTCCAGCAGGCCCTCACCGAGGTGATGCGCGGTCGGACGACGATCGCGATCGCCCACCGCCTGTCGACCATCCGGCACGCCGACGTCATCCTCGTCGTCGACGACGGTCGCGTCGTCGAGCAGGGGAACCACGAGGAGCTGCTCGCCCGTGGTGGCCTGTACGCACGGCTGCACGCCGAGCAGTTCGGCGGCGGGCGGGTCGAGGCGCGGTTCTCCGACGGCGTGATGTTCACCGACGGAGTGGTGCTCGCGCAGCACCAGAGGCGCTCCTGACGCGGGTCGGCCGCACGAGTTGCGGCCCCGGGGGGCGCACGAGAGTGTGAGGAGCGGTCCCGACCGGCGGGCCTGCACCCACGACGACGACGTGATCACCGTCACGACGAGACGTTCACGGGACCTTCACGGACGGGCGGAACACCGGACCGGACCGGGACGTTGTGCCAGTTGGACCACTCTCCGAGCGCGGCAACCTCCGCGCTCGCCAGCCGCCAGAACGGAGGCCTCACCATGGCTGACCGATCCCTGCGGGGTATGCGCATCGGCGCGAACAGCATGGAGTCGGAGCAGGGCGTCGAGTTCGCTCCTCGGCTCCAGGCGTACTACGACTGCCCCGACGGGCACACGATCATCCTCCCGTTCTCGACGGAGGCCGACGTCCCCGTCGTGTGGGAGTGCCGGTGCGGCAAGGAGGCGCTCCTGCGGGACGCCAGCAAGCCCGAGCCCAAGTCCGGCAAGCCCCCGCGCACGCACTGGGACATGCTCCTCGAGCGGCGCACCGTGAGCGAGCTCGAGGACCTGCTCGCCGAGCGCCTCGAGCTGCTGCGCGCGGGGAAGCTCCGCCGCTCCGCCTGACCCGAGCAGCGCACTCCTGCGCCGAGCACGACGTCCGCGGCACGCAGCCGCTCGACACGGGACGGCCGCCACGACATGTGGCGGCCGTCCCGTCGTCTCGGGTGACTGACAGCCAGGTCGGACGGAGGACCCGCAGGTCGCCGAAGCCCAGTGCTGGTCGCCGAACCCCGTGGACGCGCCTCAGCGGGCGGCGGGCTGCCGGGACGTCGCGCGCGGACCGGCGACCCGCTCCGGTCCCGCCGACGCCTCACCACGCAGCCGCGCCGCGCCCGCCGCGCCGGCGACCACGACGGCGACCGCGAGAGCGCGGAACGCCCACGCGATGACGTCGCCGTAGCGCGTCGCCGGCGTCAGGCCGGTACGCAGCGCCAGGTCCGCGACCATCGTGTCGGCGGTGAACAGGTCCGTGCTGCGCGTCACCCGACCGTTGGGCGTGATGACGGCGCTCACCCCGACCGTCGACACCTGGACCGTCGCGCGCCCGTGCTCGATCGCCCTGATCCGCGACATCGCGAGCTGCTGCGTCGACTCGTCCGTGACGCCGAAGGTCGCGTTGTTGGTCGGCACGACGACGATCTCCGCACCGGCCCGCACGCCCTCGCGCATGATGCCGTCGTACGCGACCTCGAAGCAGATCCCCACCCCGATCGGCACGCTCCTGCCCAGGCGCTCGGACGGCACCTCGACGAGGCCCACCTCGTCGCCGGGGAGCATGTCGCGACGGACGCGGTCGACGGCGTCGGAGAACCGGCGGGCGATCTCGCGCATGGGCACGTACTCGGCGAACGCCGCGGGGCGCTGCTTCGCGTACGCGGCGAGCGGTCCCTCCTGCGGGTCCCACAGCAGCGCGACGTTGTACCGCCCACCGGTCGACGGGTACTCGAGCGTCCCGACGAGCACCGGGGCGTCGACGGCCCTGGCCGCACGGTCGACGGCACGTCGAGCGCCCTCGTCCACGCGCGGGTCGACGTCCGAGCCGTTCTCGGGCCACAGGACCAGGTCCAGGGCTCCCGGCCCGACCTCGTCGGCGAGGCGCTCCGTGCCCGCGACGTGGTTCTCGAGCACCTCGCGCTCCTGCGCGAAGGAGTCCAGCCCCCGGTTCGGGACGTTGCCCTGGACGGCGCCGACCGCCAGGGTCCCCTCCTGCGCGCGCGTGTCGAGCGGGACCAGCAGTCCCGAGCCGACGACGGCGACGCCGACGAGGACGGCACCGCTCGCGGTCCCCAGGTCCAGCCGCCGGACGGCCAGGACGGCCAGTGCGAGACACGCCCCGGCCACGACCACCACCGCGGAGAGCAGCGGCGCTCCCCCGGCCCACGCCCACCGCGCCGTCACCGCGTCGGCCTGGGAGAAGGCGAGCCGACCCCAGGGGAACCCGCCGAAGGGCCACACGGACCGCAGCTCCTCCACGCCCACCCACAGGATCGCGAAGGTCGGCACCTGCAGGTGCGCGCGGTGGCGGATGGCGGCGCCGCGGCGCGCCCACGACCACCCCGCTGCGAACAACCCGACGAAGCCGGCCTCGGCGATCGACAGCGCGAGCCACGGCACCGGCCCGACCGCGTACTCGGCCCAGGCGATGTGGGGCAGGAAGAACGCGAGCCCGAAGAGGAACCCGACGAGCGCGTTCCAGCGCGCCGAGTCGCGACCGAGCGCGAGGAAGAGCAGCGCGACCCCGACGAACGCGAGCGGCCAGAGCCCGAGGCCCGGGAAGGCGGCGTCGGTGGCGAGACCGCCGGAGATCGCCGCGACGACGGTCGTGAGGCGGCGCGGCGTCGGCTGGAGCACCGGCCCAGGCTACCCGTGCGGCCGGGACGGCCCGGCGGGAGCCGCCGGGCGGTAGGCCCGCGTGTCCTTCGGACCGGACGTCGTCCCTGAGGACGGTCGTCCGTTGTCTACTGAACACGCGGGCCCAGCCGGCGCCCTCCGTCACGAGCGCGCCGCGCGAGCGGCGCCGCGATCTGCGGGGGGAACACGGCGAACATAGCGACTCCTGGGAACCAGTCAAGGGGCCGTTGGTCCAGGTCAGCGCCGTCCTCGCTGGTCACGGCGCCTCGTCTGGACGGCGTGTCCCATTCAGGTCTCGGCGTGTCGTCCGGCGTGTCGTCCGGCGGGCGGTGCGGCGTCGACGGCGACGGCTCAGCCGAGGCCGTCGTGGACCACGACGCCGTCGCGCAGCGTCCGCAGGCACCGGGGTGCGGGGACGTCCTCCCCCAGCTCGGGGAGCAACGGCGTCCCGGCCCGCTGGTCGGTGCTCCACCACGCGCGACGCGCGTCCGGCGCCTGGACGGCGAGGCTCACGGTCTCCCAGATCGCGAGGTGGGCGGGCGCGCCGAGACGCACCTCGCCCGCTCCGGTGCCGTCGAGGCCCGCAGCTCGCCACCCGCCCCGCGTGTGCGCGCGGAACGCGGCCCTGGCGGAGATCCGGTGCGCCGGGGTCCGGTGCGTCACGGCGGCGAGCACGGCCCCCCACGGGTCGAGCGGCGTCACCGGGGAGTCCGACCCGAGGGCGAGCGGCACCCCCGCGGCGGCGAGTGCCGCGAACGGGTTCATGCGTGCGGCCCGTGCGCGACCGAGGCGCTGCGCGTACATGCCGTCCGGGCCGCCCCAGCGGTGGTCGAACGCGGGCTGGACGCTCGCGGTCAGGCCGAGCGACGCGAGGCGGGCGACCCCGTCGTCGTCCAGCAGCTCCGCGTGCTCCACACGGTGGCCCGCGCCCCGCACACGCGCGCCCAGAGGTCCCGCGGCGGCGGACGCCGTGCCCGTGAGGACCGCGTCGAGCGCCCGGTCCCCGATCGCGTGGAAGGCGGCGTGCACCCCCGCGGCCGTGACGGCGAGCAGGTGCGCCTCGACCGCCTCGGCGTCGAGCGACAGGTCCCCCGATCCGGGTGCGTCGGCGTAGGGCTCGCGCAGCGCCGCGGTGCGCGACCCGAGCGACCCGTCCACCGTCAGGTCGCCGCCGATGCCGGTCAGGCCGGGCGCCGCCTCGAGCAGCTCCCGTGCGTCCTCGACCGTGCGGCAGGCCTCGGCGCGGTACCCGACGACGAGCGGGAGAGCGGAACCGGCCCCGGCGGTGAGCGCGAGCGCGAGGGCGAGGCCCGCGCGCGTGTCGAGCGAGGGGCTGCTGTGCTCGTGGACCGCGACGACGCCCGCCGCGGCGGCGGCGCCGAGGGCTCGCCGGTAGAGACCCTCACGCGCGGCGTCGTCGACGTCCCGGGTCGACGCGCGTGCCCGCTCGTGCGCCTCCCCCGTCAGCAGGCCGTCCTCGCGCCAGCCGGGCAGCCCGACGCACCCCGCGTCGCGGGCCATCGCGCTCGACACGACAGCCGAGTGGACGTCGACGCGCATGAGGTGCACCGGCGCGCCGCCGGCGGCACGGTCGAGCTCCGCACGCGTGGGCGGGCGCCCCTCTGGCCAGGCCGTCTCGTCCCAGCCGTGCCCGAGGACTGGCAGGTCCCCCGTGCGCCGCGCTGCGGCGGCGACGAGGTCGAGCGCGTCCACGAGCGACCGGGCACCCGCGCCGACGCCGAGGTCCACCGTGCCGAGTGCGAGGCCCGTCTCGAGCAGGTGCACGTGCGCGTCGACGAAGGCGGGGGTCACGAGAGCGCCGTCGAGGTCGACCACCTCGTCCGCACCGTCCAGGACGGTGTGCACGCTGTCCTCGGCGCCGAGCCAGGCCACGCGGCCGTCCGCCACGAGCAGCGCCTCCGCGAACGGGTCCGCGGGCGAGTGGACGACACCGTTGCGGTAGAGCGTCGAGGTCACGCCGCGACGGTAGCCCACCCCGCCGACACGTCCGCCTGGTCGGTCGCCTGCGGCGTCCGGGAGACAGCCGTCACACCGAGCTGTAGGCGACGACCCCGCGGCGGAGCTGGTCGACCGCTCGGCGCGCGGCCGCACGCGTCGCAGGGGTCGGCGCCGCCTGACCGATCTGGTCCAGCAGGTCGATCACCTGCTTGCACCAGCGCACGAAGTCGCCGGCGGCGAGGTCTGTGCCCTGGAGCACCGCGCCCAGGCTCCGTCCGGACGCCCAGCGGTGCACGGGCTCGACGAGGCCCGTGTCGACCGGCCTCGTGGTCTGGAGGCGGTGCGCGAGCTCGAGGTCCTCGACGTGCGACCAGATGCGGACGGTCTCGTCGATCGCGCGGCCGAGCCGACCCTGCGCGCCGCCCGGCACCTGCGGAGCGGTCTCGCGCTCCTCGCGGCGGGCCTCGAACACCACCGTCGAGACGACGGCGGCGAGGCCCGGTGCGTCCAGGCCGTCCCACACGCCGCGCCGCAGGCACTCGGCGACGAGCAGATCGCTCTCGGCGTACAGGCGGCGCAGCCACCGCCCGGAGTCGGTCACCCGCAGCCGCGGGCCCGGCTCGTCGTCGACCTCCTCCAGGTACCCGGACACGGTGAGCACGTCGCAGATGCGGTCGAAGACGCGGGCGATCGAGCTCGTGCGCCCCTCGATCCGGCGGACCAGCGCGTCGTGCTCGCGCTTGAGCCGGTGGTACCGCTCGGCCCAGCGAGCATGGTCATCGCGCTCGGAGCAGCCGTGGCACGGGTGGCTCCGTAGCCGGCGTCGCAGCCCGGCGAGGGTCGCGTCGTCGGCCGCGGGCCGCACCTCGCGCCCCGGCCGGTCGCCGTGCGCGCCGCGTCCCGGGTCGGCGAGGGCGCTGCGCATCGCCGACGCCAGGTCGCGCTTGTGCGCCGCGTTGCGCGGTGAGAACTGCTTGGGGACCCGGACGGTCGTGACCGTGCGCACGCCGCGGTCGAGGTCGGTCGCGGAGAGCGTGCGGACCTGCCGCTCCGACGTGAGCACCGTCGGGCGCGGCCCGTCGAGCCCCGCGTCCCGCCCGGGGTCGAGCACGACGGCGTAGCCCGCGCGCCGCCCCGCCGGGATCTCGACGACGTCGCCCACGCGGAGCCGCTGGAGGCTCGCGAGGGCCTCCGCGCGCCGCGCCCGCGCGGCCTCGCGTGAGAGGTCCTGCTCGCGCTCGGTGAGCTGACGGCGCAGGCGGGCGTACTCCGCGAAGTCGCCGAGGTGGCAGCGCATCGCCTCGGCGTACCCGTCGAGCGCCTCCGCGTGCGCCTGCGCCTGCCGCGCGAGCCCCACGACGGCACGGTCGGCCTGGAACTGCGCGAAGCTCGTCTCGAGCACCTCGCGCGCGCGCTCCCGCCCGACCTGCGCGACGAGGTTGACCGCCATGTTGTACGTCGGCCGGAAGCTCGACCGGAGCGGGTACGTCCGGCGCGACGCGAGTCCGGCGAGGGCCGTGGGGTCGAGCGCGCCGTGGTCCACGACGACGGCGTGCCCCTCGACGTCGATCCCGCGCCGGCCGGCGCGGCCGTGAGCTGCGTGTACTCGCCCGGCGTGATGTCGACGTGGGCCGACCCGTCCCACTTGGTGAGCTTGTCGAGGACCACCGACCGCGCGGGCATGTTGATGCCCAGCGCGAGCGTCTCGGTCGCGAACACGACCTTGACCAGTCCGCGCGAGAAGAGCTCCTCGACGGTCTCCTTGAACAGCGGCAGCAGGCCCGCGTGGTGCGACGCGATCCCGCGTTCGAGGGCCTGGCTCCACTCCCAGAAGCCCAGGACCGCGAGGTCCTGCGCGGGGACCGCGGCGCACCGCTGCTCGACGACGCGGCGGATCTCCGCCTCCTGCTCAGCCGTCGTGAGTCGCAGACCCGCACGGACGCACTGCTGCACGGCGGCGTCGCACCCGGCACGCGAGAAGACGAAGAAGATCGCGGGCAGGAGCGCCTCGCGGTCCAGCACGTCCACGACGGCGAACCGCGGCGCGGGCCGGCGCAGCCCCGTCGCGACCCGCCGCCCGCCGCGGCCGCGGAACCCGCGGTCCCCCGCTCCCCCGCGGTGCGGGCTCTCGGCGCGCTCGAGCCGGCGCAGCGTCTGCGCCAGGTCCGGGTTGATGGGCGGGTCGACCCCGGGTGCCGTCGGGTCGACGTGACCTGCGTAGAGGTCGAACAGCCCGTCACGCGTCATGACGTGCTGCCACAGCGGGACGGGACGGACCTCGCTCACGACGACCGCCGTGTCTCCCCGGACCATCGTGAGCCAGTCGCCGAACTCCTCGGCGTTGGAGACCGTCGCGGACAGCGACACGAGCTGCACGTCGTCGGGCAGGTGGATGATGACCTCCTCCCACACCGGCCCGCGGAACCGGTCGGCGAGGTAGTGCACCTCGTCCATGACGACGTACGCGAGGCCCTCGAGCGCGGGCGACCCCGCGTACAGCATGTTGCGCAGCACCTCGGTCGTCATGACGACGACGGGCGCGTCCCCGTTGACCGTCGTGTCGCCCGTGAGCAGACCGACGTCGTCAACCCCGTGACGGCGCACGAGGTCCCCGTACTTCTGGTTGCTCAGGGCCTTGATGGGCGTCGTGTAGAACGCCTTGCGACCCTGCTCGAGCGCGAGGTGCACGGCGAACTCGCCGACGACGGTCTTCCCCGCACCGGTCGGCGCCGCCACGAGCACGCCGCGACCGCCCTCGAGCGCGGCGCACGCCTCGCGCTGGAAGTCGTCGAGCTCGAACTCGAGCTCACGGGCGAAGGTCGCGAGACGGGTCCGCTGCTCGGCCGCTCGACGTCGGGACGCGGCGTACCGCTCGGCTGGCGAGGACATGCGGTCAGCCTAGGCAGCCGAGCCGTCGCGAGCCCGTGGAGCGGCACGTGGCGTGAGGGGCCAGCCCGAGCGGCTGATCCGGCCGCGACCGGTCAGGCGAGCAGCCGTACGGCCCCGGGATGGACCTCGGCGAGCATCGGCAGCGGCCCGAGCCGCTCGCCGTCGGCGAACGCGACGGGCGGCACGGGCCCGACCGGGCTGTGCTCGACGAGCACACGGCGCGTGCGCAGGACCGTGCAGGCGGGGTGGTCCACGTGGGTTCCCGAGTACACGCGGGGGAAGACGGCCAGGAGCTCGGCCCGGCTGAGCGGTCCGGCGACGAGGACGTCGAGCAGCCCGTCGTCCATGCGGGCCGCGGGTGCGATGCGCATCCCGCCGCCGAAGCTCGGGGCGTTGGCGACGGCGACGAGCGAGCCGGTCGACTCCCACGTCGTGTCGTCCAGCGTGAGCCGGTAGCCGTACGGCCGGAACCCGCCCAGGACCGCGAGGAGCGCGCGGACGTACTTCGCGCGCCCGCGCGGCCACGCGAGCCCGTTGGCGTGCGCGTTCACGGCCGCGTCGATCCCGCACGACAGCACGCCGAGGTACCACTCGCGGGCCGAGTAGTCGGGCGGACCGACGGCGACGGCGTCGACGAGGCGTCCGCCCGACTCCAGCCCGCGCTCGACGGCGGCCAGACCGCCGTCGACGTCGTGCGCCGGCAGCCCGTGCACGCCCGCGATGTCGTTGCCGCTCCCGGCGGGCACCACGCCGAGCGGCAGGTCGGTCCCCGCGACGACGTTCGCCCCGAGGTGCACCATGCCGTCCCCGCCCACCACGACGAGCGCGTCGAGCCCGTCGACGACGGCCTGACGTGCGTGCAGGACGGCCGTCGCGGCGTCGCCGGCCGACAGGTCGACGACCTCGTGCCCGCGCCCGCGCGCGGCGTCGAGCAGCCGCTGCCCGCGGGCGGCCCCGCGTCCCTGCCCTGCGGTGGGGTTGACGACGACGCCGAGGCGCAGGCCGCTCACCCGGCGTCGCCGCGGGCGGCACCGCCGAGGGGCGGGAGGCCGTCGGCGACGCGCCGCGCGTCACGTCGACGGTCACGCAGCGCGCAGACGCCGACGGCGAGGAAGTACAGGCCGACCATCGGCAGCGCCAGGAGGATCATCGTGATCGCGTCGGGGGTCGGCGTCGCGAACGCCGCGAAGGTGAAGACGAGGAGCACGGCCCAGCGCCAGCCGCGCAGCCACGTCGTCGCCCGCACCAGGCCGGCGAACGTGAGCCCCACCATG
Source organism: Actinotalea sp. AC32 (assembly GCA_031844515.1). Lineage (GTDB taxonomy): Bacteria > Actinomycetota > Actinomycetes > Actinomycetales > Cellulomonadaceae > Actinotalea. Next base: position 12,411 of record JAUZVJ010000026.1, on the reverse strand, counting down.
ACGACGGGCAGCAGGAACGCGACGCCGAACGCCAGCAGCACGCGCATGACGAAGCTCAGGTAGAGCTGCGCGTCGATGAGGTTCGCCGACCCCTCGGGCGTGAACTCGGTCAGCAGCGCGACCGCGTTCGGCAGCACGCGCCACGCGAGCCACGCACCGGCGAGGAAGAGCGGCGTCGCCGCGGCGAGGAAGGCCACCGCGTAGTGCCGCTCGCGACGGGTCAGGCCGGGCGTGATGAACAGCCACAGCTGCAGCAGCCACCACGGGCTCGAGACGAGCACGCCCAGGAAGAGCGACACCTTGACCTTCATGTCGAACGACGTCGCGACCCCGGCGAAGTTCAGCGCGACGAGCCCCTCGCGCTCGACCGAGAGCAGCGGCTCCTGGAGGGCCGCCAGGACCGGGTCGTACAGGATCCAGCCGACGACGCCGCCCGCGACCAGCCCGAGCGCCGCGAGCACGGTGCGCCGACGCAGCTCGCGCAGGTGCTCGCGCAGCGGCATGCGTCCCTCGGGGTTCACCCCTCGCGGCGCGCGACGGGGCAGCGCGGACGGCACGGACGGCACGATGGTTCGGCGGCCGGCCTCAGGTGCCGGGGCGGTCGCCGTCGGCGGACCGGTGCACCGAGGGGTCGACGCCGTCCCGCGGGTCCGTGCGGTGCGCGTCGGCCGGGGTGACCGCCGAGCCGCGCGCGCCCGTCGCCCCGTCGGCGGGGTCGTCACGCAGGTCCTTGACCTCGTTCTTGAAGATCTTCAGCGACTGGCCGACGCTCCGGGCGAGGTCGGGCAGCCTGTTGGCGCCGAAGAGGAGCACGATCACGACCAGCAGGACGACGATGTGCCAGCCCTGGATTCTCACGATTGCCTCCTGCCGTGCGCCGCCGTCGGTCCGGCGGCCCGTGGTCCGATCGTAGTCCGGACGCCGACGGCGTCCGAGCGCGGGTGGTCAGGTCCGGGCATCAGTGCGAGAACGCGCGCCACCGCGCGTACACCGCCTCGTGCCGCGCCGCGCGGGCAGCCCGCCTGCGGGCTCTCGCCTGCAGCGCGAGCAGCCTGCGTGCGCGCGCGGGCCCGGGATCGGACAGGTCGACCGGGACGGGCACCGTCAGCTCGAGCTGCTCCTCGCGCTCGGCTGCGCGCTGCGACGCCTCCGTGAGGGCCGCCGAGCTGCGCTCGAGCTCCGCGAGGAGACGACGTGCCCGCCGGTAGAGGTCGCGCAGCAGGAGGAACGCCCCCACGAGCGTCCCCACGACCAGCAGCGCCCAGACCGTGAACCACAGCACGGCGTCAGGCTAGCGTGCGGCGCGCGGCCGTCCCCGCGTCGTCCTCGGGGCCGCCCGCGCGGGGCCCCGCAGCGTCCGGGTCGGGGTGGTCCGCCGCCTCGCGGTCAGGCTCGTGGTCGTACGCGAGCAGCGCACGACGCGCCGCCTCCGCGACCTCCGCGGCGACCGCCCCCGGCCGCACCGCGCGGACGTCCGGTGCCAGCCGGAGCAGGAGCTGGTCGAGCCACGCGCGGGACGCCACGCGCAGCGTGACGCGGAAGCCGCCGTCGTCGAGGTCGAGCGTCTCCTCGACCGGCAGCTGCTCGGCGACCCAGCGCGCCCTGCCGGACAGGTCGATCGTCACGGCGGCGTGCTCGGGTGCCGGCCGGAAGACGGTCGGGTCGGGCGCCCGGGCGGGGCGTCGCGTCACGGGCTCGTCGAGCACGCGCAGGTCGAGGATGCGGTCGAGGCGGAAGAGCCGCTCACCGCCCGCGCTGTGGCACCAGGCCTGCAGGTAGGACCGCTCGTCGCCCGTGACGAGCTGCCACGGGTCGACGTCGCGCTCGCTCAGCGCGTCGGACGCGTCGACGTAGCGCAGGTGGACGCGGCGCCCGTCCCGCAGCGCGGTCCGCGCGGTGGCGACCACCTGCGGGTCCGCCTCGACCGCGAGCTGGACGTCGACCGTGGCGGCCGCCTCCCCCGTCGCGGCGGTCAGCACGTCGAGCGTGCCCGTCAGCACGTCCCGCTCGACGGGGTCGAGGGCGTCACCGACCGACTCGCGCAGGGCCCGCAGCGCGGCGACGAGCACCACGGCCTCGCGCGTGCCGAGGCGCAGTGCACGCCCCATGCCGCGCGACTGGGTGAGCCGGACGACGCCGGACTCGAGCGACGCGGCGTCGAAGTCGATGAGGTCGTCCGGCCAGTACCCGGGCGTCCCGGACATCCAGAGCGTGTCGACGTCCTTGAGGACCTGGCCCGGGCTGACCCCGAAGTGCGCCGCGAGGTCCTCGACGGCGACCCCGGGGTGACGGTCGAGGTAGGCGACCATGCCGAGGAGGCGGAGCAGCCGCTCCGGGGTGCGGTCAGCCACGGCCGGCCTCCGGTGCGACGCGTCCACCCATGGCGACCGCGGCGCGCAGCCGGTCGACGACGGCGGCCCGCAGCTCGGGCGGGTCGAGCACCACGACCGCGTCGGTGTAGCCCGTGATCTCGGCCGCGAGGTCGCTCGCGCGCTGGTACGGGACCGCGACGAGGTCGGTGCCCGGCGGGACGCGCAGGCCCGGCGGCGGCGCGGCGTCGCGCACGGCGCGCGCGCGCAGCGCCCCGGCCCGGTCGGGTGCCACGGCGAGCCACGCGGTCCGGGCGTCGGCGCGCTGCGCCGACGAGATGAGCGCAGCCGGGTCGGCGTCGGGCGGGACCGTGAACGCCCCCGAGGGGCCCTGGGGGACCACCGGGCCCTCGATGCGGTTCAGCCGGAACACCCGCGGCGCGTCGCGGTCGCGGTCGCGACCCACGAGGTACCAGCCGCCCCGGCTCGCCACGAGGCGCCACGGCTCGACGTGGCGTCGGCGCACCTCGCCGGTGCTCGCGGTCCGGTAGGTGAAGGCGACGACCTGGCGGTCGTGCGCCGCGTCGAGCAGCGGCGCGAGCGCCGGGCCGGCCGCGTGCACGCGCGGGGCGAGACCGGCGATGGCGTCCGTCTCCGACGGCGTCGCGCCGACGGCCCGCAGCTTGGTGAGCGCGCGGCTCGCGTCGGCCTGGAGCGTCTGGTCGGTCCAGAACGCCGCCGCGAGCGACAGGACGCCGAGCTGGGCCGCGCTGAGGTCCATCGGCGGGAGCGCGTACGCGTCGGTGTCGATCCGGTAGCCGAGGTCGTCGCCGTGCGCGGCGCTCGTGACGGTGACGACGGGGACGCCCAGCTGGCGCAGCGTCTCCTTGTCACGCTCGAACATGCGCTCGAACGCGTCCGTGGCCGCCTCGGGGTCGTACCCGGCGACGGACGCGCGGATCTGCTCCTTCGTCATCCGGCCCGTGGTGTTGACCAGGGCGATCACGAGGTTGAGCAGCCGCTCGGCGGCGGGTGTCTGGGCAGGCATCGGTGCCCACGCTAGCGGCCCGGTAGCGTGCAGACGTGATCAGCTGGCGCACGGGCACGGTGGTGTCGCACGGTTCCGGGTGGCCGGGCGCGACGGAGCTCGTCGTCGAGTCCGACGACGGCGTCACGAGGCGCGCCCTCGCGTACGACCGCCTCGTCGGGCGCCCCGCCGTCGGCGACCGCGTGCTCCTCAACGTCGGCGCGCAGGCCCGCGGGCTCGGGACGGGCGGCTACGCGTTCGTCGTCGGCCTGCCCGACCGCCCGCCTGCGGACGCGCCGGCCGGTCCGGGGCACCTCGTCAAGGCGCGCTACACCCCCGTGCAGTCGATGGTGCTCGGGGTCGACGAGCAGGAGTCGCCCCACCACGCGCTGCTCGAGGACGCCGACGACCTCGCGGGTCTGCCCGTCGTCGTCGCGGACCTGCACTCGGCGCTGCCCGCGGTGGTCGCCGGCGCGCGCTGGGCGGCGGAGCACGCGGGCCGGCCGCTCCCCCGCGTCGCGTACGTCATGACGGACGGCGGTGCGCTCCCGGCATGGTTCTCGCGCGCCGTCGCGGGCCTGCGCGACGCCGGGTGGCTCGAGTCGTGCGTCACGGTGGGCCAGGCGTTCGGCGGGGACCTCGAGGCGGTGACCGTCCACACGGGCCTGCTCGCGGCGCGCCTCGTCGTCGGTGCGGATCTCGTCGTCGTCGCGCAGGGACCCGGGAACCTCGGGACCGGGACCCGGTGGGGTTTCTCGGGCGTCGCCGCGGGCGACGCCGTCAACGCGGTCGGCACGCTCGGCGGTCGGCCCGTCGCATCGCTGCGGGTGTCCGGTGCCGACCCGCGCGAGCGGCACCGCGGTGTGTCGCACCACTCGCGGACGGCGTACGGCCGGGTGGCCCTGGTGCCGGCGGACGTGCCTCTCCCGGTCGCCGACCCGCTCGACGGCCCGCCCCCGTCCGACCGGGTCGCGCTGCTCGCGCGCGTGCGTGAGCAGGCGGGCACCCTGTGCGCGCCGCACGGCCGGCACCGGCTCGTCGAGGTGCCGGCGGGCGGTGCACTCATCGAGGCGCTCGGTCGCACGCCCGTGCGCCTGTCGACCATGGGGCGGGGTCTCGACGCCGACCCCGAGGGGTTCCTGGCCGCTGCCGTCGCTGGCGTCCACGCCGAGTCGCTGCGAGCGCCGTCCGGCCCCTGACGGCGGTTCAGTCGTCGCGTGCGGTGCCCGAGTGCCGCGCGACGAGCGTCGCGAGGCGACGCGCCTCGCGCACCGCTCGCGCGCCGTCGGACCGCTGGATGCCCATGACGGCGAGCGTCGTGCCGTCGGCGAGGTCGAGCTGGACCCAGGGCCGCCCGTGGCCGAAGCGCACCGAGACGACCTCCGCCCACGTGACGCGGCGCGTCACCACCAGGTTGCGCACGACGAGGCCGTCGGTGTCGGGGTCCGCCCGCACGCCCGCGTGCCGCAGGAGGAACCACGCGCCGGCCAGGCCGAGGACGACGAACGCCAGGCGGTCGAGCAGGGGTGAGGCGACCGCGGCCTCGCGCGGCACGACCACCCCGAGCAGGACCATCGCGCCCGCGAACGACCACGCGGCGACCGTCGAGACGACGCGGGCCGACCGCGGGCGGAACGGCCGGTACAGCCCGTGCCCCGGGCCGCCCTCGTGGCCGCCGGGCGGGGCCGGCGGGCGCTCGCTCACCTCCGTGCGCCGCCCGTCAGATGCGGCACGCGTGGATCGACGTGACGAGGATCGCGCGAGCGCCGACGTCGTACAGGTCGTCCATGACGCGGTTCGTGTCCTCGCGGCGGACCATCGCGCGGACGGCGGACCACCCGCCGCTGTGCAGCGGCGACACCGTCGGGGACTCGAGCCCCGGCGTGATCGCGACGGCCTGCTCCACGAGGTGCGCGGGGACGTCGTAGTCCATGAGGACGTACTGCCGCGCGACGAGCACACCCTGCAGGCGGCGCGTGAGCACCTCGAGACCTGCGGGGACCGCCGTCTGCGACTGCGGACGGATGAGCACGGCCTCGGACCGCAGGATCGGGTCGCCGAAGACCTCGAGCCCCGCGCCGCGCAGCGTGGTCCCGGTCGAGACGACGTCGGCGACGACGTCCGCGACGCCGAGCTGGACGGCGGACTCGACGGCACCGTCGAGCCGGATCACGGTCGCCTCGATGCCCCGGTCGCGCAGGTGGTCCCCGACGAGGACCGGGTAGGACGTCGCGACGCGGCGGCCCGCGACCTCGGCGAGCGACGTCACGCGGTCCGCCGGCGCGGCGAAGCGGAACGTCGATCCGCCGAAGCCGAGCTCCATGTGCTCGACCGCCGACGCGCCGGAGTCGAGCAGCAGGTCACGACCGGTGATCCCGGCGTCGACGGTCCCCGAGCCGACGTAGACCGCGATGTCGCGCGGGCGCAGGAAGAAGAACTCGATGTCGTTCGCGGGGTCGACCAGGACGAGCTCGCGGGGGTCGCGGCGCTGCCGGTAGCCGGCCTCGCGCAGCATGTCGGTCGCGGGCTCGGACAGCGAGCCCTTGTTCGGGACGGCGATGCGCAGCACGGGAGTCCTCTGTCGTCTGGGGTCGTGGCCGGCGTCCACCGGCGAGGGGAACGGAACGGGGTGGGGGCGCAGGGTGCGACGCCGCGCCCGCGTCAGAGGTGCGCGTACACGTCCTCGAGCGACAGGCCGCGCGCGAGCATGAGGACCTGGAGGTGGTACAGCAGCTGCGAGATCTCCTCGGCGGTCCGCTCGTCGCCCTCGTGCTCGGCGGCCATCCACACCTCGGCCGCCTCCTCGACGACCTTCTTGCCGATGAAGTGGACGCCCCGGTCCAGCTCGGCGACCGTGCCCGACCCCTCGGGTCGGGTGCGCGCCTTCTCGGCGAGCTCGGCGAACAGCGTGTCGAACGTCTTCACGTGACCAGAGCCTAGACGCGTGGCGCGCGCGCCCGGTCCGGGTGTCCGTGGCGGCGCCCCGCTCACAGGGTCCGCAGGGCGAGGACGGTCGCGACGGCAGCCTCCGCGGCCTCGGCGCCCTTGTCCTCGCGCGACCCCTCGAGCCCCGCCCGGTCGAGCGCCTGGGCCTCGTCGTCGCACGTGAGCACGCCGAAGCCGACGGGCGTCCCGGTGCGGAGCGCGACCTCGGTGAGCCCCTGCGTCGCCGCCTGGCAGACGAAGTCGAAGTGCGGCGTGCCGCCGCGGATGACCACGCCGAGCGCGACGACCGCGTCGGCACCCGCCTGAGCCGCGCGCTGGGCCGCGACGGGCAGCTCGAACGAGCCGGGCACGCGGACGAGCGTGACGCGCTCGACGCCGGCCTTCTCGAGCGCGCGGTGCGCACCGGCCACGAGGCCGTCCATGACGACGTCGTGCCAGCTCGCGGCGACGACGGTCACGGCCAGCCCGCGCCCGTCGAGGTCGAGGGTGGGTGCTCCGGCACCGCTCATCGGGGGTCCTCCTCCAGGTGCAGCAGGTGGCCCATCGCCACCGCCTTGGTGTGCAGGTACGCGGCGTTCTCGGTCGTCCGACCGACCTCGTGCGGCACGACGTCGACGACGTCGACGCCGTGGGCCGCGAGGCCGGTGACCTTCGCCGGGTTGTTCGTCAGCAGTCGGACGCGGTCCAGCCCGAGGTCGGTCAGCATGGCCGCCGCGGCGCCGTACTCGCGCCGGTCCGCCGGGAGCCCGAGCTCGAGGTTGGCCTCGACGGTGTCCAGGCCCGCGTCCTGGAGCGCGTACGCGGAGACCTTCGCGAGCAGCCCGATCCCCCGGCCCTCGTGACCGCGCAGGTACACGACCGCGCCCCCCTCGAGCGCGGCGCGCTCGAGGGCCGCGTCGAGCTGGGGACCGCAGTCGCAGCGCAGCGAGCCGAACGCGTCCCCGGTCAGGCACTCCGAGTGGACCCGGACCACCGGGACCGCGGCCGGGTGCGCGGGTGCGTCGGCGACGAGCGCGACGTGGCCGGCTCCCGTGCGCAGGTCGCGGTACCCGTGGACGGTGAAGACCCCGCGGCGGGTCGGCAGCCGTGCGCTGCCGGTGTGCTGGACGCGCGCCTCGGGCGCGAGGGGCGGCACGACCGCCGTCGCCACGTCGTCGTGCTCGCGCCGCCACGCGACGAGGTCCTCGATCGTCAGGAGCACGAGGCCCTCGGACCGCGCGAGCTCGGCGGTCTCGTCGAGGCGCATCATCGAGCCGTCGTCACGCACCAGCTCGGCGATCCCGGCGACGGGCTCGAGGCCGGCGAGGCGGCACAGGTCCACGGCGGCCTCGGTGTGCCCGGCCCGGTGCAGGACGCCGCCCGGGACCGCGCGCAACGGCAGCACGTGCCCGGGTCGGATGACGCTGCGCGGGCCGCTCGCCGGGTCGGCCAGCACGCGGAGCGTGTGCGCCCGGTCGGCGGCCGAGATGCCGGTCGTCACGCCGTCGGCGGCGTCCACGGTGACCGTGTACGCGGTGCGTCGCGGGTCTTGGCTGTGCGGGACCATGAGCGGGAGCTCCAGGGCGTCGGCGCGCGCCGCCGGCATCGGGGCGCACAGGTAGCCCGACGAGTGGCGGATCGTCCAGGCGACCCACTCCGTCGTCGCGGAGCCGGCCGCGAGCACGACGTCGGCCTCGTTCTCGCGGTCGGGCGAGTCGGCGACCAGGACGGGTCGCCCCGCGCGCAGCGCCTCGAGGGCCTCCTCGACGGTCCCCAGGCGCGTCGGGCCGACCTCGTGCACCCCGGCCCCCTCGCGCGTCATCGCCGACCCTCCGCCCCGAGCAGGCGCTCGACGTACTTGGCGACGACGTCGACCTCGAGGTTGACGGGGTCGCCCGGCTGCAGGCGTCCGAGCGTCGTCGCCTCGAGCGTCGTCGGGATCAGGGAGACGCCGAACATGTCGTCGCCCACGTGCGTGACCGTCAGCGACACGCCGGACACCGTGATCGACCCCTTCTCGGCGACGTAGCGAGCGAGCTCGCGCGGCAGCCGGATCTCGAGGTCGTCCCAGCGCGCACCCGGCGTGCGGGAGACCAGCTCGCCGACGCCGTCGACGTGGCCCTGCACGAGGTGCCCGTCGAGGCGCCCGTCCGCCCGCACGGCCCGCTCGAGGTTCACGGGCGCACCCGGCTCGAGGCCGCCGAGCGTCGTGCGCCGCAGCGTCTCGGGCATGACGTCGGCGGTGAACACGCCCGTCCCGTCGGACGACGTCACGGTCAGGCACACGCCGTCGACCGCGATCGAGTCGCCGTCGCGGACGCCGTCGGTCACCACGGGACCGCGCAGCGTGAGCCGCGCGTCCTGCGACCGGTCGACGGCGACGACCGTGCCGACCTCCTCCACGATGCCGGTGAACATCAGGCCTCCGATGCGGGTTCTGGTGGGACGGGGACCCCGGGCGGGGCGGCCGCGCCCGGGGAGAGGGACGCCGGTGCGTCGGGGGCCGGCCCGGCCTGCCGGACCGGGCGGGCGACGACGAGGACGTCGGTTCCGACCCGGCGCGTCGTGCGCACCGACCACCGCGGTGCGTCGGCGAGCGTCGTCACCCCGAGGTCGCCGACCGCGGTCGGGCCCGCGCCGAGCAGCACGGGCGCGACGTAGGCGTGCAGCTCGTCGACGCGGCCGGCCCGGAGGAACGCCGACGCGAGCGTGGGCCCGCCCTCGACCAGGACGTGCCGCGCACCGCGAGCTGCGAGCTCGGCGAGCACCGCGTCGACGTCGTGCGTGCGCAGGTGCACGAGCTCGCCCCCTGGTCCGCGGAGCCGCGCCCCGTCGGGCACAGCACGGTGACCGACGACGACGCGCAGCGGCGCGGGTGCGACGGCGTCCTGCTCGGCACGGTGCTGCTCGGTGTCCTGCTCGGCACGGTGCTGCTCGGCACGGTGCTGCTCGGCACGGTGCTGCTCGGCACGGTGCTGCTCGGCACCGCCCTCGTCCGCGGTGCGGTGGGCGCCGTCGGCCCCGTGCCGCACGGTGAGGGCCGGGTCGTCGGCCAGCACTGTGCCGGTCCCGACGACGACCGCGTCGACCACCGCGCGCGTGCGGTGCGCGTCGGCGCGCGCGTCCGTCGAGGTGATCCAGCGGCTCGTGCCGTCCGCCGCGGCGACGCGACCGTCCAGCGACGTCGCGGTCTTGAGGGTGACCCACGGCCGACCGTCGCGCACGGCGTGGAGCCACGTCTCGAGCAGGGCCTCCCCCTCGGCGCGCCGCACCCCGCCGACGACGTCGACGCCGGCCGAGCGCAGCGTGCGCGCACCGCCGCCCGCGGCCGGGTCGGGGTCGTCGACGGCGTGCACGACGCGCGCGACGCCCGCCGCCAGGAGGGCGCGCGTGCACGGGCCGGTGCGGCCCGTGTGGTCGCACGGCTCGAGCGTGACGACGGCGGTCGCGCCCCGCACGTCGTGCCCCGCTGCGCGCGCGTCCTCGAGTGCCGCGACCTCGGCGTGCGCGGTCCCGGCCCCCCGGTGCCACCCCTCGCCGATCGTGCGGCCGTCGGTGGTCAGGAGGACGCAACCGACTCGCGGGTTGGGGCCGCGGACGGGACCCCGGGCGGCGAGCTCGAGGGCGCGCAGCATCGCATGGTCCTCCGCGGGCGTGGTCGCACGCGCCTCGTCGCTCGTAGCCATCGTCCCTCCCCGCGGTCAGGCTCCGGGGTGGACGCGAGAGGACGCGTCGGACGCCCACGCCGCGACGGTCGTGTCGCGACGTGCGGACGCCACGTGCTGCCTCCCATCCGGACTTTCACCGTCGGTCCTGGAGTTCCACCAGGTCAACCGTCCCGCCGTCAGGGCCGGGCCGGGTCGCGGACTGTCACCGCCGGTTCGGAATTGCACCGACCCCGGAGCACGTACGTGTTCGGCGTCAGTGTGCCACAGCGTGCGGGGAGCTCCCCGCACGCGCCGGGCAGGTGGGACGGTCGAGGCGCGGGGACGGCCGCCGGCCGCCTCCCGTCACGCGTGCGGGGCGTGCGTGTGGCCCGTCGCCAGGGCACGGAGCTCCTCGATGCGCGCCGCCGCGTCGTCGCCGCCGTACACGGCCGACCCGGCCACGAAGACGTTCGCGCCCGCGTCGGCCGCCCGCTCGATCGTCGCGGCGGAGACGCCGCCGTCGACCTGGACCCACACGTCGAGACCCGCGGCCTCGATCGCCGCGCGCGCCCGCCGGATCTTCGGCAGCGTGCCCTCGATGAACGACTGCCCGCCGAACCCGGGCTCGACCGTCATGACGAGCAGCATGTCCACCTCGGCGAGCAGGTCGAGGAACGGCTCGACGGGTGTCGCGGGTCGCAGCGCGACCCCGGCGCGCGCGCCGAGCCGGCGCAGCTCGCGCGCCAGGCGCACGGGCGCGTGGGCGGCCTCCGCGTGGAACGTCACGGATGCGGCCCCGGCCTCGGCGAAGCCGGGGGCCCACCGGTCGGGGTCCTCGATCATGAGGTGCGTGTCGACCGGCACGGGCGAGACCTGGACGATCCGCTCCACGACCGGCAGGCCGAGCGTGAGGTTCGGGACGAAGTGGTTGTCCATGACGTCCACGTGGGCGAAGTCCGCCGACGAGATCCGCCCGAGCTCGCGCTCGAGGTTCGTGAAGTCGGCCGACAGGATGCTCGGGGAGATGACGACGTCCATGGCCTCAGTCTGTCGTGCGGGCGGACCCGGCGGCGCCCGCACCTGTCGACGCGCCGTCCTCGTCGCGACGCATGAGTGCGAGGAACATCGCGTCCGTGCCGTGCACGTGCGGCCACAGCTGCACGGCGGGCCCGTCCCCGAGCGGGATCGCGTCGCCCGCGACGGCACGCACCGCCGGACGTACGTCGAGCTGCTCGACGTCGGGACGACGGCGCAGCACGTCCTGCACGACGAGCCGGGTCTCCGCGACGTGCGGCGAGCACGTCACGTACGCGACGAGTCCACCCGGACGCACCGCGTCGAGCGCGGACCCGAGGAGGTCCCGCTGGAGCGCGCCGAGCTCGGGCACGTCGGCCGGCGACCTGCGCCAACGGGACTCGGGCCGGCGCCGCAGCGCACCGAGGCCCGTGCACGGTGCGTCGACCAGCACGCGGTCGAACGAGGCCGGCTCGTCCGACCCGACGGTGCGTCCGTCGGCGCACCGCACGGTCACGACGCCGCGGGGCACCGCGGCGACGGACGCCTCCACGAGCCGTGCCCGGTGAGGCTGGACCTCCGTCGCCACGACCGTCCCGGAGGTGCGGGCCGCGACGGCACCGAGGAGTGCCGTCTTGCCACCCGGACCGGCGCACAGGTCGAGCCAGCGCTCGCCGTCGGCGGTCGGCGAGGCCGCGACGAGGGCGAGCGCGACGAGCTGGCTGCCCTCGTCCTGCACGCCCACCGCGGCGCGCTCGACGCCGGCGACGTCGTGGGGGTCCCCCCCGCCGAGCACGACCGCGGCCGGGGACCACCTGCCGGGTGAGGCGCCCTCGACCGAGCCCAGCACCTCGTCCCGGTCGGCGAGACCGGGGCGGGCGACGAGCGTGACGGCCGGGGCCGTGTTGTCGGCCTCGAGCAGCGCGGCGAGCTCGGCCGGGTCGCGTCCGTCGGCGACGAGCGCCTGGCGCAGCGCACGGACCACCCATGCGGGGTGGCTGTGCCGGACGGCGAGCGCCTCGATCTCGTCACCTGCCGCCGCACCGACCCGGTCGAGCCACACGTCGAGGGGGTCGGTGGACACGCGACGCAGCACCGCGTTGACGAACTGGGCCGCACCCGCGCCGACGACCGTCCGGGCGAGCGCGACCGTCTCGGACACCGCCGCGTGAGCCGGGACCCGCATGCCCAGCAGCTGGTGCGCACCGAGGCGCAGCACGTCGAGGACGGGCGGGTCGATGCGGTCCGCAGGACGGTCGGCGGCGATCTCGACGACCGCGTCGTACCGCCCTCGCAGGCGCAGCGCGCCGTACGCGAGCTCGGTCGCGAACGCGGCGTCCCGACCGCGCACACCGCGACGGCGCAGCAGCGGTGGCAGGACGAGGTTCGCGTAGGCGTCGGACGTCGCGACCTCACGCAGGACGTCGAACGCCGCGGTCCGCGCCGGGTCGCCGCCGCGTCGCCGCTCGGACGGCGCGAGCGCGCCGCG
>JAUZVJ010000025.1:0-55527 GCA_031844515.1 Actinotalea sp. AC32 | reverse complement strand
GGGTCGACGCCGACCCCCGTCGCGCGGACGCGCTCGAGGTGCACGCCCAGGTCGACCCCGGGCTCGTGCGGCTCGTGAGCGCGTGGGCCGACGACTCCGGGCTCCTCGTGACGAGTCTCGCCGCGGGACCCCGCACCCTCGAGGACGTGTTCCTCGAGCTCACCGGACGGAGCCTGCGATGACCGGTCCGACGACGGGACCGACGGCGCCCGCGGCCACGCCGCCCGCGGACGGCCACGCCGGTGCCGCCCCCTGGTACCGGCGCGTGACGGCGCAGGCCGGGCTCGAGATGCGCACGGTGCTCCGCAACGGCGAGCAGCTCGTCATCACGCTCGTGCTCCCCGTCCTCCTCCTCGTGGTCCTGACCCGCACCACCGCGGTCGACCTCGGCACGAGCGACCGCATCGCGCTCGTCGCCCCCGGGGTGCTCGCGCTGGCCGTGATGTCGGCGGCCTTCACGTCGCAGGCGATCGCGACCGGGTTCGACCGCCGGAACGGCGTGCTCAGGATGCTCGCGACGACGCCGCTCGGACGGACGGGGCTGCTCGCGGGCAAGGCTCTCGGCATCGCCGCGGTCCAGGCCGTGCAGATGGCCGTCCTCGTCGTCGTCGCCGTCGTGCTCGGCTGGCGACCGGTCGCGTCGGGCGTCCCTGCGGCCGTCGCCCTCGTCGTGCTCGGCACCGCGGCCTTCACGGCCCTCGCCCTGCTCGTCGCCGGGACGATGCGTGCCGAGGCCGTGCTCGCCGTCGCGAACCTCGTGTGGGTCCTCCTGCTGGCGGGCGGTGCCGTGCTGCTGCCCGCGGACCTGCTGCCGGCGCCGCTCGGCACGGTCGCGCAGCTGCTGCCCTCGGGTGCGCTCGGCGGAGGCCTGCGCACGGCGCTCACGGGTGGCGGCCTTGCCGCGGGACCCGTCGTCGTGCTCACGGCGTGGACGGTCGGCGCGGGTGCGCTCACCGCCCGCCTCTTCCGGTGGAGCTGACGAGACCGTCCCGGACGGGCCCACCGCGCGGTTACCGTTGTCGCGTGAGCAGCACCGTGCCCGTCGCCTCCTCCCCCGGCACACCTCCTGCCGCGTCGGTCGACGTGTCGACCTCGGCGCCGCGGACGGGCTCGCCGTGGCCGCACCGGCTCCTGTGGGCGAACCTCGTCGCGCAGATCGGCATCGTCGTGACGGGCGGCGCGGTCCGGCTCACGGGATCCGGGCTCGGCTGCTCGACGTGGCCCCAGTGCGAGCCCGGGCAGTTCGCACCCGTCCTCCACGAGGCGACGTCGCTGCACCCGTACATCGAGTTCGGCAACCGGACCCTCACGGGCGTGCTGGGCGTCCTCGCGCTCCTCACGGCGGTCGTCGTCTGGCGCCGTCCCGGTCGGTCGCGCGGCTTCCGCATGCTCGGCCTGGTGCCCCTGGCGGGGGTCGCCGTGCAGGCCGTGGTGGGTGGGCTCACGGTCCTCGTCGACCTGCACCCGGCCTGGGTCGGGTCGCACTTCGCGATCTCGATGGTGCTCGTCGCGGCGTCCATGGCGCTCGTCGTGCGGCACCGCGAGGGCGACGGCGTGCCCGAGCCGCTCGTCGACGCCCGGACCACCCTGCTCAGCCGCGCCCTCGTCCCGCTCGGTGCGGCCGTGGTGCTCCTCGGCGTCGTCACGACGGGCTCGGGCCCGCACTCGGGCGACGCGGAGGTCGGCTACCGGTTCGCGCTCGACCCCGCGCTCGTGGCCCGCGGGCACGCGGCGAGCGTCTGGTTGTTCGTGGCGGGCGTGGTCGCGCTCGTCGTGCTGACGCGTCCGGCGGCCACGCACGACCGCCCGCGCAGGGCCGCCCGGGTGCTCCTGGCGGTGACCCTCGCACAGGGCGCCGTGGGCTACGTGCAGTACTTCACCGGCCTGCCGGAGCTGCTCGTGGGGGTCCACATGCTCGGTGCCGCCGTCCTCGTCGCGGCCCAGACCGCACAGGTGCTGTCCCTGCGTCGCCGCGGTCCGATCGCGCTCACCCCGCTCGTCGCTGCCTGATCCCCACCGGGACGGGCGTCGACGACCCGCTACGGGGCGGTCGGGGCGTCGGCCGGGCGCAGGTCGGACCACCCGCGTGCGCGTGCGGCGGCCGCCGCGAGGACACCGGCCACGGTCGACGGGTTGTGCAGCGACCCGCCGAGCACGGCGTCGACCGCCTCGTCGAGCGGGACCCAGCGCACCTCCATGTCCCGCTCCTCGTCCTCGCGCTCGTGGCGGTCCGCGTCGGCGACGGGCGTCAGGTCGCGGGCGAGGAAGACGCGCACGTGCTCGTCGCTGCCACCCGGGGTCGTGCGGTAGTCGACGAGCGTCCACCACCGTGCGGCGACGAGGTCGGCCTCCTCCGCGAGCTCGCGCGCGGCCGCGTCGTGCATCGGCTCGCCGTCGACGTCGAGCAGCCCCGCGGGCGGCTCCCACAGCTCCTGCCCGACCGCGTGCCGGTACTGGCGCAGCAGGAGGACGCGGTCGTCGTCGTCGAGCGCGAGCACCGCGACCGCACCGGGGTGCCGGACGTACTCCCGGCGGACCGTCCCGGCGTCGTGGCCCAGGTCCACCGTGTCCCGGACGACGTCCCAGATGATCCCGTCGTGGACGACCTCGGTCGCGACGACGGGGCGCGTCGCCCGACGGTCGGCGACCGTCACCGCGCCTCGACGCGACGCTGCTCGAGCGCGGCCGAGACGAGGCCCGCGAACAGCGGGTGCGCGCGCGTCGGGCGCGACCTGAACTCGGGGTGGGCCTGGGTCGCGACGTAGTACGGGTGCACGTCCGTGGGCAGCTCGACGAACTCGACGAGGCCGAGCTCGGGGTTGACGCCCGAGACGACGAGACCCGCCGCCTCGAGGTCGCCCCGGTACGCGTTGTTGACCTCGTACCGGTGCCGGTGCCGCTCCGTGACGTGCTCGGTGCCGTAGGCCTTCGCCACGACCGAGCCGGGCACGAGGGTGGCGTCGTAGGCCCCGAGGCGCATCGTCCCGCCCAGGTCGCCCTCGCCCTCGACGATCGCCTTCTGCTCGGCCATCGTCGCGACGACGGGGTGCTCGGTCGCCGGGTCGAACTCCGACGACGACGCGCCGCCCAGCCCGAGCACGCTGCGCGCGAACTCCATGACCATGACCTGGAGACCCAGGCAGATGCCGAGCGTCGGGACGCCGCGGGTGCGTGCCCAGGTGAGGGCGCCGATCTTGCCCTCGACGCCACGAACGCCGAACCCGCCCGGGACGAGCACCGCGTCGACGCCACCGAGCGCACGCTCGGCGCCGTCGGCCGTCGAGCAGTCGTCCGAGGCGACCCAGCGGATGCGGACCTTGGCGTCGTTCGCGAAGCCGCCCGCACGCAGAGCCTCGGTGACCGAGAGGTACGCGTCGGGCAGGTCGATGTACTTGCCGACCAGCGCGACCTCGACCTCGTGCGACGGGTGGTGCACGGCGTGCGTCACCTTGTCCCAGCCGCCCCAGTCGACGTCGCGGAACGGCAGGTCGAGACGGCGCACGACGTACGCGTCGAGGCCCTCGGAGTGCAGCACGCGCGGGATGTCGTAGATGCTCGGCGCGTCGGCCGCCGTCACGACGGCCTCGTTGTCGACGTCGCACATGAGCGCGATCTTGCGCTTGGTCGAGTCGGGCAGCTCGCGGTCGGCCCGCAGCACGAGCGCGTCGGGCTGGATGCCGATCGAGCGGAGCGCGGCCACCGAGTGCTGCGTCGGCTTGGTCTTGAGCTCACCCGACGGGCC
The DNA here is from genome assembly GCA_031844515.1 of Actinotalea sp. AC32. GTDB lineage: Bacteria > Actinomycetota > Actinomycetes > Actinomycetales > Cellulomonadaceae > Actinotalea. The sequence goes on along the minus strand of JAUZVJ010000025.1, from coordinate 51,785 downwards.
GATGTACGGCACGAGCGAGACGTGCAGGAAGAAGCAGTTGTCGCGGCCCAGGTCGTGGCGCACCTGGCGCGCGGCCTCGAGGAACGGCAGCGACTCGATGTCGCCGACGGTGCCGCCGATCTCCGTGATGATCACATCGACCGTGGGGCCGGCCTGCGCGCGCATGCGCGCCTTGATCTCGTCGGTGATGTGCGGGATGACCTGCACCGTGTCGCCGAGGTACTCGCCGCGCCGCTCCTTCGCGATGACGGACGAGTAGATCTGCCCCGTGGTGACGTTCGCCTCGCCGCCCAGGTCCACGTCGAGGAACCGCTCGTAGTGGCCGATGTCCAGGTCCGTCTCGGCCCCGTCGTGCGTGACGAAGACCTCGCCGTGCTGGAACGGGTTCATCGTCCCCGGGTCGACGTTGAGGTACGGGTCGAGCTTCTGCATGGTCACGCGGAGACCACGCGAGCGGAGCAGACGACCGAGGCTCGAGGCCGTCAGGCCCTTGCCGAGAGAGGAGGCGACGCCCCCCGTGACGAAGATGTGCCGGGTCGTGTTGTCCGACCGCCCGGAGAGTCGATTCGCGGCTGCCACGGGCTTCCACTCTACCGGACGGTCGGCGCTGCCGGGCTCGCCCGCGCGGATGTCGCGGCGTCGACCCGGTCCACGACCGTCCGGCGTCACGACCGCACCGGCGTCGACGCAGCCCCGGCGTCGCCCGCGCGGTACACGCGGTCGAGCTGGTCGAGCACCGCGGCGAGGTCGGGCAGCGTCGTCGCGCGCAGCGCCGCCGCACGTCCCAGCGCCGCCCGGGCGTCGTCGTCGGCGAGGAGCGAGCGGACCGCCGCGGCGACCGCGCCGCCGTCGGGCGGGACGAGCACCGCGGCGTCCCCGGTCACCTCGGCCGTGCCGCCGACGTCGGTGGCGACCAGCGGTGCCCCGAGCGCGAGCGCCTCCTGCACGTTGAGCGGCTGGCCCTCCCAGCGCGCGGTGCTCACGACGACGTCGGCGGCCGCCACGAGGTCCGCGACGTCGCTGCGCCGTCCCAGGAGGCGCACGGGCAGGCCCTCCGCCGCGACCCGGCTCGCGACCTCGTCCTCGAGCGGACCGTCGCCGGCGACGAGCCAGACGACGTCCGGCAGGTCCAGGGCTCCGGCCGCGTCGCAGAGCACGTCGAGGCCCTTCTGCGGCGCGAGGCGCGCGACCGTGACGAGCAGGTCGGTGTCCTCGCCCACGCCGAGCGTGGCGCGCGTGCTCGCGCGAGGAGCCGCGGGACGCAGCGGCGGGGCGGGGACGAGGGCGCGCTCCGCGCGGCGCGCGCCATACGTCCTCGCGCGCGCGACGAGGTCGCCCGACACCCCGAGCACGACGTCGGCGCCACGACCCACGACCGTCCACAGGACCTGTGCCGTCGCCCGGACGAGACGCGAGCCCACGGGCAGGTTGTGCAGCGTCACGACGACCCGCGGTCGCCTCCGCAGCCCCTGGACCGCGAGGACGACGAGCGCACCCGCGCGCAGGCCGTGCGCGTGCACCACGTCCGCCCCCGCGGCGAGCCGACGCAGCCTCCGGACGGAGCCGACGTCGCCCCGGCCGGGGCGGTCGGTGATCTCGACGGGCGCGAACCGCGGCCCGCCGGGCGGTGCGACGGCGTCGCGCACGGCCGTCGGACCCGCGACGACGACGCGCCAGCCCCGGGTCGGCCCCGCGTCGGCGAGCTGGGCGACGTGGCGGGCGACGCCGCCGGCGCTCGACCCGAGCACCTGGAGCACGCGGAGCGTGTCGGTCGTGGTCATCGTCCCTCCGGGACCGGTCGGGCCCGCCCGTCGGCGGGCCGGGTGCGGCGCATCACCGCGAGGACGGAGTGGCGGTCGACGAGCAGGGCCAGCGCGAGCACGACGACGCCGGCGGCGACCGCGGCGAGGGCCCCAGCGGCCACGGCCTCGCCGATCCCCTCGCCCGCCCGGCTCAGCACCTCGTCCCCGACGAGGCGTCCCGCCAGCCCGCCGCCCGCTCCCCCGACGAGCAGGACCGCGGCCGTCCGCACGACGCCGTGGACCGCGGACCGTCCGGCCGAGCGGGAGACCGCGACGAGGAGACCGACCCCGGCGACCGTCATGCCGACGGTGTTGGCGACGCCGAGCCCGGCCAGTGTGGCCGGCTGGTCCGCCGACGGCCCTGCCAGGGCCGGGACGAGGACGACCGCGACGCCCACGACGACGAGCCACCCGGCGACGGTCGCGGCCATCGCCGCGCGCCCCCGCTCGAGCGCGTACAGCGTGCGCGACAGGTGCAGGACGAGCGCGAAGCCCACGAGCCCTGGCGCGTTCCACGCGAGGCCGGGCCCCATGCCGGTGAAGTCGCCCTCGCCGTAGAGGCGGAAGAACTGCTCGACCGCGGGGGCGGCGGCCACGAGCACGGTCGCGCCGAGCGCCGACACGACGAGCACCCCGCGCGTCGTCGTCGACGCGAGACGGGCGAAGCCGGGTCGGTCGCCCTGGCTCGCGCGCTCGGCGAGCCGCGGGAAGGCAGCCGTCGCGAGAGGGACCGCGAGCACGGCGTACGGCAGCACGTACACCGCCTGGAGGAGCGGCACGACCGCGTACGCGTCGCCCCCGTACCGGTTCGCGAGGAGGAGCGCGGCCAGCACGCTGGCCTGCTGGGCGAGCAGCGCGCCGACCCCCGCGCCGGCGAGGGCCCTCGCTCGACGCGCGACCCCCGGCGGGAAGGTCAGGGTCGGACGCAGGCGCACGCCGCACCGGTGCACGGGCCACAGGAGCGGGAGGCTCAGCGCGGCGACGCCGGCGGTGGTCCCCCACGCGAGCAGCGCCGCCTCGCCCGCCGACACCGAGCCGAGGTCGCCGGGGTCCAGGACCATGCGGTCGAACACGGCGAAGACGCCGATGACGACGGCGCTGGACAGCAGCGGCGCAGCCGCCGGAGCGACGAAGCGCCGGTGCGCCTGCAGGACACCGGTCAGGACGACACCGACCCCGTACAGGGGCACCTGCGGTGCGAAGGCGACGAGGAAGTCCGCCGCGAGCGCGACGCGCGCGGGGTCCGAGCTCTGCAGGACGAGGGACGCGATAGGGCGCGCGAGGAGCGCGAGCACCGCCGCGAGGGGCACGAGGACGACGAGCGCCCAGCCCAGCAGCGCGGACGCGATGCGGTCGACGTCCGCACCGACCCGGCGTGCGAGCGGCGCGGCGAGCAGCGGGACGACGGCGCCGGCCAGCGCTCCCCCGGCGACGACCTCGAACAGCACGTTCGGGAGCATGTTCGCGGAGTTGTAGACGGCGCCCAGGCCGGTCGCGCCGACGGCGTCGCTCTGGACGACGCTGCGCGCGAAGCCCGCGACGCGGCTCGCGACGGTGACGAGCGCGATGACGGCGGCTGCCCCGACGAGCCCTCGCGCCCACGAGCGGGACGCCGGGGTCAGCGCCGGCCCCACGCGTCGAGCTCGCGCAGGACCGGCGTCCTCGCGATGACCTCGGTGAAGCTCACGCGCTCGCTCGCGAGCGTCAGGCCCACGACGCCCGCGAGCAGCCCGAGACGTCCCGCGCGTGGCAGAGCCGCCGCGGCGCCGACACCGAGGGCGGCGCCGAGCGCGTTCGCGCCGCCGTCCCCGAGCATGTCGCGCTCGCCGAGGTCCGCGGGCAGCGCAGCCAGGGCGCCGCCGACGACGGCAGCACCGATCGCGGCTGCCGGTCCGAGGAGCAGCGGTGCGGCGCCGATCGTCGCCGCCTTGAGGGCACGGCCGGGTCGCAGGTCGAGGAGGTTGACGAGGTTGGCGGACGCGGCGACGAGGGCACCTGACGTGAGCGCGTCGCCGACCGTGCCCGCGAGCCCTGCGCCGCGGCGCGGGAGGAGCGCTGCGGCGACCACGGAGGTCGCGCCGATCCCGAGGACCTTGAGCGCGCCGGTCGTCACCTCGCCGTGCGCGAGGGCCCCGAGGTGGCCGCGGAGCCCCTTGCGCGTCCGGCTGACGTCCTCGGAGAGGTCGTCGAGGAGACCGAAGGCCGCCGCGCCGGCCGCGGCGACCCCGCACGCGGCACCGGTGCGGCCGCCCACGACTCCGGCCGACGAGAGGAGCCCTGCTGCGACCGCAGGCCCCTCGAGAAGCGAGATCGGGGCGCCCCGGTGGTTGACCCGCGTCCACCGCGGGCTCCGCGCGACGGGCGCGCGGTCCGCACCCCGCCGCGCGGCCCACGTCACCGCAGCCGCGGTGGTGCCCGCGAGCAGGACGTCGCGGACCACGGCTCAGCCCTCGCCCGTGGTGGCGTCGCCGTCCGTGCCGTCGGCGGGCGCACCGTCCGCCGGCGCACCGTCCGCCGGCGCACCGTCGGCCGGGGTCTCCGGGACCTCGACGGTCCGCTGGACCGGCTCGAGGACGACCCGGTCGGGCATGACCGCGTCCGCGCCCTCGCTCGACCCGTAGTGCCCGACGGTGCCGCTGATCCGGGCGGCCAGGGCGAGCGGGACGGCGACCTGCCCCGACACCCGCTGGACGGACTCGACCGTGCTCACGGTCCGGGCACTCGCGTCCGTCTCGCGGATCCGCTGCACGAGGCTCGGCTCCACCAGGTCACCGCCGGCGACGACGGCACCTGCGGAGCGCTGCTGGACGGCGACGCTGATCTGGCTCGCAGCGCCCAGCAGGGCGTCGACGCGCTCGGCCTCCTCCTCCGCGACCTCGGGCGCGGCGGACTCGAGGCGCTGCTCCTCGTCCTGCGCGTCGACGGCGTCGACGGCGGGCCCGGCGAGCACGACGACGGCGTCGGCGGGTGCGCCGACCTCGCCCTCGACCGTCACGAGCTCCCCCTCACGCAGGAGCTCGAGCGCGATGCTCGCCGACTCCGACAGGGCGTCGGGGTCCTCGGGCCGGGCGGTCGTGAGCGCCTGCGCGAGCGCCTCGGCGAGCTCGGTCCCGGTCCCGGCGTCGTCCGCGGGCCTCGGCTCGAGGTACTCAACGAGCTGACCCGCCAGCGACTGCCGGAAGGCGAGCCGCTCGGGGTCGGTCCACGCGTCTGTGACCTGAACGACGGCGGAGACCGAGCCGTCGGCCTGCTCGAGCCGGGCCATCACGGCGTCCCGGACCTCGGGCTCGACCTCGCCGATCTGCACGATCGCGACGCGCCGGTCGCCGAGGACGTCGGCGAGCAGGTCGTCGGCGACGGCGTCGAGCGCGTCACCGGCGCGCACGAGGTCGGCCTGCGTCGTCTCGAGGTCGGCCCGCAGCTCCGCACGCTCGGTGCGGAGCTGGTCGACCTGACCAGTCAGGGTGTCCCCGATGGACTCCTTGAGCGGTCCCGCCCCCAGCGCGATGCCGACGGCGAGCGCGAGGAAGACGGAGATGAGCGAGACGAGGTGGTAGCGGAAGTCGATCACGATGCGGTCTCTCGGTCGTCGGCGCAGCGCGTCATCCGACGCCTCCGCCCAGCAGGGTGTGCAGCCACGACCAGAGGTCGTCCAGGCGTGCCATGAACAGTCCGAACAGCGTCTGCCCGGCGGCCGTCGAGGCCAGGGCGACACCGAGGGCGAAGAGCCCGGCCAGGACGAGCAGCACGAGCTGCCACGTGCTGATCCGGTGCCGGTACAGGCGCGAGACGCCCTTGGCGTCGATCAGCTTGCCGCCCACGCGCAGCCGCGTGAGGAACGTGCTCGCCATGCCCGACCGCCCCTTGTCGAGGAACTCCACGAGCGTGGCGTGCGTCCCGACGGCGACGATGAGCTCGGCGCCCTTGTCGTCCGCCAGCAGCATCGCGACGTCCTCGCTGGTGCCGGTCGCGGGGAACACGACCGGGTCGATCCCCAGCTTGCGGACGCGGTCGACGCCGGGTGCACGGCCGTCCCGGTAGGCGTGGACGACGATCTCGGCCCCGCACCGCAGGGCTCGGTCGGACACCGAGTCCATGTCGCCCACGATCATGTCCGGCGTCCAGCCGGCCTCGAGGATCGCGTCCGCACCGCCGTCGACGCCCACGAGCACCGGGCGGTACTCCTTGATGTAGGGCCGGAGGACCACGAGGTCCTCCTTGTAGTGGTACCCGCGGACGACGATGAGGACCTGTCGTCCGTCGATCACGGTCCGCACGTCCGGGACGCCGACGCCGTCCAGGAGGAGCTCACGCTCCCTGCGGAGGTAGTCCATGGTGTTCGCGGCGAACGCCTCGAGCTGGACGGCGAGGCCCGCACGCGCCTCCTCCATCGCCGCCGCGACGGTCGACGCGTCCTGGACCGTGCCCTCGGCGACGAGGGTGGCGCCGTCGTACACCGCGCCGTCGACGACCCGGACCTGGTGCCCCTCGACGAGGCTCAGCACGTCGGGCCCGAGGTCGTCCACGAGGGTGACCCCGGCCTCGACGAGGATCTCCGGCCCCAGGTTGGGGTACCGCCCGGACGTGCTGCGCGCGGCGTTGAGCACCGCGACGGGTCGGCATGCCACGAGCGCCTCGGCCGACACGCGGTCGATGTCGAGGTGGTCGATCACGGCGATCTCGCCGGGCCGCAGCCGCTTGGTCAGGTTCTTGGTCCGCGGGTCGACACGGACGGCCCCGTGCAGGCCTGGTTCGGTGACCGACGTGTCACGTCGGAGTCGTCTGATCGGGCTCATCGCCGGTCATCGTCCCACGGACGAGCGCTCGAGGAGCTCAGCCGCGTGCTCGAGCGCGGCGGTGGAGTCCTCCTGCCCGGAGAGCATGCGCGCCAGCTCGGCCACCCGCTCGTCGCCCGTGACCTCGCGGACGTCCGAGACGGTCACGACGTCGACCTCGCCGGCGCGCGACTTCGAGACGACGAGGTGGCTGTCCGCGAAGGCCGCGACCTGCGCGAGGTGGGTCACGACGACCACCTGGCACTGCCGTGCGAGCTCGGCGAGGCGGCGCCCGACCTCGACCGCGGCACGCCCGCCGACGCCCGCGTCGACCTCGTCGAACACGAAGGTGGGCGGGGTCGCCGCCCCGGAGGCGGGCGAGGTGGCGAGCGCGACCTCGATCGCGAGCATCACACGGGAGAGCTCGCCACCGGAGGCGCCCTGGCCGAGCGGCCGGGCGGGTGCGCCCGCGTGCGGGACGAGGAGCATCTCGACGTCCTCAGCACCCCACGGGCCGAGCGCGCCGGTCGGTGTGAGGTCGACCTCGAGGCGGGCGCCGGCCATCGCGAGACCGCCCAGCTCCTGCGAGACAGCGTCCGCGAGCCGCGCGGCGGCGTCGGTGCGCGCTGCGCTGACCTGCGACGCGAGGGCGTTCAGGCGGTCCTCGGCGGCATCGAGCGCGGCACGGACGGCGTCCGTCCGGTCGCCCGTGCCGTCGAGGTCGAGCAGGCGCAGGCCGGAGCTGCGTGCCCACTCCAGCACCGCGTCGACGGTCCCGCCGTGGGCGCGGGCGAGCGCGGTGAGCTCGGCCCGGCGGGCCTGCACGGCGTCGAGCCGCGCCGGGTCGGAGGCGAGGTCCTGGGCGTAGCCACCGAGGTCCGCGAGCAGCTCGTCGAGCAGGTAGCCGACCTCGGCGACGCGCGTGACGAGTGCTGCGAGCGCGGGGTCGTGCTCGGCGACCTGCTCGAGAGCGCGACGCGCGTGGTCGACGTCGCCCACGGCACCCGCCGTCGAACCGTCGTCGTCACCGGCGAGCGCGAGCCGGGCGGTGACGATCGCCGTCCGCAGGTCCTCGACGTGACCGAGCCGGTCGGCCTCGGCCGCGAGCTCGAGGTCCTCGCCGGGCTGCGGGTCGACGCGCTCGACCTCGGCCAGGCCGATCCGGAGGAGGTCGGCCTCGTGGGCCCGCTCCTGGGCGTGCAGGACGAGGTCGTCGAGCTCGGCCCGGAGCTCCTGCCGCTGCGCCCACGCGGAGCGGTACTCCTCGAGGACGTCGAGGTGCTCGGGCCCGGCGAACGCGTCGAGGGCCTGTCGCTGGTGGCGCGAGGACCGCAGGCGGGCCTGGTCCGACTGGCCGTGGACGGTGACGAGCTCCTCCGCGATCTCGGCGAGCACGGCCTGCGGCACCGACCGGCCGCCGAGGAACGCCCGTGAGCGGCCGGCCGCGGCGACGGTGCGCACGGCGACCAGCGTGCCGTCGTCGTCGAGCCGGGCCCCGGCCTCACGCGCCCGCTGGGCGACGGCGGACGCGGGGTCCACCACGAAGCACCCCTCGGCGGTCGCCTGGTCCGAGCCGGTCCGGACGGCAGCTGCGTCGGCCCGCCGGCCGAGCAGGAGCCCGAGCCCGGTGAGCACCATGGTCTTGCCCGCGCCGGTCTCGCCCGTGATCGCCGTGAGGCCCGGTGCGAGCGGGACGTGCGCCGTTCCGATGACGCCGAGGTCCTCGATCCGGATCTCCTCGATCACCCGCGCCCCGCCTCTCTCCCGGGAGCGCCGTGGCCGTCGGCGGCGCGCCCGCGCCACCCGGCGACGGGCAGGGCGAAACGCGACACGAGCCGGTCGGTGAACGGCGCGTGGCTCAGCCGGGCGAGGCGGACGGGCTCCTCGGCGCGCCGCACCTCGACCCTCGTACCGACGGGCAGGTCGATGGTCCGCCGGCCGTCGCAGACGAGCACACCGGCCGTCCCCGACCGCGCGAGGATCTCGACGGCGAGCACGGAGGACGGCCCGACGACGAGCGGTCGCGCGAAGAGCGCGTGCGCGGACAGCGGGACGAGGAGCATCGCGTCGACGTCGGGCCAGACGACCGGTCCGCCTGCCGAGAACGCGTGCGCGGTCGACCCCGTCGCGGTCGCGAGGACGACGCCGTCGCAGCCGAACGACGACAGCGGCCGCCCGTCGACCTCGACGACGACCTCGACCATCCGCGCCCGGTCGGCCTTCTCGAGCGTGGCCTCGTTGAGCGCCCATCCCGTCTCGACGGCGCCGTCGGGGCGCATGACGCGGACCTCGACGGTCCGGCGCTCCTCGACGTCGTACAGGCCGTCGGCGATGCGCCGCACCGCCTCGTCGATCCCCTCGCGCTCGCTCTCGGCGAGGAACCCGACGTGGCCGAGGTTGACCCCGAGCAGGGGCACGCGCGTACCCCTCGTCATCTCGGCCGCGCGGAGGATCGTGCCGTCGCCGCCGAGGACGAGGGCCATGAGCAGGTCGTCCGGTGAGCACCCGTCGTCCTCGGTGACGGCCTTCAGCCCGACCCGGTCGAGCGCCCGGACGGCCTCGGCAGCGGCCGCGACCGCCTCGGGCCGCCCGCTGTGCGTCACGACGAGGACCGCCGAGGGCGTCACGGGACCGCTCCGACGAGGACGGGGCGTGCGCCGCGCACGGCCGTGGCGACGGCGCGCTCCACCTCGTCCGCCGCCGCGGACGGCCCGCCGACGCGCGCCCAGAGGAAGTACTCGACGTTGCCGTGCTCCCCCGGGAGCCGGCTGGGCAGCACGGCCAGGACGGCGGCGCCCTCGGCCTCGAGCGCACGCGCGACGTCGGCGACGGCGCCGACCCGCAGACCGGGGTCGGCCACCACGCCGCCTCGCCCGAGCCGCTCGCGCCCGACCTCGAACTGGGGCTTGACCATGAGGAGGAGATCGGCGTCGGGAGCGGCGGTCCGCACGACCGCCCCGACGACGAGCGTGAGCGAGATGAACGACAGGTCCGCGACGACGAGCGTCGGCACGTCGACGCTCAGGGCACCGTCCGCGCCGCCCCCGGCCACTCGCGCTGCTGCCGAGCCTGCCGGGTCGGCGGGACGGTCCGGAGTACCGGGTCCCGCCCCGGTCGTGCTCGCGAGGTCACGCGCGTTGACCCCCTCGACGCACGTCACGCGCAGGTCGCGTCGAAGCGACGGGTCGAGCTGTCCGTGGCCGACGTCGACCGCGCGGACGTGCGCTGCTCCCCGTTCGAGCAGCACCTGCGTGAACCCCCCGGTCGACGCGCCGACGTCCAGGCACGACCTCCCCCGGACGACGAGCGCGCCGGGTGCGAGGGCGTCGACGTCGTCGAGCGCGCCGACGAGCTTGTGCGCCCCGCGCGAGACGTAGCGGTCCTCGGCGAGGACCTCGAGGCTCTGCTCACCGGACACCGGCTGGGACGGCTTGCGCGCCGGGCGGCCGTCGACGCGCACGACCCCGTCGTGGACGAGCTCGGCGGCCCGCGTGCGCGAGCGCGCGAGGCCGCGGCGGACGAGCGCGCCGTCGAGCCGTTCGTTCACGGTGGCCGTCGTCATCCGCGGCCGTCGGCGAGCCGGTCGGACAGCGCGCCGTGCACGGCGTCGAAGACCGCGACGTGCTCACGGACCGGCCGGTCCTCGAGCCCGTCCAGGACCGTCATGGCCTCGTCGACGGCGTCGTCGCCGGACGTCCATCCCGGCTCGGTTCCCGTCACGACATCTCCTCTCGACCATGTCGGCACCGCTGCCGGTCCGCAGGCCACGCTACCCCGACGGCCCCGGCAGGACGCGGTCGCGCACAGGCGCGTCGGCCCGTCGCGGGATCCGTTGTCAGTCGTCCACGACCGAGAGGTCGGGGACCGTGTCGGCGTCGAGCCGGTCGCCCGAGTCGACGGCGTCCCACGCGGCCGCGCACGCGGCGCGCACGACGTCGACCGGCCCCTCACCGGCGACCTCGAGCCGACCGCGCACGACCCGCGCCGACGCCGCCCGGCACGTCCACCACTCGTCGTGCCGCTGCACCGCAGGGTGCGCCTCGAGCAGCGACCGGAGGTCAGCGCCGACGTAGCTCGGGCGCTCGTGACGCGCAGCGAGCACGGCGTCCCTCGGGGTGCTCACCCCCGTGAAGACGTGCAGACCCGGGAAGTCGGCTGCGCGCGCGCCCGCCAGGTCGGTGTCCAGCCGATCGCCGATGACGAGCGGGCGGCTGGCGCCGCGGCGGCGCGCCGCGAGGTGGAACATCTCCGGCTCGGGCTTGCCCGCGCTGGCGGGGACGACCCCGGTCGCGGCCCTGACCGCGCCGACGAGCGAGCCGTTGCCCGGTGCGAAGCCCCGCTCGGTCGGGAGGGAGAGGTCGAGGTTGCTCGCGACGTACCAGGCTCCCCGCTGGACGGCGTACGCCGCCTCGGCGAGGTCCTTCCAGCCGAGGTCGGGCGCGAAGCCCTGCGCGACGGCGTCGGGTGCGTCGTCCGCGGACCTGACCACCCGGAACCCGGCCGCCTCGACGGCGGTCACCAGGCCGGCACCCCCGACGACGAGCACGCTCGCGCCGGGCTCGAGCCGGGTGCGGAGCAGCGCAGCGGCCGCCTGCGCTGCGGTCATGACCTCGTCCGCCGACGTCGGGATCCCGAGACCGGTGAGCTGGTCGGCGACCGACTCGGGCTCACGGGACGCGTTGTTGGTGACGAAGAGGAGCCCGAGTCCCGCGTCACGTGCGGCGACCAGGCTCTCGGACGCGTGCTCGATCGGGTCGTGCCCGCGGTAGGCCACCCCGTCGAGGTCGACCAGAGCGAGGTCGTGCTCGAGGGCGAGAGCCTTGGTGGTCGAGTGCAGCATCACCGCTCCTGGGTCGTCGCGTCGTCGCCGTCGGTCGCCTGGCCGGACACCTCAGCGGCGGGAAGGGGAGCCTCCGCGGTGGACGCGGACTCCTCACCGACCGTCGGGGTCTGCTCGCGCCCGGCGTCGACCGGAGCCTCGCCACTCGTCGCGTCGTCGACCTCCTCGAGATCGAACACGACCACGTCCTCGTCAGGCTCGGGCGCGGCGGGCAGTGTCCGGCGAAGCGTCGCCGCCTCCTCGGCGCGCCCGGCCGCCTCCAGCGCGTCGGCGAGCGCCTCGTCCACTCGCAGGCGGAGGGCTCCCTGAGCCGCGCGGGCCATGGGGGTCCGCAGCACCGCGACAGCCGCCTCGGGATCCGCGAGGTCGAGCCGCGCACCGCTCACCACGATCGCGAGCTCGACCTGGAGCTCGACCGGGAGCGCACGCACGGTGTCCTCCGACGCCATCGCGATCGCGCGCTCGGGCCGCCCCAGACCACGCTCGCAGTCGGCCATGAGAGGCAGGTGCTCGTCGCTCCCGTTGAGACGCCGGACCGTGCGCAGCTCACGGAGCGCCTCGGCGTACCTCCCCGAGTGGTAGGCGGTGAGCGCTGCTGCCTCACGCACGACGTCGACGCGGCCCGCACGGCGGACAGCAGCCTGGGCATGCGCGTAGGCGGCCTCCGGATCCGTCTCGAGCAGCCGTCCAGCCATCACGAGGTGACGCGCGACGCCGTCGGCGTTGTCCTTGCTCAGGGTGCGCAGGCGCGAGCGCGCGGCGCGGTCGAGGTCCGCGGCGACCACGTCGTCCGGAAGCGCCGGCGCAGCGGGGGCCGACTCGCTGTCGACGGCTCGTTTCGGCCGGACCGGTCGGTCCTCTGCCCCGGGGCGGCTCCACTCGGAACCCGCCGCTCGCGCAGGCGCACCGTGTCCCGCGCCGCCAGGCTCGCGCGTTGGCCTCGTACCCGAACCTGCCGGACCCGATCCGTAGCGGCGACCGTCACGACCCGTGGCTCCACCCGCACGCCGGTCGTCGACGCCCCCCGGGCGCCGCGCGGACCGGTCCCCTCCCTGAGCCGTCGACGGACCACCGGTCCCCCGACCTTCTCGCTCCGGACCGCGGCCCCTGACGCTGCCCGACGGAGCACCGTCGGGCGCACCGGCTCCGCGTGTCGAGGCCGGCCCCCACGAGGCTCTGCCGCCACCGCGCGCGTCCTCCGGCCGGCGCGCGCCGGAACGGTCCGAACCAGCCGACTCCCGGCCGTAGCCCGCACCGCCGCGCCCGCCCGCGTTCGCCGACCCGGACCGCCCGGACCGTTCCTGCCACTCACCGCGCGGCGTCGCCGGGCGGCCGCTGGACCTGCCCGAGGCGACACCACCCCGTCCAGGGTCCGCGCCCTCGGCCCACCGTCGCGGCGCGTCGTCACGTCCGCTGCCGCCGGCTCGTGCTGCGCGACCGGAGTCCGATGCTCCGCGCGCACCGTCGCGAGCGCTCCCGGCGTCACCGCGCGACGCCGGGTACCGGCTCCCGCCGCTGGACGGCTCGCCGACGCCGCCGCGTGGCCGGTCACCCTGACCGCGTCCCGCGTCTCCCGACGCTCCGCGGCCCGAGCTGGAGAATCCTCGGCTGCTGCCCCCGCGGGACGTCGGAGGCGGCTGCTGACGCGACCCGGCACCACGCCCTCCCTCGGTACGCGGACGAGCCGAGGACTGCCCATCACGATCGCGCGACGTGGGTCGGCGCGGTCCGTCTTGGCTCCGTCGCTCCGGGCGGCTCTGGTCTTCTGCGTCCACGGGGGGGTCCTCTCTTCAGCTGTCACGTCATCGTCGCACAACGCGCCGAGACGACTCGTCGCGGCTCTCGTGCCAGCGCGCCGAAACTCGCACGGTCACCGAGGCCTGGACAAAAAAGAAGAGGGCCTCCTCGCGGAGGCCCTCTTCTTTGAAGGGTGTTCGGCGGCGACCTACTCTCCCACACAGTCTCCCGTGCAGTACCATCGGCGCTGAAGGGCTTAGCTTCCGGGTTCGGAATGGGACCGGGCGTTTCCCCTTCGCTATGACCGCCGTAACTCTATCGAGTTGTCAGTCGGGTTCCCCGACCGTCTCTCGGGAACCGCACAGTGGACGCGTAACAGCACAGATCAGTATGTGTGTGTCAAGTTATCGGCTTATTAGTACCGGTCAGCTACGAGAGTCTTTGGTCCTCTCTTCCACATCCGGCCTATTCACCCAGTGGTCTAGCTGGGAGCCTCTCGGGGCGAACCCCGTGGAAACCTCATCTTGAAGCAGGCTTCCCGCTTAGATGCTTTCAGCGGTTATCCCTTCCGAACGTAGCCAACCAGCCGTGCTCCTGGCGGAACAACTGGCACACCAGAGGTTCGTCCGTCCCGGTCCTCTCGTACTAGGGACAGCCCTTCTCAAGTTTCCTGCGCGCGCAGCGGATAGGGACCGAACTGTCTCACGACGTTCTAAACCCAGCTCGCGTACCGCTTTAATGGGCGAACAGCCCAACCCTTGGGACCTACTCCAGCCCCAGGATGCGACGAGCCGACATCGAGGTGCCAAACCATGCCGTCGATATGGACTCTTGGGCAAGATCAGCCTGTTATCCCCGGGGTACCTTTTATCCGTTGAGCGACGGCGCTTCCACAAGCCACCGCCGGATCACTAGTTCCGACTTTCGTCCCTGCTTGACCTGTCAGTCTCACAGTCAAGCTCCCTTGTGCACTTGCACTCGCCACCTGATTGCCAACCAGGCTGAGGGAACCTTTGAGCGCCTCCGTTACATTTTAGGAGGCAACCGCCCCAGTTAAACTACCCACCAGGCACTGTCCCTGATCCGGATCACGGACCGAGGTTAGACATCCAGAACGACCAGAGTGGTATTTCAACGTTGACTCCACCGACACTGGCGTGCCGGCTTCACAGTCTCCCACCTATCCTACACAAGCCGTACCGAACACCAATACCAAGCTATAGTAAAGGTCCCGGGGTCTTTCCGTCCTGCTGCGCGTAACGAGCATCTTTACTCGTAGTGCAATTTCGCCGAGTTCGCGGTTGAGACAGCGGAGAAGTCGTTACGCCATTCGTGCAGGTCGGAACTTACCCGACAAGGAATTTCGCTACCTTAGGATGGTTATAGTTACCACCGCCGTTTACTGGGGCTTAAATTCTGAGCTTCGCCCCGAAGGGCTGACCCGTCCTCTTAACCTTCCAGCACCGGGCAGGCGTCAGTCCGTATACATCGTCTTGCGACTTCGCACGGACCTGTGTTTTTAGTAAACAGTCGCTTCTCCCTGGTCTCTGCGGCCCTCAAACGCTTCCCCAGCAAGTGGGTTCACGCCTCAGGCCCCCCTTCTCCCGAAGTTACGGGGGCATTTTGCCGAGTTCCTTAACCACGATTCTCTCGATCGCCTTGGTATTCTCTACCTGACCACCTGAGTCGGTTTAGGGTACGGGCGGCTAGAACCTCGCGTCGAGGCTTTTCTTGGCAGCATAGGATCACCCAATCATCCCGCTTGTGCGGTCACCATCAGTTCTCAGGCTATGTGAGATGCGGATTTGCCTACATCTCGCCCTACAACCTTGGACGTGGTCTACCATCGCCACGCTGGGCTACCTTCCTGCGTCACCCCTGTTAATACGCTTACCTACTACCGGATCGGGTCGTGCGCGCCACCGGCACGTCCCCGAAGGGATCACGCCGGCTTTGGGCACTTAGCATCACCGGGCTCGGTATGGGCGGTTCTTCGCCGGTACGGGAATATCAACCCGTTGTCCATCGACTACGCCTGTCGGCCTCGCCTTAGGTCCCGACTTACCCAGGGCGGATTAGCCTGGCCCTGGAACCCTTGGTCATTCGGCGGACGGGTTTCTCACCCGTCTTTCGCTACTCATGCCTGCATTCTCACTCGTGTGGCGTCCACCGCTGGGTTCCCCCGCGACTTCACTCGCCACACGACGCTCCCCTACCCATCCACACGCCTGGATCCGAAGACCTAGCTCTTGTGTGAATGCCACAGCTTCGGCGGTGTACTTGAGCCCCGCTACATTGTCGGCGCGGAATCACTTGACCAGTGAGCTATTACGCACTCTTTCAAGGGTGGCTGCTTCTAAGCCAACCTCCTGGTTGTCTGTGCAACTCCACATCCTTTCCCACTTAGCACACGCTTAGGGGCCTTAGCTGGTGGTCTGGGCTGTTTCCCTCTCGACTACGGAGCTTATCCCCCGCAGTCTCACTGCCACGCTCTCACTTACCGGCATTCGGAGTTTGGCTGACGTCAGTAACCTGGTGGGGCCCATCGGCCATCCAGTAGCTCTACCTCCGGTAAGAAACACGTGACGCTGCACCTAAATGCATTTCGGGGAGAACCAGCTATCACGAAGTTTGATTGGCCTTTCACCCCTAACCACAGGTCATCCCCCCGGTTTTCAACCCAGGTGGGTTCGGTCCTCCACGCGGTCTTACCCGCGCTTCAACCTGCCCATGGCTAGATCACTTCGCTTCGGGTCTAGAGCACGCGACTGTATCGCCCTGTTCGGACTCGCTTTCGCTACGGCTTCCCCTCACGGGTTAACCTCGCCACGTACCACTAACTCGCAGGCTCATTCTTCAAAAGGCACGCCGTCACCCCTGCTAGGGAGGCTCCGACGGATTGTATGCACACGGTTTCAGGTACTATTTCACTCCCCTCCCGGGGTACTTTTCACCTTTCCCTCACGGTACTTGTCCGCTATCGGTCACTAGGGAGTATTTAGGCTTAGAGAGTGGTCTCTCCAGATTCACACGGGATTTCACGGGCCCCGTGCTACTTGGGATACCTCTCGGGAGGCCGCGCCATTTCGTCTACGGGGGTAGCACCCTCTGTGCCGGGCCTTTCAATGCCCTTCGACTATGACGCGACTTTCTGACTCCCTGGAAGCTCGGCAGAACTTCCTGAAAGGTCCCACAACCCCGACTACGCAACGCCTGCCGGCTATCACACGCAGTCGGTTTGGCCTTCTCCGCTTTCGCTCGCCACTACTCACGGAATATCTCTTCCTGTGGGTACTGAGATGTTTCACTTCCCCACGTTCCCTCCGCACGCCCTATATATTCAGGCGCGGGTGACTGGACATGACTCCAGCCGGGTTTCCCCATTCGGACATCCTCGGATCACGGTTCGTTTGCCAACTCCCCGAGGCTTATCGCAGGCTACAACGTCCTTCTTCGGCTCCTAGTGCCAAGGCATCCACCGTATGCACTTAAAAACTTGACCACAAAGACATACTAAAAAGATGCTCGCGTCCACTGTGCAGTTCTCAAGCTACGGGCGGTCCCGTCCCGGCACCGGCGCCTACCCCCACACGGGAGCGGTTCATCCGGTCGGAACGGTCCGACGCAGCCGACCCGAAGGCCGGCCCGAGGTCCAGGCATGACGCCCGTTCCCTCAGGACCCAACAGCGTGCCTAACGCCCGAGACGGGACGATCCGGTTCCACTCCCCGAAGGGAGGTACTGGGACGCCCGTACCCGAACGCAACTGGTCGATGTTCCACCCATGAGCAACCCCCCTCGAGGCGAACGCTCGAGGCGAGGCCCTGGACGCCGTAGCGCCAGAAGCTCCTTAGAAAGGAGGTGATCCAGCCGCACCTTCCGGTACGGCTACCTTGTTACGACTTAGTCCCAATCGCTGGTCCCACCTTCGACGGCTCCCTCCACAAGGGTTGGGCCACCGGCTTCGGGTGTTACCGACTTTCGTGACTTGACGGGCGGTGTGTACAAGGCCCGGGAACGTATTCACCGCAGCGTTGCTGATCTGCGATTACTAGCGACTCCGACTTCATGGGGTCGAGTTGCAGACCCCAATCCGAACTGAGACCGGCTTTTTGGGATTCGCTCCACCTCGCGGTATCGCAGCCCTTTGTACCGGCCATTGTAGCATGCGTGAAGCCCAAGACATAAGGGGCATGATGATTTGACGTCATCCCCACCTTCCTCCGAGTTGACCCCGGCAGTCTCCTATGAGTCCCCACCATGACGTGCTGGCAACATAGGACGAGGGTTGCGCTCGTTGCGGGACTTAACCCAACATCTCACGACACGAGCTGACGACAACCATGCACCACCTGTACACCGACCTTGCGGGGCACCCATCTCTGGATGTTTCCGGTGTATGTCAAGCCTTGGTAAGGTTCTTCGCGTTGCATCGAATTAATCCGCATGCTCCGCCGCTTGTGCGGGCCCCCGTCAATTCCTTTGAGTTTTAGCCTTGCGGCCGTACTCCCCAGGCGGGGCACTTAATGCGTTTGCTGCGGCACGGAACTCGTGGAATGAGCCCCACACCTAGTGCCCAACGTTTACGGCATGGACTACCAGGGTATCTAATCCTGTTCGCTCCCCATGCTTTCGCTCCTCAGCGTCAGTTGCGGCCCAGAGACCTGCCTTCGCCATCGGTGTTCCTCCTGATATCTGCGCATTCCACCGCTACACCAGGAATTCCAGTCTCCCCTACCGCACTCTAGTCTGCCCGTACCCACTGCAGGCCCGAGGTTGAGCCTCGGGTTTTCACAGCAGACGCGACAAACCGCCTACGAGCTCTTTACGCCCAATAATTCCGGACAACGCTTGCGCCCTACGTATTACCGCGGCTGCTGGCACGTAGTTAGCCGGCGCTTCTTCTGCAGGTACCGTCACTTTCGCTTCTTCCCTGCTGAAAGGGGTTTACAACCCGAAGGCCTTCATCCCCCACGCGGCGTCGCTGCATCAGGCTTTCGCCCATTGTGCAATATTCCCCACTGCTGCCTCCCGTAGGAGTCTGGGCCGTGTCTCAGTCCCAGTGTGGCCGGTCGCCCTCTCAGGCCGGCTACCCGTCGTCGCCTTGGTGGGCCGTTACCCCACCAACAAGCTGATAGGCCGCGAGCCCATCCCTGACCAAAATTCTTTCCAGACGCTACGGATGCCCGTGCGTCTCGTATCCGGTATTAGCTCCGATTTCTCGGGGTTATCCCAGAGTCAGGGGCAGGTTGCTCACGTGTTACTCACCCGTTCGCCACTGATCACCCGGTGCAAGCACCGAGATCACCGTTCGACTTGCATGTGTTAAGCACGCCGCCAGCGTTCGTCCTGAGCCAGGATCAAACTCTCCGTACATGTCTATAAGCCACCCGCACGCGAACGCACGGGCAAGCTGACACACGAAGCGGCCCCGAAGGACCCGTTATCATCTGGCCTCGATCAAATGCATGACATCAACTGACATTTGCATTCGTCTCAACCACGTCACCGCGAACCGCAGCACCCACCGACGGCAGGCACCACCGACCACGACGACAAATGGCATCGACTTTCGGCACGCTGTTGAGTTCTCAAGGAGCGGACGCGCATCCATCCAGATCTTCCGACCCATCCGGAGGCAACTTCTCCACTTTATCCGAACCAGACCCCGCAGTCAAACCACCAGGCCGGCCCACCCACACCCGTGCACAGCTGACCGAAGCCTGCTGGCTGGTGGGGTGTTTGCTCCCGATCGGGGACCGTCCCGCAGACCGCGGTCCGTTCCTCCCCGTGGGGCGCTGCACTACGTTACGCGACCGGTCCCTCTCGAGGCAAACCGCCTCGAGGTGTCCTGCATCACGCGACGCGGGCCCTGCGCCGGCGCGAGCGCCAGCTGTGCATGAGGGCCCTTGGCACTCTCGAGGGGGCCACCCATCGGGTGGCCCCCTCGAGAGGAAAGGGTGTTCGGCGGCGACCTACTCTCCCACACAGTCTCCCGTGCAGTACCATCGGCGCTGAAGGGCTTAGCTTCCGGGTTCGGAATGGGACCGGGCGTTTCCCCTTCGCTATGACCGCCGTAACTCTATCGAGTTGTCAGTCGGGTTCCCCGACCGTCTCTCGGGAACCGCACAGTGGACGCGTAACAGCACAGATCAGTATGTGTGTGTCAAGTTATCGGCTTATTAGTACCGGTCAGCTACGAGAGTCTTTGGTCCTCTCTTCCACATCCGGCCTATTCACCCAGTGGTCTAGCTGGGAGCCTCTCGGGGCGAACCCCGTGGAAACCTCATCTTGAAGCAGGCTTCCCGCTTAGATGCTTTCAGCGGTTATCCCTTCCGAACGTAGCCAACCAGCCGTGCTCCTGGCGGAACAACTGGCACACCAGAGGTTCGTCCGTCCCGGTCCTCTCGTACTAGGGACAGCCCTTCTCAAGTTTCCTGCGCGCGCAGCGGATAGGGACCGAACTGTCTCACGACGTTCTAAACCCAGCTCGCGTACCGCTTTAATGGGCGAACAGCCCAACCCTTGGGACCTACTCCAGCCCCAGGATGCGACGAGCCGACATCGAGGTGCCAAACCATGCCGTCGATATGGACTCTTGGGCAAGATCAGCCTGTTATCCCCGGGGTACCTTTTATCCGTTGAGCGACGGCGCTTCCACAAGCCACCGCCGGATCACTAGTTCCGACTTTCGTCCCTGCTTGACCTGTCAGTCTCACAGTCAAGCTCCCTTGTGCACTTGCACTCGCCACCTGATTGCCAACCAGGCTGAGGGAACCTTTGAGCGCCTCCGTTACATTTTAGGAGGCAACCGCCCCAGTTAAACTACCCACCAGGCACTGTCCCTGATCCGGATCACGGACCGAGGTTAGACATCCAGAACGACCAGAGTGGTATTTCAACGTTGACTCCACCGACACTGGCGTGCCGGCTTCACAGTCTCCCACCTATCCTACACAAGCCGTACCGAACACCAATACCAAGCTATAGTAAAGGTCCCGGGGTCTTTCCGTCCTGCTGCGCGTAACGAGCATCTTTACTCGTAGTGCAATTTCGCCGAGTTCGCGGTTGAGACAGCGGAGAAGTCGTTACGCCATTCGTGCAGGTCGGAACTTACCCGACAAGGAATTTCGCTACCTTAGGATGGTTATAGTTACCACCGCCGTTTACTGGGGCTTAAATTCTGAGCTTCGCCCCGAAGGGCTGACCCGTCCTCTTAACCTTCCAGCACCGGGCAGGCGTCAGTCCGTATACATCGTCTTGCGACTTCGCACGGACCTGTGTTTTTAGTAAACAGTCGCTTCTCCCTGGTCTCTGCGGCCCTCAAACGCTTCCCCAGCAAGTGGGTTCACGCCTCAGGCCCCCCTTCTCCCGAAGTTACGGGGGCATTTTGCCGAGTTCCTTAACCACGATTCTCTCGATCGCCTTGGTATTCTCTACCTGACCACCTGAGTCGGTTTAGGGTACGGGCGGCTAGAACCTCGCGTCGAGGCTTTTCTTGGCAGCATAGGATCACCCAATCATCCCGCTTGTGCGGTCACCATCAGTTCTCAGGCTATGTGAGATGCGGATTTGCCTACATCTCGCCCTACAACCTTGGACGTGGTCTACCATCGCCACGCTGGGCTACCTTCCTGCGTCACCCCTGTTAATACGCTTACCTACTACCGGATCGGGTCGTGCGCGCCACCGGCACGTCCCCGAAGGGATCACGCCGGCTTTGGGCACTTAGCATCACCGGGCTCGGTATGGGCGGTTCTTCGCCGGTACGGGAATATCAACCCGTTGTCCATCGACTACGCCTGTCGGCCTCGCCTTAGGTCCCGACTTACCCAGGGCGGATTAGCCTGGCCCTGGAACCCTTGGTCATTCGGCGGACGGGTTTCTCACCCGTCTTTCGCTACTCATGCCTGCATTCTCACTCGTGTGGCGTCCACCGCTGGGTTCCCCCGCGACTTCACTCGCCACACGACGCTCCCCTACCCATCCACACGCCTGGATCCGAAGACCTAGCTCTTGTGTGAATGCCACAGCTTCGGCGGTGTACTTGAGCCCCGCTACATTGTCGGCGCGGAATCACTTGACCAGTGAGCTATTACGCACTCTTTCAAGGGTGGCTGCTTCTAAGCCAACCTCCTGGTTGTCTGTGCAACTCCACATCCTTTCCCACTTAGCACACGCTTAGGGGCCTTAGCTGGTGGTCTGGGCTGTTTCCCTCTCGACTACGGAGCTTATCCCCCGCAGTCTCACTGCCACGCTCTCACTTACCGGCATTCGGAGTTTGGCTGACGTCAGTAACCTGGTGGGGCCCATCGGCCATCCAGTAGCTCTACCTCCGGTAAGAAACACGTGACGCTGCACCTAAATGCATTTCGGGGAGAACCAGCTATCACGAAGTTTGATTGGCCTTTCACCCCTAACCACAGGTCATCCCCCCGGTTTTCAACCCAGGTGGGTTCGGTCCTCCACGCGGTCTTACCCGCGCTTCAACCTGCCCATGGCTAGATCACTTCGCTTCGGGTCTAGAGCACGCGACTGTATCGCCCTGTTCGGACTCGCTTTCGCTACGGCTTCCCCTCACGGGTTAACCTCGCCACGTACCACTAACTCGCAGGCTCATTCTTCAAAAGGCACGCCGTCACCCCTGCTAGGGAGGCTCCGACGGATTGTATGCACACGGTTTCAGGTACTATTTCACTCCCCTCCCGGGGTACTTTTCACCTTTCCCTCACGGTACTTGTCCGCTATCGGTCACTAGGGAGTATTTAGGCTTAGAGAGTGGTCTCTCCAGATTCACACGGGATTTCACGGGCCCCGTGCTACTTGGGATACCTCTCGGGAGGCCGCGCCATTTCGTCTACGGGGGTAGCACCCTCTGTGCCGGGCCTTTCAATGCCCTTCGACTATGACGCGACTTTCTGACTCCCTGGAAGCTCGGCAGAACTTCCTGAAAGGTCCCACAACCCCGACTACGCAACGCCTGCCGGCTATCACACGCAGTCGGTTTGGCCTTCTCCGCTTTCGCTCGCCACTACTCACGGAATATCTCTTCCTGTGGGTACTGAGATGTTTCACTTCCCCACGTTCCCTCCGCACGCCCTATATATTCAGGCGCGGGTGACTGGACATGACTCCAGCCGGGTTTCCCCATTCGGACATCCTCGGATCACGGTTCGTTTGCCAACTCCCCGAGGCTTATCGCAGGCTACAACGTCCTTCTTCGGCTCCTAGTGCCAAGGCATCCACCGTATGCACTTAAAAACTTGACCACAAAGACATACTAAAAAGATGCTCGCGTCCACTGTGCAGTTCTCAAGCTACGGGCGGTCCCGTCCCGGCACCGGCGCCTACCCCCACACGGGAGCGGTTCATCCGGTCGGAACGGTCCGACGCAGCCGACCCGAAGGCCGGCCCGAGGTCCAGGCATGACGCCCGTTCCCTCAGGACCCAACAGCGTGCCTAACGCCCGAGACGGGACGATCCGGTTCCACTCCCCGAAGGGAGGTACTGGGACGCCCGTACCCGAACGCAACTGGTCGATGTTCCACCCATGAGCAACCCCCCTCGAGGCGAACGCTCGAGGCGAGGCCCTGGACGCCGTAGCGCCAGAAGCTCCTTAGAAAGGAGGTGATCCAGCCGCACCTTCCGGTACGGCTACCTTGTTACGACTTAGTCCCAATCGCTGGTCCCACCTTCGACGGCTCCCTCCACAAGGGTTGGGCCACCGGCTTCGGGTGTTACCGACTTTCGTGACTTGACGGGCGGTGTGTACAAGGCCCGGGAACGTATTCACCGCAGCGTTGCTGATCTGCGATTACTAGCGACTCCGACTTCATGGGGTCGAGTTGCAGACCCCAATCCGAACTGAGACCGGCTTTTTGGGATTCGCTCCACCTCGCGGTATCGCAGCCCTTTGTACCGGCCATTGTAGCATGCGTGAAGCCCAAGACATAAGGGGCATGATGATTTGACGTCATCCCCACCTTCCTCCGAGTTGACCCCGGCAGTCTCCTATGAGTCCCCACCATGACGTGCTGGCAACATAGGACGAGGGTTGCGCTCGTTGCGGGACTTAACCCAACATCTCACGACACGAGCTGACGACAACCATGCACCACCTGTACACCGACCTTGCGGGGCACCCATCTCTGGATGTTTCCGGTGTATGTCAAGCCTTGGTAAGGTTCTTCGCGTTGCATCGAATTAATCCGCATGCTCCGCCGCTTGTGCGGGCCCCCGTCAATTCCTTTGAGTTTTAGCCTTGCGGCCGTACTCCCCAGGCGGGGCACTTAATGCGTTTGCTGCGGCACGGAACTCGTGGAATGAGCCCCACACCTAGTGCCCAACGTTTACGGCATGGACTACCAGGGTATCTAATCCTGTTCGCTCCCCATGCTTTCGCTCCTCAGCGTCAGTTGCG
Source organism: Actinotalea sp. AC32 (assembly GCA_031844515.1). Classification (GTDB taxonomy): domain Bacteria; phylum Actinomycetota; class Actinomycetes; order Actinomycetales; family Cellulomonadaceae; genus Actinotalea. Next base: position 28,212 of record JAUZVJ010000025.1, on the reverse strand, counting down.
GCCCAGAGACCTGCCTTCGCCATCGGTGTTCCTCCTGATATCTGCGCATTCCACCGCTACACCAGGAATTCCAGTCTCCCCTACCGCACTCTAGTCTGCCCGTACCCACTGCAGGCCCGAGGTTGAGCCTCGGGTTTTCACAGCAGACGCGACAAACCGCCTACGAGCTCTTTACGCCCAATAATTCCGGACAACGCTTGCGCCCTACGTATTACCGCGGCTGCTGGCACGTAGTTAGCCGGCGCTTCTTCTGCAGGTACCGTCACTTTCGCTTCTTCCCTGCTGAAAGGGGTTTACAACCCGAAGGCCTTCATCCCCCACGCGGCGTCGCTGCATCAGGCTTTCGCCCATTGTGCAATATTCCCCACTGCTGCCTCCCGTAGGAGTCTGGGCCGTGTCTCAGTCCCAGTGTGGCCGGTCGCCCTCTCAGGCCGGCTACCCGTCGTCGCCTTGGTGGGCCGTTACCCCACCAACAAGCTGATAGGCCGCGAGCCCATCCCTGACCAAAATTCTTTCCAGACGCTACGGATGCCCGTGCGTCTCGTATCCGGTATTAGCTCCGATTTCTCGGGGTTATCCCAGAGTCAGGGGCAGGTTGCTCACGTGTTACTCACCCGTTCGCCACTGATCACCCGGTGCAAGCACCGAGATCACCGTTCGACTTGCATGTGTTAAGCACGCCGCCAGCGTTCGTCCTGAGCCAGGATCAAACTCTCCGTACATGTCTATAAGCCACCCGCACGCGAACGCACGGGCAAGCTGACACACGAAGCGGCCCCGAAGGACCCGTTATCATCTGGCCTCGATCAAATGCATGACATCAACTGACATTTGCATTCGTCTCAACCACGTCACCGCGAACCGCAGCACCCACCGACGGCAGGCACCACCGACCACGACGACAAATGGCATCGACTTTCGGCACGCTGTTGAGTTCTCAAGGAGCGGACGCGCATCCATCCAGATCTTCCGACCCATCCGGAGGCAACTTCTCCACTTTATCCGAACCAGACCCCGCAGTCAAACCACCAGGCCGGCCCACCCACACCCGTGCACAGCTGACCGAAGCCTGCTGGCTGGTGGGGTGTTTGCTCCCGATCGGGGACCGTCCCGCAGACCGCGGTCCGTTCCTCCCCGTGGGGCGCTGCACTACGTTACGCGACCGGTCCCTCTCGAGGCAAACCGCCTCGAGGTGTCCTGCATCACGCGACGCGGGCCCTGCGCCGGCGCGAGCGCCAGCTGTGCATGAGGGCCCTTGGCACTCTCGAGGGGGCCACCCATCGGGTGGCCCCCTCGAGAGGAAAGGGTGTTCGGCGGCGACCTACTCTCCCACACAGTCTCCCGTGCAGTACCATCGGCGCTGAAGGGCTTAGCTTCCGGGTTCGGAATGGGACCGGGCGTTTCCCCTTCGCTATGACCGCCGTAACTCTATCGAGTTGTCAGTCGGGTTCCCCGACCGTCTCTCGGGAACCGCACAGTGGACGCGTAACAGCACAGATCAGTATGTGTGTGTCAAGTTATCGGCTTATTAGTACCGGTCAGCTACGAGAGTCTTTGGTCCTCTCTTCCACATCCGGCCTATTCACCCAGTGGTCTAGCTGGGAGCCTCTCGGGGCGAACCCCGTGGAAACCTCATCTTGAAGCAGGCTTCCCGCTTAGATGCTTTCAGCGGTTATCCCTTCCGAACGTAGCCAACCAGCCGTGCTCCTGGCGGAACAACTGGCACACCAGAGGTTCGTCCGTCCCGGTCCTCTCGTACTAGGGACAGCCCTTCTCAAGTTTCCTGCGCGCGCAGCGGATAGGGACCGAACTGTCTCACGACGTTCTAAACCCAGCTCGCGTACCGCTTTAATGGGCGAACAGCCCAACCCTTGGGACCTACTCCAGCCCCAGGATGCGACGAGCCGACATCGAGGTGCCAAACCATGCCGTCGATATGGACTCTTGGGCAAGATCAGCCTGTTATCCCCGGGGTACCTTTTATCCGTTGAGCGACGGCGCTTCCACAAGCCACCGCCGGATCACTAGTTCCGACTTTCGTCCCTGCTTGACCTGTCAGTCTCACAGTCAAGCTCCCTTGTGCACTTGCACTCGCCACCTGATTGCCAACCAGGCTGAGGGAACCTTTGAGCGCCTCCGTTACATTTTAGGAGGCAACCGCCCCAGTTAAACTACCCACCAGGCACTGTCCCTGATCCGGATCACGGACCGAGGTTAGACATCCAGAACGACCAGAGTGGTATTTCAACGTTGACTCCACCGACACTGGCGTGCCGGCTTCACAGTCTCCCACCTATCCTACACAAGCCGTACCGAACACCAATACCAAGCTATAGTAAAGGTCCCGGGGTCTTTCCGTCCTGCTGCGCGTAACGAGCATCTTTACTCGTAGTGCAATTTCGCCGAGTTCGCGGTTGAGACAGCGGAGAAGTCGTTACGCCATTCGTGCAGGTCGGAACTTACCCGACAAGGAATTTCGCTACCTTAGGATGGTTATAGTTACCACCGCCGTTTACTGGGGCTTAAATTCTGAGCTTCGCCCCGAAGGGCTGACCCGTCCTCTTAACCTTCCAGCACCGGGCAGGCGTCAGTCCGTATACATCGTCTTGCGACTTCGCACGGACCTGTGTTTTTAGTAAACAGTCGCTTCTCCCTGGTCTCTGCGGCCCTCAAACGCTTCCCCAGCAAGTGGGTTCACGCCTCAGGCCCCCCTTCTCCCGAAGTTACGGGGGCATTTTGCCGAGTTCCTTAACCACGATTCTCTCGATCGCCTTGGTATTCTCTACCTGACCACCTGAGTCGGTTTAGGGTACGGGCGGCTAGAACCTCGCGTCGAGGCTTTTCTTGGCAGCATAGGATCACCCAATCATCCCGCTTGTGCGGTCACCATCAGTTCTCAGGCTATGTGAGATGCGGATTTGCCTACATCTCGCCCTACAACCTTGGACGTGGTCTACCATCGCCACGCTGGGCTACCTTCCTGCGTCACCCCTGTTAATACGCTTACCTACTACCGGATCGGGTCGTGCGCGCCACCGGCACGTCCCCGAAGGGATCACGCCGGCTTTGGGCACTTAGCATCACCGGGCTCGGTATGGGCGGTTCTTCGCCGGTACGGGAATATCAACCCGTTGTCCATCGACTACGCCTGTCGGCCTCGCCTTAGGTCCCGACTTACCCAGGGCGGATTAGCCTGGCCCTGGAACCCTTGGTCATTCGGCGGACGGGTTTCTCACCCGTCTTTCGCTACTCATGCCTGCATTCTCACTCGTGTGGCGTCCACCGCTGGGTTCCCCCGCGACTTCACTCGCCACACGACGCTCCCCTACCCATCCACACGCCTGGATCCGAAGACCTAGCTCTTGTGTGAATGCCACAGCTTCGGCGGTGTACTTGAGCCCCGCTACATTGTCGGCGCGGAATCACTTGACCAGTGAGCTATTACGCACTCTTTCAAGGGTGGCTGCTTCTAAGCCAACCTCCTGGTTGTCTGTGCAACTCCACATCCTTTCCCACTTAGCACACGCTTAGGGGCCTTAGCTGGTGGTCTGGGCTGTTTCCCTCTCGACTACGGAGCTTATCCCCCGCAGTCTCACTGCCACGCTCTCACTTACCGGCATTCGGAGTTTGGCTGACGTCAGTAACCTGGTGGGGCCCATCGGCCATCCAGTAGCTCTACCTCCGGTAAGAAACACGTGACGCTGCACCTAAATGCATTTCGGGGAGAACCAGCTATCACGAAGTTTGATTGGCCTTTCACCCCTAACCACAGGTCATCCCCCCGGTTTTCAACCCAGGTGGGTTCGGTCCTCCACGCGGTCTTACCCGCGCTTCAACCTGCCCATGGCTAGATCACTTCGCTTCGGGTCTAGAGCACGCGACTGTATCGCCCTGTTCGGACTCGCTTTCGCTACGGCTTCCCCTCACGGGTTAACCTCGCCACGTACCACTAACTCGCAGGCTCATTCTTCAAAAGGCACGCCGTCACCCCTGCTAGGGAGGCTCCGACGGATTGTATGCACACGGTTTCAGGTACTATTTCACTCCCCTCCCGGGGTACTTTTCACCTTTCCCTCACGGTACTTGTCCGCTATCGGTCACTAGGGAGTATTTAGGCTTAGAGAGTGGTCTCTCCAGATTCACACGGGATTTCACGGGCCCCGTGCTACTTGGGATACCTCTCGGGAGGCCGCGCCATTTCGTCTACGGGGGTAGCACCCTCTGTGCCGGGCCTTTCAATGCCCTTCGACTATGACGCGACTTTCTGACTCCCTGGAAGCTCGGCAGAACTTCCTGAAAGGTCCCACAACCCCGACTACGCAACGCCTGCCGGCTATCACACGCAGTCGGTTTGGCCTTCTCCGCTTTCGCTCGCCACTACTCACGGAATATCTCTTCCTGTGGGTACTGAGATGTTTCACTTCCCCACGTTCCCTCCGCACGCCCTATATATTCAGGCGCGGGTGACTGGACATGACTCCAGCCGGGTTTCCCCATTCGGACATCCTCGGATCACGGTTCGTTTGCCAACTCCCCGAGGCTTATCGCAGGCTACAACGTCCTTCTTCGGCTCCTAGTGCCAAGGCATCCACCGTATGCACTTAAAAACTTGACCACAAAGACATACTAAAAAGATGCTCGCGTCCACTGTGCAGTTCTCAAGCTACGGGCGGTCCCGTCCCGGCACCGGCGCCTACCCCCACACGGGAGCGGTTCATCCGGTCGGAACGGTCCGACGCAGCCGACCCGAAGGCCGGCCCGAGGTCCAGGCATGACGCCCGTTCCCTCAGGACCCAACAGCGTGCCTAACGCCCGAGACGGGACGATCCGGTTCCACTCCCCGAAGGGAGGTACTGGGACGCCCGTACCCGAACGCAACTGGTCGATGTTCCACCCATGAGCAACCCCCCTCGAGGCGAACGCTCGAGGCGAGGCCCTGGACGCCGTAGCGCCAGAAGCTCCTTAGAAAGGAGGTGATCCAGCCGCACCTTCCGGTACGGCTACCTTGTTACGACTTAGTCCCAATCGCTGGTCCCACCTTCGACGGCTCCCTCCACAAGGGTTGGGCCACCGGCTTCGGGTGTTACCGACTTTCGTGACTTGACGGGCGGTGTGTACAAGGCCCGGGAACGTATTCACCGCAGCGTTGCTGATCTGCGATTACTAGCGACTCCGACTTCATGGGGTCGAGTTGCAGACCCCAATCCGAACTGAGACCGGCTTTTTGGGATTCGCTCCACCTCGCGGTATCGCAGCCCTTTGTACCGGCCATTGTAGCATGCGTGAAGCCCAAGACATAAGGGGCATGATGATTTGACGTCATCCCCACCTTCCTCCGAGTTGACCCCGGCAGTCTCCTATGAGTCCCCACCATGACGTGCTGGCAACATAGGACGAGGGTTGCGCTCGTTGCGGGACTTAACCCAACATCTCACGACACGAGCTGACGACAACCATGCACCACCTGTACACCGACCTTGCGGGGCACCCATCTCTGGATGTTTCCGGTGTATGTCAAGCCTTGGTAAGGTTCTTCGCGTTGCATCGAATTAATCCGCATGCTCCGCCGCTTGTGCGGGCCCCCGTCAATTCCTTTGAGTTTTAGCCTTGCGGCCGTACTCCCCAGGCGGGGCACTTAATGCGTTTGCTGCGGCACGGAACTCGTGGAATGAGCCCCACACCTAGTGCCCAACGTTTACGGCATGGACTACCAGGGTATCTAATCCTGTTCGCTCCCCATGCTTTCGCTCCTCAGCGTCAGTTGCGGCCCAGAGACCTGCCTTCGCCATCGGTGTTCCTCCTGATATCTGCGCATTCCACCGCTACACCAGGAATTCCAGTCTCCCCTACCGCACTCTAGTCTGCCCGTACCCACTGCAGGCCCGAGGTTGAGCCTCGGGTTTTCACAGCAGACGCGACAAACCGCCTACGAGCTCTTTACGCCCAATAATTCCGGACAACGCTTGCGCCCTACGTATTACCGCGGCTGCTGGCACGTAGTTAGCCGGCGCTTCTTCTGCAGGTACCGTCACTTTCGCTTCTTCCCTGCTGAAAGGGGTTTACAACCCGAAGGCCTTCATCCCCCACGCGGCGTCGCTGCATCAGGCTTTCGCCCATTGTGCAATATTCCCCACTGCTGCCTCCCGTAGGAGTCTGGGCCGTGTCTCAGTCCCAGTGTGGCCGGTCGCCCTCTCAGGCCGGCTACCCGTCGTCGCCTTGGTGGGCCGTTACCCCACCAACAAGCTGATAGGCCGCGAGCCCATCCCTGACCAAAATTCTTTCCAGACGCTACGGATGCCCGTGCGTCTCGTATCCGGTATTAGCTCCGATTTCTCGGGGTTATCCCAGAGTCAGGGGCAGGTTGCTCACGTGTTACTCACCCGTTCGCCACTGATCACCCGGTGCAAGCACCGAGATCACCGTTCGACTTGCATGTGTTAAGCACGCCGCCAGCGTTCGTCCTGAGCCAGGATCAAACTCTCCGTACATGTCTATAAGCCACCCGCACGCGAACGCACGGGCAAGCTGACACACGAAGCGGCCCCGAAGGACCCGTTATCATCTGGCCTCGATCAAATGCATGACATCAACTGACATTTGCATTCGTCTCAACCACGTCACCGCGACCCGCAGCACCCACCGACGGCAGGCACCACCGACCACGACGACAAATGGCATCGACTTTCGGCACGCTGTTGAGTTCTCAAGGAGCGGACGCGCATCCATCCAGATCTTCCGACCCATCCGGAGGCAACTTCTCCACTTTATCCGAACCAGACCCCGCAGTCAAACCACCAGGCCGGCCCACCCACACCGAACGGCCCTTGCGGGCTGATCATGTGGAGTTCCCCTCGGGACCGTCCTCCGAGCCGAGCTCGTCGTTCGTTCCTCCCTGCGGGGCGTGGACGACTCTACGCCACGTACGCGGTCGGATCCAAGTCGCCGCGGGGTGTCCAGCATCACGGCGGTCCGACGGCGTGTCGTCACCCCTCGGCGGCCCGCTGATGCAGGTCCGCGCCACCTGGGAGCCTGCCCCTGCGAGCCGCTGCGGGCCCGTGCGGGCCCTCCCTGTGGTGCCGGCGCGCGCGGGTCGCTCGGGCCGACGTCAGCCCTGACGCTCCGCGACGGCGAGGGTGCGCTTGCCGCGTCGCAGCACGGCCCAGCGCCCGTGCAGGAGCTGGTCGTCGGCGAGGACGGCGTCCTCGCTCGTGACCCGGACGTTGTTGATCGAGACGCCACCCTCCGCGATCGCCCGCCGCGCCGCGCCGCGTCCCCCCACCAGCCCGGCGGCGACGAGGAGGTCGACGACCTCGGGGGCGTCGTCGCCCACGTCGGCACGTGGCAGCTCCGCGACGGCAGCGGCGAGGGTCGCCTCGTCGAGGTCGACGAGGCGGCCTCGCCCGAAGAGCGCCTGGCTCGCCTCGACGACCTTGTCCGTCGCGTCGGTGCCGTGCACCAGCGACGTCACCTCGTGCGCGAGCCGACGCTGGGCGGCCCTGAGCGCGGGACGCTCGGCGACCTCGCGCTCGAGCTCGCCGATCTCGTCGGCGGACAGGAACGTGAAGACCTTGAGGTAGCGCACGACGTCGGCGTCGTCCGTGTTGAGCCAGAACTGGTAGAAGGCGTACGGCGTCATGAGGTCGGGCGCGAGCCAGACGGCGCCGCCCTCGGTCTTGCCGAACTTGGTCCCGTCCGCCTTGGTGATCAGGGGCGTCGTGAGCGCGTGCACCGCGACCTGCTCCGCCTTGCGGACCAGCTCGACGCCCGAGAGCAGGTTCCCCCACTGGTCGTTGCCGCCGGTCTGGAGGGTGCAGCCGTGGCGCCGGTACAGCTCCAGGAAGTCCATCCCCTGGAGGATCTGGTAGCTGAACTCGGTGAAGCTGATGCCCTCCTCGCTCGCGAGGCGCCGGGCGACCGTGTCCTTGGCGAGCATCGTCCCGAGGCGGTAGTGCTTGCCGATGTCGCGCAGGAAGTCGATCGCGCTCAGGTCGCCGGTCCAGTCCAGGTTGTTCACCATGACCGCCGGGTTCGACCCCTCGAAGTCGAGGAACCTCGAGATCTGCGCGCGGAGCCGCTCTACCCACTCGGCGACCGTCTCCTTGGTGTTGAGGACGCGCTCGCCCGACATCCGGGGGTCGCCGATCATCCCGGTCGCGCCACCGACGAGCGCGAGGACCCGGTGGCCGGCGCGCTGGAGGTGCCGCAGCGTCACCAGCTGGACGAGGTGGCCGTGGTGCAGGCTCGGGGCGGTCGGGTCGAACCCGCAGTAGACCGTGACGGGACCGGCCGCTAGCGCGTCCCGCAGCGCGTTCTCGTCCGTGGTCTGGGCGAGCAGCCCGCGCCACGCCAGCTCGTCGAGGATGTCCACGTCGTGCTCCTTGTCGTCTCGGTCGCGCCTAGTGTGCCGTGCCGCGCGGGCCCGGGACGTCGACGTCCGGGGCCGCGGCGGTGCCGCGTCGGCGCCGCGCACCCGCGCGGAAGTCCGAGACGGTGGGATCGCCGGTCGCCCAGAAGCGCCACGGGTACCGCGACCCGTCCCCACCCTCGCCCGCGACGCCGACGCGCGGCCCCGTCGAGACCCCGGCGGGCGGCGTGCCCGGCTCGAGCCGCACACGACCCGCACCGCCGACGACGTCCTCGCCGTCGGACGACAGGTCGAGCCCGAGGGCCACGGTCAGCCGGGCGGGACCCCGCGCGACGTCGACGTCGGCACGCACGACACCCGAGCGGAGACGTCGCGCGCGGGCCAGCTCGACGCCCTCCACGACCTCACCGGCGCGCAGCAGGACCGCCGACGCGCGCCCGGCCGTCCCCGTCACGACGTTGACGCAGTGGTGCAGGCCCATGTGGCGGTACACGTACAGGTGCCCGGCCGGACCGAACATGACGGCGTTGCGGCGGGTCGGCCCGCGGAAGGCGTGCGACCCGGGGTCGCGCTCGCCGTCGTACGCCTCGACCTCGGTCAGGCGCACGGTGACGACGCCGTCCGGGAGCTGGGTCGTGACGTGCGCCCCCAGGAGACGCGGCGCGACCTCGAGGACCGGGCCCGTGAGCCACTCGCGCGGGTCGTGCGGCGCGCTCACGTCAGTCCGTCCACGGGACGGTGCCGTCGACGACGACGTCCGCGCGGGCGCGTGTCGACTCGCGCGCGAAGTGCTCGTCCTCGAGGCGCATCCACCGCAGCCACTCGTCGCGCACGGCCTCGCCGTCGCGCTCGAGCCCGCGACGCAGGCGCACGTCGCGCGGGGCCTCGACGAACGCGACCAGCGCGGCGCGCGCCGCGACGGCCCGACGTGCGCTCCCGCAGCCCTCGAGGACCAGGACGTCCGGCACCGGCACGTCGACCCAGTCGTCGAAGCGACCCCGCGACCAGTCGTACCGCTGGAAGCGTGCCGGTCGCCCGGCTTCCAGCGGCGCCAGGACCTGCGTCTCGAGCCGCGGGCCGACGTCCTCGAGCCCGGTCCACCCCTCGTAGAGGTCGTCGAGGTGCACCACCGTCGCGGTGCGGCGTCGGCCGATCACGTCGGCGAGCCGACCGGCGAGCGTCGTCTTGCCCGACCCGGCCGGCCCGTCGACGCAGACGAGACGGACGGCGCCGAGCGCAGGCGCGGCGTCCTCGACCCGACCCGCCAGGTCCGCGACCGACGTCACGCCGTCGCCCACCCCCGCAGCTCGGCCGACCGCCGGCGTGCGGCGTCGACCTGCTCGGCGACCCGCACCGGGGCGGTCCCGCCCACTGCGGAGCGCGACGCGAGCGAGCCCTCGACCGTCAGCACCGAACGGACGCCGGGCGTCAGGTGCTCGGAGATCGCGGCCAGGTCGTCGTCCGTGAGGTCCCACAGCTCGACCCCGCGCTCCTCGCAGGCGCGGACGCACGCGCCGGCGACCTCGTGCGCGACACGGAACGGCACGCCCTCGCGGACGAGCCACTCCGCGACGTCCGTCGCGAGCGAGAACCCCTGCGGGGCGAGCGCCGCCATGCGCTCCGTGTCGAACGTCAGGGTCGCGACCATGCCGCTGACGGCGGGCAGCAGGACCAGCAGGGTGTCCACCTGGTCGAAGACCGGCTCCTTGTCCTCCTGGAGGTCACGGTTGTACGCCAGGGGCAGACCCTTGAGGGTCGTCAGGAGGCCCGTCAGGTCACCCACCAGCCGGCCCGCCTTGCCACGCGCCAGCTCAGCGACGTCCGGGTTCTTCTTCTGCGGCATGATGCTCGACCCCGTCGAGTAGGAGTCGTCCAGGCGGACGAACCCGAACTCCTTGGTGGCCCAGAGGATCACGTCCTCCGCCAGGCGCGAGAGGTCGACCCCCGCCATCGCCGCGACGAACGCGAACTCGGCCACGACGTCGCGCGACGCGGTCCCGTCGATCGAGTTCTCGACCGGTCCGTCGAAGCCCAGGTCGGCCGCGACGGCCGCGGGGTCGAGCCCGAGCGAGGAGCCCGCGAGGGCACCCGAGCCGTACGGCGACCGCGCGGCGCGCCGGTCCCAGTCGACCCACCGCTCGACGTCGCGCAGCAGCGGCCACGCGTGCGCGAGCAGGTGGTGGGCGAGGAGCACGGGCTGCGCGTGCTGCAGGTGCGTCCTGCCGGGCATGGGTGCAGCCGGGTGGGCCGACGCCTGGTCGACCAGCGCGTCGACGACGTCCAGCGCGAGCGCCGCGAGCGCACGGGCCTGGTCCCGCAGGTACATGCGGATGAGCGTCGCGATCTGGTCGTTCCGGGACCGTCCCGCCCGCAGCCGTCCGCCCACGTCGGCGCCCGCCCGCTCGATCAGGCCGCGCTCGAGCGCGCTGTGGACGTCCTCGTCGTCGGGGACCGGGGCGAACGCGCCCGAGGCGACGTCCGACCGCAGCTCCTCGAGCGCCGCGACCATGGCGGCGAGCGCGTCGTCGTCCAGGAGCCCCGCGCGGTGCAGGACGCGCGCGTGCGCGACCGAACCGCGCAGGTCGACGTCGGCGAGGCGCCAGTCGAAGTGCGTGCTGCGCGACAGCGCCGTCAGGGCGTCGGCCGGTCCGCCGCTGAACCGGCCGCCCCACAGCGCGCCCGAGGTCGTACCTCCCACGTCAGTCCGTCCCCACTTCCATCGCCACGTTCTCGAGCAGGAGCTCCTCGTCGCCCGCGACGGACGGGTTGTCCGTGATCACGTCCGCGCCGCCGGCGGGCAGGGCCCCGAAGAGGGTGCCGTTCTCGACGAGGACCTGGCCCTGGTCGACGGGCTGCTGCGCGTACAGCTCGAGCTTCGCGCGCGAGTCCGCGATGTCGAGGTTCCGCATCGTCAGCTGACCGATCCGGTCCGTCGGGCCGAACGCCGCGGACTCGGTGCGCTCCATCGAGAGCTTGTCCGGGTGGTACGACAGCGCGGGGCCGTCGGTGCGCAGGACCGTGTAGTCCTCGCCGCGCCGCAGGCGCAGCGTCACCTCGCCGGTCACCACCGACGCGATCCACCGCTGGATCGACTCGCGCAGCATGAGCGCCTGGGGGTCGAGCCAGCGACCCTCGTAGAGCAGCCGCCCGAGCCGGCGACCCTCGGCGTGGTAGCTCGCGATGGTGTCCTCGTTGTGGATCGCGTTGACGAGGCGCTCGTACGCGACGAACAGGAGCGCCATGCCGGGCGCCTCGTAGATGCCGCGCGACTTCGCCTCGATGATCCGGTTCTCGATCTGGTCGGACATGCCCAGGCCGTGCCGTCCACCGATCGCGTTGGCCTCGCGGACGAGGGCGACCGGGTCGTCGTAGCGCACCCCGTCGATCGCGACGGGCCGGCCTCGCTCGAAGCCGATGGTCACGTCCTCGGTCTCGATCGCGACCGCGGGGTCCCAGAACCGGACGCCCATGATCGGCTCGACCATCTCGAGCGACACGTCGAGGTGCTCGAGCGTCTTGGCCTCGTGGGTCGCACCCCAGATGTTCGCGTCCGTGGAGTACGCCTTCTCGGCGCTGTCGCGGTAGGGCAGCCCGTGCTCCACGAGGAACTGGCTCATCTCCGCGCGGCCGCCGAGCTCGGTCACGAAGTCCTTGTCGAGCCACGGCTTGTAGATCCGCAGCGACGGGTTCGCCAGCAGCCCGTAGCGGTAGAACCGCTCGATGTCGTTGCCCTTGAACGTCGACCCGTCGCCCCAGATGTCGACGCCGTCGGACTGCATCGCGCGCACGAGCAGCGTCCCGGTCACGGCACGACCGAGCGGCGTGGTGTTGAAGTACGACCGCCCGCCGCTGCGGATGTGGAACGCCCCGCACGCGAGCGCCGCGAGCCCCTCCTCGACGAGCGCCGCCTTGCAGTCCACCGCGCGCGACAGCTCCGCGCCGTACGTCATCGCGCGGCCGGGCACCTGGTCGATCTCGGGCTCGTCGTACTGCCCGAGGTCGGCCGTGTAGGTGCACGGGATCGCGCCGCGATGCCTCATCCACGCGACGGCGACCGACGTGTCCAGACCGCCCGAGAAGGCGATCCCCACCCGCTCGCCCACCGGCAGCTCCGTCAGAACCTTGCTCACGACTACTCCTTGGTGTCTCGTGCGTCGTCGCGGCCGGCCGCGAGGTCGAGGAAGCGGCGGGCGACGGCGTCGCCGCCGTCGACCTCCCGGGTGATGACGAGGACCGTGTCGTCGCCCGCGATGGTGCCGAGCACCATCGGGAGCACCGAGTGGTCGATCGCCGAGGCGAGGAACTGCGCGGCCCCCGGGGGCGTACGCAGCACGACGAGGTTCCCGGACGCCTCCGCCGTGACGAGCAGCTCCGCGCACAGCCGTGCGAGCCGGGCCGCGAGCTGCTCGACGTCGGCGCCGACGTGCGGCGTGCGGTCGCCCCCCTCCCCCGGCAGCGCGTACGCCAGGGTGCCGTCGACGGCGCGGATGCGCACGGCGCGGAGCTCGACCAGGTCGCGGGACAGCGTCGCCTGCGTGACGTGCACGCCCTCGGCCGCGAGCGCCGCGGCGAGCTCGCCCTGCGACCGGACCGGGGTGCGCGCGAGCAGCCGCGTGATCAGCGCGTGCCGGGCCGCCTTGGTCGTCGGGACGCCCGTCTCCGTCGCGCTCATGAGCGCTCCAGGAGCCACGTGAGCACAGCCTTCTGGGCGTGCAGGCGGTTCTCGGCCTCGTCGAACACGACGGACCGCGGTCCGTCCAGCACCTCGGCCGTGACCTCCTTGCCGCGGTACGCGGGCAGGCAGTGCAGCACGACCGCGCCGGGGTCGGCGTGCGCGAGGAGCGCGGCGTCGAGCCGGTACGGCGCGTAGAGCGCCTCGGCCTCGTCCGACGACGTGCTGTCACCCATCGAGACCCAGGTGTCGGTGGCCACCGCGTGGGCCCCCCGCACCGCCTCGGCCGGCTCGTCGGTCACGTGCACGGAGCCGCCCGTCAGACGGGCGAGCTCGTCCGCTCGGGCGACGACGTCGGCGTCGGGGGTCCGTCCCACGGGGGTCCCGATCCGGACGTGCATCCCCGCGGTCGCGCCGGCGAGGAGGTACGAGTGCGCCATGTTGTTCGCGCCGTCGCCGACGTACGCGAGCACCGTGCCGCGCAGGCCCTCGACCCCGCCCGACCGCTCGGCGATGGTCAGGAGGTCGGCGAGCGCCTGGCACGGGTGGAACTGGTCCGTGAGGGCGTTGACGACGGGCACGCCGGCGAAGGCCGCCATCTCGTCGATGCGGCTCTGGTCGAACGTCCGCCACACGACTGCCGCGACCTGACGTCCGAGCACCCGGGCGGTGTCGGCGACGGACTCCCGGACGCCGATCTGCGCGAGGTTGCCGTCGACGACCATCGCGACGCCGCCGAGCTCCGCGACGCCCACCGAGAACGAGAGCTGCGTGCGCAGCGTCGGCTTGTCGAAGAGCACCGCGACGGCCCTCGGCCCCTCGAGCGGGCGCGCCGCGTACCTGTCCGCCTTGAGTCGCAGGGCGAGCTCGAGGACCTCCGACTGCTCGGCAGGGCTCAGGTCGTCGTCGCGCAGCAGGTGCCGCGTCACGAGGCCACCTCCCCTGCCACGAGGTCCGCCGGCAGCCCGGCCAGGACGTCGACGAGCCCGCCGACCTGCTCCCACGTGAGGATCAGCGGGGGCGCGAGCCGCAGTGCGGTGGGCGTCACGGGGTTCACGACGTAGCCCGCGTCGAGGGCGACCTCGGCGACCGCGGCCGACACCGGGCCGTTGAGCTCGATCGCGACCAGCAGCCCGGCGTTCCGCACCTCGCGCACCGCGGGCAGGCGGCGCAGGGCGCCCGCGAGCCGCTCGGAGACGTCCCGCACGCGCTCGAGCAGGCCGTCACGCTCGATGACGCCGATCGTCGCGAGACCGGCGGCCGCGGCGACCGGGTTCCCGCCGAACGTCGTGCCGTGCTGACCGGTCCCCAGCAGACTGGCGGCCCGCTCGCCGAACGCGATGACGGCACCGACCGGGAACCCGCCCGCGAGGCCCTTGGCGAGGGTCATGACGTCGGGCCGGGCACCACCGCCGAGCTCGGGGTGCTGGTGCGCGAACCACGCACCCGTCCGACCGACGCCCGTCTGCACCTCGTCCAGGACGAGCAGCGAACCGTGCTCCTGCGTCAGGCGACGCGCGTGCGCGAGGTACCCGGGCGGGAGGGGGCGGACGCCCGCCTCGCCCTGGACCACCTCGAGGACCAGGGCGGCGACGTCGTCGCCCATCGCCGCCTCGAGGGCCGCCGCGTCACCGAACGGGACGAACTCGACGCCGCCGGGCAGCGGCTCGAACGGCTCGCGGTAGGCGGCCTTGTGGGTGAGCGCGAGCGCGCCCATGGTGCGGCCGTGGAACGCCCCCTCGAGCGCGAGCACGCGCGGGCGGCCCGTGCGCCGCGCCATCTTCAGCGCGGCCTCGTTGGCCTCCGTCCCCGAGTTCGCGAAGAACACCCGCGACCCGGGCACCGCGGAGGCACCCGAGATCTCCAGGAGCCGCTCGGCGAAGGACACCTGCACGGGCGTCGCGAAGAAGTTCGACACGTGGCCGAGCGTCCCGAGCTGCGCGCAGATCGCGGCCGTGAGCGTGGGGTGCGCGTGCCCGAGCGTGTTGACCGCGATCCCGCCGAGGAGATCGAGGTACCGCACGCCGTCGGCGTCCCACACGTACGGCCCCTCGCCTCGCACGAGCACCCGACGCGGCGTGCCGAACGTGTTCATGAGGGCGTTGCCGTACCGCTCGGTCCAGGCCGCCACGGTCCCGCCCGTGGGCAGGTCGAGCGGCGCCGGCGCGTCCTGGGCGCCCGCCGCGGTGGGCTCGTTCACGGGTGACCTCCGACGACGGGAAGGGCTCCGGTGCGCACGTCGTCCGGGAGGACCATCGTGCCGACGCCGCGCTCGGTGAAGACCTCGACGAGGACCGAGTGCGCCTGGCGCCCGTCGACGACGTGCGCCTGCCCGACCCCGCCCCGCACGGCACGCAGGCACGCCTCCATCTTCGGGACCATGCCCGACTCGAGGCGCGGCAGGAGCGCCGCGAGCGTCGACGCGTCGATCCGCCGGACGAGCGAGGACCTGTCCGGCCAGTCCGTGTAGAGGCCCTCGACGTCCGTGAGCACGATGAGCTTGCTCGCGCCGAGCGCGACCGCGAGCGCGGCCGCCGCGGTGTCGGCGTTCACGTTGAGCACCTGCGTCGGGTCGTCCACGTCCGGCGCGACGGTGCTCACGACCGGGATCCGGCCGGCGTCGAGCAGGTCGCGCACCGCGCGCGGGTCCACGTCGACGACGTCGCCGACCTGGCCGACGTCGACCTGCTCGCCGTCGACGGTCGCCGTCCGGCGCCGCGCGCGCAGGAGCCCGGCGTCCTCGCCCGACATGCCGACGGCGTGGGGGCCGTGGGCGTTGATCAGCCCCACGAGCTCGCGCGAGACCTGGCCCGTGAGCACCATCCGCACGACGTCCATGCTCTCCGGCGTCGTGACGCGCAGCCCGCCGCGGAACTCGCTCGCGATCCCCAGCCGGTCGAGCATCGACGAGATCTGGGGCCCGCCGCCGTGGACGACGACCGGGCGCAGGCCGCACAGCCGCAGGAAGACCATGTCCTCGGCGAAGGCCCGCTTGAGGTCGTCGTCGATCATCGCGTTGCCGCCGTACTTGACGACGAAGAGCGCGCCCGCGAAGCGCTCGAGCCACGGCAGGGCCTCGACGAGGACCTCCGCCTTCTGCTCCGGGCGCAGGTCGGTGCGTGTGTCGAACGCGTCGTCGGCGGGTGAGGGCGGGTGGGTGCTCATGTGGAGTACGCGCTGTTCTCGTGGACGTAGTCGTGCGTGAGGTCGTTGGTCCAGACGGTCGCCGACGCATCGCCGGCGTGGAGCTCGACCTCCACGTGGACCTCCCGGCCCGCGGCGAGGTCGACGAGCTCGCGCGGCTCGCCGACGCCGCCGGCGCGGCACACCTGGACACCGTTGATCGAGACGTCGACCCCGTCGGCGTCGAACGCGGCGACCTCGACCGGGACCGTCCCGACCGCGGCGAGGACGCGACCCCAGTTCGGGTCGTTGCCGAACACGGCGGCCTTGAAGAGGTTGGAGCGGGTGACGGCACGGGCCACGGCGACCGCGGCCTCCTCGGTCCCGGCGCCGCGGACGGTCACGGCGACGTCGTGGCTCGCGCCCTCGGCGTCGGCCACGAGCTGACGGGCCAGGTCGGCGCACGCGCGCGTCACGGCGTCCGCGAGCGCGGCCGGCTCGACCTCGACCCCGCTCGCACCCGAGGCGAGGAGGACGACGGTGTCGTTGGTCGACATGCAGCCGTCGGAGTCGACGCGGTCGAAGGTCACGCGGGTCGCGGCGCGGAGCGCGTCGTCGGCGACGTCGGCCGCCACGACCGCGTCCGTCGTCACGACGCACAGCATGGTCGCGAGCCCGGGCGCCAGCATCCCCGCTCCCTTGGCCATCCCGCCGACCGACCACCCGTCGCCCTCGACGTGCGTCGTCTTCGGGACCGAGTCGGTCGTCATGATCGCCCGCGCCGCCGCGGGGCCGCCGTCCGCCGCGAGCGCCTCGGCCGCCGCGGTCACGCCCGTCCGCAGGAGGTCCATCGGCAGCCGCTCGCCGATCAGGCCCGTCGAGCACACGACCACGTCGCCCGCCGAGCACCCGAGGACCTCGGCGACGTGCTCCGCTGTGCGGTGGGTGTCGAGGAACCCCTCGGGACCGGTGCACGCGTTGGCGCCGCCGGAGTTGAGGACGACGGCGTGCGCCGTCCCGTCCCCGACCGCCTGCCGCGACCACAGGACCGGGGCCGCCTGGACGCGGTTGGACGTGAAGACGGCGGCCGCCACCTGGAGGGGGCCGTCGTTGACGACGAGCGCGACATCGGGCGCGCCGGACGACTTGAGGCCGGCCGCGACCCCCGCCGCACGGAAGCCCCGGGGTGCGGTGACGGTCATGGTGCGACTCCTTCGAGGGGCAGGCCCGTGGTCTCGGGCAGGCCGAGCGCGAGGTTCATGGACTGCACGGCGGCACCCGCGGTGCCCTTGACGAGGTTGTCGAGCGCCGTGACGGCGACGACGCGACCGGCCCGCTCGTCGACCGCCACCTGGACGAGTGCCGTGTTGGCGCCGGTCGTCGCTGCGGTTGTGGGCCACTGCCCCTCGGGCAGGACGTGGACGAACGGCTCGTCGGCGTACGCGTCGACCCATGCCGCCCGGACGTCCGACGCGGCCACGCCGGGGACCAGGCGCGCGGTGGTGGTCGCGAGGATCCCGCGTGCCATGGGCACGAGCGCCGGGGTGAACGACAGCGAGACCGCGTCCGCCCCGACCGACCGGAGGTTCTGCTCGATCTCGGGGATGTGGCGGTGCGTCCCGCCGACGGCGTAGGGCACCGCCGAGCCGAGGCCCTCCGAGGCGAGCAGGTGGGTCTTGGCGGCCTTCCCCGCACCCGAGTACCCGACGGCGAGCACCGCGACGAGGTCGGTCGCCTCGACGAGGCCCGCGGCGACGCCGGGCTGGATCCCGAGCGTCACCGCCGTCACGTTGCAGCCGGGGACCGCGACGCGGCGCGCACCGACGAGGAGGTCGCGCTGACGACGTGCGCCACGGTCGAGCAGGAGCTCCGGCAACCCGTAGGGCCACGTCCCCGCGTGGGCGGAACCGTAGAACGCCGTCCACTGCGCGGAGTCGACCAGCCGGTGGTCCGCGCCGCAGTCGAGCACGAGCACGTCGTCGCCGAGCTGCGCCGCGACCTCGGCCGACGCACCGTGCGGGAGGGCGAGCACCACCACGTCGTGGCCCCGGAGCGTGTCGGCACCTGTCCCCTCGAGCCGGCGGCCCGCGAGCGAGCGCAGGTGCGGCTGGTGCGCGCCGAGGAGCTCCCCGGCCGACGAGTGCGCGGTGACCGCGCCGATCTCGACCTCGGGGTGCGAGCTGAGGAGCCTGAGCACCTCACCTCCGGCGTACCCGCTCGCGCCCGACACGGCGACCCGCACTGTCATGTGCATGAGTATACACAACGCTGTATCGATTCGCCTCGGGCGTCGGGCGGGCGTGGGCACGACGTACCCTCCAGCATGCGCGTCATCCGTGCCACCGCACCGGGCGGCCCCGAGGTCCTGAGGCCCGCCGAGGTCGACGACCCGACGCCCGGCCCGGGCGAGGCCCTCGTGGCCGTCGAGGCCGCAGGGGTCAACTTCATCGACACCTACCGCCGCTCCGGCGTCTACCCCGCGACCTTCCCGCACGTCGTCGGCACCGAGGGCGCCGGCACCGTCCTCGCCGTCGGCGAGGGCACGCAGGACGTCGCACCCGGGGACCGCGTCGGCTGGCTCGCGGTGCCGGGGTCGTACGCCGAGCGCGTCGTCGCGCCCGTGCGCGAGCTCGTCCCGCTGCCGGACGACGTGCCCACCGCGACCGCCGCCGCCGTGCTGCTCCAGGGCATCACCGCGGAGTACCTGGTCGACGCGACCTTCCCGGTGCGGCCCGGCCAGCACGTGCTCGTCCACGCCGGGGCGGGAGGGGTCGGGCTCCTCCTCACCCAGCTGGCGCGGGCACGCGGGGCGCACGTCGTCTCGACGGTGTCCACCGACGAGAAGGAGGCGCTGTCCCGCGCCGCGGGTGCCGAGGTCGTCCGCTACGACCGGCTCACCGACCTCACGGCCGAGCTCCCGCGCATCGTCCGCGACCTCACCGACGGTGGTGCGCACACCGTCTTCGACGGCGTCGGCCGGGCCACCTTCGACGCGTCGCTCGCGTGCCTGCGGCCCCGCGGGGGGCTCGCCCTGTTCGGCGGCTCGTCCGGGCAGGTCCCGCCCGTCGACCCGCAGCGCCTCAACGCGGCCGGCTCGGTGTACCTCACGCGCCCCACGCTCGCCCACTACACGGCCGACCGTGCCGAGCTGCTCCAGCGCGCCGCGACCGTTCTGGACGCGGTCTCCGCCGGGACGTTGCACGTGCGGATCGGCGCGACGCACGCGCTCGAGGACGCCGCGCGTGCGCACGCGGACCTGGAGGCGCGCCGCACCACGGGCAAGGTGCTCCTCGTCCCGTAGGTGCCCGCGACCGGCCGCCCGCGTACGGTCGACCGCGTGCCCGACCGCGCCTCCGACCGTGCCCACATCCGTGACCACAAGCGTGCCCACGACGACGTGCCGACGCCCGTGGTCCGCCCCGTGCTGGACGAGGACGTGCCGGCCCTCGCCCTGCTGAACGACGCCGCCGTGCCCGCGGTCAACGCCCTCGGCACGGCAGGCCTTCGCGACCACGTGCCGCGGTGCCGCCTCGCGCTCGTGGCCGAGGCCGGACGGGGACCCGAGGCGCTCCTGCTCGCCCTTGGCCCCGGCGCCGACTACGCGAGCGAGAACTACACCTGGTTCTCGCGCGAGCGGCCCGGCTCGCTGTACGTCGACCGCGTCGTCGTCGGGCACCGCCTGCGGCGCCTCGGCGTCGGCCGGACGCTCTACGCGAGGGTCGCCGCGCACGCCGTGGAGCACGGCTTCGATGAGGTCACCTGCGAGGTCAACCTCGAGCCGGCGAACCCCGACTCGCTCGCGTTCCACGGCTCGCTCGGTTTCCGGACGATGGGCCGCCAGGAGACGAAGGGCGGGACCGTGCGGGTCGCGCTCATGGCGGTCCCCACCGCGGAGCTGGCGCGGCTCGCTCGGCCGGGCCGAGAGCCGGGCTGACGGCAGGGCTGCCGGCTGGGCTGCCGGCTGGGCTGCCCGCAGGGACGGGCGCCCGGTCCCGCCGCACGCGCAGCGCGTGCGGCGGGACCGGGCGGCGTCAGGACCGCAGGACGGCTCCGTGCCGGCGGTGCGCCTCGGCGACGGCGGCCTCACGCACCGCGACGGCCTCCTGCGCGGTGAGCGTGCGGTCCGCGGCACGCAGCCGGAGCGAGAACGCGACCGACTTCCGCCCGTCGCCCACCTGGCTCCCCGTGTAGACGTCGAACACGCGCAGCTCCTCGAGGATCCGCCCCGCCGACGACGCCTCGGCACCGGTACGGACCGCCGTGAGCAGCTCGCCCACGGGTACCTCCTCGTCGACGACGAGGGCGATGTCCTCCTTCGCGGGCGGGTACGAGGACACGGGGACCGCCTGCACGGGGTCGCCGGGGCGCGCGCCGAGGACCGCGTCGAGGTCCAGCTCGAACGCCGCTGCGCGCGCAGGGAGCTCGAGTGCGGCGACGACACGCGGGTGGAGCTCACCCGCGTGCCCGACGACCGTCCCGTCGGCGAGGCGCAGCTCCGCCGTGCGACCCGGGTGCCACGGCGCCACCGCACCGGCCGCGACGACGAGGTCGACGCCCACCGTCCGCGCGACCAGGAGGGCCCCCGCGACGGCGTCGGTGTGGTCGGCGCGCCGTCCAGCCCCCCACCACCCGGCACGCTCGCGCATCCCGGTCAGGACGCCGGCGACGTGCCGTGGCTGGGCCGGCACCGCGGTCGCGAGCGCCTCGAGGGCCTCGTCCGACGGACGCGTGCCGCCCGGCAGACGCGGCGCCCGGGACTCGTCGCCCGACGGCGTCGTGACGAGCCCCGTCTC
The DNA here is from genome assembly GCA_031844515.1 of Actinotalea sp. AC32. Classification (GTDB taxonomy): domain Bacteria; phylum Actinomycetota; class Actinomycetes; order Actinomycetales; family Cellulomonadaceae; genus Actinotalea. Next base: position 7,259 of record JAUZVJ010000025.1, on the reverse strand, counting down.
GACGAGGGCGAGGTCCGTGAGCCCGCGGCCCACGTTGCGCCGCACCGTGTCGAGGAGGGTCGGGAGGAGGAAGGTCCGCATCGTGGGCTGCTCGTCGGAGAGCGGGTTGACGAGCCGGACGGCACGCCGCCGGTCGTCGTCGGCCGGGAGGCCCAGCACATCGAGCTGGCTCGGACCCACGAACGGGTAGCTCAGCACCTCGACCCATCCCGCGTCCGCGAGCGCCTGGGCGACCGCGCGCCGTGCGACCTGCTCGGGCGTGAGCCCGCGGCCCGCGGGCGCCACCGGCAGGGTCGAGGGGATCTCGTCGTAGCCGCGCAGGCGCGCGACCTCCTCGACGAGGTCCACCGGGACCACGAGGTCGGGACGCCAGGACGGGGCGACGACGCGCGCCCGGTCACCGGCCGGCTCGACGTCGCACCCGATCGCCCGGAGCGTCGACAGCACCTCGTCGGGTGCGTAGGGCACGCCCACGAGACGGGCCGGGAGGCCCAGGTCGAGGTCGATCGCCGCGCGCGGCGCGGTCTCGTCCACGTCGGTCAGGGTCGGCTCCACCGTCCCCCCGCCGTGCTCGACCAGGAGCTGCGCCGCGCGCCGCACCGCGACGCGGGCGAGCCGCGGGTCGACCCCACGTTCGAAACGGCGGGCGGCCTCGCTCGCGATGCGGTGCCGACGCGCGGTGCGGGCGACCGACACAGCGTCGAAGTGGGCACCCTCGAGGAGGAGGTCCGTCGTGTCCTCGGAGACCTCCGACCCGGCGCCTCCCATGACCCCGGCCAGGCCGAGCACGCGACCGGCACGCCCGGCACCCGCGGGGCTGTCGGTGATGAGCAGGTCCTCCGGGTCCAGCTCGCGCGTCACGTCGTCGAGCGTCGTGAGGCGTTCGCCCGCACGCGCACGCCGCACGACGACCGGTCCTGCGACCTGGGTGAGGTCGTAGGCGTGCAGGGGCTGCCCGAGGTCGAGCATGACGTAGTTCGTCACGTCGACGGCGAGCGAGATGGGCCGCATGCCGGCCTGCGTCAGCCGCCGCTGCATCCACGCCGGGGACGGCGCGGACGCACGCACGCCACGGACGACCTGCGCGACGAAGCGGTCGCAGCCCGGGACGCCGTGGACGGGAGCGTCGTCGTCGAGCTCGACCGGGAACCCGCCCGCGGCCGGGGCGACGTCCTCGTCGGTCTGGAGTCCGGGGTCGCGGAACGACGCTCCCGTCGCGTGGCCGTACTCGCGCGCCACGCCTCGCATCGAGAAGCAGTAGCCCCGGTCCGGCGTCACGTTGATCTCGAGGACCTCCTCGCCGAGTCCGAGGAGCTCGCGCGCGTCGTCGCCCGGCTCGGCGAGGACGTCGGCCGGCGACAGGACCATGATCCCGTCGTGGTCGTCACCCAGGCCCAGCTCGCGCGTCGAGCAGATCATCCCGTCCGACACGTGGCCGTAGGTCTTGCGCGAGGCGATCGGGAACGGACCGGGCAGGACGGCGCCGGGCAGCGCGACGACGACCAGGTCGCCGGCGTCGAAGTTGTGGGCACCGCACACGATGCCCCGGGGCCGCAGCGAGCCGTCCTCCGCGACCTCGTTGTGCGCGCCGACGTCCACGCGGCACCAGTTGATCGTCTTGCCGTTCCTCTGCGGCTCGGGCGTGCGCTCGACGACGCGCCCGACGACGAGGGGGCCCGTCACCGCCGCCGGGTGGAGCGCCTCCTCCTCGAGCCCGACGCGGACGAGGTCGGCCGCGAGCTGCTCGGCGGTCGTCCCCGCCGGCAGGTCGACGTGCTCGGCGAGCCAGCCGAGAGGGATGCGAGGCATCAGATCACCGCCTGGAACTGGAGGGAGAAGCGCGCGTCGCCCTCGACCATGTCGTGCATGTCCGAGATCCCGTGGCGCAGCATGAGCGTGCGCTCGATCCCCATGCCGAACGCGAACCCGGAGTAGACCTCGGGGTCGACGCCGCACGCGCGCAGGACGTTGGGGTTGACCATCCCGCAGCCGCCCCACTCGATCCAGCCGGCACCGCCCTTCTTCTGCGGGAACCAGAGGTCCATCTCGGCGCTCGGCTCGGTGAACGGGAAGAAGGACGGGCGCAGACGCGTGCGGGCCTCGGGACCGAACACCGCGCGGGCGAAGTGGTCGAGCGTGCCCTTGAGGTGGGCCATCGTCAGACCCTTGTCGACCGCGAGCCCCTCGACCTGGTGGAACACCGGGGTGTGCGTCGCGTCGAGCTCGTCGGTGCGGAAGGTCTTGCCCGGGCAGGCGACGTAGACGGGGAGGTCGCGCTCGAGGAGCGTCCGCGCCTGCACGGGCGAGGTGTGCGTGCGCAGCACGAGGCCGGAGTCCGCACCGCCCTCCTCGTCGGCGACGAAGAAGGTGTCCTGCATCTGCCGTGCAGGGTGGTCGACGCCGAAGTTGAGGGCGTCGAAGTTGAACCACTCCGCCTCGACCTCCGGCCCCTCGGCGATCTCCCACCCCATCGCGACGAACACGTCCGCGACCCGCTCCTGGAGGAGCTCGAGCGGGTGCCGTGCACCGGGCGCCACGCGATCCACCGGGAGGGTCACGTCGACCGACTCCTCGACGAGGACGCGCTCGTCACGCTCGACCTCGAGCGCCTCCTGGCGCGCGGCCAGCGCGGCGGCGACACGGCCGCGCGCGCCGCCGACCGTGCGACCGGCGACGGCCTTGTCCGCGGCGGCGAGGCCACCGATCGCCCGGTTGGCCAGCGCGAGCGGGCTCCGGTCACCCGCGTGGGCGAGGCGTGCGGACTTCAGCTCGTCGAGGTCGCCCGCGGCGGCGAACGCCTCGAGCGCGTGCTCGACGGCGGCGTCGACACCAGCGGCGTCGAGCGGTGACAGGGGTGTGGGGTCGGACATGCGGACCTTCCGGGAGGGTGCGGGGCCTTGCGGCCCTCGGGAGTCTAGTTGCGCCCGTCCCCCGGACCCGTCCGTCGCCCGCCGGGCGAGGAAGGTGTGCGCTACACGTCGCGCGGCCCGAGGACGGGCCGCGGAAATCGGCGGGAGACCGCCGTGCCGGTGCGCTGCATGGGCGTCATGCTGCCACAGCGCCGAGCGGGTGCCGAGCGAGATCCGTGTACAGCGGGCCGCCGCCGCGGCCGCGGCCGGGCTCGGAGCGGACGAGGCGGACCTCGTCGACGGACCACGTCGGTCCCTCGTAGAGCGAGAGCGCGTGGACCGGGGCGGCCAGGGGGTCCTCCGCTGCGCGTCGCCCGCGCGGGTCGCGTCGTCGAGCGGACGGCGTCGCCCGGGCGACGGTCAGGTGCGGGCGCGACCGCACGCGGTCGTCCTCCCAGCGCACGACGCCCTCACCGGCGTCCCGCGCGTCCGCGCCGAGGGCGACCATGCGGTCGACCGCGCCGGCGAGCCCCACCCACAACGTCCGGTGCGCGAACACCCCGGCTCCCCGGAGCCGGACCTCGAACGGCGAGGACGACCGTGCGGCCTCCGCCAGCCCTGCGTCCACCTCGGCGACCGAGCCGTCGGGGACGTCGCCGTAGAACGCGAGCGTCAGGTGCCAGTTCTCGGGGTCGGTCCAGCGCACGGCGTCGGTCCGGACCGACCCGCCGACACCGACGGCCACGAGCGCACCCGCGAGGTGCTCGAGCACCGGCTCGGGCGGTCGGACGGCGGCGAAGACGCGCACGGTCAGCCGTCCTGCGGCCCGTCGTCCGACGCGCGACCACCGCGACGGCGCTGGGCGCGCGCCGACGCGTACAGCAGCACGGTCGCCGCCGTGGCGAGGTTGAGCGACTCGGCACGGCCGTGGATGGGGACCCGCACGACGGCATCCGCCCGCGCACGGTCCTCCTGCGGCAGGCCCCACGCCTCGTTGCCGAGGAGCCAGGCGGTCGGCGCGGCGAGGTCGGGTGCGTCCCGCGGCCCTGTCCCGGCGACGTCGAGGAGGTCGTCGAGGTCGTGCTCGCCCGTCCCGTCGGCGGCGAGGACGAGCAGCCCGGCCGAGCGGAGCGCGTCGACCGCCTCCTCGAGGCCGACGCCCGTGACGACCGGGAGGTGGAACAGCGAGCCCGCGGTCGAGCGGACGACCTTGGGGTTGTGCGGGTCGACGCTCTCGCTCGTCAGCACCACGGCCTGGGCGCCGGCGGCGTCGGCCGCGCGGATGACGGCTCCCGCGTTCCCCGGGTCGCGTACCCGCGCGAGCAGCGCGACGAGTCCCGGTCGGCGCTCGAGCACGTCGGCGAGCGACAGCGGCCTGGCTCGGGCGACCGCCACGACGCCCTGGGCGTCGGGGCTCATCGCCGCGAGCACCTCGGGCGTCCCGGTCCGGTGCGGCAGGCCGGCAGCGGCCGCCGCCCCGACGATGTCCGCGTGACGCCCGACTGCTTCGTCCGTGAGGTACAGCTCCGCCACGGCGGCCGGCTGCTCGCGCACGAGCTCGCGGACGGACTGCGGCCCCTCGACGAGGAAACGACCGGACCGCAGACGCGCAGGACGCCCGGCCAACGCCCGCACCGACCTCACCCGCTCCGCGCGGGGGTTGGTCAGCTCGGGCATCGGCCGGGCGTCCGGGTGGTGCTGCGTCAGGCTGCCGACGGCGCGTTGACGTCCTCGGGGAGGGCGTCCTTCGCGACCTGGACGAGCGCCGAGAAGGCTGCCGCGTCGTTGACCGCGAGGTCGGCGAGGACGCGACGGTCCACCTCGACACCAGCGGCCTTGAGACCCTGGATGAAGCGGTTGTAGGTCATGCCCTCGGCGCGGACCGCGGCGTTGATGCGCTGGATCCACAGCTTGCGGAACTCGCCCTTGCGCGCCTTGCGGTCGCGGTAGGCGTAGACGAGGGAGTGGGTGACCTGCTCCTTCGCCTTGCGGTACAGGCGCGACCGCTGACCGCGGTAGCCGGACGCCCGCTCGAGGGTCGACCGGCGCTTCTTCTGGGCGTTGACCGCCCGCTTCACGCGTGCCACGTGATGCTCCTTGCGTTTCGGGGCTCAGGGTGAGCGGGGCGCCGGGGCGCCCACGGGCTCACTTGCCGAGCAGCTTCTTGATCTTGGGGGTGTCGGCGGGCGACATGACCTGGTCGGCCGCGAGGCGGCGCGTGCGCCGGCTCGACTTGTGCTCGAGCAGGTGACGCGCGTTCGCCTGCTCGCGCATGACCTTGCCGGTCCCCGTGATCCGGAACCGCTTCTTCGCACCACTGTGCGTCTTGTTCTTCGGCACTGGCGTGCTCTCTTCCTTCAGGTCGCCGGGCGGCGACTTCGTCGACGTGCGGGCCGGTGGGCCCGCACACGTCAGGTGGTCGGGGTCTGCGTGGCGTCGGCACCCTCGACGGGTGCGTCGTCCTTGGCCGCCTCGGCCTCGGCCTGACGGCGCCGCTGCTCGTTGCGCGCCTCGGCCTTCTTCTTCGTCGGCCCGAGAACCATGATCATGTTTCGGCCGTCCTGCTTCGGCGCGCTCTCGACGTAGCCGAGCTCGGCGACGTCGTCAGCGAGGCGCTGGAGCAGGCGCAGGCCCATCTCCGGGCGCGACTGCTCGCGACCACGGAACATGATCATGACCTTGACCTTGTCGCCGGCCTTGAGGAACCGCTCGACATGGCCCTTCTTGGTGCCGTAGTCGTGCGGGTCGATCTTCAGCCGGAAGCGGATCTCCTTGAGGATCGTGTTGGCCTGGTTGCGCCGGGCCTCACGCGCCTTCATGTCGGCCTCGTACTTGAACTTGCCGAAGTCCATGAGCTTGCAGACCGGCGGCCGGGCGTCCGGGGCGACCTCGACCAGGTCGAGATCGGCCTCCTGCGCCAGCCGGAGGGCGTCCTCAACCCGGACGATGCCGACCTGCTCGCCGTTGGGTCCGACCAGGCGGACCTCCGACACGCGGATCCGATCGTTGATGCGCGGCTCGCTGATGTGCTGCTCCTCGACTCGACGGGACGACCGCCGGGCACGAGGAAGGCCCCCGCACCGAGCACGCTGCGAGGGCCTGGGGTCCGAGCGCCACGACGACGCCGAGGGCGTCGCAGCACACCTGTGCCACCACGTCCTCCGGACCGGACCCGGCCCCTGTCGTCCCGGAGGACGGTCGGTGCTCGGGTGGGATCAGCTCCGCTTGTGCACCGAGGCCCACGTCCCGCCGGATCGCGTCCCGCGTGGTGCGCGGGCCGTGACCCAATCAGGTCGGAGCATCGGTCGGTCAACGGGCAACTGTACCACCCGTCCCCGGGGACCCGTGGATCCGGGTTCGGAACCGGCGGCGACGTGCGAGGACGGGCGGGCAGGGCCACCCCGCCGTCCGGTGGGATGATCCTCGCGTGACCGCATCCTCCCCCGCCCCCGGCCCGCACCACGAGACCGCCGCCGCGGCAGCCGCGCCGCAGGCCGACGACCGCGCGACCTCCCACGGCGTCGTGGAGGCCGTGCGCGACATCGCCGACGTCCCCGCGGTCGCGGTCATCCAGGCCGCGGCCGTGCACCTCATGAGTGCGGCCGCGGTGAAGTGCGGTCTCGCCGAGGACACCGAGGAGGGCCGCGGCGCCGACCTCGCGGACCTCGACGAGGCACGGAAGCTCATCACGGCGCTCGCAGGCCTCGTGACGGCAGCGGCACCGGAGATCGGCAACCAGCACGCCCGGTCCCTGCGCGACGGCCTCCGGTCGCTCCAGCTCGCGTTCCGCGAGGCCTCGGCGTACCCCGACGCCCCTGGCGAAGGGCCTGGCGAGCAGCTCACGGGCCCGGTGTCCTGACGCGCGCGCACCCCGCCTGCTCGACGCCGTCGCCCGGGTCGTCGCCGCGGCGGTGACCGCACGTGCGGCCACGGGGCGGACCGGAGGCACCCCGCACGGGGGCCGCGCCTATCCTGAACCGATGACCGAGACGCCGGGGGGCGCGCCGACGCGCGAGCACACGCGCCGGGGCGCGCAGCCCGCGGCGCCCGTCGACGCCGGCCCGTCGGACGGTCACGAGCCCGCCGGGGCCCCCGTGGCGGACGCCACCTCGACGGACGAGCCGACGCCCGCACGCCCGGCAGACGCCGCACCGGCCTCGCCGGCGGGTCGCACCGAAGGGCCGCCCGTCGCCCCGGCGCCCTCGCAGGAGCCGGTTCGGGAGACCAGGACGTCGCTCCGACCCGCCGGGGTCGGACCCGAGCGCGATGCCCGGTCGGACGGCGACACGCCGTCTGACGCGCCCTCGGACCACGCCACGCCGTCGGGCCCCGGCACGTCGCCGGCCCCGGACACGTCGTCGGGCGCCGACGCGCCGTCCGTCCCCCGCGCGTCGTCCGGCGGCGAGGCGT
>JAUZVJ010000024.1:0-55594 GCA_031844515.1 Actinotalea sp. AC32 | reverse complement strand
GCGCCGGGTGGTCGCGTGGGCGTCGCACGCGGGCGGCGGCCGGGTGGTGCTGGGCATCGCCGGGCCGCCGGGCGCAGGCAAGTCGACGCTCGCCGAGCGCGTCGTGGACGAGGCGCGGGCGGCGGGTGTCGCGTCGGTGCTGGTGCCCATGGACGGCTTCCACCTCGCGCAGTCCGAGCTCGAGCGACTCGGCCGCGCCGACCGCAAGGGCGCACCGGACACGTTCGACGCCGTGGGCTTCGTCGCGGCGCTGCGGCGCGTGCGCGAGCAGCGTCCGGGCACCCCGACGGTCCACCTCCCGCGGTTCGACCGCGAGATCGAGGAGCCCGTGGCGGGCACGGTGCCGGTCGAGCCGGAGGACCGGCTCGTCGTCGTCGAGGGCAACTACCTGCTGCACGACGACGGGCCGTGGGCGGACGTCCGGGGGCTGCTCGACAGGTGCTGGTACCTGGACCTGAGCGACGACGTGCGGGTCGCCCGCCTGGTCGCACGCCACGTCGCGTTCGGCAAGGAGCCGGCCGCCGCGCGGGGCTGGGTGCTCCGCTCCGACGAGCGCAACGCGCGGCTCGTCGCCGCCGGGCGGGCCCGCGCGGACGTCGTCGTGCGCCCCGACTGAGCCCGGGTCCGCCGCCCGGTCAGCTCGTCAGCGCGGCGTCTGCTGGTGGAAGGCGAGCCGCCAGTCGTCCCCGCGGCGCACGTACACGCTGCTCATGAGGGCCGAGTACTCCTGGTCGCCGCGGTGCGCGACGGCGCCGTAGGTCACGAGCGCGACGTCGTCGGCGAGCGACGTGACCGTCACGTCCTCGAGCTCGTAGCGGTCCCACGGCGAGTCACCCATGGTCTGCAGCGTGAGCTCCCGGTCGGCGAGCCGGAGACCGCCCGGCAGCAGCATCCCGACGTGCTCGTCGAGCACGTCGGCGTAGAACTCGCGGGCCGTGGTGCCGCCCGCGACGAGCGCGTCCCAGCCGTCCCGCTCGAGACGTTCGGGTGTCCTGGTGTCGTCGGTCATGGGGCCACGCTAGGTCGGTCCGCCGCGTCCGGCGCGGCCGACGGCGCGCTCGGTGCGACACTGGCCGCCGTGAGCCACTACCCGGCACGTGCCGTCGTCGACCTCGCAGCGATCCGTGCCAACGTGGCCGCGCTCGCCGACCACGCCCGGGGTGCAGCGGTCCTCGCGGTCGTCAAGGCCGACGCCTACGGCCACGGCCTGGTCCCCAGCGCGCGGGCCGCGCTGGCGGGTGGCGCGACGTGGCTCGGGACGGCGCAGGTCTCCGAGGCGCTCGCGCTGAGGGCCGCCGGGATCGAGGCGCCCGTGCTCGCCTGGCTGTACGCACCGGGTGCGCCGCTCGCGGAGGCCGTCGGGGCGGGCGTCGACCTGTCGGTCGCGGCGCCGTGGGCGCTCGAGGAGGTGCTCGCCGGGGCGCGGGCGACCGGCCGGACCGCGCGGGTCCACGTCAAGGTCGACACGGGCCTGGGCCGCAACGGCGTCATGCCCGGCGAGCTCGGGGCCCTCGTCGACGCCACCCTGCGCGCCGAGGCCGAGGGGCTGTGCCGCGTCGTCGGGCTGTGGTCCCACCTCGCGTGGGCCGACGCGCCCGACCACCCCACGGTGCGCCGCCAGGCCGAGGTCTTCGCCGACGCGGTGCGGCTCGTGGAGGGGCTCGGCGCGCGGCTCGAGGTGCGCCACCTCGCCAACTCGGCCGCGACGCTCACCGATCCGTCGGTGCACCTCGACCTCGTGCGCCCGGGCCTCGCGGTGTACGGCCTCTCACCCGTGCCGCAGCTCGGGGGCCCCGAGGAGTACGGGCTCGTGCCCGCGATGCGCGTCGAGGCCGAGCTCGCGCTCGTCAAGGAGGTCGACGCGGGGCAGGGCGTCTCGTACGCGCACGCCTACACGACGACCGAGCGGACGGTGCTCGGCGTCGTGCCGCTCGGGTACGGCGACGGCGTCCCGCGGCACGCGTCGGGCGACGACGCCGCACCGGGCGGACCGCTCCAGGTCGGCGGCCGACGTCTCGGCGTGGCCGGCCGCGTGTGCATGGACCAGGTCGTGGTGGACCTCGGACCGGGTGCGGGCGAGACCGCGGGCGACACGGTGGTGCTGTTCGGCCCGGGGCGCGACGGCGAGCCGACCGCGGAGGACTGGGCGCGCGCCGCGGGGACGATCTCCTACGAGATCGTCACGCGGCTGGGCGCGCGCGTGCCGCGGACCTACGTGGGGGAGGCGCCGTGACGTCCGTGCGCGTCGACCTGCCGGACGCCGACGCGACACGCTCCTACGCGCGCGGGCTCGCGGGGCTGCTGCGCGCGGGGGACCTGGTCGTCCTCACCGGTCCGCTCGGCGCGGGCAAGACGACGTTCGCGCAGGGGGTCGGCGACGGCCTCGGCGTGCGGGGCCAGGTGTCGTCGCCGACGTTCGTCATCGCCCGCGTGCACCCGTCGACGACCGGCGGCCCCGCGCTCGTGCACGTCGACGCCTACCGGCTCGGCTCGCTCGACGAGCTCGACGCGCTCGACCTGGACGAGAGCCTCGAGGACTCGGTCACGCTCGTCGAATGGGGTGCCGGGCTCGCGGAGGTGCTGTCCGAGGACCGGCTCGAGGTGACGATCGAGCGCCCCCACGGGGAGATGCCGCTCGGCGGCGGCGCGGGCGGGGCGGACCTCGAGCAGGCCGACGTCGGCGTGCGCCACGTGACCGTGCGCGGCGTCGGCGCGCGCTGGGACGGCGTGCCGCTGCCCGTCGTCCCGTCGGCGTGAGTCCTGCGAGGATGGACGGCGTGCTGCTCGCCCTGGACACGTCCGCCGACCTCGCCGTCGCCGTCGTCGGGCCGGACGGCGGCGCCCTCGCACGGCGCCGGCTCGCCGAGCAGCGCCACCACGCCGAGCTGCTCGCACCGCTCGTCCTCGAGGCGCTCGCGGCGGCCGACGTCGACCGCCGGGAGCTGACCGCGGTGGTCGCGGGCACCGGACCCGCACCCTTCACGGGCCTGCGCGCGGGGCTCGTCACGGCGAGGACGTTCGGGTTCGCGCTCGGGCTGCCCGTGCACGGGGTCCCGAGCCTGGACGCGGTGGCGCTCGCGGCGCGCGACGTCGCCCGGCCGGGGGACGAGGTCCTCGTGGTGACCGACGCGCGGCGCCGTGAGGTGTACGTCGCGCGCTACGCGGTGACCGACGCCGGCGTCCGCCTCGTCGAGGGTCCCGAGGTGCGGCGCCCCGCGGACGTCGTCGTCGGCGGCGCGGTCGTCGTGGGGGCCGGCGCGCACCTCTACGCGGACGTGCTCCCTCCGGTCGACGGCGCACCCGTCGAGGTGGATCCCGTGCTGCTCGCGCGCCTCGCGCTCGACCGCGCGGCCGCGGGGGACGACCAGCCGGCTGAGCCGCTGTACCTGCGCCGCCCCGACGTGACGCCGTCCGGGGGGCGCAAGCGGGCGACGGCATGACCGTCCGCGCGCTCGCCACGGCCGACCTGCCGCGGCTCGTCGAGCTCGAGCGCGTGCTGTTCGGCGCGTCGGCGTGGACGCTCGGCATGCTCACCGAGGAGCTCGACGCCCCCGGCCGCGCGTACGCGGGCGTCGACGCCGACGGGGTGCTCGTCGGCTACGCGGGCCTGTGGTTCGACGGCGACGTCGCCCAGGTCATGACGATCGGTGTCGACCCCGTCGCGCAGCGGCGGGGGATCGGGACGGCGCTGCTCGTGTGGGTCGTCCAGACCGCGCGGGACCTCGGCGCGTCCTCGGTGCTGCTCGAGGTGCGCGTCGACAACGACCCGGCGATCACGCTGTACGAGCGCCACGGGTTCGAGGTGCTCGGCCGCCGTCGGCGGTACTACCAGCCCGAGGACGTCGACGCGTTCACGATGCGCCTCGCGCTCTGAGGGCCGGTCGTCGTCGGACCATGCGTGGTCGGTCCGTGCACGGTCGGACCGTGCGCAGTCAGACCGTGCGTGCGACGTCCGCGAGCGCGAGGCGGTCCGCACGCGGGTGGTGCGCGGGCTCGGCCGCGGGCCAGCCGACGTTGACCACCATGAGCGTGCGCCACGCGGTGCCCGCGAGCAGGTCGGCGTCGACGCCGGGCGCGTCGAGCCCGCTCATCGGCCCGACCTCGAGTCCCTGCGCGCGCAGCGCGACGAGGAGGTAGCCGGCCTGGAGCCACGCGTTGTCGCGTGCGAGGCGCTCGCGCGAGGCCGGGTCGCCGTCGAAGCGCTCGCGCGCGTCCGGCATGTGGGGCGCGAGGCGGGGCAGGTGCTCGTGGAAGTCGGTGTCGGCCGCGACGACGAGCGTCAGGGGCGCGCCGAGCACGCGCTCGCGGTTGGCGGGGCTCATGTGCGCGGCGAGCCGGGAGCGGGCGTCCTGCGACCGGACGACCAGCAGGCGCATCGGCGAGGAGTTGAACGCGGTCGGGTTCCAGCGCACGAGGTCGTGCACGTGCTCGACGAGCTCGTCCGGGACGGGCGCGTCGGACCAGGCACGAGCGGTGCGGGGCCGGCGGAACAGGGCGTCCTGCGCGTCGGCGTCGAGGCGGGCGAGCGTGCCGTCGGGGGTCGTGAGCGTTGCCGTCGTCATGGTCGTGCGAACCGGACGCCGCGGCCAGGGCTTCCCCGACGTGACGACCTTCACACGCCCCGGGCTCAGCCCAGGAGGCGCCACAGGCGCCCGACGAGCACGAACGCGACCGCGCCCACGGCCACGTGCAGCAGCCCGCCCTGCCACGACATGCTCGACGCGACGGACAGCTCGCCGTCGAGCGCGGTGAAGGTCACCTCGCCGCCGAGCGGGTGCGTCGTGACGGAGCCCCCGCCGAGCGCCTCGAGCGTGTCGATGGTTCCCGCGGCGTACGCGAGCGACAGGTAGAGCAGAGCACCGACGGCGAGCGCCGCGGCGACCCCGCCGGACGTGTAGCGGGGGAGGCGTCGCCCGAGCCCGGTGACGTAGCCCTCGGCGAGCGCGACGGGGTGCCCCAGGTCGCGCAGCGCCTCGGCCATCCCGACCTCGGCGGCCGCGGCGAGCGTGTCCGAGCGCAGCTGGCGGATCACCTCGCGCCGACGGCGGCCCGGGTAGTCCTGGAGCGCCCACGACAGGCGTGCGAGATACCACTCGAGCCGGATGCGGTCGGCGCGCCCGGTGCTGGTCATCGGTCCCCCTCGGGTGTGTGCGACGGGACGGCGGTCCCGTCGTGGTGGTCGAGCACGCCGGCGACGACGTGCACGAGGTCCGTCCAGGCCGACTCGGCCCTCGCGAGGGCGGCCCGGCCGACGTCGGTCGGCGTGTAGTACTTGCGTGCGGGCCCCGACGTCGACGCGACGAGTCGCGACGCGACCTGCCCCTCGCGCTCGAGCCGGTTGAGCACCGGGTAGACCGTGCCCGCGCTGATGTCGGCGAGGCCGGCATCCCGCAGGCGGGTGACGAGCTTCCAGCCGTAGGACTCCTGCGCCGCGAGCAGCCGCAGGACCAGCATGGGCAGGACGCCCTTGAGCAGCTGGGGGTCCCGCGGGTCGGCCATGGGACGAGGCTACGCCAGGTACTCGGTATCGCCAAGTACCTGGCGACGTGACGTGGCTCGGCGTCGCCCGAGCGGCTCCTACGCTGTCCCCATGCCTCCCGCCGCCCTCGTCCTCGGCATCGAGTCCTCGTGCGACGAGACCGGTGTCGCGGTCGTCCGTGCGACCGACGACGCGAGCGAGCTGCTCTCCGACGCGGTCGCGAGCTCGGTCGACGAGCACGCGCGGTTCGGCGGGATCATCCCCGAGATCGCGTCGCGCGCCCACCTCGAGGCGATGGTGCCGACGCTCCGCCGCGCGCTCGACGACGCGGGCGTCACGCTCGCGGACGTCGACGCGGTCGCGGTGACGGCGGGACCCGGGCTCGTCGGGCCGCTCACGGTCGGCGCGTCCGCGGCCAAGGCGCTCGCGGTCGCGCTCGACCGACCGCTCTACGGCGTCAACCACGTCATCGGCCACGTCGTCGTCGACGAGCTCGTGCACGGGCTGTTCCCCGACCGCGTGATGGCGCTGGTCGTCTCGGGCGGCCACTCGTCGCTCCTGCTCGTGGACGACGCCGTCGACGGCGTGACCGAGCTCGGCCACACGCTCGACGACGCCGCGGGGGAGGCCTTCGACAAGGTGGGCCGCCTGCTCGGCCTGCCGTACCCGGGCGGTCCGCACGTCGACCGCCTCGCGCGCGAGGGCGACCCCACCGCGATCCGCTTCCCGCGCGGCCTCACCGCCCCGAAGGACCAGGCGCGGCACGCCGACGACTTCTCGTTCTCGGGCCTGAAGACCGCCGTGGCGCGCTGGGTCGAGGCGCGCGAGGACGCCGGGGAGCCCGTCCCGCTCGCCGACGTCGCGGCGTCCTTCGCGGCCTCCGTCGCGGACGTCCTGACCGCCAAGACGATCGCCGCGTGCCGTCGGCACGGCGTCGACACGCTCGTCGTCGGCGGCGGGTTCTCCGCCAACTCGCAGCTGCGCGAGCTCGCGGCGCACCGCTGCGCCGAGGCGGGCATCACGCTGCGCATCCCGCCGGTGCGCTACTGCACGGACAACGGGGCGATGATCGCGGCCGTCGGCGCCGCGGCGGTGCGCCGTGGCGTCCCGGCCTCGCCCCTGGACCTCGCGGTGGACTCCTCGATGCCGCTCACGCAGGTCGTCGTCGGGCGCTGAGCGCCTGGGGCGTCAGTGCCTCGGCTCCGACAGGCCGGCACCGCCGTCGTCGCACGTCCGGTCCGTGGACGACGCGAGCCACATCGTCGCGGGGAGCTGCAGCTCGACCCGCCGGTGCAGCCCCAGGCTGCCCGCCTCGAGCGCGATGGTCGACACGCCGAGGGCGGAGCCCGCCGTCATGGGGACGCACGGGATCGCGATCGTCGGGCTGACCGCGACGACCTCGCCGGGCGCGATGACGACGACGTCGTGCGGCGCGGCGTCGGGGTCGACGGGCGGCGGGACGCTCGTCCACTGCTCGGCGCGCACGAGCTCGGTGCGCACGACGAGCGCCTGGTCGGCCGCCGCGGAGACGCGGACCGGGAGGAACCCGGTGTTCGTCCAGCTCACCGTGAAGGATGCACCGTCGGGTCCCGGGTCGGTGAACCGCCACGCCTCCTCGCCGGGCAGCGCCCCCGTCGCGCTCGGGTCCGTCTCCCAGCCGGCCGGGGTGGCGGAGAACGGACCGGGCGCGAGGCGCGGCGAGAACCCCAGGGCGAGCCACAGACCGACGAGCGCGAGGGCTGCCGCGCTCCCGACGAGCGTCCGGCGACGGCGCCGCCCGGCGACGCCGGAACGGGGCTCGCCGGGTGCGGTGCCAGGAGCCGCAGCGTGCACGGGCTCGCCGGGGAGCTCCTGCGCGACCGCCCCCGCGGCGTCGTCGTCCACGTCCACGTCCACGTCCGGAGCCTCGCGGACCGTGCCGTCCGCCGCAAGGGCGGACCGGGTCGCCCTCGCCTCGGCCGTCGCCCGACGTTCAGAGCGGCCGGCCGGCCCGCATCTCCGCGACGAGGGCGTTCACGACGGCGTCGAGCTCGCCACCGTTGCGGCGCGCGACAGCCCGCTGGCGCTGGTAGGACGCTCCCTTGCGCAGGATCGTCCGGATGCCGTCGAGCTCGTCGGCGCACCGCAGCCGCTCGGCGGTCGGCTCGAGCTCGGTGAGCAGCTTCTCGACGGCGTCCGTCACGAGCTCCTCGTCACCCCGCGCGCTCGTGATGATGATCGCGTCCATGCCGTAGCGCGCGGAGCGCCACTTGTTCTCCTGCGCGAACCACGGGGGCAGCGCGGGCGTCTCCCGGCCCTCGTCCAGCATCGTCGAGAAGTGCTCGACGAGGCAGTGCGTGAGCGCGGCGAACGCGGACACCTCGGCGAGGTTCGACGCGCCGTCGCAGATGCGCATCTCGAGCGTGCCGAGACGCGGCGAGGGGCGCAGGTCCCAGCGGATCTCGTCGAACTGGTCGATGACGCCGGTGTGCATCATGTCCGCGGTGTACCGCTCGAGGTCCTCCCAGCGGTCGAACTGGAACGGCAGGCCGGCCGTCGGCAGCTGCTGGAACATGAGCGCGCGGTTGGACGCGTAGCCCGTGTCCTTGCCGCCCCAGAAGGGCGACGACGCGGACAGCGCCTGCAGGTGCGGGTAGCACGTGAGCATCGCGCGGAGGATCGGCAGCACCTTGTCGCGCCGCTCGATGCCGACGTGCACGTGGACGCCGTAGATGAGCATCTGCCTGCCCCACCACTGCGTGCGGTCGATGAGCGTGGCGTACCGCTGCTTGTCGGTCACCCGCTGGTTGCTCCACCGGGCGAACGGGTGCGTGCCCGCGCACATGAGCTCGACGCGCAGGGGGTCGGTGACCGCGCGGATCTCGTCGATGCTCCGCTGGAGGTCCGCGCCGGCCTCGGCGACCGTGCGGCACACCCCCGTGACGATCTCGACGGTGTTGAGGAGCAGCTCCTGCTTGATGGTGGGGTGCTCGTCGCCGTCGTCCGGCGCGACCGCGTCGAGGACGGTCTGCGCGACCTGGCGCAGGTCGCCGCTGTCGGCGTCGACGAGCGCGAGCTCCCACTCCACGCCGAGGGTCGACCGCTCGGACTCCGCGAACGGGATCTGCATCAGACACGCTCCACGAGGATCGCGCTCTGCGCGCCGGCGACGCGCGTGAGGACCACCGTCGCGTCGCCCTCGCCCCGCAGGTCGAGCTGCTTGCGCAGCTGCTCGGGCACGACGGCGGTGCCGCGCTTCTTGATCGTCAGCCGCCCGACGCCGCGCTCGCGCAGCGCGGTGCGCAGGCGCTTGACGCCGAAGGGCATGACGTCGAGCACGCGGTAGCTGGTGGCCAGAGGTGTCGCCACGAGGCTGTCCGAGGTCACGTACGCAATGGTGGGGTCGACGAGCCGCCCGTGCACCTGCTCGGCGACGAGGGCGACGAGGCCGGCCCTGATCACGGCTCCGTCGGGCTCGTGCAGGTACGCGCCCACGCGGCCCACGTCGGGGGCGTCGAGCCCGCCGTCGGGCGTGCGTACGGTCGTCGCGCCGCCCTCCCCGAGGAGCAGCGCGCTGTGACCGGGCCCGTCGGGGGCGAGCGGCCCGAACCAGAGCCCCGCCTCGACGACGTCGCCGTCGACGCTCACCCACTGCGCCTCGGCGTCGGCGGGCACGAGGTCGTGGGGGATCGCCGGGCCGACCTTGACGCCGAGGGCCGGGACCTCCGCGCGGACGGCGAGCACGTCGTCGAGCGGCGGCGCGTACGACGCGGGGTCGTGCCTGCGGCGGCCGCCGGTCGTGCGCCGTGCCGGGTCGGCGAAGACGCCGTCGACGCCCTCGGCCGTCAGGTCCAGGGCGAGCCCGTCGCCGTGCCGCACCTCCGCGTCGGGGAAGTGCCGCAGGTTGACGGTCGCGAGCGCCGCGGTGAGCTCGTCCACGTCGGTCGCGAGGACACGCAGGCCCAGGGCGGCCATCGCCATCGCGTCGCCGCCGAGCCCGCACGTGAGGTCGGCGACGCGCTCGCAGCCCGCGACCGCGTACCGCTGGGCGTGCCGTGCCGCCACGGTCAGGCGCGTCGCCTGCTCGAGCCCCTCGGGCGTGAAGAGCATGCCGTCCGCGAAGTCGGAGAACTTCGCCCGGGCCCGCGTGCGCAGCCGCGACTGGGTGAGCGCCGCGGCCACGAGCGCCGGGTCGACGCCCTCGCGCCGCAGCCGCTCGGAGACGGCCATCGCGCGGTCCTCGTCGTAGGGCGGGAGCGCGCCGAGGAGCGCCCATCCCTCGGGGCTGAGCAGCAGCGACAGGGCGGCGGGATCCACGCGTCGATCCTCGCACGGTGCCACGCCGCGCGGTCTGGCACTCAGGTTGACCGAGTGCTAACGCCGCGCCTAGATTCTGAGGCGGCACCCGTGCCACCAGCGCAGCAACGGCAGACGACGCCCGGCACCCGCGACGACGGTCGTCCTCAGCACGCACTGCCACGAACATCCGTCCGTTCCCACGAATGCGAAGGGGAGGTCCGCTGTGTCGGTCTCCATCAAGCCGCTCGAGGACCGCGTCGTCGTCCGCACGCTCGAGGCAGAGCAGACGACCGCCTCCGGCCTGGTCATCCCGGACACCGCCAAGGAGAAGCCGCAGGAGGGCGAGGTCCTCGCTGTCGGTCCCGGGCGTGTCGACGACAACGGTCAGCGCATCCCGCTCGACGTCGCCGTCGGTGACACCGTCATCTACAGCAAGTACGGCGGCACCGAGGTCAAGTACTCCGGCGAGGAGTACCTGATCCTCTCGGCCCGCGACATCCTGGCGGTCGTCGAGCGCTGAGCTCACGACCAGCCGGCCCAACCGGCGCAGGACGGCCCCGCACACCCTCGGTGTGCGGGGCTTCGTCGTCCGGGGGGCGCGGGGACCGTGGTCCGCCGGACGCGTCGTCGGGAGTCCGCCGTGCGGAGCCGAGCGGTCGTCCGGCGACAGGTGGGATCCGCACACGTGCGGTGCAGGCGCCGCCCCGGCGTCCTGCTGCGGCCGGACGCGACGGAGCCCCGTGCACCGGGGTGCACGGGGCTCCGTCGTGGAACGGGTGGGTCAGCCGGCCTTGCGGAGCCGCTGCGCGAGGACCGCGGTGCGCTCCTCCTCGGAGAGGCCGCCCCACACCCCGTAGGGCTCGCGGACGGCGAGCGAGTGCTCGCGGCAGGCGTCGATGACCGGGCAGGTGGCGCAGACGGCCTTGGCGGCCTCCGCCCGACGACGACGCGCCGAGCCCCGCTCGCCCTCCGGGTGGAAGAACAGCGTGGGGTCGGCCTCGCGGCACTTGCCCTCGTACTGCCACTCCCAGAGGTCCATCACCGGGCCGGGGAGCCGCGAGATCTCGGTCATGTCGTCCTCCTGCACATCGAGCTGGTGGTCGGCGCCCGCCCGGTTCGTTCCGTCCGGGGCGCCGCGCGCTGTGCCCAACCTAGAACCGCGTCAGAAGTTGGTCAACCCCCTCGTTCACACTTCTTCGAACACGACCGGGTGAGTTCTGCGCTCGCGGGCCAGGGACGAAGGTCCTCAACGGTCGCCACGCCCGCATGACGCGGTCGTGACGCGTTTGCCCGCAGGTGTGAACAATGTCCGACGTGCGCATCGCGGAGGACCGCGTCCGCCCGGTCTCGCGGGGCGCGATCTCGGCCGGTCGTCGTCGCGAGCCCGACCGGAGCCGGGTCGCGCCGACGGACCCCTCCATGACGTCCACCGGATCGCGCCGTGCGGGGTGACCGCGGCGCGCCGATGCGCCGGTGAAGTGGCGGATCGCGCCAGTTGCCGGGCAGAATCGCTCCATGGCCAGGTCAGGGTCTGCCGGGGCGCAGGCCCGCCGTCCGCCCGACCGTCCGGGCCGCGACCCGGTCGCCCCAGCACGGCACCCCGCCGCGCCCTTGACCGTCGCTCCGGAGCCCGGGGGACCAGCCCGAGGAGGTGTCGAGACGGAACCCGCCGCGTCCGGCCCCTCCCTGACCGTCGCCGCGGTCGCCCGTCGGCTCGGAGTCGCCCCGGCCACCCTGCGCACGTGGGACCGCCGCTACGGGCTGGGTCCGTCCGAGCACCTCGCAGGGGCGCACCGCCGCTACTCCGCGACAGACGTCTCCCGCCTCCTCGTGATGCGCCGGCTGACGCTCGAGGGCGTCGCCCCCGCCGAGGCCGCGCGCGCCGCGCTCTCCGCCGACCCGGCATCGGACGCGGTGGCCGGGGCCGGGCCGCGCGGACCCTCGGTGAGCCAGGTCGTCGACGCCTACACCGACGCGGTGCCGATGGCCGCCGACCCCCCTGCGCTCGTCGCGGCTGCGGGCCACTTCGACAACGCCGCCGTCCGGTGGATGCTCTCGCGCGTGCACCCGCGGGACCCCGTCGCGTGGTGGACCGACCTCGTCGACCCCGCGCTGCGCACGCTCGTCGGGCGCGTGACCCTCGAGGGGCCGGGTGAGCACGCCGCGCCCGCGCTGACCGCCGCCGCGTTCGCCGAGCTCCGCAGCCGCGCCGCCGCGTCGGCCGCCCGCACGCCCGCGCCCGACGACCGTGCGACGGTTCTCGCGCTCAGCGCCGGCCGTGGCACCGAGCTGCTCGTGCACGTCGTCGCCACGGCGCTGCAGGAGCGCGGCGTTCGCGTGCGCGTCCTGTCGTCGTCGAGCCCGCGCGCCGCGGTCGAGGCGCTCTCCCGGCTCCGCCCCGACGCCGTCCTCGTGCAGGTGGGCCCCGACGAGGTCGACCGGCCCACGGCGGTCGAGGCCGTCCGGAGCGTGGTCGAGGCCGACGAGGACGTGCCGGTCTTCGTGCACGGCGACGGGGTCCAGGGGCTCGACCTGCCGGTCGCCGCGACCGTCCACCGCATCCGGACGCTCACCGGTACGCTCCACGAGCTCCTCGCGACGGTGACCTGACGTCGCCGACCGGCGCCCCGTCGGCGCCCGGGTCGGAACGCGACGGCACCTGACGGAGACCCGGACGGCACCGCCGCCGTCGGTCCCGCTCGTCCGGACATGTCGTGCGTTCCCCGGACGAGTCGGTCGATCCGCGTCAGTTCACCCGCGTCGAGGGCTCACGCCGGTGGTCGTGGCTGTCGATGAGATCCGTGCGCGGCGAGGGCCGCGCCCCGGCTGCGGCCGGTGCTGTGAGGAAGGAGGGCCGATGGCAGGCGTCATCGTGTGCCACGGCTCCTCGAGCGTGCGAGAGCGCATCGTGGCCGCCGCCCATGGGATCTCGGCGCTCGCGCCGGCCCGAGCCGCTGCGACCGCGGAGGAGCTCGTCGCCCTGGCCCGCCGCGCGAGCCCCGGCCTCGTGCTGCTCGACGCGCACCTGCCGGGCACGGGTCCGATCGAGGCGATGCGCCGGCTGCGCGCGCTCGGCACCAACCCCGTCGTCATCATGCTCGCCGTCCCCGGCGACGAGA
Organism: Actinotalea sp. AC32; assembly: GCA_031844515.1. Classification (GTDB taxonomy): domain Bacteria; phylum Actinomycetota; class Actinomycetes; order Actinomycetales; family Cellulomonadaceae; genus Actinotalea. The sequence continues at coordinate 42,718 of JAUZVJ010000024.1, read as the reverse complement.
TCACGCTCGACCGCGCGGTCGCGCTCGGTGCGCGCGGCTACCTCGCCCCCGACGTCGACCGCAGCGAGCTCGCGGCGGTCGCGGCGCACAGCCTGTCCGCGTCCGTCGTCCCCCAGCAGGCGGGCCCCCCGCAGCAGGCCGAGCGCACCCCCGCGCGGCCCGAGCGACCGGCCGCCGCCGACGGCGTCGAGCTCACCAAGCGCGAGCTCGAGGTGCTCGCGGGCATGAGCCACGGACGGTCCAACGCGCAGATCGGCGCGGAGCTCTTCCTGTCCGAGGACACCGTGAAGACCCACGCGCGCCGCCTGTTCCGCAAGCTCGGTGCGTCCGACCGCGCGCAGGCCGTCGCGATCGGCCTCCGCAAGGGCCTCATCCGCTGAACGCCCGCCCCGGCCGTCCCGGGCGGGCACGTACTATCGCCGGGTGAGCGCGCCCGAGCCCGTCACCCCCGACGCCCCCGCAGACCCCTTCGCCCTCCTGGGCCTGACGTACGACGACGTCCTGCTGCTGCCCGGCGAGAGCGACGTCATCCCCTCCGAGGTCGACACCACGGCGAGGCTGACCAAGGGCGTCTCGGTCGCGGTGCCGCTCCTGTCGGCCGCGATGGACACGGTCACCGAGGCGCGCATGGCGATCGCGATGGCGCGCCAGGGCGGCATCGGCGTGCTGCACCGCAACCTGTCGATCGAGGACCAGGCGCACCAGGTCACGCTCGTCAAGCGCTCGGAGTCGGGCATGGTGACCGACCCGGTCACCATCCGGCCCGACGCGACGCTCGCCGAGCTCGACGAGCTGTGCGGCGTCTACCGCGTCTCGGGCCTCCCGGTCGTCGACGAGGACCGCCGCCTGCTCGGCATCATCACCAACCGCGACCTGCGGTTCGTCCCGCCCGCGGACTTCGCGTCGCTGCGCGTGCGCGAGGTCATGACGCGCATGCCGCTCGTCACGGGCCCGGTGGGCATCAGCAACGACGACGCCGCCGCGCTGCTCGCGAAGCACAAGGTCGAGAAGCTCCCGCTCGTCGACGACGCGGGCCGGCTCGCGGGCCTCATCACCGTCAAGGACTTCGTGAAGTCCGAGCAGTACCCCGACGCGACCAAGGACGCCGAGGGCCGGCTGCGCGTCGCCGCAGGCGTCGGCTTCTACGGCGACGCGTGGGAGCGGGCGATGGCGCTCGTCGACGCGGGCGTGGACGTCCTGGTCGTCGACACCGCGCACGGGCACGCGCAGGCGATGCTCGCGATGATCCACCGCCTCAAGACGGACCCCGCGGCGCGCGGCGTCGAGGTCGTCGGCGGCAACGTCGCGACGCGTGCGGGCGCCCAGGCGCTCGTCGACGCCGGCGCGGACGCGGTCAAGGTCGGTGTCGGGCCGGGGTCGATCTGCACGACGCGCGTCGTCGCGGGCGTCGGCGTCCCGCAGGTCACCGCGATCCACGAGGCGGCCAAGGCGTGCCGCCCCGCAGGCGTCCCCGTGATCGGCGACGGCGGCCTGCAGTACTCGGGCGACATCGCCAAGGCGCTCGTCGCCGGCGCGGACACCGTGATGCTCGGCTCGCTGCTCGCCGGGTGCGACGAGAGCCCGGGCGACCTCGTGTTCGTCAACGGCAAGCAGTACAAGCACTACCGCGGCATGGGCTCGCTCGGCGCGATGGCCTCGCGGGGGCGCGTCTCGTACTCCAAGGACCGCTACTTCCAGGCCGACGTGGCGAGCGACGAGAAGATCGTCCCCGAGGGCATCGAGGGCCAGGTCCCGTACCGCGGCCCGCTCCGTGCGGTCGCGCACCAGCTCGTCGGCGGGCTGCAGCAGTCCATGTTCTACGTCGGCGCCCGCACCATCCCCGAGCTGCAGAGCCGCGGCCGGTTCGTCCGGATCACGGCGGCCGGGCTCAAGGAGTCCCACCCGCACGACATCCAGATGACGGTCGAGGCGCCCAACTACGCGTCGCGCCGTTGACGCGGGGGGCAGGGGGGACGGGCGTCGACGTCGACGCGGTGGTCGCGCTCGTCGAGGACGTCGCCGCGCGCGTCGTGTCGCCGCGCTTCCGCGCGCTCGCTGCGGGTGACGTCGCCGCGAAGGGCGTGGACGACGTCGTGACGGTCGTCGACACCGAGGCTGAGGCGGCGCTCGCCGAGGGGCTCGACCGGATCCTGCCGGGCGTCCCGGTGGTCGGCGAGGAGGCCTCGGCGGCCGACCCCTCGGTGCTGCGTGCGCTGACGGGTGCACCGCGCGCGTGGGTCGTCGACCCGCTCGACGGGACGCGTGCGTTCGTCGAGGGCTCACCCGACCACGCCGTCATGGTCGCGCTCGTCGAGCGGGGCACCCCGGTCGTGGGCGTCATCTGCCTGCCGGCGCACGGCCGGACCTACGCGGCCGAGCGCGGCTCCGGCGCCTGGGTCGACGGCGAGCGCCTCTCGCGCCCGGCACCGGACCCCGAGGCGCTGCGCGGCGCCGTCGCGGTGTGGGGCATGGGGGCCGACGTCCGTGAGCGCGTCGAGGCGGCGTGCCCGCGCATCGCGGGCGGCGCGACGACGCCGCAGCGGCTCTGGTCGGGGTGGGAGTACTCGCGGCTCGCCTCGGGTGAGCGGGACTTCCTGTGCTACTGGCGCACGTCGCCGTGGGACCACGCTCCGGGCGCCGTGATCGTGCGCGAGGTGGGCGGGGTCTCACGGACGCCGACGGGGGAGGACTACGTCGCCGTCGGCCGCGGCGGGCCGCTCATCGCAGCGGCGGACGAGGCGACGTGGCGCACGGTGCAGGGCGTGCTCACCGCCGACCTCCTCGGCTGAGCGGCACCGCGCCGCGAGCGCCGTCGCTCACGCCCCGACGAGGACGTCCTCGAGGACCCGCATCGGCCACGACCCCTCGGCGCCCGGGCCCGGCAGGCCCTGCTCGGCGCGCCACAGGTTGTACCCGGCGGCCCAGCGCCGGTGCGCGGCGACCTGGCGCTCGTGCAGGACGTCGAGGTCCGTCTCGGCGAGCTCGGGGAAGCAGCGCGCGAGGGCGCCGAGCACGTCCAGGGTCGCCCGGACGTCGACGTCGGCGGTGTGCAGCCTGTCCTCCTGCTCGACCTCGTAGTGCGCGCACAGGTCGCCGAGGCGACGCTTGCCGCGGCGGTAGCGGTCGAGCGCGCGGTCCAGCACGAGCGGGTCGAGGACCACGCGGACGTCGCGCGCGATCCGGTCGGCGAGCGTCGGGAGGTCGTGGCGACGCAGCTCGGCGTCGAGGAGCGAGAGGTCGAACGACGCGTTGAAGGCGACGACGGGCTCGCCGCGCAGCAGCGCGCCGGCGAGCATCCCGGCGATCTGGTCGAGCGCGCCGCGCGGCGGACGGCCGTGCCGCCGCGCGTGGTCCGTCGTGATGCCGTGGATCGCGGCGGCCGCCTCGGGGATCTCGACGCCCGGGTCGATGAGCCACGACGTCACCGTCGTCGTCGTCCCCTCGCGGTGGACGAGCGCCGCCGTGACGATGCGGTCCGTGCCGACGTCGACGCCCGTCGTCTCCGTGTCGAACCCCATGACCGGCCCGTCGACCCATCCCATGCGACCACCTCCGTCGCCCGCACTGTGCCAGCGGGCACCGACAGGCCGGTGGTGCCGCGCCGGTAGCCTGTGCGCGTGAGCAACGAGATCGAGATCGGCCGTGGCAAGCGCGGTCGTCGCGCGTACTCCTTCGACGACGTGGCCGTCGTGCCCTCGCGCCGCACGCGCGACCCCGAGGAGGTGTCGACGGCCTGGCAGATCGACGCGTACCACTTCGACCTGCCGATCGTCGCCGCGCCGATGGACTCGGTCATGAGCCCCGCGACGGCGATCGCGGTCGGCCGGCTGGGCGGGCTCGGCGTGCTCGACCTCGAGGGGCTGTGGACGCGGTACGAGGACCCGGCCCCGCTGCTCGACGAGATCGCGGACCTCGAGCCCGACGTCGCGACGGCGCGCATGCAGGACATCTACGCCGCGCCGATCCAGCCGGGGCTCATCACCGAGCGGCTCAAGGAGGTCCGCGACGCGGGTGTCACGGTCGCCGGGGCGCTGTCGCCGCAGCGGACGCAGCAGCTGTGGCGCACGGTGGTCGACGCCGGGGTCGACCTGTTCGTGATCCGCGGGACGACGGTCTCGGCCGAGCACGTCTCCGGCGTCGCCGAGCCGCTCAACCTCAAGCGGTTCATCTACGAGCTCGACGTGCCCGTCGTCGTCGGCGGCGCCTCGACGTACACCGCGGCCCTGCACCTCATGCGGACGGGCGCCGCGGGCGTCCTCGTGGGCTTCGGCGGCGGCGCGGCGCACACGACGCGGACGACGCTCGGCATCCACGCGCCCATGGCCACCGCCGTCGCCGACGTCGCCGCGGCGCGGCGCGACTACCTCGACGAGTCGGGCGGCCGCTACGTCCACGTGATCGCCGACGGCGGCGTCGGGCGGTCCGGGGACCTCGTCAAGGCCGTCGCGTGCGGTGCCGACGCCGTGATGCTCGGTGCCGCGCTCGCGCGGGCCGCCGAGGCACCGGGGCAGGGCTGGCACTGGGGCCCCGAGGCGCACCACCCGCAGCTGCCGCGCGGCGAGCGCGTCGAGGTCGGCACCGCGGGGACGCTCGAGGAGATCCTCTTCGGCCCGGGCCGTCAGGCCGACGGGACGCTCAACCTCGTCGGCGCCCTGCGCCGCGCGCTCGCGACGACGGGGTACTCGGACCTCAAGGAGTTCCAGCGCGTCGAGGTCGTCGTCTCGCCGTACCAGCCGCGCTGAGCCCCGGCCGCGGCTCGGCCCGTCGGGCAGCCGCAGCACACCCCTCGCCCCGTCGTCCCGCCGGACGACGGGGCGTCGTGCTGGGTGCGTGCCCGGGCGTCGGCCCGGCCGGGCCCGAGCATGGACATACCGTGATCATCCGGACACAGTGGGTCGAATCGGTCGCCCAACCCCCTGGGCGGCCGGCCGGGTTCTCGAGGAGGAGAACGATGAGGCACCTGCGACCCACGACAGCCACCGCCGCCACGACCGCAGCCGCCGCGCTGCTGCTCACCGGGGCGACCTCCGCCGCAGCGGGCCCACCCCCCGGCATCCCCCCGGCGCACGCGGCGACCAGCCCCCAGACGCTGGTCGAGGGGCTCGCCGGACCCCTGTCCTTCGACGTCGCGCCCGACGGCACGGTGTACGTCGGCCAGGCCTTCGCGGGCCTCGTGACGCGTGTCTCGCGGACGGGTGAGCGCACGGACCTCGTCGCCACCGAGGGCGCGGGCGTGGGTGCGGTGTCCTACTCGCGCGGCACGCTGACCTGGGCCGAGCGGACGGACGAGGACTTCGTCGTGACGTCCGCGGTCCTCGTCCGGCGCGCGTCCGACGGCTCCGAGCAGACCGTCGACGTCCTCGCGTACGAGGCGAGCGCGAACCCGGACCAGGGCAACACCTACGGCATCCAGGGGCTCTCCGAGGACTGCGCCGCGAGCCTGCCGCCCGAGGTCGCGCCCTTCCTGCTGCCGTACACGGGGCAGGTGGACTCGAACCCCTACGCGTCCGTCACGGTCGGCGGGACGACGTACGTCGCCGACGCCGGCGCGAACGCGGTGCTCGCGGTGTCGGCCGACGGCGAGGTCTCCACGGCGGCGGTGCTCCCGCCCGTCCCGATCGAGATCACCGCGGGCTTCGCGGAGTCCTTCGGGCTGGACGAGTGCGTGGTCGGGCTCGAGTACTGGGCCGAGCCGGTCCCGACGGACGTCGAGGTCGGCCGCAACGGGGTGCTCTACGTGTCCTCGCTGCCCGGAGGGCCCGAGGACGGGAGCCTCGGCGCCAACGGCGGCGTGTTCACCCTCGACCCGCGCACGGGCGACGTCGACCTGCTCCACCGAGGGTTCCTCGGCGCGACCGACCTCGCCGTCGCACCGGACGGGACGGTCTACGTGACCGAGCTGTTCGGCGGGCGCCTCTCCGCGATCACGCGCACGGGTGAGATCCGGACGGTGGCCGAGCTCACCGAGCCGGCGGCCGTCGAGTGGCAGCGCGGACGTCTGTACGTCGCGACCGGCGCGTTCGGCAACGGCACGATCATGACGCTGATGCCGGTCCGTCCGGCGAGCTGACGCCGCGCCACCCGGCCCGCCGGGCGCCGCCCGACCACCGCCGACGCCCCGCGTCCCTTCTGGGGCGCGGGGCGTCGGCGTGCCCGGCGCCCGGGGTGCGCGCCCGGGTCGGCGGGCGCACCGCGTCGCCGTCGGGGGCTCCCTGGGAGGGTGCCCGGCCGGGACCCAGGTCCCGGATCATCGGGGCGGTGGTGCGCTGCATCGCCCGTTCGGGCGCAGCCTGGACCCGATCCTGCCCGGAATCCCTTGACGCCGGACACAAGCAGAACTAAACAAAGGCATAACGACATCCGATCGGATCTCGGACATCCCACGAAGGCGAGGGACGGTGTACGCGACGGAGCGTCAGCAGGCGATCCTCGAGCTCGCGCGCCAGGACGGGCGGGTCGAGGTGCGCGGGCTCGCCGAGCGGCTCGACGTCACGCCCGAGACCGTGCGGCGCGACCTCACGGCGCTCGAGCGGCGCGGGCTCGTCCGACGCATGCACGGCGGGGCCGTCCCGGTCGAGCGGCTCGGTTTCGAGCCCGGCGTCGCGGACCGCGAGGGCCGAATGTCCGGTGAGAAGGAGCGCATCGCCAAGGCCGCGCTCGACGAGCTGCCCGACGGCGGGGCGATCGCGCTAGACGCGGGCACCACGACCGTCCGCCTCGCCGAGATGCTGCCGACCGACCGTGAGCTGACCGTCGTGACGCACTCGCTGCCGATCGCGATGCTCCTCGCGACGCGCGGCAACGTCACCCTCCACCTGCTCGGCGGGAGCGTCCGCGGGCGGACGCTCGCGGCCGTCGGCCCCTGGGCCGAGTCAGCGCTCGCGGACGTCTTCGTCGACGTCGCGTTCCTCGGCACGAACGGCCTGACCGTCGAGCAGGGGCTCACGACGCCGGACCTGACCGAGGCCGGCGTCAAGCGTGCGCTCGTCGCGGCAGCACGGCGCACCGTCGTCCTGGCCGACCGGACGAAGGTCGGCCGCGCCGACCTGGCCCACGTCGCCCCGCTCGCCTCGATCGACACGGTCGTCACGGACTCGGGGCTCGCCCCCGAGCTCGCCGACGAGATCGAGGGCGCCGGACCCAGGGTGGTCCGCGCATGATCGTCACCGTCACCCTCAACCCGAGCCTGGACCGGACGGTCGAGGTCGACGCCCTCGTGCGCGGTGCCGTGCTGCGAGCCCGGGGCACGCACCTGCACCCCGGCGGCAAGGGCGTCAACGTCACGCGTGCGCTCCTCGCGAACGGCGTGCCGAGCCGTGCGGTGCTGCCGGTCGGCGGTCCCACGGGCGCCGAGCTGGTCGACCTCCTCCGCGGTGACGGGGTCGACCACGTCGTCGTGCCTGTGCGCGGCCGGACGCGCTCCAACGTCGCGGTCGCCGAGCCCGACGGCACGGTCACCAAGCTCAACGAGCCGGGCCCGGAGCTCGACCGTGCTGCGCTCGACGAGGTGCTCGCGACGGCGCTGCGCTCCTCGGGACCGGGGGACTGGGTCGTGCTGTGCGGGAGCCTTCCGCCCGGGGCGCCCGACACCCACTACGCGGACCTCGTGCGCGACCTCGCCGCGGCGGGCCGCCGCGTCGCGGTCGACACGAGCGGTCCGGCCCTCGTGCACGCCGTCGCGGCCGGTCCCGACCTCGTCAAGCCCAACCTCGACGAGCTGTCGGTGGCCGTCTGCCGCACGCTCGAGAGCCGGGCGGACGCCGTCGACGCGGCGCACGAGCTCACCGCCGCGGGTGCGGCCCGCGTGCTCGTGAGCCTCGGCGCCGACGGCGGCCTGCTCGTCGACGACGACGCGGTCCTCGTGGGCCGCTGCGTGCCCGTCGACGCGCGCAGCACCGTCGGCGCGGGCGACGCGTTCCTCGCCGGCTACCTCGCGGCGACGACCGCGCACGACGTCGGCGCGGGTGCGGCGCTGCGCACCGCGCTCGCGTGGGGCGCGGCGGCCGTGCGGCTGCCCGGCAGCCAGATGCCCGGCTCGGCCGACGTCCGGCTCGACGACGCGCTGCTCGTGACCGACGCGGCAGCCCTGCGCATGCACGACCCGCTCGTCGGGGCCGGGTGACGCGACCCGCACCGGCCCCGAGCAGGCAGCAGTTCCCGAGGACGACCCCTCGTACCCCCCAGCACCACCACCAGAACGACGTCCGCACCAACCGACTGGCGACGAAGGAGTTCCCAGAGATGAGCGCATACACACCCACCGTGACCGGCACGGGGGTGAAGGCCCGGGTCCAGCGCGTCGGCGGCTTCCTCGCCGGCATGGTCATGCCCAACATCGGTGCCTTCATCGCCTGGGGCCTGATCACCGCCCTGTTCATCAAGACCGGCTGGTTCCCGGTCGCCGAGCTGGGCGGCTACGACTCGTTCGACGCCGGCGTCGAGGGCGTCGGCCTCACCGGCGTCGGTCTCGTCGGCCCGATGATCGTCTACCTCCTGCCGATCCTCATCGCGTCGACCGGCGGGCGGATCGTGCACGGCCAGCGGGGCGCCGTCGTCGGCGCGGTCGCGACCGTCGGCGTGATCGTCGGCACGGGCAGCCCGATGTTCCTCGGCGCGATGATCATGGGTCCGGCCGCGGCCTGGCTCCTGAAGAAGATCGACGGCTTCGTGCAGGAGCGCACCAAGGCCGGCTTCGAGATGCTCGTCGACAACTTCACCGCGGGCATCCTCGGTGCGGTCATGGCGGTGCTCGGCTTCTTCGCGATCGGCCCCGTCGTCGACACCGTCATGGGCTGGGCCGAGAACGGGGTCGGCTGGCTCGTCGACAACAGCCTCCTGCCGCTCGCGTCGCTCATCATCGAGCCCGGCAAGGTGCTCTTCCTCAACAACGCGATCAACCACGGCGTCCTCACGCCGCTCGGCTCGGCCGAGGCGGCCGACGCGGGCAAGTCGATCCTGTTCATGCTCGAGTCGAACCCCGGCCCGGGCCTCGGGCTGCTGCTCGCCTTCATGTTCTTCGGCCCGCGCGCGCTGCGGCCGTCGACCCCTGCCGCGGTCGTGATCCACTTCTTCGGCGGCATCCACGAGATCTACTTCCCGTACGTGCTCATGAAGCCGCGTCTCATCCTCGCGATGATCGCGGGCGGCGCGGCCGGCATCCTCACGTTCCTCGTGACCGGCGCAGGCCTGGTCGCGGCACCGTCGCCCGGCAGCATCTTCGCCTACATGGCGATGACGCCCCGCGGTGGCCACCTCGTCGTGATCCTCGGCGTCCTCGTCGCCGCGGCCGTCTCGTTCGCCGTCGCCGCGCTGCTGCTCGGCTTCGGTCGCCTCGAGAGGCCCGAGACCACGGACGCGGGCGTCGCCGACGAGCTCGCGGCGGCGAAGCAGGACGTCGCCGACCGCAAGCGGCAGTCCAAGGCCGGTGTCGTCGCCTCCGAGGGTGCGCCCTCCCCGACGGCCACGGCCTGACCACCGCCCGACACCCGTCCGCCGGCCGGCTCGCACCGGCCGGCAGCCGGCCGACCGGCCGGCCGAACCGAGGAGACGACATGGCAACGCTCGACGGAAGCACGGTCCGCAAGGTCGTCGTCGCGTGCGACGCCGGGATGGGCAGCAGCGTGATGCTGGCCTCGACCGTCCGCAAGCAGCTCGCGAAGCAGGGGGTCGAGGTCGCGCACACGCCGGTGGCCGAGATCCCCGCGGACGCCGACGTGGTGCTCACCCACGCCGGGCTCGCCGAGCGGGCCCGGGCCGTCGCGCCCGGCACGCCGGTGGTGCCGTTCCAGCTGTTCCTGAACGACCCCGCGGTGACGCGTGTCGTGACGGCGATCCAGCAGGGGGCGACGGTCGATGTCTGAGTCACCGGCCGAGCTCCTCGCCCCCGCCGCGGTCCGCCTCGCCGAGAGCGCGGCGGACCGCACCGAGGCGATCACCCGGTGCGGTGAGCTGCTCGTCGAGATCGGGGCCGTCCGGCCCGAGTACGTACCCGCGATGCTCGAGCGGGAGGCGCTGATCTCGACGTACGTGGGGGAGGGCTTCGCCATCCCGCACGCGACGCTCGCCGGGAAGGACGCCGTCCTGCGCGACGCGCTGTGCTTCGTCCGGTTCCCCGACGGCGTCGAGTGGGCCGGCGGCACGGCGACGGTCTGCATCGGCATCGCGGCGGCGGGGGACGGCCACATCCGGCTGCTGTCCCGCCTCGCGGAGATCCTGCTCGACCCGGAGCGGGCCGCCGCGCTGCGGTCGGCCGAGTCGGTCGACGTCGTCCTGCGCACGCTCGCGCCGCCCGACGACGACCCCCAGCCCCCGGCCGGCCGGACGGCCGTGCCAGCCACCACCCGAGGAGAACCATGAGAGTCGTCCGTTTCCACGCCCCCGGCGACGTCCGCATCGAGGACGCGCCCGAGCCCACCCCGGGCCCGAGGGACGTGAAGATCCGTGTCCGCGCGTGCTCGACCTGCGGCACGGACGTCAAGATCTCGCGCTTCGGCCACCACCACATCCACCCCCCGCGGGTCATGGGGCACGAGATCGCGGGCGAGGTCGTCGAGGTGGGCGACGAGGTCGACGGGTGGTCGGCGGGTGACCGCGTCCAGGTGATCGCCGCCATCCCGTGCGGGACGTGCGACTTCTGCGTCGCGGGCCGGATGACCATCTGCCCGAACCAGACCTCGATGGGCTACCACTACGACGGCGGGTTCGCCGAGTACATGGTGGTCCCCGAGGCGGTCCTCGCGGTCGACGGGCTCAACCGGCTCCCGGAGGGCCTCAGCTTCGACGAGGCGTCGGTCGCCGAGCCGCTCGCGTGCGCGCTGAACGCGCAGGAGCTCGTCGACGTCCGCAAGGGCGACGACGTCGTCGTCGTCGGCTCGGGTCCGATCGGCTGCCTGCACGTGCGGCTCGCGCGGTCGCGGGGCGCCGCCCGCGTGTTCCTCGTCGAGCTGAGCCGCGAGCGGCTCGACATGGCCGCGGGGCTCGTCTCGCCCGACGCCGCGGTGTGCGCGGGCGAGGTCGACCCCGTCCAGGCCGTGCTCGACCTGACGGACGGGCGCGGGGTGGACGTCGCGATCACCGCGGCGGCCTCGGGCAGGGCGCAGGAGCAGGCGGTCCAGATGATGGCGCGCCAGGGCCGCATCAGCTTCTTCGGCGGGCTGCCCAAGGACGACCCGATGATCGCGCTCGACTCGAACCTGGTGCACTACCGGGAGCTCATGATCATGGGTGCGAACGGCTCGAGCCCGAGCCACAACAAGCGGGCGCTGGAGCTCATCGCGAGCGGCGAGGTCCCGGTCGGGGACCTGATCACGCACCGCGTTCCGCTCGAGCAGGCGCTCGAGGGCATCGGGATCGTGTCCCGCGGGGAGGCCATCAAGGTCACCGTCCAGCCCTGAGCGACCGGGTGCCCGTCGTCGTCGCCCCCTCGGCGACGGGCCGGGAGGGAGCCCCGCCGAGGAGCGCTCGGCGGGGCTCCCTCGCGCCCGGGCAGGCACGCCCCGCAGGGGGCCGGGCACGGTGTCGTGCAGGGCATTGCGCCCCGGCCGCCGGGGGCGTTCAGTGAACCCAGGGGCAGGTCCCCGGTCGCGGACGACGCCGGACGCCTCGTCCGCCCCGCTGACCCGGGACCTCCGTCCCGCGCATGCGGCGCTTGACTCCGGGCAGAATCAGAACTAAACAAAGCCAAAGCAACATGCAAACGGACACGGTGCGGTTCCGGTCACGGGCCGCCCTCGGGGGAGCACTCCTCCCCGCCGATCGGGACGGAGCCGGTGTGTACGCGACGGAGCGGCAGCAGCAGATGCTCGGGCTCGCCCGCGAGGCGGGCCGGGTCGAGGTGAAGGATCTCGCCGAGCAGCTCGACGTGACGCCCGAGACCGTGCGCCGCGACCTGACGCAGCTCGAGCGCCTCGGCCTCGTCCGCCGCGTGCACGGCGGTGCGATCCCGGTCGAGAGGCTGGGGTTCGAGCCCGGCATCGCCGACCGCGAGAGCGTCCACGCGGCCGAGAAGGAGCGCATCGCCAAGCGCGCGCTCGACGAGCTGCCCGAGGAGGGCTCAATCCTCCTCGACGCGGGCACGACGACGGTGCGCCTGGCCGAGATGCTGCCGACGGACCGCGAGCTGACCGTCGTGACGCACGCGCTGCCGGTCGCGACGATCCTCGCGACGCGGCCGGGCATCACGCTGCACCTCGTGGGTGGCACGGTCCGCGGCCGGACCCTCGCCGCCGTCGGCCACTGGGCGCAGCGCCAGCTCGCCGACATCCACGTCGACGTGGCGTTCCTCGGGACCAACGGGCTGACCGTCGAGCACGGCCTCACCACCCCGGACCTGGCGGAGGCCGCCGTCAAGCGCGCGCTCACCGCGTCGGCGCAGCGCGTCGTCGTGCTCGCCGACCGCACCAAGCTCGGCCGCGTGGACTTCGCGCAGGTCGCACCGCTGGCGACCGTCGACACGCTGATCACGGACACCGGGGTCGACCCGGAGCTGCTCGGTGACCTCGAGCGCCACGTGCGGGTGGTGACCGCGTGATCGTCACCGTCACGCCCAACCCGAGCCTGGACCGGACGTTCGAGCTCGACGCGCTCGTGCCCGGCGAGGTCAACCGCGCTCGGTCCGTCCACCACGACGCAGGCGGCAAGGGCATCAACGTGAGCCGCGCGCTCGCACGCCACGGCGTCCGGACGACCGCGGTCCTCCCCGCGGGCGGACGGGTCGGGGACCGCCTCGTGGCGATGCTGCGCGAGGTCGGGGTCGAGGCCGTCGGCGTGCCCGTCGTGGGCGAGACGCGCACCAACGTCACGCTCGTCGACGCCGCCGGCGTGACGACCAAGGTCAACGCGGGCGGCCCGGCGCTGACGGCCGACGAGGTCGACGCGCTGGTCGACGCGGTCCGGCGGCTCGTCGCCCTCCGTCCGCGCGCCGTCGTCGCCGCGGGCAGCGTGCCCGGCGGGGCCGCGGCCGACCTGTACCCCCGTCTCGCGCGGATCGCGTCGGAGGGCGGCACGCCCTTCGTCCTCGACACGTCGGGCCAGACCCTGGTCGACGCCGTCGCGGCCGGCGGCATCGCGCTGCTCAAGCCCAACGACGACGAGCTCGCCGAGCTCGTCGGCGCGCGGCTGCAGACCGTCGGCGACGTGGTCGCCGCGGCGCGCCAGGTGCAGGCGGCGGGCGTCGCCGACCTGCTCGTGAGCCTCGGCGCGCGCGGCGCGCTGCTCGTCACGCGCGACGACCACTGGTGGGCGGGCGGCCCGCCCGTCGTCCCCCTCTCGACCGTCGGCGCGGGGGACACCGCCCTGGCCGGCTACCTGTCCGTCGACCCGTCGACCGACCCGTCCGCGGGTACCGGCGACGGGCACGCGCGCCGTCTGCGCACGGCCGTCGCGTGGGGCCGCGCCGCGGTCCTGTGCCCCGGCAGCGCCGTCCCGGCACCCGAGGACGTCCACGAGGACGTCGTCCGCGTGCTGCACCGACCCGATCCGTCACTCGCCCTCGAGGAGCTCCGATGACCACCACGTCCACCCCGCTCATCACGCCGGACCTCGTCGCCGTCGACGTCGCGGCGACCGATCGCGACGACGTCACGCGACGCCTCGTCGACCTGCTCGTCGCGGCCGGGCGCGTGACCGACGCCGAGGGGTTCCTCGCCGACGTCCGGGCGCGCGAGGCGCAGATGGCGACCGGCATGCCGGGCGGCATCGGCCTGCCGCACGCACGTTCGGAGCACGTGACGGTCCCGAGCCTCGCCGTCGCCAAGGTGCCCGGCGGCGTGGACTTCGGTGCACCCGACGGCCCCGCCACGCTCGTCTTCCTCATCGCAGCCCCCGCCTCCGGCGGGAGCGACCACCTGCAGATCCTCGCCGCGCTCGCGCGGCGCCTCGTCCACGAGTCCTTCCGCACGTCGCTGCACGAGGCGCCCGACGCGGCGACCGTCGCCGCGATCGTCACCCGAGAGGTCGTCCCGTCATGAAGTTCGTCGCCGTCTCGTCGTGCCCCACGGGCATCGCGCACACCTACATGGCCGCCGAGGCCCTCGAGCAGGCCGGCCGCGCCGCCGGCCACGAGGTCGTCGTCGAGACGCAGGGCGCGGCGGGCTCGCAGCCGCTCGACCCCGCCGTCATCGCGGCCGCCGACGGCGTCATCTACGCCGCCGACCTCGAGGTCCAGGACCGAGAGCGCTTCGCGGGCAAGCCGTTCGTCGACGTCGGCGTCAAGAAGGCCGTGCACGACGCACCCGGCGTGCTCGCCGCCGCGATCGCCGCGGTCGAGGCCGCGCCCGCGCCGTCGTCGGGCGCCGCGCCCGCACCCGTGGCCGCCGCGCCGGCGACGCGCACGGTCGGCGTCGGGACCCGCATCCGGCAGTACCTCATGACGGGCGTGTCGTACATGCTCCCGTTCGTCGCCGCGGGCGGCATCCTCATCGCACTGGGCTTCATGCTGTCGTCGGTCGCGTGGGCCGAGAACGGCGCGATCGAGGTCACGGCGGTCCCGGCCGAGACGCTGTGGACCGCGTTCCAGTGGACCAACCTCGAGCACTGGGCCGTCCTGCTGTTCCAGACCGGCGCGCTGGCGTTCGGCTTCCTCGTGCCCGCGCTGTCGGCGTACATCGCCTACGCGATCGCGGACCGGCCGGGCATCGCGCCGGGCTTCGTCGGGGGCGCGATCGCGGGTCTGGTCGGCGCGGGCTTCCTCGGCGGCATCGCGACCGGGTTCATCGCCGGGTTCGTCGCCCTGTGGCTCGCACGCCGTGCCGTCCCGAAGGGGTTCCGCGGCATCATGCCGGTCGTCGTCATCCCGCTCGTCACGACGCTCGTGGTCGGCATCGCGACGTTCCTGGTCGTCGGGCCGCCCATGAAGGCGATCAACGACGGGCTGTCGAGCTGGCTCAACGGGCTCACGGGCGGGGCGCTCGTGCCGCTCGGGATCATCCTGGGCCTCATGATGTGCTTCGACCTGGGTGGGCCGGTCAACAAGGTCGCGTACGTCTTCGCGACCACGGGCCTGGCGAACGCCGCGGGCGACGCGGCTGCGACCGAGGCGCGCGTCATGGCGGCCGTGATGGCCGCCGGCATGGTGCCGCCGCTCGCGATCGCCCTCGCGACGTCCGTCCGCGGGCGCCTGTTCACCGAGGCCGAGCGAGAGTCGGGCAAGTCCGCGTGGCTGCTCGGCGCGTCGTTCATCTCCGAGGGCGCGATCCCGTTCGCGGCGGCCGACCCGCTGCGCATGCTGCCGTCGTTCATGATCGGCGGCGCCGTCACGGGTGGTCTGACGATGGCGGTCGGCAGCGGGCTCGTCGCCCCGCACGGCGGCATCTGGGTCACGCCCCTGATCAGCGTGCCGCTGCTGTTCCTGCTCGCGCTCGCCGCCGGTACGGTCGTCAGCGCGCTCGCGGTCGTCATCGCGAAGAACATCGGTCGGAGCCCGCAGGAGGACGTCCTGGACGAGACGGAGAGCGTCGCCGCGCTCGCCGGCTCGCGCTGAGGCCGCCGACCACCCGGCAGCACCCGCGTCACCCGCCTCACCCCGCCTCACCCCGTCACACCCCGTCACACCCGCACACCACGACCCGGGAGGGCCACCCATGGCACAGCGCACCGTCACCGTCGCGTCGAAGGTCGGGCTGCACGCCCGTCCGGCCGCGATCTTCGCCCAGCGAGCCGCCGCGGCCGGCGTCCCCGTGACCATCGCGCGGCCCGGCGGGACGCCCGTCGACGCCGCGAGCGTGCTCATGGTGATGACGCTCGGCGTGCCGCACGGTGAGGACGTCGTGCTCGAGGCCGACGGCGACGGCGCCGAGGCTGCCCTCGACGACCTCGTCGCCGTCCTCGCGACCGACCTCGACAGCGAGGACGCGCCGCCGCCCGCCGGCGCCGGGTCGTGACGACCGTGGCCGGCGTGCTGCACGGGACCGGCGTCGGCCGCGGCGCGGTCGTCGGTCCCGTGGTCCAGGTCCACGGGGCTCCCGAGATCGACCCGCAGCAGCAGGTCGGGACGGACGCCGCCGACGCGCACCGGGTGATGGCGGAGGCGTTCGACGCGGTCGCGGCCCGGCTCGGCGAGCAGGCCGCCGCCGCGCAGGGCACCCTCGCCGAGGTGCTCGGGGCGACCGCGCAGATGGCGGCGGACCCCGCCCTCCGCGCGCAGACGCTCGCGCGGGTCGACGCGGGCGAGCCCGCCGTCGCCGCGCTGGACGCGGTGGTCGACGGGTTCGCGGCGATGTTCGAGCAGGCCGGTGGCTACCTCGCCGAGCGCGTCACGGACCTGCGCAGCGTGCGCGACCGCGTCGCCGCGCACGCGCTGGGCCGGCCCGCGCCGGGGGTCCCGGTGCTCGAGCGCGCGTCGGTCGTCGTCGCCGACGACCTCGCACCCGCCGACACCGCGGGCCTGGACCTGGCCCTGACGCTCGCGCTCGTCACGGAGCGCGGCGGGCCCACCGGCCACACGGCGATCATCGCGGGCCAGCTCGGCATCCCGTGCGTCGTGCAGGTGCGCGGCGCGACGGACCTCGCCGACGGCACCGAGGTCGCCGTCGACGCCGCGACGGGCGTCCTCACGGTCGACCCCGACGACGCCGTGCGCGCCGCCGTGGAGTCGCGGCGCGTCGCGCTCGCCCAGCTCGGCGAGGACACCGCGCCGGGCCGCACGGCCGACGGGCACGACGTCGCGCTGCTCGCCAACATCGGCACCGCGGAGGACGCCGAGCGGCTCGTCGACGCCGCCGTCGAGGGCGTCGGCCTGTTCCGGACCGAGGTGCTGTTCCTCGGCCGCGACGCGGCGCCCACCGAGGACGAGCAGGTCGCGACGTACGCGCGCGTGCTCACCGCGCTCGGGCGCCGCAAGGTCGTGCTGCGGACGCTCGACGCGGGCGCCGACAAGCCGCTGCCGTTCGTGACCCAGCCGGGCGAGGAGAACCCCGCGCTCGGCGTGCGCGGGTACCGCCTGGTCCGCGTGGCCGAGGACCTCCTGCGGACCCAGCTGCGCGCCGTCGCGCGCGCGGCCGAGCAGACGGGCACGGACCCGTGGGTCATGGCCCCGATGGTCGCCACGGCGGACGAGGCGCGGCGGTTCGCCGAGCTCGCGCGCGGGGCCGGCGTGCGCACGGTGGGCGTCATGGTCGAGGTCCCCGCGGTCGCCCTGCGTGCGCGGGACGTCCTCGCCGAGGTCGACTTCGTGTCGCTCGGCACCAACGACCTCGCGCAGTACACGATGGCGACGGACCGCCTGCGCGGCGAGCTCGCCGACCTGCTGGACCCGTGGCAGCCGGCGGTGCTCGACCTGGTCGCGCTCACGGCGGACGGCGGTCGCGCGGCGGACCGTCCGGTCGGGGTGTGCGGCGAGTCCGCGTCCGACCCGCTGCTCGCGCTCGTGCTGGTCGGGCTCGGCGTGACGAGCCTGTCGATGGCGCCGTCGGCCGTCCCGGGCGTGCGGTTCGCGCTCGGTCGGCACACGCTCGAGCGCTGCCGCGAGATGGCGACAGCGGCCCGTTCCGCACGGACCGCGGTCGACGCGCGGGCGGCGTGCCTCGCGCTCGCGGACGCCGACGTGCGCGAGGTGCTCGCGCTCGGCTGAGCGGCCCCGGCCCGCTGGTCCGACCGCACCCCCGCACCCCCGCGCCGCCCGCACGGGCGGTGCGGGGGTGCTGTCGGTGGCCGGTCGTAGCCTGGCGGGCATGAGCCACAGCGACGTGCTGGACCCCGAGACGGACCCCGCGGCCACGTGGGCGCTCGACCCGCAGGACGTGCGCCGGCTGACGGCGCGCGTCGTCGCTGCCGGGGACGGGCGCGACCCGGTGCGGTCGGTGACCGTGCGGAGCCCGCTGACGGGCGCCCCGCTCGCCGAGCTGCCGCTCTCGACGCCCAGGGACGTCGCGGCAGCGGTCGAGCGCGCGCGCACGGCGCAGCGCGCGTGGGAGCAGGTCCCCGTCCGGGACCGCGCGCGCGTGCTCGCGCGGGTGCACGACCTGGTGCTGGCCCGGCGGTCGGAGGTCATCGACCTCGTCCAGCTCGAGAACGGCAAGGCGCGGGTCGGTGCGTACGAGGAGGTCGCCGACGTCGCGCTCGTGGCCAGCCACTACGCGCGCCGCGCCGAGCGCCACCTCGCGCCGCGGCGCGTCCCCGGCCTCCTCCCTGGCCTCACCCGCACCGTCGTGCACCACCGTCCCGTGGGGGTCGTCGGCGTCGTGGCGCCGTGGAACTACCCGCTCACGCTGGTCCTCGGCGACGCGCTGCCCGCGCTGGTCGCGGGCAACGCCGTCGTCGTGAAGCCCGACACGCAGACCTCGCTGACGGCCCTGTGGGCCGCCGCGCTGCTCACCGACGCGGGCCTGCCCGACGGGCTCGTCCAGGTCGTCACGGGGGACGGGCCGACGGTCGGCTCGGCGCTCGTCGACCTCGTGGACCACGTGCTGTTCACCGGCTCGACGCCGACCGGGCGCGTGGTCGCGCAGCGGGCCGCGAGCCGGCTCGTGGGCGCGTCGCTCGAGCTCGGCGGCAAGAACGCGCTCTACGTGACCGAGGACGTGGACGTCGAGGTCGCGGCGGAGGGCGCCGTCCGGTCGTGCTTCGCGGGTACCGGGCAGCTGTGCGTCTCGATCGAGCGCCTGGTCCTGCACGAGGCGGTCGCGGACGCGTTCCTGGCGGCCTTCGTGCGGCGCGTGCGCGCGCTGCGGCTCGGCGCCGCGCTGGACTACTCGGCCGACGTCGGGTCGCTCACCTCCGCGGCGCAGCTCGAGCGCGTCGAACGCCACGTGCACGACGCCGTCGGGCGCGGCGCGACCGTCCTGACCGGGGGCGTCCACCGCACCGACGTCGGACCGCTGTTCTACGAGCCGACCGTCCTGGACCGCGTCCCGGACGGTGCCCTGGTGGCGACGGAGGAGACGTTCGGGCCCGTGGTCACGGTGCACCGGGTCGCCGACGACGACGCCGCCGTGCGGCTCGTCGACGCGACGCCGTTCGGGCTCGCCGCGAGCGTGTGGTCACGCGACGTGCACCGCGCGCGGCGCGTGGCGGAGCGCGTGCGGTGCGGGATCGTCGCGGTCAACGAGGGCTACATGGCGGCCTGGGGGTCGACTGCCGCGCCCATCGGCGGCGTCAAGGACTCCGGGTCCGGTCGGCGGCACGGGCGGGAGGGGCTCCTCGCGACGACCTGGACCCAGACGGTCGCCGTGCAGCACGGGACCCACCACGGTCTGGGCCTGGGCAGGCTGCTCGCGATGCCCGGTGAACGCTGGACCGAGCTGTTCACCCAGGCGCTGCGTGTGAGGCACCGGATCGGCCTCTGACGACGGCTCGGCCGCGCCCGGTCGGGTCGTCGTCGCCCTGGGGCTGTCGCCGCGGCCCTGTTAGTGACTAACATGTCGTCATGGACCGAGCACGGGCGACGCGCGAGCGCCTTCAGGCGGCAGCGCTGACGCTCTTCACCGAGCGCGGCTTCGACGCCACCACGGTCGAGCAGGTGGCGGCCGCGGCGGGCGTGTCCCACATGACGTTCTTCCGGCACTTCCGCACCAAGGAGGACGTCGTCCTCGACGACCCCTACGACGAGGTGGTCGCCGAGGCCGTGCTCGCGCAGGACCCGCGCCTGCCCGCCCTCGAACGCGTGCGGCGCGCCCTCCTCGCGGCGTGGTCGGCACTGCCCGAGCCCGCGACCGGTGAGACGCGCGACCGCGTGCGGCTCGTCGCGGGCCACACCGGGCTGATGGCGCGCGCGTGGCAGAACAACCGACGGACGGCCGACCTCGTCACGCAGGCGCTCGTGGACGACGGCGTCGCGCTGCTCGAGGCGCGCGTCGCGGCGGGCGCGTGCCTCGGGGCGCTCATGGAGGCGCTGCTCCTGTGGGGCGGCGGGGACGTCGACCGGCCCCTCGGGGACCTCGTCCGGGACGCGCTCGCGCCGTTGGAGCTCGGGACGGCGGCGCGCGCATGAGCGTCCTGCTGCGCCTCGCCGGCGTCCGCCGCGCGTTCGGCGACCTCGTCGCCGTCGACGACCTCGACCTCGACGTCCGTGAGGGCGAGGTGCACGCGCTCGTCGGCCTGAACGGCGCGGGCAAGAGCACAGCGATGCGGGTCGCGCTCGGCATGCTGGCGCCCGACCGCGGGACGGCGACGGTCTCGACGTCGTCGGGCCCGGTGGCGGCGTGGCGGGCGCCCGCGGACACCTGGCGCGGCGTCGGCCACCTCGTCGAGGTGCCCTTCGCCTACCCCGAGCTCACCGTCACGGAGACGGTGGTCGCCGCGGCCCGCCTGCGCGGGCTCGGTCGCGCCGAGGCGCGGGCCGCCGCCGAGGAGGCGGTCGACGCGCTGGGTCTCGCCCCCTGGGCGCGACGGCGCACCGGGACGCTCTCGCAGGGCAACCGCCAGCGGCTCGGGCTCGCGTGCGCGAGCGTGCACCGGCCGAGGCTCCTCGTCCTCGACGAGCCGACCACCGCGCTGGACCCGGCGGGTGTCCTTCTCGTGCGGCGGTGGCTGCGCGCCACCCGGTCCGCGGGGGCGGGCGTGCTCGTCTCGAGCCACCACCTCGACGAGGTCGCCCGGATCGCCGACCGGATCACGGTGCTGCACCGTGGCCGGGTCGCCGGCACCCTGCCGCCGGGCGGGACCGACCTCGAGCGCCGGCTGTTCGCGGTCGTGGCGCGCGCCGACGGGCTCGACCCGACGGACGCTCCCGACGCCCTCGACGCGCTCGTCGAGGAGGTCCGGCCGTGACCGGCTCGTCGTTCGTCGCCGCGTGGGAGGTCGAGACGCTCGTGCTCCGGCGCTCCGGCGCCGCCCGGACCGCGGCGCTCGTCGTGGTGGTCGGCACGGTCGCACTGAGCGCGGCGTTCACGGCCGTCGCGCTCGGCGACGGGGACAGCCAGATGGCGCTCAAGGTCCGGCCCATGCTCCAGGGCACGGGGTGGGTCGCCTACCTCGGGATGCTCGCCCAGGTCCTGTCCGTCGCGGTGCTCCTGGCCGCGGGCGTCGTCGTCGCCTGGACCGTGGGCCGGGAGTTCACCGACGGCACGGTGACCGGCCTGCTCGCGACGCCCACGTCGCCGCGGACTGTCGTCCTCGCGAAGCTCGGCGCGGTGCTCCTCGGCTCGGTCGGAGCCGTCGTGCTCGCCGTCGCGCTCGCCGTGCCGGTGGGCGTCGCGACGGGGCTCGGCGCGCCCGACGGGGCCGCCCTCGGTGCCGCGCTGCGGACCACCGCGGTCGGCTCGCTCGCCGCGGTCCTCGCGCTCCCGGTCGCGCTCGTCGCGAGCATCCGCAAGGGCTACCTCGCGGGTGTCGGCGCGCTGCTCGGCGTCGTCGTCGTGACGCAGGTCGCGACGGTCGCGGGCGCGGGCGCGTGGTTCCCGTGGGCGGCGCCGGGGCTGTGGGCGGGCATGGGCGGCGCAGCCGCCGCCGCAGCGGTCCAGCCGGTCCACCTCGCGCTGGGGCCGGTCGTCGGCGCGCTCGGCGTGCTCGCGACGGCGTGGTGGTGGGGGCGCGCCGAGCTCGGCTGAGCGGGCGGTCAGGGCGCGTCCGGGGCCGGTCGCCGCGTCACGCGTCGAGGACGGCGCGGTCTCGTCCGGTGGTCTTGGCCTGGTACATGAGGTGGTCGGCGCGGGCCAGGACGGAGTCGGCGGGTTCGCCGGGCCGGCGGGTGGCGGCGCCGATGCTGATGGTGACGCGCAGGCCGGGGGCGATGTCGTCCCAGGGGTGGGCGGCGAGGCTGTCGCGGATGCGGGTGCAGACGCGGGCGGTGGTGCCCGGGTCGTCGGAGTCGGCGAGCAGGACGGCGATCTCCTCCCCGCCGAAGCGGGCGACGAGGTCGGTGCCGCGGACGGCGGCGGAGACGACCTGGGCGACCTGGCGCAGGACCTCGTCGCCGACGAGGTGGGAGTAGCGGTCGTTGACGTGCTTGAAGTGGTCCAGGTCGCCGATGAGGCAGGTGAGGCGGGCGTCGGGGGCGGCGGTGCGGGCCTTGATGGCCTGGTCGAAGCTGCGTCGGTTGGCCAGGCCGGTGAGGGGGTCGTGGGCGGCCTCGTGGGCCAGGACGCGGTTGGCGAGCTCGAGCTGCTCGGCCTTGAGGCGTTCCATCTCGGCGGTGAGCTCGGCGCGTTCGAGGTCGCGCTGGGCGTTCAGGGCGCGGGCGCGTCGCTCGGCGGACTCGTCGCGGTGCGCGAGCGTCGCCGTCAGCAGCTCCCGGTGCGCCGCCAGCGCCGCGACCGCGTCGCCCCGGTCCTCGTGGACCGTCACGAGCTCGGCGAGCAGCTCGACGCGCTCCTGCGCGCGAAGCAGGGCGTGCGTCGCGTCGATGCCACGGGTCAGCTCGGCGATCGCGGTGTCCCAGTCGCCGAGCAGCCGCGCGAGGCGCGCCTTGGCGACCGTCAGGTGCAGGTGGAGCGACGTCGTGCGCGCCGCCTCGTGGTGCTCGGTCGCCTCGGTGATGCACTCCTGCGCCTCGGCGAGCCGGTCGCCCGCCATGAGCGCGCGGGCCTGGTGAACCAGGCTCTCGCCGAGCAGCCGCGAGCTGCCGCCGTCGGCGCACGCGTGCTCGACCGCCCGCGCGGCCGTCTGCGTCGCGGCCTCGGCGAGGCTGCGCGCGAGCTCGGGGTCCGTGTCGACGAGGGCCTCGCTCTCGGCGACGTCGAGCAGGGCGAGGCGGGACAGGCCGGCCGAGAGCCCGAACTGGTCGCCGAGCCGCTCGAACCCGGCGCACGCCTCGTGCAGCAGCTCACGGGCGCGGTCGGGGAACAGGCCCATCTCCTGGAACCGCACGCCGAGCTGGTGCAGCGCGAACGCGACGCCGGGCTCGTCGCCGACCTCACGGCACGCGGCGAGCGACTGCTCGAGCAGCTCCATCGCGGCCTCGTCGTCGCCGAAGCCCGCGTAGACCGCCCCGAGCCCGCCCAGGGTCCGGGCGGCGCACACGCGGTCGTCGAGCTCGTGCGCGAGCGTCTGCGCTCGCTCCATCGCGGCGAGCGCCTCGGTGTCCTGCGCGAGGAGGTGGTGCGCGAGACCCACGTGGAAGCTCGCGCACATCTCGGTCCGCAGGTCGCCCGCTGCCCGGGCGTCGTCGAGGACGACGGTGCCCTCCGCGACGCACACGGCGGGTGCGGCGTCGGCGAGGTGCGCGAGACGTTCGACCGCCTCGACGGTGCCACCGCACGCACGCCCGCACGTCGTCGTCATGCCCGTCCCATCGACCGGGCGACGCCGGACCTGAGGGTCGCGTCCCGCGGCGGTCGTGGCCGTGCGGACGACGGTCCCGCCGCGCGGCCCGTCACGGCTCGTCGAGGACGGCGCGGTCTCGTCCGGTGGTCTTGGCCTGGTACATGAGGTGGTCGGCGCGGGCCAGGACGGAGTCGGCGGGTTCGCCGGGTCGGCGGGTGGCGGCGCCGATGCTGATGGTGACGCGCAGGCCGGGGGCGATGTCGTCCCAGGGGTGGGCGGCGAGGCTGTCGCGGATGCGGGTGCAGACGCGGGCGGTGGTGCCCGGGTCGTCGGAGTCGGCGAGCAGGACGGCGATCTCCTCCCCGCCGAAGCGGGCGACGAGGTCGGTGCCGCGGACGGCGGCGGAGACGACCTGGGCGACCTGGCGCAGGACCTCGTCGCCGACGAGGTGGGAGTAGCGGTCGTTGACGTGCTTGAAGTGGTCCAGGTCGCCGATGAGGCAGGTGAGGCGGGCGTCGGGGGCGGCGGTGCGGGCCTTGATGGCCTGGTCGAAGCTGCGTCGGTTGGCCAGGCCGGTGAGGGGGTCGTGGGCGGCCTCGTGGGCCAGGACGCGGTTGGCGAGCTCGAGCTGCTCGGCCTTGAGGCGTTCCATCTCGGCGGTGAGCTCGGCGCGTTCGAGGTCGCGCTGGGCGTTCAGGGCGTGGGCGCGTCGCTCGGCGGACTCGTCGCGGTGCGCGAGCGTCGCCGTCAGCAGCTCCCGGTGCGCCGCCAGCGCCGACGCGAGGTCGCCGCGCACCTCGTGGGCGGCGACGAGCTCGCCCAGCAGGCGCACGCGCTCCGAGCCGCGCACGAGGGTGTCGGCCGCCGCGAGCCCGGCGACGAGCTCGGCGACCGCCTGGTCGAGCTCGCCGCGCAGGCGGTGGAGGCGGCCGCGCGTGAGGACGACGTGCAGCGCGACCTGCGGGACCTCGAGCCCCTCCGCGACGGACGCGGCCTCGCGCAGGTGCGTGTCGGCGTCGTCGAGGCGGCCGCACGCGAGGAGCGCCCCGGCCAGGCGCACGAGGCTCTCCGCGAGCAGCCGCGGGTTCGGCTCACCCGACCGGGCGTGGTCGACGGCCTGCTCGGCGCTGCGCACCGCGGCTCCCGCGAGGGCGTGCGCGAGCTCCGGGTCCGACGGGGCGACCTGGTCGGCCTCGGCGAGGTCGAGCGTGGCGAGGTGCAGCAGGCTGTCGGCCTGGCAGTGGCGGTGCCCGGTCGTCGCGAACACGCGCCGCGACTCGTCGAGCAGCTCGCGCGCCCGGTCGGGGAACAGGCCGACCTCGAGGAGCGACAGCCCCAGGTTGTTGAGCGACACCGCGACGCCGAACTGGTCCTCGATCTCCTGACGGATCGCGAGCGAGCGCTCCTGGAGCTCGATGGCCGACTCGAGGTCGCCGAAGCCGGCGTGCACGGTCCCGAGGCCGCAGATCGCGCTGGCCTCCCAGACGCGGTCGCCGATCTCCTGCGCGAGCGCGAGCGAGCGCTCCATCGCGCTGAGCGCCTCGACGTCGCGCGACAGGAGCCGGTGCGCGTAGCCGATGAAGTACGTGACGCGGACCTCGGCGAGCCGGTCGCCCAGCCGCTGCGCGAGGGCGAGCGCGCGCTCGGCGTGCGGGAGCACGTCACCCGGGCGGCCGCCCGCGGTGCGCTCGACCAGGTCGACGAGCCGCGCGAGCTCGTCCTCGGGGGTCTCGGTCAGCGCGTCCGGTGCGACGTGGTGCGCCTCCGCTGACCCGTCCGGTGCGACGACGGACGCCTCGGCCGGCGCAGGTCGTGCGGGCGAGGGCAGGACGGCGGGGGCGGCGTCGCGCGCCTCGTCACCGGCAGCGTCGGTGCTGACCGGTCGACGGACAGATGTCATGCGGGTCCTATCGGCACAGGGAGCGCTCCCCTGAGCGGGCGCGGGCGGGGACACCCGGACGGGTGACCCGTCCGGGTGTCCCCGCGCCGTCGCCCGCGCAGCGGCTGGGCGGCGTCGGGGCGCTCAGCCCTCGGCGACCGCGACGGCCTGCCGCGCGATCTCGAGCTCCTCGTTGGTGGGGATCACCATGACGGCGACCTCGGCGCCGTCCGGGGAGATGACCGTCTCGGTCTTCTTCCGGCCCTCGTTGCGCTCGGGGTCGACGATGATGCCCAGCCGCTCGAGCCCGCTGAGCGCCTCGAGCCGCACGACGTCGTCGTTCTCGCCGACCCCCGCGGTGAAGACGACGGCGTCGACGCGGCCGAGCTGCGCGTAGTACGCGCCGACGTAGTGACGCAGCCGGTGGCAGTAGACCTCGAGCGCGAGCGCCGCGTCGTCGTCGCCGGACTCGATCGCGGCGTGGAGGTCGCGCAGGTCGTTGACGCCCGCGAGCCCGAGCAGGCCCGAGCGGCGGTTGAGCAGCGTGTCGATGTCGTCCGTGCTCATGCCCGCGACCCGCTGGAGGTGGAAGATCACGGCCGGGTCGATGTCACCGGACCGTGTGCCCATGACGAGGCCCTCGAGCGGGGTGAGACCCATCGACGTCTCGACCGACCGGCCCCCCGCGACCGCGGTGATCGACGCGCCGTTGCCCAGGTGGGCGACGATGACGTTGACGTCCTCGGGCTCCTTGTCCAGCAGTGCCGCGGCCCGGCGCGAGACGTACGCGTGCGACGTCCCGTGGAAGCCGTAGCGGCGCACGCCGTGCTCGCGCGCGACCTCCCGGTCGATCGCGTACGTGTACGCCTCGGGCGGCAGGGTGCTGTGGAACGCCGTGTCGAAGATCGCGACGTGCGGCAGGTCGGGGAACGCGGCACGGGCGGCTCGGATGCCGGCGACGTTCGGCGGGTTGTGCAGGGGCGCGAGGGGCGAGAGGGCGTCGATCGCGGCCTCGACCTCGTCGTCGACGAGCGTCGGTGCCGTGAACCGGTCGCCGCCCTGGACGACGCGGTGCCCGACGGCGACGGGGCGCAGCTCGTCGAGCGACGGACCGACCTCGCGGAACAGGTCGAGGACGGCCTGCACGCCGGCCGTGTGGTCCGGGATCGGCTGGGTGCGCTCGGTGCGGCCCCCCGGCCCCTCGTGGCGCAGCGAGCCCTCAGCCTCGCCGATGCGCTCCACGAGCCCGACGGCGGACGCCTCGCCCGTGGTCGCCTCGACCAGCTGGTACTTGATCGACGACGATCCGGAGTTGAGGACGAGGACGTGCTTCACCGGGCGGCTCCTTCGGGGGCGGTGGTCGGGGTCGGGGTGCCGACGACGGCTGCGCCGTCGGCGGGCGCCGTGGCTGCGCCGTCGGCGCCGTCGGCGGCGGTCGCGGCGGCGAGCGCCTGGGCCTGGATGGCCGTGATCGCGACCGTGTTGACGATGTCCTGCACGAGCGCGCCGCGCGACAGGTCGTTCACGGGCTTGCGCAGGCCCTGGAGCACGGGGCCGATCGCGACCGCGCCGGCCGAGCGCTGCACGGCCTTGTAGGTGTTGTTGCCCGTGTTGAGGTCCGGGAAGATGAAGACCGTCGCCCGGCCCGCCACGGTGGAGTCGGGCATCTTCGTCTTCGCGACCGACGCGTCGACGGCGGCGTCGTACTGGATCGGTCCCTCGACGTCGAGGTCGGGACGCCGCTCGCGCACGAGCGCGGTCGCGGCGCGGACCTTCTCGACGTCGGGCCCGGTGCCGGACTCGCCCGTCGAGTACGAGAGCATCGCGATGCGCGGCTCGATCCCGAACTGCGCCGCGGTCTGGGCGGACGAGATCGCGATGTCCGCGAGCTGCTCGGCGGTCGGGTCGGGGTTGACGGCCGCGTCGCCGTAGACGAGCACGCGGTCCTCGAGGCCCATGAGGAAGACGCTCGAGACGATCGACGTGCCGGGCACCGTCTTGATGATCTCGAACGCGGGCTTGATGGTGTGCGCGGTCGTGTGGACGGCGCCCGAGACCATGCCGTCGGCGAGGCCGAGCTGGACCATGAGGGTTCCGAAGTACGACACCGAGGAGACGATCTCCCGCGCGCGCTCGACCGTCATCCCCTTGTGCTTGCGCAGCTCCGCGTACTCGTGCGCGAACCGCTCGGCGAGCTCGCCCTCCTTGGGGTCGATGATCGTCGCCGCGGTGATGTCGAGGCCGAGCTCGGTCGCGCGGGCCCGGATCGCCGCCTCGTTGCCGAGGATCGTCAGGCGGGCGACCTGCCGCTGGAGCAGCGTGCTCGCGGCCCGGAGGATGCGGTCGTCGTTCCCCTCGGGCAGGACGATGTGCTTGCGGTCGCTCCGCGCCCGGTCCAGGAGCTGGTACTCGAACATGAGCGGCGTGACGACCGACGGGCGCGCGACGTCGAGCCGCGCGAGGAGCGTCTCGCCGTCGACGTGCCGCTCGAACAGCGCGAGCGCGGTGTCGACCTTGCGCTGCGAGTCGGCGGTGAGCCGCCCGCGCGTCCCCGCCGCCGCGTTGGCGCTGCGGAACGTGCCGAGCTCGGTGCGGATGATCGGCAGCCGCTGGCCCAGCCCGTTGACGAGCCGCGCGATGACGGACGGCGGGTAGAACCCGCCGTTGAGGATGATGCCCGCGAGCGACGGGAAGCCCTCGGCGGCGTGCGCCATGAGCAGGCCCAGCAGGACGTCGGACCGGTCACCGGGCGTGATGATGACGGCGCCGTCGGTGAGCTTCTCGAGCAGGTGCTCGACCGACATCGCGCCGACCAGGAGGTCGAGCGCCTCGCGCGAGAGCAGCTCCTCGTCGCCGGCCTCGAGTCGTCCGCCGACGGCCTCCATGAGGGCGCGGACCGTCGGGGCGGAGAGCAGCTGGTCGTCGGGGAGGGCCCACGCGGGCAGGTCGCCGCCGAGCGCGTGCTTGACCTGGACCAGCTGGGCGGGTTCGCAGCGGTTCGCGACGACGCCGATGACCTCGGCGTGGTTCGCGCGCAGCTCGCCGACCATGACGTCGGCGACGTGGCGCACGTCCTCGGGGCGTCGGCCCGCGGCCCGGACGACGGCGAGCACGGGCGCGCCGAGGTTCGCGGCGATCCGGGCGTTGTACGACAGCTCGGTGGGTCCGGCGACGTCGGTGTAGTCCGTGCCGACGATCACGACGACGTCGCAGCTGCGCTCGACCTCGTGGTACCGGTTGACGATGCGGGAGAGCGCGGCCTCCGGGTCCGCGTGGACCTCCTCGTACGTGACGCCGACGCAGTCGTCGTAGGTCAGGTCGACGCCGTCGTGCGCGAGCAGCAGCTCGAGGACGTAGTCGGCCTGGTCGGTCGACCGTGCGACGGGGCGGAACACGCCGACGCGGAGCACCGAGCGGGACAGCAGGTCGAGCACGCCCAGCGCGATCGTCGACTTGCCGGTGTCGCCCTCGGCCGAGGTGATGTAGATGCTTCGTGCCACGCGTCCGTCCTCCGTCAGGGCTCAGCCGTCGGCCGCCGCCCGGTGCGGGTCGCGCACCGGGCGGCGGCCGACGAGGTGAGTTCCGTCGTCACTCGTTGTCGCCGCCGGTGGCGGCGCTGGCCGAGATGCGGTCGGCCTGGGGGCCGCCGACCTCCGTCGCGGTCTGCCCGGAGTCGGGCCAGACCCAGTCGCGGACCTCGGGGATGTCCTCCCCGTGGTCGCGGGTGTACTGCCGTGCGCGCAGGCGCGCGTCGACCATGTCCTGCCGCAGCTCGGCCGCGCGGGTCCCGAGGTGGGGGACGCGGTCGATGACGTCGATCACGAGGCGGTACCGGTCGAGGTCGTTGAGCATGACCATGTCGAACGGCGTCGTCGTCGTGCCCTCCTCCTTGTACCCGCGCACGTGCAGGTTGCCGTGCCCCGTGCGCCGGTAGGTGAGGCGGTGGATCAGCCACGGGTAGCCGTGGTAGGCGAAGATGATCGGCTTGTCGGGCGTGAACAGCGTGTCGAACTCGCGGTCGCTGAGCCCGTGCGGGTGCTCGCGCTCGTCCTGCAGGCGCATGAGGTCGACGACGTTGACCACCCGCACGTTGAGCTCGGGCAGGTGCCGCCGCAGGATGTCGGCGGCCGCGAGCACCTCGAGCGTCGGGACGTCGCCCGCGCAGCCGAGCACGACGTCGGGGTCCTCGCCGCGCCCCTCGGTGCCCGCCCACTCCCAGATCCCGAGCCCGCGCGCGCAGTGGGCGACGGCCTCGTCCATCGTGAGGAACGTCGGGCCGGGCTGCTTGCCCGCGACGACGACGTTGACGAGGTTCCGGCTGCGGAGCACGTGGTCGTACGTGACGAGCAGCGTGTTCGCGTCCGGCGGCAGGTAGACGCGGACGATCTCGGCCTTCTTGTTGACCACGTGGTCGATGAAGCCGGGGTCCTGGTGGGAGAAGCCGTTGTGGTCCTGGCGCCACACGTGCGACGTCAGGAGGTAGTTCAGCGACGCGATCGGACGCCGCCACGGGATCTCCCGCGTGACCTTGAGCCACTTGGCGTGCTGGTTGAACATCGAGTCGATGATGTGGATGAACGCCTCGTAGCAGCTGAACACCCCGTGCCGGCCGGTGAGCAGGTAGCCCTCGAGCCAGCCCTGGCACTGGTGCTCCGAGAGCACCTCGAGCACGCGACCCGCCCGGGCGAGGTTGTCGTCGCGGGGGATGATCTCGGCGTCCCACTGCTTGTCGGTGACCTCGAACACGGCCTGCAGGCGGTTCGACGCGGTCTCGTCGGGGCCGACGATGCGGAAGTTGCTCGGGTTCGCCTCGACGACGTCCCGCAGCCACTGCCCGAGCACGCGCGTCGCCTCGACGATCGTCGCGCCCGGTGCGGGCACGTCGACGGCGTGCGCGCGGAAGTCGGGCAGGCGCAGGTCGCGCAGCAGGAGACCGCCGTTGGCGTGCGGCGTCGCGCTCATCCGGAGGTCGCCGGTCGGGGCGAGGCGGGCGATCTCGGGCTCGAGGCGTCCCGTCGCGTCGAACAGCTCCTCGGGCCGGTACGACCGCAGCCAGCCCTCGAGCACGTGGAGGTGCTCCTCGGTGTCGCGCGCGGACGCGAGCGGCACCTGGTGCGAGCGCCACGAGTCCTCGACCTGCTTGCCGTCGATGACGGGCGGGCAGGTCCAGCCCTTCGGGGTCCGGAGGATGATCATGGGCCAGCGCGGACGGTCGGTGAGGGACCCGTCGCGGGCCGCCTGCTTGATCTCGGCGATCTGGTTGAGCACCTCGTCGAGCACCTGCGCCATGCGCTGGTGGACGATCGCAGGGTCCTCGCCGTCGAAGCCGCCCGAGACGACGTACGGCGTGTGGCCGTAGCCGCGCATGAGCTCGAGGAGCTCCGACTCGGGGATCCGCGCGAGCACCGTGGGGTTGGCGATCTTGTAGCCGTTGAGGTGCAGGATCGGCAGCACGACGCCGTCGGCGAGCGGGTCGACGAACTTGTTGGAGTGCCAGCTCGTGGCGAGCGGGCCGGTCTCGGCCTCGCCGTCGCCGACGACGGCGGCCACGAGCAGGTCCGGGTTGTCGAACGCCGCGCCGTAGGCGTGCGACAGCGCGTAGCCGAGCTCACCACCCTCGTGGATGGACCCCGGCGTCTCGGGTGCGACGTGGCTGGGGATGCCGCCGGGGAAGGAGAACTGGCGGAAGAGCTTCCGCATGCCCTCGCTGTCCTGCGTGACGTCGGTGTAGACCTCGGAGTAGGTGCCGTCGAGGTACGCGTTGGCGACGAGGCCCGGCCCGCCGTGGCCAGGTCCGGTGATGTACAGCGCGGACTGCGAGCGCTCGATGATCGCGCGGTTGAGGTGCGCGTAGAGGAAGTTGAGGCCCGGGGTCGTGCCCCAGTGGCCGAGCAGCCGCGGCTTGACGTGGTCGCGGTGCAGCGGCTCGGCGAGCAGCGGGTTGTCGAGCAGGTAGATCTGACCCACCGACAGGTAGTTCGCGGCGCGCCACCAGGCGTCGACGCGTGCCAGCGTCGCGTCGTCGAGCGGCGTCACGTCTCGT
Organism: Actinotalea sp. AC32; assembly: GCA_031844515.1. Lineage (GTDB taxonomy): Bacteria > Actinomycetota > Actinomycetes > Actinomycetales > Cellulomonadaceae > Actinotalea. The sequence continues at coordinate 11,660 of JAUZVJ010000024.1, read as the reverse complement.
GCGGACCAGCTCTGTCGGCTGTCCAGGACCTCTGTCATGCGCTTCCTCCTGCGGCCGGAGGCGGCGGTGCCGCCGTCGGTGCCAGCGTTGCGGGGCGGCACCGACAAGACATGGGACGTTTGTACCCGGTCGTGTGCGGGGCGCGTGCCGGGGTCGTGCTCGTGCGGTGGCGTACGTCACGCCCATGCCACCACATCGGAGGACGCGGCGCACCACCCCGACGGTGCCGATCGCCGACGACGTCGCTGGTCGGGCGGGCCGACGGCCCGCCGAGGTGCGCGGGGTACCGTGGCGGCGTGGACGTGCGCGAGACCAGGCACTCCGTCGGGTCCGACGGGTCGCGCCCCGGCTTCTGGCGCGTCGCGCTCACGCCCCGGATGGTCGGCCTGCTCCTGCTCTTCCTCGGCGTCGCGGCCGTCTGCGGACGTCTCGGCGTGTGGCAGCTCGACCGTGCGGTCGAGCGGAGCGAGCAGAACGCCGCGGTCCGCGCCGCGGAGCTCGAGTCGTCGCCCGGTGACCCGCTCGGCGAGGTCCTCGCGCCGCAGCAGACCTTCGCGGGCGAGCTCGTGGGCCGCAAGGTCGAGGTGAGCGGTCGGTTCGAGGGCCAGACGCTCCTCGTGCCCGGTCGCGCACGGGGCGACGACGTCGGCTTCCTCGTCCTCGACGCGTTCCGGGTCGACGCGGGCGGGGTGCTCGCCGTGGTCCGCGGGTGGGTCGCGGACCCGGTCGCCCCGCCGGCGCCCGAGGGCCCGGTCACGATGACCGGCTTCCTCCAGGCGGGGGAGGCGTCGGAGCCGGGACCGCAGCCGGAGGGGCGGATCGCTGCGATCAGCCCGGGTGAGCTGGTGAACCGCTGGGGCGGCCCGATCTACAGCGGCTACCTCGTGGCCGCGGACCCGGGTCCCGGTGTCGAGAAGCTCCCGCCGCCCTCGGTGCCCGGGGCGGGTCTGAACCTCCAGAACCTCGCGTACGCGGTGCAGTGGTGGATCTTCGGCGGGTTCGCCGTGCTGCTGTGGTCGCGTCTCGTGCGCGACGAGGTCCGTGCGCTCGCTGAGGAAGCGGCCGAGGCCGAGGAGGATCGCGCCGGGTCGGCCGCCGCGGGCGGGTCCGGTGGGGGCGGGTCCGGTGGGGGCGGGTCCGGTGGAGCCGGGTCCGGTGGGGCCGGAGGCGGTGCCCACGACGGCGGCACGGACCGCACCTCCGGTGGGCCTGACGTGCACGCGTCGCCGACCGGGGCCGACGACGGCTCGCCGTCGGCCCCGTCCCGTCGCTCGCCCGCCGTGTGAGCTCGCCCGCCGTGTGAGTCAGTCGCGCTGCCAGGAGCTCCACAGGGCGGCGTAGTCGCCGCCCGAGGCGACGAGCTCGTCGTGCGGGCCGATCTCGGTGATGCGTCCCGCGTCGACCACGGCCACGCGGTCGGCGTCGTGCGCGGTGTGCAGCCGGTGCGCGATCGCGACGACGGTCCGTCCCTCGAGCACCGCGGAGAGCGACCGCTCGAGGTGCCGCGCCGCGCGGGGGTCGAGCAGCGAGGTCGCCTCGTCGAGGACCAGCGTGTGCGGGTCGAGCAGCACGAGCCGGGCGAGCGCGACCTGCTGGGCCTGGGCCGGGCTGAGCGTGAGCCCGCCGGACCCGACCTCGGTGCCGAGGCCGTCGGCGGTCGCGGCGACCCATTCCCACGCGTCGACCGCCTCGAGCGCGCGCCGCAGCTCGTCGTCGGTCGCCTCCGGCCGGGCGAGGCGCAGGTTCTGCGCGATCGTCCCGACGAAGACGTGGTGCTCCTGCGTGACGAGCGCGACGTGCCCGCGCAGCTCCTCGAGCGGCAGGTCGACGAGCGGGACCCCACCGACCGTCACCGTCCCGCCCGTGGGCGGGTGGATGCCGGCGAGCATCCGCCCGAGCGTGGACTTGCCCGCACCGGAGGGCCCGACGACGGCCAGGCGCTCGCCCACCGCGAGGTCCAGGTCGATCCCGTGCAGGACGTCCTGCCCCTCGCGGTACGCGTACCGCACCGCGCTGGCCTCGACGTGCTCGTCGTCGGGGACGCCCTCGCGGGCGACGCGGTCGGGTGCCACCTGGTCCACGCCGACGATGCGGGCGAGGGCCGTCGCGCCGACCTGCACCTCGTCGAGCCAGAAGATCAGCTCGCCGATGGGCTGCATGAGCTGCATCGCGTACAGCGCGACCGTGGTGACCGAGCCGATGGTCGTGCTGCCGGTCGAGACGAGCCACGCGCCCCACACGAGCACGCCGAGCACCGGGAGGACGAACGACAGGTCGACGCCCGGGAAGAGCACGGTCCGCAGGCGCAGCGTGTACGACTCGGCGGCGAACGCCTCGCGCAGGTCGGCGTCCGTCCGCTCGCGACGGCGTCGGCCGAGGCGCAGCGCGTCCGTGGTGCGGGCGCCCTCGACCGACTCGGTGATGGTCCCGTTGAGCCGCGCGTACGCGGCCGACTCGCGCAGGTAGCCGGCCGCGGCGCGGCGCAGGTACCACCGCGTGGTGGCGATCAGCAGCGGGCTGCCCACGAGCAGCGCGAGCGCGACGGTCCAGTCGACCGCGAACGCCGCCACGACGGTGAGCGCGATGGTCGCCGACGTGACGAGCACGCGCGGCACGCCGAAGCGCACCGTGTGCTGGACGCGGTCGATGTCGTTCGTCGTGCGCGAGACGAGGTCACCCGTCCCGGCCCGCTCGACGACCGACAGCGGGAGCCGCGTCACGGTCGACACGAACTCCTCGCGGAGCTCCGCGAACACGCCCTCGCCGAGCACCATCGACGCCCGCTGCGCGTAGCGGACGAGGACGGCCTGGACGACGACGGCCGCCACGAGCAGCAGCACCGCGCGGTCGAGGTACTCGACGCCGCCGCCCTGCGTGACGGCGTCGACCATGCGGCCGAGCAGCCACGGCCCGGCGAGGCCGGCGACCGCGGCCGCGACGTGCAGGCCGAGCACCCGGGCGAGGCCGCCGCGGTGGCGGCGCAGCAGGCGACCGGTGTGCGCGCGGAGCGCGCGCGAGTCAGCGACGGGCAGCTTCACGGTGGTCCTCCTCCCGTGCTCGTGGTGCGGGGACGTCGACCTCGAGGTCGACGGGTGACTGGTCATGGGGTCCGGTGACCGGGGTGGGGCCGGGCGTCGAGCCCGGCGTCGTGACCGGGGTCGAGGCCGGTGTCGTCCCGGTCGGTGCGACCGGCGTCGTCGTCGGCGCGGAGCCGGCCACCGGGGCGCGCGCGTCGTCGGCGGCCGCACGGCTCACGACCGACCGGTACTCGGCGGCCGCGGCGGGACCGGCGGCTCCGTCGAGCAGGCCCCGGTGCGTGCCGACCGCGCGCACGGTGCCGTCCCGCACCAGCGCGACCTCGTCGACGCGGTCCAGGACGAGCGGGCTCGCCGTCACCACGACGGTCGTGCGGCCGGCCCGTGCCCGCGTGAGCCGCTCGGCGATCCGCGCCTCGGTGTGCGCGTCGACCGCGCTCGTCGGCTCGACCAGCACGAGGACCTCGGGGTCGGTCAGCAGGGCGCGCGCGAGCGCGAGCCGCTGCCGCTGGCCGCCCGAGAGCGACCGCCCCTTCTCGGCGACCTCGCCGTCGAGCCCGTCCGGCACGGCGTCGAGCACGTCCTGCGCGTCGGCGGTCGCCATCGCGCCGAGCAGCTCGGCCTCGGTCCGTCCGCCGCGGACGTCGAGCTCGTCGCGGAGGGCGCCCGTGAACAGGTGAGGCGTCGACTCGGCGACGACGACGCGACGGCGGACCTCGGCGAGCCCGAGCCGGTCGAGCGGGACCCCGCCGAGGAGCACGCGCGCGGCGTCCTGCTCGTGCTCGCGGCCCAGGAGCCCCAGCCGCGTCGCGATGCGCGCCGTGTCGTCCGGGTCGGCGCTGACGAGCGCCGTGACCGTCCCCGCCCGCACGTGCAGGCCCGAGGGCTCGTCCACGAGGTCCTGCGCCCGGCCGCCGTCCGGGCCGGCTGCGACACCCGTCGCCCCCGCGACCGCCGGACCCGCCGCGGCACCGGCCGCCGAACCCGCCTCCTCGGCGCCCGTGACGGGCACCTCGAGCACGCGCAGGATCTTGCCGACGCCGACGAGCGCGCGCGTGACCACGTGCACGGCGTTGGTCGCCGCGGTCAGCGGCTCGGTGAGGAACGACGCGTAGCCGTAGAACGTGACCAGCTGGCCGGGCGTGATCTCGCCCGTGACCGCGAGCCGGGCGCCGATCCACACGACGCCCGCCACGAACAGGCCCGGGAGGAGGGTCTGGAGCCCGTCGAGGAGCGACTGGGTCCCGGCCACGCGCACGCCCGCCGCACGCACGCGCTGCGACTGCTCGCGGTAGCGCCCGGTGAACTCGTCCTCGCCCCCGATGCCTCGCAGGATGCGCAGGCCCGAGACGGTGTCCGAGCCGAGCGTCGTCAGGCGGCCCGCGGCCTCGCGCTGGGCGGCCTGGCGGCGCTGGAGCGGCCGCACGATCAGTGCGAGCACGCCCGCGACGGCGGGGAGCCCGACGAGCACCGCGACGCCGAGCGCGACCGAGCTCGACAGCAGCAGCGCCGCGACGACGAGGTAGGCGACGACCCCGCCGACGAACCGCGCGGTCACGTAGAACACCTCGCCGACGCGCAGCGAGTCGCTCGCGACGGTCGAGACGACCTCTCCCGTCGGCAGCTCGGCCGTGACCGCGTCCCCGGTGCGGCTCACGTGGTGCCCGACGAGCTGCGACGTGCGGAACGCGCCGCGCATCCAGTTCTCGACGTCCCACCGGTGACCCACGACGTTCGCGACGACCATGACGAGGCCCGCCGCGAGCAGGAGCAGGCAGCCCTCGACGAGCTCGCGGGGCAGGCCGCCGTCGAGCCCGTCGTCGACCACGCGACCGAGCAGGTAGGGCAGGAGCGCCATCGACACCGAGCTCGCCACGGCCGCGACCGAGCTCGCGACGAGCAGGCCCGCCTGGCGACGCGCGACCCACCGCAGGTAGGCGGCGGGCGTCGTCAGCGGGGGTCGACCCGGGTCGACGTAGGGCAAGGGGCGCACGGTCGTCAACGGTAGGTCCGCCCACCGACACGCGGCGACGTGTTTTCCGCCGCGCGTGGGCGAGGATGGTCCGACACCCGACGACCCGTCCGACCGCGACCCACGACGTCGCAGGACGGCACCCGCACGCCCAGGAGGACCACGTGACCGGCTCGACCGCCACCCCCGCGGGGACGCCCGCCGGGACCCCGTCCGCGGGGCGCGACTGGCCCGCACGGGCCACGCGCTCGCTGCGCCGCTACCGCGTCCTGGCGCTCGTCACGGGCGCGATGCTCCTGGTGCTGTGCGTCGAGCTGCTCATGAAGTACGTGCTCGGCGTCGACGACGACGTCATGCGGTGGGTCGCGTGGGTCCCGTTCGCCCACGGCTGGATCTACGTCGTCTACCTCGTGACCGTCGTCGACCTGTGGTCGACGATGCGCTGGGGCCTCGGCCGGCTCGTGACCATGGTCCTCGCGGGTGTCGTGCCCGTCATGTCGTTCGTGGTCGAGCGCACGGTGCACCGCGACGGTGAGGCGCAGGTCGCGACGGGACGCCCCGCGCGACGCGGCGTGCCGGTGGTCCCCGCACGCTGAGTCCGGCGTCCCGCGTTCGAGGCCGGGCGCCCGGGCCCCGGACACCCCGCTGCCCGCCCGGGCCCGCTCACTAGACTCGACGGGTGAGCGACTCGCAGCCGGAGCCCGGCGCCACCGACGCCCGTCCCGTCCTCGTCATCGACTTCGGGGCCCAGTACGCGCAGCTCATCGCGCGCCGGGTCCGCGAGGCGCACGTCTACTCCGAGGTCGTGCCCCACACCTGGACGACCGAGCAGATCCTCGCCAAGGACCCTGCGGCGGTCATCCTCTCGGGCGGGCCCGCGAGCGTGTACGCCGACGGCGCCCCCGCCGTCGACCCCGACCTGTTCGAGGCCGAGGTGCCCGTGCTGGGCATCTGCTACGGCTTCCAGGCGATGGCGAAGGCCCTGGGGGGCACCGTCGCGCAGACGGGGACGCGAGAGTACGGCGGCACGCACGTCGACATCCCCGACAGCGGCGTCCTGCTCACGGGGTCGCCCGCCGAGCAGTCGGTCTGGATGAGCCACGGCGACGCGGTGCACGAGGCGCCCGACGGCTTCCGCGTGCTCGCGACGTCGCCGGGCTCGCCCGTCGCGGCCTTCGAGGACCGCGAGCGCCGGCTCTTCGGCATGCAGTGGCACCCCGAGGTCAAGCACTCCCCGCTCGGCCAGCACGCGCTCGAGAACTTCCTCTACCGCGGCGCGGGCCTGCGTCCCGACTGGACGCCCGGCAACGTGATCGCCGAGCAGGTCGAGCGGATCCGCGCGCAGGTCGGCGACGCGCGCGTGGTCTGCGGGCTCTCGGGCGGCGTCGACTCGGCGGTCGCCGCGGCGCTCGTGCAGCGCGCGGTCGGCGACCAGCTCACGTGCGTCTTCGTGGACCACGGCCTGCTGCGCCTGGGCGAGCCCGAGCAGGTCGAGCGCGACTTCGTGGCGGCGACCGGCGTCAACCTCAAGGTCGTCGACGCGCGCGAGCGGTTCCTCGACGCGCTCGCGGGGGTCACGGACCCCGAGGAGAAGCGCAAGATCATCGGCCGCGAGTTCATCCGCGTCTTCGAGGTCGCGGCGCGCGAGGTCGTGGCGGAGAGCGGGGCCCACGGCGAGGAGGTGCGCTTCCTCGTGCAGGGCACGCTGTACCCCGACGTCGTCGAGTCCGGGGGTGGCGAGGGCGCCGCGAACATCAAGAGCCACCACAACGTCGGCGGCCTCCCCGACGACCTGCAGTTCGAGCTGGTCGAGCCGCTGCGCACGCTGTTCAAGGACGAGGTGCGCGCCGTCGGCCTCGAGCTCGGGCTGCCCGACGCGATCGTGTGGCGCCAGCCGTTCCCGGGTCCCGGGCTCGGCATCCGCGTGATCGGCGAGGTCACGGCGGAGCGCCTCGACGTGCTGCGCGCAGCCGACGCGATCGCGCGCGAGGAGCTCACCCGCGCGGGTCTTGACCGGACCGTGTGGCAGTGCCCGGTCGTGCTCCTGGCCGACGTGCGGTCGGTCGGCGTCCAGGGCGACGGCCGGACCTACGGGCACCCGGTCGTCCTGCGGCCCGTCACGTCGGAGGACGCGATGACGGCCGACTGGGCGCGCGTGCCCTACGACGTGCTGTCGCGGATCTCGACGCGCATCACGAACGAGGTGCGCGAGATCAACCGCGTCACGCTCGACGTCACGAGCAAGCCCCCGGGGACGATCGAGTGGGAGTGACGCCCGCCGCCTGACGCGCGTCGCGCGCGCGTCCCGCACGCTTGCGCTCGTACATGCGGGCGTCCGCGGCGGAGAGCAGGTGGTCGACGGTCGTGCCGTCACCCGGCCCGACGGTGGCGACGCCGACGCTGGCCCGTGCGGGCAGCACGTGCGCGCCCACGGTCACGGGCTCCGCGAGCGCCGCCTCGACGCGCGCGACGGCGCGGGGGGCGAGGCGTTCGGGGTCGCCCTCCAGGACGAGCACGAACTCGTCGCCGCCGAAGCGCGCGACGAGGTCGTCGCCGTCTGCCCGCACGCACCCGCGCAACCGCGTGGCGACCGCGACCAGGAGGTCGTCGCCCACGCGGTGACCCAGCGTGTCGTTGACCTCCTTGAAGTCGTCGAGGTCGAGGAACAGCACCGCCGCGCCGGGCGCCGCGCCGCGGTGCACGCGGCTGAGGACGGCCTCGACGTGGCGGTCGACGGCGCGCCGGTTGGGCAGACCCGTGAGCGCGTCGTGGTCGGCGAGGTGCTCGAGGCGCCGCTCGGCGTCGGCGTGCAGGCGGGCGAGCTGCGCCACGCGCAGCAGGACCAGCGGGACCACGGTCAGCGAGCCGAGGCTGAGCAGGAGCCAGTCGGCCTCGCGCCCGGTCAGGGCGCGCACCGCCGCCACGACGGGGTTGATCGCGAGCGCGACGCCGAGGAAGAACAGCCTCCGGTTGCTCAGGCGGCCCTCCCACGGCCGTCCCGTCGTGCCCAGCACACCGGCGGCAGGGTGCGCGGCGGCGCCGGCCATCGCCATGTAGCCGACGACCCACACGAGGCTCAGCCACGACGGCCCGCGCAGGGTCACGGGGTCGGCCGCGACCATCGTCGCGAGGTTGCCGACGAGCGTGAGCAGCACCGCGAGCAGGAGGTAGGCGAGCGAGCCGCGGGCCGCGCGGCCGCTCACGAGTGCCCGGACGACGGCCCCGGCGATGCCACCGACCATGAGGATGATGAGCAGGTCGTACGCGCGGCGGCCCGGTGCCGTCCCGGCGGACTCCAACGCGGGGAAGACGACGGCGCTCCACAGGACGACCGAGCACCCCACGGCGACGAGCGCCGCGTCGATGACGCCGCCCGAGTCCCGCCGCGCGATCGGCGTGACGATGAGCACGCTCGCGACGAGCAGGCACACGTACCCGACGGGCATGCCCACGGCCCGGACGACCCCGTCGGCGACCTCGCTCGGCTCCATGCCCGCGAGGTGGACCTGGAGGAACCACGCCGCGTTGTACACCGTCAGCGCCGCGAGGCCGGTCGCGACGAACCACCACGGCAGGGTCCGGGCGAGGCGCCGCCGCAGCAGGCGGGCGAGGACCACGGCCGTCGCGCCGGCGCTCGAGAGGACGAGCAGCGCGCTGTGGACCGCGGGCGTGCCGAGGACGTAGGCGACGGAGACGGCGGCCACGAGCACGGCGAAGCGCGCGTGCACGCGTCCGGCGTCGGTCCTCACGGGTGCATCATCGGCAGCGACGGCCCTCCCGAGAGGGGACGTCCGGGACCGATGTCCCACGGTGCCCCCGCGCGACCCGCGACGTCACCGGCGACGTCCCCGGTCCCGGTCCCGGTGCCCCCGCCTGCGGCCGCTGCGTCGCCCCGCTTGCGCTCGTACATCCGCGCGTCCGCCACCGACAGCACCTGGTCCACGCTCGCGACCCGCCCCGGACGGACGGCGGCGACGCCGATGCTCGCGCGTGCGGGCAGCGACCGGCCGCCCACGGAGACGGGCTCCTCGAGCGCGGCGGCCACGCGGCGCGGCGCGTCGTCGGCGAGCAGGTCCGGGTCGCCCTCGAGGACGACGACGAACTCGTCCCCGGCGAAGCGCGCGACGAGGTCGCCCCGGTCGGCGCGCACGCAGCCGCGCAGGCGCCCCGCGACGGCGTCGAGCAGCTGGTCGCCGACCCCGTGCCCGAGGGTGTCGTTGACGGCCTTGAAGTCGTCGAGGTCGAGGAACAGGACGACGACGCCCGGTGACTGCGACCTCGCGACGCGGGCGAGCACGTCCTCGAGCCGGTCCGCGAGCGCCCGGCGGTTCGGCAGCTCGGTGAGCGGGTCGTGCGTCGCGAGGTGCGCGAGGCGTCGCTCGGCGTCGGCGTGCATGCGTGCGAGCTGCGTGAGGCGGACGACGACGAGCGGGACGATGACGAGGTTCGTCGCGGCGACGAAGGGCACCTCGACGCCGACGTCGGCGACCGCGTCGAGCGCGAGCAGGGCCGGGCCGACCGCGAGCGCGACGCCGAGGAGCGCGAGGCGGCGCGAGGTGAGCCCGTGCGTCCCGCGGGCGGCCGACCGGGCGACCGCGGCCGACGGGTGCAGCGCGGCGGCGGCGAGCGCGCTGTAGGCGAGGACCCAGAGCACGTCGACCCACCAGGCCGAACCCGGGGGTGCGTCGGCCGCCACGCCGCGCAGCACGGTCCCGGCGAGCGTCGCCGTGATGGTGACCAGGAGGTAGCGCAACGACGTCCCGCGCTCGGGCATCATGACCGCCGCGCGCGTGAGCGCCCCGGCGATGCCCGCGACGACGACGAGCGTCGCCATCGTGAGGGCACGCGCCGCCGGCGTCACGTCCGGTGCGAGGGCCGGTGCGACCGCGAGCACCCACACCAGCAGCGACGCGCTGAGGGCGACGACCGCCGCGTCGACGAGGGCGCCGACGGCGGACAGGCCCGGCGTGCGGATGAGCAGGATCGCGCCGACGAGCACCGCGAGGTAGCCCACGGGCAGCCCGACGCCCGTCACGACCGAGGCGGGCGGCGTCACACCGAGCCCCCAGCGCTCCCACATCCACACGACGCCGTAGACGTCGAGCACGACGAGCCCGCCGAGCACCCAGGCCCACGGCGCGGGGGACGCGAACCACCGGCGCGCGAGCCCGGTCGCGAGGACGACCGTCGGCACGAGCCCGACCGCGGTCACGACCCAGTCGCGGAGGGCGCCGGCCGTCAGCAGGTACGCGACGACGAACGCGACGCCCGACACGGCGAACGTCGCGTGCGCGAGCACCGCACGAGCCGGCGCGCGGACGGCCACGCGCGCGTCCCGCGGGGGCGTCGTCGGCGACGTGCGGCGCGGGGTGCGCGCAGCCCGCGCAGGCCCGTCCGCCCCCACAGGAACCCCCCTCGCCCGGTGCCGTCCGGGGGTGCGTGGTCGAAGGCCCCCCGGTCCTCGCGCACCGTACCGCGACCGCACGACACCGGACGGCGGGTCGGGACGACTAGCCTCGACCGGTGCGGATCATCCACGTCTCGGACTGCTACGCGCCGCGCACCGGAGGCATCGAGTCGCAGGTCCGGGACCTCGCGCGCGCTCAGGCGGCCGCCGGCGACGAGGTGCACGTGCTCACCGCGACGGCGGGTGCCGACGGCCACGGCGGCGTCGAGGACGACGGCGGCGTCGCGGTCCACCGCCTCGGTGCCCGGATGCCCTTCGACCTCCCCGTGAACCCCGCCGCGGCGCCGCAGGTCCGCCGGCTCCTGGCGGACCTGGCGCCCGACGCCGTCCACGTGCACGCGGGCGTCGTGTCGCCCTTCGCGTTCGACGGGGCGCGGGTCGCCGTCGACGCGGGCGCACCCGTCGCGATCACCTGGCACTGCATGCTCGACGGGGTCGTCCCGGTGATGCGGGCGGCCGTCCGCCGCTCGGGCTGGGCGACCGCGCCCGTGGCGCTCAGCGCCGTGAGCTCTGCGGCCGCGCAGCGCGTGAGCTCGGTGTTCGGCCGCGAGGTCGCGGTGGTGCCCGACGGCGTCGACCTGTCGACCTGGCAGCCCGACGACCGGCGTGCCGCCCCAGTCGACGTCGACGGCGACGACGACGGCGAGGGTGCCCGGACCCGACCCCTGCGCGCCGTCGCGACGATGCGTCTCGCGCCCCGCAAGCGCGGCCCCGCCCTCGTCGACCTCGCGGCCGACGCCGCCGCGCGGCTGCCCGCGGGGGCGCTCCGGCTCGACGTCGTCGGCGACGGGCCGGCCCGCGCGGCGGTCGAGCGCCGCGTCCGCCGCCGCTCCGCCGCCGGGCTCGACGTCCGGCTGCACGGCCGCCTGCCGCGGGAGGACCTGCGCGCGCTCTACGCCGAGGCCGACGTCTTCGTGGCGCCGGCCGCCCTCGAGGCGTTCGGGATCGCCGCGCTCGAGGCGCGCGCCTGCGGGCTGGTCGTGGTCGCGCGGCGTGGGACCGGGGTCGAGGAGTTCGTGACGCACGACGTGGACGGGTTCCTGGTCGAGGACGACGACGCGATGACCGACGCCCTGGTGCGGCTCGTCGCGGACCCCGCGCTGCGCTCGCGGCTCGCCGCGACGGCGCGGTCCCGCCGCCCTCCCTTCGGCTGGGAGAGGACGGTCGCGGCGGCGGGCGCCGAGTA
>JAUZVJ010000023.1:0-56830 GCA_031844515.1 Actinotalea sp. AC32 | reverse complement strand
GTGCACCTCGTGCGCGAGCAGCAGGAGCACGGCCGACGGCGCGAGCGCCACGGCGACGAGCACCGCGGTCACGGTCGGGTAGGCGTCGGCACGCAGCATCTGCGCCGCGGCGACGCCCGCGACGGCGACCGCGACCCGCGAGAGCGCCCAGCCGAGGACCCCGAGGAGCCGGGCCCTCGGCGGGCCCGCGAGGACGTGCACGGGCGACGTGGGCGGGGTCATGAGTCCTCCGGGGCGAGCGCGAGCAGCGGGCGGGACGCGGCCGGGTCGGGCCGGACCCGCAGCGTCTTGTGCACCGCCTGCGGCGAGACGCCGAGCTGGCGCGCGATGTCGCTCAGGCTGCGCACCGTCGCGAGCTCCTCGAGCGCCGTGCGCCTCAGGTGCGCGGTGCGCTCGACCGCGGCCGCGAGGAACGCCGCGAGCTCGCCGAGCACGACCGCGCGGGCCGCGGCGTCACCGAGCACGCCGTCGACGGAACCGGTCCACAGCCCCTCCCCGAGGTCGCCGAGGACCGACTCCGCGAGGGACGGCGTGACCCCTGTGGCCTCGAGGCGGACGACGGCGGCGGCGAAGGCGTCGCCCGACCGGTGGGGCAGCGCGGCCCGCCAGGCCGCCTCGTCGTGTGGCACGCGTCGATCATGACGCTTCGTCACCCGTCGTCAACGGAGGGTTGACGGCGTGTCCGCGACGAGCCGACCACGTGCGGGTAGCGTCCGGCGTCGTGCGCGAGCTCGTCGTCCTCGGTACGTCGTCGCAGGTGCCCACGCGCGAGCGCAACCACAACGGCTACCTCCTGCGGTGGGACGGCGAGCGCGGCGGCGAGGGCGTCCTGTTCGACCCGGGCGAGGGCACGCAGCGGCAGATGACCCTCGCGGGGGTCGCGGCGTCGTCCGTCACGCGGATCTGCCTGACCCACGTCCACGGCGACCACTGCTGGGGTCTCCCGGGCGTCCTGTCGCGCATGGTGCTCGACGGCGTCGAGCACCCGGTCCACCTCCACCACCCGGCCTCGGGCGCGGACGTCGTGCGCGCACTCGTCGGCCTCGCGACACCGGGGCTCGACCTGCGCCTGGTCCCGCACGGCGCCGCCGGGCCGGTCGCCCCCGGGATCGAGGTCGTGCCCCTGCGCCACCGGGTCGAGACCTTCGGCTACCGCGTCAGCGAGCCCGACGGCTGGACCGTGCAGGCCGAGCGCGCCCGCGCCGCGGGCGTCGAGGGCCCCGACGTCGGCCGGCTGCTGCACGAGGGCACGCTGCGGGGCGTCCGCGTCGAGGACGTGGCCGTCCCGAGGCGGGGTCAGCGGGTCGCGGTCGTGATGGACACCGCGGTGTGCGCGGGGGCGGAGGAGCTCGCCGACCGCGCCGACGTCCTCCTCGTCGAGGCGACCTACGCCGACGACGACGCGCCGCTCGCCGAGCGGTACCTGCACCTCACGGCGGGGCAGGCCGGTGCCCTCGCGCGCGGCCGGGACGTACGACGACTCGTCCTGACGCACTTCTCGTCGCGGTACGCGGACCTCGACCCGCTCCTGCGGCAGGCGACCGACGCGTCGCGCGAGCCCGACGGCACGGGACCGGACGTGGTCCTCGCGCACGACCTCCAGCGGGTCGCACTGCCCCGACGCCGCGCCGCCTGAGCGGCGCCGCGCGTCCGGGAGGCGCCGCGCCGTCCGAGCGGCGCCCCGGAGGCCGGGTGCCGTGCGCGGCGCCCGACCGCCGCGCTCAGCCGCCGTGCACGTGGATGCGCTCGCCCTGCGGGCTGAAGAGCGCGAGGAGCTCGACCGCGCGGCGCTCGTCGTCGTTGAGGATCGCGTGCGGGACGCGCGTGTCGAACTCCGCGGCCTCCCCCGGGCCGAGCACGGTGACGACGCCACCGAGCTCGAGCCGCACGGTCCCCGAGAGGACGTAGAACCACTCGTAGCCCTCGTGACGGCGCGGCCGCACGGGCTCGGCCGGGTCCCGCCCCGGCAGCACGAGCTTGACGGCCTGCACGGGTGCGTCGGGATGCGTGAGCGGGATGTGGATCCGACCGTCCCGCTGGACGGGCCGCGGCCGGATCCGCGGGTCGACGACGTCGGGAGCCCCCACGAGGTCGTCGAGCGGGACCCGGTAGGTGCGCGCGAGCGGGAGCAGCAGGTCGAGCGTCGCGCGGCGCGACCCCGACTCGAGCCGCGACAGCGTGCTCACCGAGATGCCCGTCGCGGCCGCGACGTCCGCGAGGGTCCGGCGCTGGCGCGTCCGGACGTCCCGCAGCCGCGCACCGACCGCCTCGAGCACGTCGTCCTCGCCCATGCCCCGCCTCCCCACGTCTTTGCCATAACAGCAAGGAGTGTTGCACGGTTCGCGTGCGGCGGGTGACCCTCCTGCCATGGACACCACCACGCACAGCGACGGCCTCCGCGACGACGACGCGCCGTGGGACGCCGTCGTCGTCGGCGGCGGCAGCGCGGGCCTGAGCGCCGCGCTCATGCTCGTCCGCGCGCGGCGACGCGTCGTCGTGCTCGACGCCGCAGCGCCGCGCAACCGCTTCGCGCCCCACATGCACGGCGTGCTCGGGCACGACGGCCGCAGCCCGCTCGCGCTGCTCGCCGCGGGCCGCGACGAGGTGACCTCCTACGGCGGCGAGGTCCGCACGGTCGACGTCGTGCACGCCCGGCGCACCGAGGGCGGCCTCGAGGTGCGGACCGCCGACGGCGCGGTGCTGCGGACCCGCCGGCTCGTGGTCGCGACCGGGCTGCGCGACGAGCTGCCGGACGTCCCGGGGCTCGCCGAGAGCTGGGGGCGCGGCGTCGTCGTGTGCCCGTACTGCGACGGCTGGGAGTCGCGCGACGCGCGCATCGGCGTGCTGGCGACCGGTGAGCGGTCGGTCCACCAGGTCCAGCTGCTGCGCCAGTGGAGCGCGACCGTGACCTACCTGACCGACGCCGTCGGGATCGCCGACGACGTGACGCGGCGTGAGCTCGACGCCCGCGGGATCGACGTGGTCGAGGGCCCGGTCGAGCGCGTCGTCGAGCGGGACGGAGAGCTCGACGTCGTGCTCGCGGGCGGGCGGCACGTCGTCGTCGACCGGCTCTTCACGGCACCGCACCCGGTTCCGCGCGACGACGTCCTGCGCGAGCTGGGCGCCGAGCGGAGGGACACCCCGGTCGGCTCGTTCGTGGCGGTCGACCCGACCGGGCGGACGAGCGTCGAGGGCGTGTGGGCGGCCGGCAACGTCGTGGACCCGGGTGCCACCGTGCCGGTCGCGACGGCCGCCGGCGCCCTCGCGGGCGGCACGGTCAACAACGACCTCGTGCTCGAGGACGTGCGCGACGCGGTCGCCGCGGCGACCCCGGTGGGGTGACAGCGACGGAGCGCGGGCGCGTGTCGGTGGCCCGCGCCAGGATGGGGCCGTGCTCCTCGCCGACGTCGCCGCCGCGTCCGACGCCGTGGCCGCGACGCGGTCCCGGCTCGCGAAGCGTGCCGTGCTCGTCGACCTGCTGCGCCGCACCGAGCCCGACGCGGTGGCGGTCGTCGCGCGCTACCTCGGCGGCGAGCTGCGGCAGCGCCGCACGGGGCTCGGGTGGCGGTCGCTCACGACGCTCCCGTCGCCCGCCGGCACCCCGACGCTCGACGTGCTCGAGGTCGACGCCACGTTCGAGCACATGTCCGGGCTGTCCGGGCCCGGGTCGTCGACCGCGCGCACCACGCTCGCGACGGAGCTCTTCGCCGCCGCGACCGAGCCCGAGCAGCGCCTCCTGCGCGGCCTCGTCACCGGCGAGCTCCGTCAGGGCGCGCTGGACGCCCTCCTGCTCGACGCGGTCGCCGAGGCCGCGGGTGTCCCGGCCGCGACGGTCCGCCGCGCCGCGATGCTCGCCGGCGCGACCGAGCCCGTCGCGACCGCGGCGCTCGGGGCGGGCTCGCCCGAGGCGGCGGTCGAGCGGCTCGACGCGTTCGGCCTCACGGTCGGCAGGCCGGTCCGGCCGATGCTCGCGGCGTCGGCGGCGGACGTGCGCGCCGCGGTCGAGGGGTTCGCGGGACGTGTCGTCGTCGTCGACGCCAAGCTCGACGGGATCCGCGTCCAGGTGCACCGCGACGGGGACGACGTGCGCGTGTACACCCGCAGCCTGGACGACATCACGAGCCGGGTCCCCGAGATCGTCGAGGTGGTACGCGGCCTCGACGTCCGGACCGCGGTGCTGGACGGCGAGGCGCTCGCCGTCGGCCCCGACGGCCGGCCACGGCCGTTCCAGGAGACCGCGTCGCGCAGCGCGACCCGCGACGCGGAGCTCGCCGCGAGCACGCGGCTGACCCCGTTCTTCTTCGACGTGCTCCACGTGGACGGCCGGGACCTCCTCGACGCACCCCTCGCCGAACGGCTCTCCGTGCTCGACGCGGTCGCGCCGCGGCACGCCGTCGAGCGCGTCACGACCGACGACGCCGACGCGGCGCAGGCTGCGTTCGAGCGCTGGGTCGGAGCGGGCCAGGAAGGGGTGATCGTCAAGGACTCGGGCGCGCCCTATGAGGCGGGCCGGCGCGGCAGCGCGTGGGTCAAGGTCAAGCCCCGGCACACGCTCGACCTCGTCGTGCTCGCCGTCGAGCGCGGCTCGGGGCGTCGCAGCGGGCTGCTCTCGAACATCCACCTCGGCGCCCGGGACCCGGCGGGCGGGTTCGTGATGCTCGGCAAGACGTTCAAGGGTCTGACGGATGAGACCCTCCGCTGGCAGACAGATCGCTTCCGGGAACTCCAGGAGAGTGACGACGGATGGGTCGTCACCGTGAGGCCCGAGCAAGTCGTGGAAATCGCCTTTGACGGCGTCCAGCGCTCGACCCGCTACCCCGGCGGGGTGGCCCTCCGGTTCGCGCGGGTGCTGCGCTACCGCGACGACAAGAGCGCTGCGGAGTCCGACACGCTCGAAGCGGTTCGGAACCTCCTCGCGCGACAACTCGACGTCGGTTCTTGAGTGGCCTCCGAGTACCCGGGTAGGCCGAGGCGGATCCGGCTCGGCCACGTCTCAGCGCCATCTCCGCTGAGCGCTCAGCATTGCCAGGCGGCGGCTGAGGAACTCGAGCGGGCCGTCCCGGCGTTCACGTGCTCGCTTGCGAGGAAGCGATCTCAGGAGCGCGCGGCCTGTCGCGTCGGAAATGCTGCCGAGGTCCTCACACCGCAAGAGGTGGCGCAACCGAGACTCCGAGACGCGCGAGTCGTACGACGCGAATGCGTTGTGACGCTCGAACGCCTCCCGCTCGGGGTCGCTCGCGTGGGCTTCGATCAAGTATCCCCATCGTCCGGCCTCGGCGAACTGCCGATCTAGGCGATAGGCCTCCGCCAGGAGACGGCGGATCTCGAGGTCGTTTGGGTACGTTAGGACGAGGCTCTTGAGCCGCTCACGGGCCTTGCGCACATTGCCCGCGCCGAGGTCGGCTTTCGCGCGTTCGAGTCCGCTCACGCCCAAGATGATGCCCGAGGAGCGAGGCTGAGGTCCGGCAACGGCGAAGCCGTCAGTCACTCGGTCTCCCCCAAGACGTTCAAGGGCATGACCGACGAGATGCTTGCGTGGCAGACGCAGCGGTTCCGCGAGCTCGAGGTCGCCGACGACGGCTGGACCGTGACGCTGCGGCCCGAGCAGGTCGTGGAGATCGCGTTCGACGGGCTCCAGCGGTCGACCCGCTACCCCGGCGGGCTCGCGCTGCGCTTCGCGCGCGTGCTGCGCTACCGCGACGACAAGGCCGCGGACGAGGCCGACACGATCGACACCGTGCGCGGCCTGGCAGGCGGCTGACCGGGCGCGGGCACGACCCCACCGCCCGGCACCCGCTCAGCGCACGCGCGGCAGGTCCTGGTCGGCGCCGAGCACACCCGCGAAGAGGTCGCCGCGCTCGGCGAGCCGGTCGAGGACCGTCCGGACGGTGAAGGCGTCGGATCGGAGCCACGGCTCGTCCAGCTCCTCCCACGTGATCGGTGCGGACACCGGCGCACCGGC
This sequence comes from Actinotalea sp. AC32, assembly GCA_031844515.1. GTDB lineage: Bacteria > Actinomycetota > Actinomycetes > Actinomycetales > Cellulomonadaceae > Actinotalea. The sequence goes on along the minus strand of JAUZVJ010000023.1, from coordinate 50,868 downwards.
TGACGCCCGCGGGCTGTACGGCGCGACGAGCGTCTTGTTGATCGCGTTCTGCGTGTAGTCGAGCCGTGCCTGGCCCCCGCGCTCGCTCACGCCCCACCTCCAGCTCACGAGGTCGGGAACCACCGCGCCGACGGTCTTCGACACGCGCTCGACCCACGCCCGCGTGTCCTCGAACGCCGGCCCGGGCCGGACCGGGACCCACACCTGGATCCCGCGCCGCCCCGTGACCTTCGGGTGGGCGCGCACCCCGAGGTGCTCGAAGGCGTCGCGGTGCAGGCGCGCGAGCAGCAGCACGTCCTCCCACGCCGTCGCAGGGCCCGGGTCGATGTCGAACAGCGCGTAGCTCGGACGGTGCGGGTCCGCCGTCGTCGACGTCCACGCGTGCCACTCGAGCGCTCCGAAGTTCGCGGCCCACACGAGCGCGGCGGGCTCGTCGACGACGAGGTAGGTCGTCGTCTCCCCCGGGTCGGCCTCGGGGTTGTCCCACCGCGGCAGCCACGCCGGCGCGTGGGACGGCAGCTCCTTGTGCCAGAAGCCCGGCCGCCCAGCACCCTCCGGGTAGCGGTGCATGTTGAGGGCACGACCACGCAGGTACGGCAGGACCACCGGGGCGATGCGGGCCGCGTACCGGACGAGCTCGCGCTTGGTCACCGGCGGCTCGCCCTCGCGCGCGCCGAAGAGCACCTTGTCGAGGTTCGTCACGCGCAGCGACCGGCCGTGCACGTGCCACGTGCCGCCGGGACCGAGGTCGTCGAGGGCCGCGAGCTCGTCGGCCGACGGCGGCGGCAGCGGCAGCGGCGGCACCCGCGCCCCGCCGCCCCGGAGGTCGACGGACGCCTCCGCCGCAGGGCGGTCGGACAGCCAGAGCCGGTCCCGGTCGGCCAGCACCTCGTCGTTGGTGCGCCCCGACACGACCGACGTCGGGTGGTCCTCGGCGTCCCACCCCACGACCGCGTGGTCGTCGCGCTTGTGCAGCAGGAGCCACTGCTCCTTGCCGTCGTCGGCCGGCTCGCCGCGCCGAACCAGCACGAGGCGGCCACGGATCCGCTCGCCGTCGACGTCCGCGTGCAGCTCACCCGCGGCGACCGCGGCGACCGGGTCGGCGGTGCCGTGCGGCCGCCACGTGCCGCGGTCCCACACGATGACGTCGCCGCCGCCGTACTCCCCCGCGGGGATCACGCCCTCGAAGTCGACGTACTCGACGGGGTGGTCCTCGACGTGCACGGCCATCCGCCGGGCGGTCGGGTCGAGGGTCGGGCCGCGCGGCACGGCCCAGCTCGCGAGGACCCCACCCATCTCGAGCCGGACGTCGTAGTGGAGGCGTCGCGCGCGGTGCCGCTGGACGACGTACCGCAGACCCTCGGTCGCCGCCGCCGGGTCAGCCCCTGCCGGCTCGGGCGTCCGGTCGAAGTCCCGCATCGACCGGTACGTCTCCAGCCCGGGGTCCGCCCCGGCCGCCCCGCGCGTGGAGCGTCCGCGGCGCGGTGCCCCGTCGCGTCGTGTGCCCGCCATGTCGCCTCCTCCCCGGGGCTCCAGCCTGGCGCCCCGTCACGCGGTCGGCCTCCCCGAGCGGCTCCCCCGCAGTCATGAGTTCCATGACCAACAGTCACAGCAGCCTCGACTCCCTGCCTTCGCGCGCGGATAATCCCTCGGCATGGACCTCGAGCTCCGGCACCTGCGCATGGTCGTGGCGGTCGCCGAGTCCGGCAGCGTCACGAAGGCGGCCGCGTCCCTCGGCCTCTCCCAGCCCGCGCTGACGGCTCAGCTGAACCGGATCGACCGGACGCTCGGCGGGCCCGTCTTCACGCGTGACCGGCTCGGCGCCCGCGCGACACCCCTCGGGGAGACCCTCCTGCGGCACGCGCGCGTGGTCCTGCCCGCCATGGCCGTCCTGGTCGACGACACCCGGCGGATGGTCGCCGGCGCGTCGTCGTGCGGACGCGCGCTGCGGGTCGGGACGGCGAGCACCGCGATCGGCGGCCTGTTCGTCAACCGCGTCCACGTGGCGCTGCACGACGTCACGGTCACGCCCGCGACGTCGTGGTCGGTCGAGGGCACCGCGGCACGCCTCGCCGCAGGGGCGCTCGACGTCGCGCTCGTCGGCACGTGCGCCGACGACGCACCGCCCACGGACTCCGACGTCGTGTGGACCGAGGTGAGCTGCGACCCGGTCGTCGCGCTCGTCCACGCCGGCCACCGGCACGCGCGCGCGACGACCGTCCCGCTCGCCGCCCTCGCCGACGAGGTGTGGCTCGCGTCCCCGGGGGACGGCTGCTTCGAGCGGTGCTTCGTCGCCGCGTGCACGCGGGCGGGGTTCACGCCACGCGGGCTCGGCGAGTCCGACCGCACCGCCGCGATCGACCAGGTGCGGGCCGGGCACGCGGTCGGCCTCGCCCAGCCGCTCCTGCTCGACGTCCCGGGCGTCCACGCCGTCGCGATCGAGGGCGCACCCCTGCGGTGGCGCCAGCTCGTCGGGTGGCGGCGCGACACCGCGGACCGGGTCGACGTGGACGCCGTCGTCGCAGCGGCGCGGTCGGCGCACGCCGACGCGGTCGACCGTTCGCCCGAGTACGCGTCCTGGTTCACCGCGGTCCCCACGGCCAGGACCGCGCCGCCGGCCTCTCGCGAGCCGCGGCGGCAGCGCCTCCGGGAGAGCACCGGGAAGCCCGCTCACGACGCGCGACGGCCACCCGGCCGGCCGCCCCATAACGCGGGCGTATGACCCGATCGGTATCTGCGCCGGACCGGCACCCCCGGCCTAGCGTGCCCGCACCGGGACCTGCCCGGTACGGATCGAGGGGGACGACACATGAGCAGGACATCAGTCGCACGGAGCCTCGCCCTGGCCACTGCCTCGGCGACGCTCCTGGCCGGGGCCTTCGCGGCCCAGGCCGCTGCGGCCGCACCGCCCGACGAGGTGGCGGGCGAGGCCGAGCAGGCCCTCGGCAGCGACAAGCTCGCTCCCGGGCTCCTCCGCGCGATGGAGCGCGACCTGGGGCTCGACGCCGAGCGGGCCAAGGAGCGCCTCGCGTTCCAGGACGACGCGGCGGACACCGGCGCGGAGCTCGAGGGCGAGCTCGGGACCGACTTCGCAGGCGTGTGGGTCGACGAGGACGACGACGTCCTCTACGTCGGCACGACGGACCCGGCCGACGTCGACGCCGTCGCGGCCGCGGGCGCGACGCCCGTGACCGTGGAGCACACGCTCGCCGAGCTCGAGGGCTGGCGCGCCGCGCTCGACGCCGCGCTCGCCGACCACCCGCGGATCACGGGCTGGCGGGTGGACGTCACGACCAACGACGTCGTCGTCGACGTCGCCCCCGGCGGGCAGCGCGCAGCCGAGCGGCTCGTCGCGCGGGCCGGTGTGCCCGCCGACGCGGTGACGGTCGTCGAGACGGCCGAGGCGCCGCGCACCTTCGTCGACGTGGTCGGCGGGAACGCCTACTACATCGGCAGCGGGAGCCGCTGCTCGGTGGGCTTCTCGGTGGACGGCGGCTTCGTGACGGCCGGTCACTGCGGCGGCACGGGCGCGACGACGACGAGCCCCAGCGGCACGTTCGCGGGCTCGAGCTTCCCGGGGAACGACTACGCCTTCGTGCGCGTCGCGTCGGGCAACACCATGATCGGCGCGGTCAACAACTACTCGGGCGGCCGCGTCGCCGTCGCCGGCTCGACCGCGGCCCCGGTCGGCTCGTCGGTGTGCCGCTCGGGCTCGACGACCGGGTGGCACTGCGGCACGATCCAGGCGCTCAACTCGTCGGTCACGTACGCCGAGGGCACGGTCTCGGGCCTCATCCGGACCACGGTGTGCGCCGAGCCCGGGGACTCGGGCGGCTCGCTCCTCGCGGGCAACCAGGCGCAGGGCGTCACGTCGGGCGGCTCGGGGAACTGCCGGACGGGCGGCACGACGTACTTCCAGCCGGTGAACGAGATCCTCGGCGCCTACGGCCTCACGCTCGTCACGTCGGACGGCGGCGGCTCGGAGCCGCCGCCCGCGGGCTGCACGGGGTACGCGCGGACCTGGACGGGCTCGCTGTCGTCCGGCGGCCAGGCGGTCCAGCCCAGCGGCTCCTACCTGACGGTGACGCGGTCGGGCACGGTCCGTGGCTGCGTCGCGGGGCCGTCGGGCGCGGACTTCGACCTCTACCTGCAGAGGTGGAGCGGCTCGTCGTGGCGGACGGTCGCCCAGGGCACGTCACCCGGCTCGAGCGAGACGGTGAGCTACGCGGGGACGTCGGGCTACTACCGCTTCGTCGTGCACGCGTACTCGGGCTCCGGCTCGTACACCCTCGGCGCGACGACGCCGTGACCCGACGGGGCCGGACCGCTCCGGTCCGGCCCCGTCGTGCTGCCCGGGGTCGTCGCCCGGGTCGTGGGTCCGGTCCGCGGTCAGGTCCTCGGTCAGGTCCTCGGCGGCAGCGTCGCGACGAACGTGCTCGCCCGGGAGACCCACGCGTCGAGCTCGTCGTCGTCGAGCGCGGAGCCGTCGATGAGGACCCAGTCGCGCATCGGACGCCCCGACATGTCCAGGGGGCGCGTCCCCGGTCGGGTCAGCGCGTCGTCGACCGCGTCACGGCCCACCCGGACCATGAGCTCGGCGCCGGTCACCCCGACCGTCATGTGCCCGTGCGTCATGAGCACCGCACCCCCGAACATGCGCCGCTCGGACAGCGTGGGTCCCGCCAGTCGCTCGCGGACACGTGCCACGAGCCCCTCGTCGACCGCCATGGCCGCATGCTGGCACCGCTCGACCTCGACCACAACGCCCCAGGGCGGGGCGTGCGGCTGCTGGTCCGCGCTGGCAGCATCGGGCCGTGCGGTACGCCATCTCGGTGCCCAACTTCGGCCCGGGCCTCGACGTCGAGACCCTCGCGGCCTGGGCGGTCGCGGCCGAGGACGCGGGCTGGGACGGGTTCTTCCTGTGGGACCACCTGCTCGCGTTCGACCCGGGCCCGGTCGACGTCGTCGACCCGTGGATGACGCTCGCAGTCGCAGCCGACCGGACCCGGCGCATCCGGCTCGGCACGATCGTCACGCCGCTGCCCCGGCGGCGTCCGCTCGAGGTCGCGCGCCAGACCGTCACGCTCGACCGGCTGAGCGGCGGTCGCTGCGTGCTCGGTGTCGGGACCGGGGCGTTCCCGTTCGAGTGGGAGTACCTCGGCGAGGAGGCGGACCCCGCAGTGCGCGGCCGCATGCTCGACGAGCACCTCGACCTGCTGACGCGGCTGTGGTCCGGCGAGCCGGTCGAGCACGTCGGCACGCACTACCGGGTCGCGCGGACCTCGCCCGACCAGCTCCCGTGGGCCGCCGAGTGCCACCCGACGCCGGTGCAGCGGCCACGCATCCCGGTCTGGGTCGCCGGCACCTGGCCCGGGACGCGGCCCTTCCGGCGCGCCGCGCGGTGGGACGGCGTCGTGCCCATGCGCGTCGGCAGTCCGTGGACCGTGCAGGACACGCGCGACGTGACCGCGTACGTCGCGCGCCACCGCGACCCCGCGGCGGGGGGCTTCGACGTGGTCGTGCCCGGCCGCTCCGACGCGACGGACCCCGACCGGCACCGCGTCGTCGCCGAGCACGAGGCCGCGGGCGCCACCTGGTGGCAGGAGGACGTGGAGCCCTGGCGCTGGGGCTGGCGCGCGGGCGAGCGGCTCCCGGCGGAGGCCATGCTGGCGCGGATCGCCGCGGGTCCGTGACGTCCGCGCGCGTCGGCCGACCGCACGTGATCCGGGGCTCGTCGTCGCGCCGCGACGAGCGGGCCCGACGCGGGTCGCGGACAGGGGGCTGACGCCGACGCGAGACCGTGCGCACAATGACCCGGTGCACCCGACCCCCGGGGTGCCGCCGACGACGGCGCCGCCGGTCCGCCCGTTCGCCGTGCTGGTGGTGGGCAGCACGAACACGTGCCGCTCCCCCGCCGTCGAGCGGTTCCTGCGCGCCCGGCTCGCCGACGACGGCGTGGTCGTCTCGAGCGCCGCGACGTCCCTGCCCCCCGACGAGCCCGTGCCCGAACCCGTCGCGGCGCTGCTCGCACAGCTCGACGACGACGCCCCTCCGCACGAGCCGCGGCTCGTGGACCCCGAGTCCGTGCGCCGCGCCGACCTCGTCCTGGCGGTGGACCGTGAGCAGCGTGCCGCCGCGGTGCGCCTGGCTCCGGGTGCGCTGCGCCGCACGTTCACCGTGCGGGAGCTCGCCCGCGTCGCGCGGTTCCTCGGGCCGGGCGCGCTGCCTGACGGCGACGTCCGCGCCCGGATGGCGGCGCTCGTGTCGGCCGCCGAGCCGTACCGCGGCCCGACCGCACCCGACGACCTCGCCGACGACGACCTGCTCGACCCGGACGGCCTGGACGAACGCGCGTGGACCCGGTCGCTGACCGACGTGCGCGCGGCGGTCGACGAGATCACGAGGACCGTCGCGCCGGGCCCGCTCGCCGAGGAGGCGCCGGTCCTCCTTGTCCCGCCGCGGGCCCCGGCCGTCCGGCCACGGCGCCGGGCCCGCGACGTCGCGCTGGTCGTCGCAGCCGCGCTCGGCGTCCTCGTCGTCGCCGTGACCGCGGGTGCGGCCGTCATGCTCGACCGCATCGACGACCGCATCGAGCGCTTCCCCGACCCGTTCGCGGGACTGACCGCACGCCCCGAGGCGCCGCCCGTCGAGGAGGGCGACGAGCAGCCGGTCACCGTCCTCGTGCTGGGGTCGACCGGCGGCGCGTCCGCGGACCCGTCGCAGTGGGCGGCCGCGGCGGCCGAGACCGACGTCGTCATGCTCGCGCGCGTCGCGGCCGACCGGAAGAGCGCCCAGCTCGTGACGATGCCGCCGGACCTGTGGGTCGACGTCCCCGGGGCAGGTCCGACCGCGCTGCGCTCGGCCCTCGGCAGCGGCGGTCCCTCGGCCGCCGTCCGGACCGTCGAGGCGCTCACCGACGTCCGCGTCGACCACGTCGCGCTCACCGACGCCCAGACCTTCGCCGACGTCACCGACGCGCTCGGCGGCGTCGACCTCGAGGTGGAGGCGGACGTCGTCCTCAACGGGCGCGTCGTCGTCGCGGCGGGGCAGCAGCGTCTCGGCGGGACGCAGGCGCTCGCGTGGGCCGGCACCGCGACGGACCCGGCCGTGCGCGCCGAGCACCAGCAGGTCTGGCTCCGCGCGATCCTGGACCGCCTCGCGGACCCGGACACGCGGCAGGACCCCACACGGTGGCTGCGCCTGCTCGGCGTCGTGTCCGGCTCGGTCGCGGTCGACGAGGGGCTCGACCGCGGGACGATGGTCGGGCTGCTCGGGAGCCTGCGCGGCATGGGACCGGGTGACGTCGACGTCGTCGCCGCCCCCACGACGACCGGCACGACGGGTGCCGGGTCACCCGTGCTCGTCCCGGACCCCGAGGCGTTCGGGCCGCTCATGGAGGCGTTGCGCACCGACACCCTCGGCGAGCACCTCGACGCGCCGGACGGTCAGTTGAGCGAGGGGTCGTCCGGGTAGGTCGACAGGATCGCCATCGAGCCGCCCTGGCGGCGCATGACGGCACGCCACAGCGTGGCCGGGTCCGCGCTCGCCGCGTCCGAGGGCAGTGCCGGGAGCACGTACCAGTCGCCGGCGGCGACCTCGTCCTGGAGCTGGTGCGCACCCCAGCCGGCGTGCCCGGCGAAGACCCGCAGACCGAGGACGCCCGTGATGGTCGCGGGGTCGGCGTCGAGGTCGACCAGGCCGAACGACGACGCGACCCGCGTCACGCCCGGCGGTGGCTCGACCGCGAGCGGAAGCGTCGCGAGCCCGAGCGCGCCGTCGAGCCCGACGGGTCCGCCCTGGAACAACGTCGCCGGCCGGCTGACGACGTCCTGCCAGGCGGGGAGCACGTCCCCGACGTCGACGGGCAGCGGCCGGTTGAGGACGACGCCGAGCGCACCCTCGTCGTCCAGGTGCAGCAGCAGCACGACGGCACGCCGGAAGTTCGGGTCCGCGAGGTGCGGTACGGCGACGAGGAGGTCACCTGCCGCGAGCGTCGTGCTGACCATGCGCCCATGGTCGACGACTCGGCGCGCTCCTGCACAGGGGGCGTGCGTGTCGGACCCTGCGGGCACACTCGGTCCCGGTCACGAGGTCCAGCGTCACGCCCTCCGGCGTGCTGGCCGGCAACCGCGCAGACGCGCACGGTGCCTCCGGAGGAAGACCCGCCCGCACCGCCCGGTGCGGGAAGAGCGCCGCCCGTCCGCGGGCAGACGTGAGGAGCGACCCATGATCTCCCTTCCCGAGCACGACGAGGCACCGCAGTCCGGGTGCGTCCGCGTCGTCGACCTCGACGACGCAGGTCTCGCGTGCGGCACGCACCCAGGAACCCCGAGGCCGTGGGCGCGCGTGTGCGACCTCCCGGTCGCGTCGGTGTGCGCGGCCTGCGCACGACGCGTCGTGCCGATCCGCCACCGGTTCTCGTGGTCGTTCCTGTGCGGCACGTGCAGCGCGCTCGACCGCGCGATCGCCGCCCCGTACGGCGCGGCGTCGCTCACCCCCCACCACGGCCAGGCCGACGCCGACCGCGGGACGCTCTGGGCGAGGCTCTTCCCCGACCGCGCGCCGACCACGGAGGTCTCGATCGGGCGGCACGGGGACTTCGTGACCCGCACGGTCGTCGGGAGCGACGCGTGGCAGGCGCGGCTGGGCGGCCATCGGTCCACCGCCGTGGCGACCGTCGCGACGTCCGCGGGGCTCGCCGGGACCGTCGCGTGGGAGCGGTTCGCGGCGATCGCACCGGCGTCGCCGGACGCCACCGCTGCCGGGTACCTCGCCTACGTCACGGCGGTGCACCCTTGGGTCGACTCCGTCGAGCCGCGGCTGGCGGACCTGGCCTGGCTGACGGAGCTCGTGGCACACCTGCCGCCCGAACCGCTCGGGCGCTGAGGCGCCCCCGGCACACCGTCCGCCCGGGGCGTCAGCCGCCCGGGCGGCAGGCGGCGTCGACGAGCGTGCGGGCGGCGGCGCGTGCCGCCGCGGGGACGTCCGCGTCCGCGTCGAGCACCCCCGAGGCGAGGCCGCCGTCGACGAGCAGGCTGAGCTGCCGGGCGAGGAGCTCCGGGTCCTGCGCACCGGCCTGCCTCGCGAGGTCGGCGAGCCAGGTGCGCACGGCGTCCTTGTGCCGGACGGTCCGGGCGTGGACGTCGGGCGCCGTCGCCGACTCGGCCGCCGTGTTGATGAACGCGCAGCCGTGGTAGCCGTCGCGTCGTTGGGCTGCCGCGAGCGCGTCGAACAGCCCGACGAGCTGGTCGCGGGGGTCGCGCCCGGCCGCGTCGGCCGCCGCGCGCAGCTGACCGACCCACGCGGTGTCGACCCGGTCGAGGTACGCCAGCACGAGGTCGTCCTTGCGCGGGAAGTGCTTGTAGAGGGTCGCCTTGGCCACCCCCGACTCCGCGATGACCGTGTCGACCCCGACGCCGCGCGGCCCGTTGGCGTAGAAGAGCCGGAACGCCGTGTCGAGGATGCGGTCGCGTGCCGACGGGCGCGTCGACGTGGCGTCGGGTGCTCCGGACGTGCGCGAGCCGTCCTCGCTCATGGTCCGCTCCTCCCGTGGTCGCGGTGCGTGGTCGTCGTGCTGCCCGTCCGCCGTCGCCCTCGTCGCGAGAGCCACCGCGGAGCCGACGGCGTCCAGCCTACTCCGCACCAGACAGACCTGTCTGGACGGTAGACAGACCTGTCTGTTACTTTCCTCGCGCACACCCGACCGCACCGAGGAGACACCATGAAGATCGCAGTGCTCGGGACCGGCGTCGTCGGACGCGCGCTCGCAGGCCGGCTCGCAGAGCTGGGTCACGACGTCGTCGTCGGGACGCGTGACGTCGCGGCGACCCTGTCCCGGACCGAACCGGGCCCCTACGGCGGACCCACGTTCGCCGAGTGGGCGTCGGACAACCCCCGCGTGGGGCTGGACACCTACCCGGCGGCCGTGGTGGGTGCCGAGCTGGTCGTCAACGCCACCTCCGGCGCCGCCTCCCTCGAGGTGCTCCGCGCCGCGGGCGAGGACGCGCTCGCGGGCGTCGTCCTGCTCGACATCGCCAACCCGCTGGACTTCTCGCAGGGCTTCCCCCCGAGCCTCTTCGTCAAGGACACCGACTCCCTCGCGGAGCAGATCCAGGCGGCCCTGCCGCGCACACGCGTCGTCAAGGCGCTCAACACGCTGGGCTCGGACCTCATGGTCCGTCCGCGGGAGCTCGCCGACGGCGCGCACACGGTGTTCGTGTCGGGCGACGACGCGCACGCCAAGGCGACCGTCACGGGGCTCCTGACGAGCTTCGGCCACACCGACGTCGTCGACCTCGGCGACATCACGACCGCGCGCGGGACCGAGATGCTCCTCCCCCTCTGGCTGAGGCTCTTCGGCGCGCTGGGCACCGCGGCGTTCAACCTCAAGGTCGTCCGCTGACCGACGCCGCGGGGTGGCGCCACGCCACCCCGCGGCCGCCGTCCGGCGTCACGGGAGCCGGTCATGTCGCGTCGAGCACGACCGCGCCGGCGGCCTCCAGCTCGCGCCTGGCGCGGTCACCCGCAGGCGCGTCGGTGACGATCCCGCTGACCTCGTCGAGCCGCAGCACGCGGAACGGGGAGGCGGCGCCGATCTTCTCGCTGCTGCCGAGCACGTACGTGTCGCCGGCCCGCGCGGCGAGCGCGCGCTTCATGGCGGCCTCGTCCGCGTCTCCCGTCGTGAGCCCCTCCGCGTGGTGGATCCCGGTCACCCCGAGCAGGAACACGTCCGCCGTCACGGCGGACGCGGCCTCCGCGGCGGCCGCACCGCACGTGACGACGGAGTGCTTGAACAGGCGGCCGCCGAGGAGGTGGACGTCGACGTGCGGGTGGTCGACGAGCGCGACCGCGACCGTCGGGCTGTGCGTGACCACGGTCGCCGCGAGGTCCCGCGGGAGCGCGCGGGCGACGGCGAGCGCGGTCGTCCCGCCGTCGAGGATCGCGGTGCACCCCGGCCGCACGAGCGCGGCCGCGGTGCGGGCGACACGCTCCTTGCTGGCGACGGCGACGTCGCGCCGTCCGGCGTAGTCCGCGACGGCCGGCGACGCCGGCAGCGCACCGCCGTACACGCGCCGGCACAGGCCGTCGGCCGCGAGGTCCCGCAGGTCGCGCCGGACGCTGTCCTCCGACACCCCGAGCTCGGCCGCGACGTCCTTGGCGACGACCCGGCCGTCCCGGCGCAACCGGTCGAGCAGCTCGGCGCGGCGCTGGGCAGCGAGCACGTCGATCCTCCTGTCTGCACGTTCTTCCTTGTTTTCCCACACTACTGCACGTTACGGTCGCCGCCATGACCCACACCGACGCGCCCGACACCATCACCAGCCGCCCGCCCGCTGCGACGACAGTGCGTCCGCTTCTCGTCCTGATCGCGGGTCCCTACCGGTCAGGCACCGACGACGACCCGGCCCGCATGGCCGCCAACCTCGCGCGCCTCGAGGAGGCCGCCTGGCCCGTGTTCCGCAGCGGGCACGTGCCCATGATCGGCGAGTGGGTCGCGCTGCCGGTCCTGGCGTCGGCAGGCGCCTCCGGCCCGCTCGACCCGATGGCCGAGCAGGTCATGTACCCGACCGCCCAGCGGCTGCTCGAGCACTGCGACGCGGTCCTGCGGCTGCCCGGCGCGTCCCGCGGCGCCGACCAGGACGTCGCGATCGCACGCCGCCGCGGGATCCCCGTCTGGTTCGACGTCAGCGAGGTCCCGGGGTACGTCGAGGAGGACCCGGCCACCCGGACGACCGCGACCGCCCAGGAGGCCCCCGCCTAGAGTCACGGTCCGTGAGCAGCCTCTCCCGACCCGGACGGCCCACCGCGCGCGTCGGGGTCGTCGTCACCGACTCCTACCCGGCCGAGGACGTCGACCACGACACCCCTGCGCTGGTCGCCGCGCTGCGCGAGCGCGGCGTCGACGCGGAGGCCGCCGTGTGGCACGACCCCGGCGTCGCGTGGGAGCAGTACGCGCTGCTCCTGCTGCGCAGCCCGTGGGACTACCCCGACCGCCCGGCCGAGCTGCACGCGTGGCTCGACCGCGTGGAGCGCGCCTCCACGGTGCTCAACCCGCCGGCCCTCGTGCGCTGGAACCTCGACAAGCGGTACCTCGCCGAGCTCGCCGCGCGCGGCGTGGCCGTCGTCCCCACGACGTACCGCGACACCGTCGACGACGTCCGCGCCGATCTCGCAGCCGCCCGCGACGGCCGCGTCGTCGTCAAGCCCGCCGTCTCCGCGGGCGCGCGGGACACCGGCCTGTTCCGCGCCGACGACCCGGCCGCGCTCGACCTGGCCCGGCGCATCGTCGGGGGCGGGGGCGTCGTCATGGTCCAGCCCGAGGTGGTCGAGCTCTCGGCGGGCCGGGAGAAGGCGGTGTACCTCGTCGACGGCGTGCTGACCCACGCGATCGCCAAGGGCGCGCTGCTCGCGGAGGGCGGCGGCCTGATCGGCGGGGTCTACGAGGAGCACCCCGAGCTCGTCGAGGTCACACCGGCGGAGGCGAGGTTCGCGGCCGCGACGCTCGCCGCCGTGCAGGACGCGACGGGGTGCGACGTGCCGCTCTACGCACGGATCGACCTCGTGGACTCCGCGGAGCACGGGCTGGTGCTGCTCGAGGCGGAGCTGTTCGAGCCCGCGCTCAACCTGCACGTCGCCCCGCACGTCACGCCCACGGTCGCCGACGCGGTGCTCGCGCGGCTCGTGGGCTGACGACGGGCCGCCGGTCCGGCGTCGCCGGTCAGCCGACCGGCTGGGCGACCCGCCACCCCGTGCCGACGGGTGCGATCCCGTCGGGCAGGTCGACCGTCCCCACGACGACGTCCGTGCCCGTCCCGGAGACCTTCTCCCACCGGCTGCCGTAGGCCAGGTCGAGCCGGAGGCCCGGCGGGTCGGCCGCGAGCGTCGCGTCCTCCAGCAGCTCGGTCGTGCCCCCGTCACCGTCGGCGGCCCAGAACAGGCCGGGGTGGGGGTGGTAGCTGGCCCACTCCCACTTCCACCGGCGCTGGACCTGGACCCAGTGGCAGATGGTCTCCGTCGTCTCGGGCATGGTGCTCGCCTCCTTCGTGCGCGCCGTCGCGCACGTCGTCCTCCGATCCTGGCACCGACCACCCGGGTGACGACATGGGACCTTCGGCCGCACCTGGCACGGGCCGGGGTGCGCGGACGCGCACGCCGAACGGGTGACGTGCCCCGTTCACCCGGGAGGTCCCGGGTAAATGCATGATCAGGCTCCGATCCTTGTCGTCATGACACCGGTGACCGGCGAGGCGGGCCCAGGGGCGCACCTGCTGCGCGCCCTGGCCGCGCAGCCCGACGACGCGTGGGTCCTGATGCGCGCGGTGCGCGACGACTCCGGCACCGTCCGCGACCTCGACCACGTGTGGGTCAACGCGACCGCCGAGCACAACTCGGGGCGCGGCCTCGTCGGGACGACGCTGCTCGAGGCGTTCGGCGACCGGACCGCGACCCTCGTCCCGACGTTCGTCGACCTCCTGCGGACCGGGGGTGAGCGTCGGCTCGAGCTCGTCTACGGCACGGACGACGACACCGACGCGGTGCTGCGGTCGCGCGTGTTCGACGTGTGGATGACCCGGACCGACCCGGACCACGTCGCCTGCAGGTACCGCGACGTGACCGCGCTGCGCCGGGCGGAGGACGGTCTGCGCCACCAGGCGCGGCACGACGAGCTCACGGGCCTGCCCAACCGCCGCCTGCTGCGCGAGCACCTCGAGGTCGCGCTCGCGCGGCTCGGCCGCGGCGGAGCGGGCGTGGTGGTTCTGCTCTGCGACCTCGACCACTTCAAGGACGTCAACGACACGTACGGCCACTCCGCGGGTGACGACCTCCTGCGCCTCGTCGGCCGGCGGCTCCGCTCCGTGGTGCGGGTACCCGACCTCGTGGCGCGCTACGGCGGGGACGAGTTCGTCGTGCTCGCCGAGCACCGCGACGAGGCCGAGGTGGCCGCGCTCGTCCGGCGCCTCGGCGCCGCGGTGGCGGAGACGTACCGGCTGCCCGACGGCACGGAGGTCGCGGTCGAGCTGTCGATCGGCGTCGCGGTCGTCACGAGGGGCACGAGCGTCGACGACGCGCTCGCCGAGGCCGACCGCTCGCTCTACGCGCAGAAGGCCGCGCGCCCGCCCGTCTGACCTCGGGCGCCGGCCCCGTGCCCACCGCGACCGGTGGACGACGCCGACGTAGGGTGCTCGCGTGCTCGAGACGCTCGTGTGCCGGATCCTGGGGCACCGCCCGACCAAGGTCCCCAGGGACGACGAGGGTGGCGGGCTCGCCTACGCGTGCCTGCGCTGCGGGGCCGAGGGGATCCGACCGGCGTCGCCGCCCGCCCGGCGCCGCTGACGCGCTCCCGGCCGACGGACCGCGGCCGAGCGCCCCTCAGGCCAGCGCGGCGACGCTGCGCACCCCCGTGTAGGCCGCCACCACGACGAGCAGGACCGTGAACGCGCGGCTGAGGACCTCGGGCCGCACGCGGGACGTGAGCCGTGCGCCGATCAGCGACCCCACCACCGCCACGACCGCGAAGCCGGCCACCACGCCCCACGGGACGGCCAGGTCCTGGCCGATGCGCGACGTCAGGGCGCTCGCGCTGTTGATCGCGATGACGACCTGCGAGGTGCCGACCGCCACGGGCATCGGGAGTCGCAGCACCAGGACGAGTGCGGGCACGACGGCGAAACCGCCGCCCACGCCGAAGAACCCCGTGAGCACGCCGACGGCGGTCGCGCTGAGCAGCAGCACGCCCACCTGTCGGCAGTCGCACCGCAGCGGGCGCAGCCCGACGGGCGCGGTCGGACGGGTCCGCTCCTCGGCCGGGCGCGCCGCCCCGTCCGTGCGTGCGGCCGCCCGGCGCCGACGCGTCATGAGCGCAGCGACGACCAGCATGAGCGCCGAGAACGCGACGAGCAGGACGCCCGGCGGCACCGACGCCGACAGCAGCGAGCCGACGACCGCCCCGCCGACGCCGAGCAGCCCGAAGACGACGCCGTGGAGCAGCCGGACACGCCCGGCCCGGAGGTGCGCGAGCGACCCGACCAGCGTCGTCACCCCGACGACGACGAGCGATCCCGTCGTGGCGGCCACCGGGTCCAGGCCGACCGCGTAGACGAGCGCGGGGACGGTCAGGATGGACCCACCGCCGCCGAGGGCGCCCAGGGCGACCCCGACGGCGAAGCCGAGCACCACGACGACGGCGATCACGGCGAGCCCTCGCCGGGGCGCCGCATCGGCGCCGGAGCCCTCGCCGTCACGCCTGCGCGGCGACGCCGGCGACGACCGGCAGCCCGGCCGCCGCGGCCGAGCGGTCGAAGCTGTCGTCGACGGCCACGACGCGCCGGCCGGTCGCCGCGACCAGCGACGCGGCGATCGACGCCCGGTAGCCGCTCGCGCAGTGGATCCAGACCTCGCCGTCCGGCACCTCGTCCATGCGGGTCACGAGGTCGTGGATCGGGATGTGCACGGCGCCCTCGAGGTGGCCGTCGCGCCACTCGCTCGCCCGACGGACGTCGAGGACGGTCACGGTGCGGTGGTGACGCACCTGCGCGAGGTCGGCGAACGTCGCCCGCGGCAGGGTGCCCAGGGACTGGTCGGTCCACTCCTCGGGCCGCCCCGTCGCGGCGGCGGCCGGACGGTCGATGCCGATCCGGGTCAGCTCCCGCTGCGCGTCGGCGACCTGCTCGGGCGACTCGCCGAGCAGCGTGACGGGCGTGCCCCACGGGATGAGCCAGCCGAGGTACGTCGCGAACTGGCCGTCCGCGCCGAAGTTGAACGTCCCGGGCACGTGCCCGGCCGCGAAGGCTGTCCGGTTGCGCAGGTCGACGAGCCACTCGCCCGCCTCCAGGCGACGGCGCAGCTCGTCCTTGTCCGCGCGGGCCGGTGCGGACAGGTCGGACTCCGCCGGCCCTGCCGCGTTGGCGGGGCCCATGTGGACGTAGTACGCCGGGTAGGCGTCGAGCCCGGCGAGCGTGGCCTCGACGTAGTCCTCCTCGTCCTGGGTGAGCGCGGGGTTCACTCGGCGCTCCCGGCCGATCGTGGACGCGGTCGTGTCCCCGCCGGCCGAGGCCGCGGCGCAGAAGCTGCCGAACCCGTGGGTCGGCATGACGTGCGTGTCGTCGCCCAGCTCGGCCGCGAGCCGACGCGCCGACCCGTACTGGTGCCGGACGAGCTCGTGCGTGTGCGCCGCACCCAGCAGGTCGGGTCGCCCGGTCGAGCCGAACAGCAGCGACCCGCCGGAGAACACCGCGGCCTCCTCGCCCTCGAGCACGTAGGACAGGTGCGTGAACGTGTGGCCCGGCGTGTGCAGGGCTCGCACGCGCAGGGTCGGGCTCACCTGGATGACGTCGCCGTCGCGGACCGGTGCGCGGTCGAACGAGACGTCGTCGTCGGCGTTGACCAGGTAGGCGGCGCCGGTGTGCTGCGCGAGCGCGTACCCGCCGGTCACGTAGTCGTTGTGGATGTGCGTCTCGAAGACGTGCGTGATGCGCACGCCAGCGTCCTCAGCCAGGCGCAGGACGCGGTCGACGTCGCGCTGCGGGTCGACGACGAACGCGACGCGACCGTCGTGGACGAGGTAGCTGCGGTCGCCGAGCGTCGGGGTCTCGATGGGGACGATCGTGGTGGTCATCTGCACTCCTCGGTGTCGGGGCGGCTCAGGCGCCGGCGTGGGGTCCGGTCATGACGGCCTTCCCTGCGCCACCGCGAACCGCTCGATGGTCACCTCGGTCACGCCCAGCCTCGCGATACCCGGGGGGGTATACCTCGGAGGCTACAGCACGTCCCTGCCGGGTCGCACTCCGGCGGCGTCAGGCGCCGGTGAGCTCGCGCGGCTCCGCGACCACGTCGACCAGCGCACCGTTGCGCCAGACCGTGATCTCGACGCGGCGGCCGATCGCCCCCTCGACCATGGACCGCTGGACGCCCGTGCTCGTCGTGACCGTCTCGCCGTCGATCGCGAGCACGACGTCGCCCGCGCGCAGGCCCGCCTCGGCGGCCGGGCCGCCGGGCACCACCTGCGAGATCCGCAGCCCGGTCCGCCGCCCGAGCCGGTCCACGAGCGGCGGGGGCAGCGGCGCCTGCGCCCCGGCGATCCCGAGCCAGGCGCGCCGCACCCGGCCGTGCGTCATGAGGGTCGTCACGAGCCCCCACGTGGTCGCGTTGACGGGGACGGCGAGGCCGACGCCCACGCCCGCGACCGCCGTGCTCACCCCGACCATCCGGCCGGCGCTGTCCGCGAGCACACCGCCGCTGTTGCCCGGGTTGAGCGCCGCGTCGGTCTGGATCACCTCGTCGACGACGCGTCCCGCACGCGTGGGCAGGGACCGGCCGAGCCCCGAGACGATCCCCGCGGTGACGCTCCCGGCGAGCCCGAGCGGGTTGCCGACGGCGACGACGAGCTGGCCGACCTGCAACGTCGCGGCGTCCCCGCGACGCA
This sequence comes from Actinotalea sp. AC32, assembly GCA_031844515.1. Taxonomy (GTDB): domain Bacteria; phylum Actinomycetota; class Actinomycetes; order Actinomycetales; family Cellulomonadaceae; genus Actinotalea. Next base: position 33,446 of record JAUZVJ010000023.1, on the reverse strand, counting down.
CCGGGCGGGGCACGGGACCGCGCGCCCGCAGCACCGCGAGGTCCGAGAGCGGGTCACGCCCGACGACGTCCGCGGTCACCTCCGCGCCGTCGGCGAACGCCGCCTCGGCACGGTCGGCCCCGACGACGACGTGCGCGCTCGTCAGGAAAAAGCCGTCCGCCGTCACGACGCTCGCGCTCCCCGACCCCACCCCGCGACGCGTCCGCACCGTCAGGCTCGCGACGCTCGGCAGGACCTCCCGCGCCACGCGCGTGACGGCGGCGGAGTAGGCGTCGAGCGCCTCGCCGTCACGGCCGTCGCGGCCCACGTGGCCGTCAGGTCCGCCGTCGTCCGGCACCGCCCGGCCCGTGCCCCCCACCGGTTCGCCGCCGTCCGTCTCGTGCGTGCTCATGGGGCATGGGAACCCCGCACGGACCGTGCGCGCAGCACCTTTCGCCGAGGGCGCAGCGGGCCGGTCCCACGAGGAGGTCGGCGTACGTGCGGACGGGCGGGCCACGCCGGCAGTCAGCGCAGGGGCACTCCCAGCTGCACCACGTCGTACGAGGTCGTCGGGGTGGGCGCCGTCCCGAAGCGCGCGTTCACCGCCCACAGCCGACCGAGCGCGAACGTCGCCGTCGTCGGGACATCGAGGTCGGGGTCGGTCAGGACCGTGCGGACCGTGCCCGACGTGAGCCCGCCGGAGAGCTGCACCACGGAGACCTGCTCGATCATGTTCTGCACCACGAACAGCGTGCGCCCGCGCAGCTCGAGACCGTCGCCGTTCGGGACGGCCTCGCCGCCCAGGTCGACGAGGACGGTCTCGCCCGTCGCCGGGTCGACCCGGAAGAGCGACGCCGTGCTCGACTGCACGACGACGAGCCACCGTCCACCCTCGGCCGCGACGATCCCGTTCGCGTTGAAGCCCTCGGTGTACACCAGGTCACCCGTGAGCGGCAGCGTCGTCGCCGCCGAGGGGTCGGGGAGGCTCCCGTCCTCGTCGAGCGGGACCACGGCGAGCTGCGGCAGGGCCGAGTCCGTCGCGTAGACGACGCCATCGGCGATCGCGACGTCGTTGAGGAAGCCCGCCTCGAACGCGTACGTCTCCAGCAGGTCGCCCGAGGCTGCGTCGTACACCCGGAGCTCGCCCGTGGGACCACCGGCGACCCACAGCCGGTCCCGCGCCACCTCGTAGGCGATGCCGACCGCGACCGTGCCCGTGGCGGGGACGAGGACGTCCCCGTCCCCGGTCCGCAGGTCACCGCGGTACACCGCGCCGCCCTGCAGCGAGCCGACGAAGAACTCGGCACCGCGGCCCGACTCGATCCCCTCGGGCGCGAACCCGTCCGGCAGCGCGATCGTGTCGGGGAACGGCGCGGCGTGCGCGACGCCGGGCGCGAGCACGACGGGCAGGAGGAGGAGCGTGGCCAGGGCGGTACGTGCGCGCATGATGACCTCCAGGGGACGTCCGCCCAGTCTCACCCCGCGGGGCGCGCACGCCAAGGGGTCCGTGCGCGGGTCAGTCGTCGGAGCCGACGGACGGTCGCGCGTGCAGGTCCCACACCCGCAGCAGGACGGCGTGCTCGCACCCCAGCGCCGCACCCTGGGCGCGCGTGATCCCGTCGACCAGGACCCGTGCGGGAGGGTGACCCGGGATCGAGGCGAGGTACTGCGCGTGCGCCTCGAGCGAGCGGATCCCGGCCTCGACCGCGGCGCCCGAGACGTCCACCCCGTGGGTGGGCTGCAGGTGGCCGGACACCAGGACCCAGCGGGGGCTCCACGGCTCGAGACCCTCGTCCAGCAGCTCGGGGAAGACCCACCGGTTGCCGGCGTCGCGCACCGCGTCGACGGCCGCGAGGCCCGCCACCCGGTGGTCGGCCTGGTTGAGGCCCGCGACGAACTCGACGTCCCACGCGCCGACGAGGACCGCGTCCGGCCGGGTCCGTCGGATCGCCCGGGCGATGTCGCGACGCAGCGCCACCGAGTACTCGAGGGTCCCGTCGGGGTGGTCGAGGATCTCGATGTCGTGCACGCCGACCTCGCGACCCGCGGCACGCTGCTCGGCGTCGCGCACGACGGCCGTGCGCTCGGGAGGCGTCGAGTCCATCCCGGCCTCGCCGCGGGTCAGCAGCAGGTAGGCGACCTCGACGCCACGCGCCGTCCAGGCCGCGACGGCGGCCGACGAGCCGTACTCGACGTCGTCCGGGTGGGCGACGACGCACAGCACGCGCTCGAACGACGCGTCGGGCAGCGGCGGCAGGCTCGGCACCGGTGCCCGGTGGCCCTCGTCGGACGGCTGGCTCATCGCACTCCTCCGGTCGCGGCCCGGCGTCGTCGTCGGGCGCCCAGCGTGACGCTCGCGGTGGCGCGTGGCAACACCCCCGGGGACACGCACGCCGCGCCACGAGAGGATGCGGTGTGAGCGGAGCGCGGGCGCGGTGGGACGTCGTCGACTGGCGACGACGGGTCGCCGACCTCTACCGGGCGGTCCGGGCCGAGCGCGAGCCGGCGTCCGCGCACCGGCTGTGGGTCGAAGGACGGACCGACCTGCTGCTGCGGCACCCCGCGTCGCCCGTGCCGGAGGCCGCCCGCGACGCGCACCCCGGGTGCGCTGCCGCGCCGTACGACCCGGCCTTCCGGTTCACCGTCCGCGTGGACACCGACGTCGAGCCGCAGCGCCGCGAGGTGCCGACCGGGACCGACGGGACCGTGCCGTTCGAGCGCGTCGGGCGCGTCGAGCTGCCCGGTCTCGGCCGGCTGGACCTGTGGTGGGTCGCGACGTACGGCGGCGGCCTGTTCCTGCCGCTGCGCGACGCCACCGGCGGGCGCACGTCCTACGGCGGGGGCCGCTACGTCCTCGACACCGTCAAGGGCGCCGACCTGGGCGGCGACGCCCACGGGCTCGTCGTGGACCTCAACTTCGCCTACCCGCCGTCGTGCGCGTACGACGAGACGTGGGCGTGCCCGCTGCCCGGCCCCGGCAACGTCCTGGACGCCCCGGTGCCGGTCGGCGAGCTCTCGGTCGGCTGACCACCCGCCACGGACCGGTGCCGCTCAGAAGAGCGGCCACGGGACCGCGGGCATCTGGCCGTGGTGCGCCGGGAACCGACGGTCGCGCAGCAGCGCGTCGCACCGGGCCGCGAGCGCGGTGCGCTCGGCGTCGCTGATGAGGTCCCCGAGCCGGTCGCCGAGGTCACCGCCGAGGCCCGCACGCACCGCCTCGACGCCCGCGAGCTCGTCGTCACGGAGCGGGTCGCCCACCCACCCCCACAGCACCGTCCGCAGGCGCGGCTCGACGTGGAACGTGACGCCGTGGTCGACGCCGTACCGGTGCCCGTCGGACCGAGGGAGGATGTGACCGCCCTTGCGGTCCGCGTTGTTGACGACGACGTCGAACACCGCCATGCGGCGCAGCGCGGCCGAGTCCTCGTGGACGAGGACGACGGCGCGACCCTGCTCGTCGCTGCCCTCGAGCGCCGTCCGCCAGCCCTGCGCGGGCGCCTCCGACCGGACCACGAGGTCGACCGGGTCCTGCTCCGGGTCGGGCTCGTGCCACAGCTGGACCATCCCGGGGCCGAGCGGCCCGTCGCGCAGCCACGTGCGCGGGACGACGTCCCAGCCGAGCGCCTCCGAGACGGCGTGGGCCGCGACCTCGCGGCGGGCGAGCGTCCCGTCGGGGAAGTCCCACAGCGGCCGTTCGCCGGCGACGGGCTTGTACACGACCGTGACGTCGCCGATCGTGCCGACGAACGTCGCGTTGGACGCGACCGTGATGCGTCCGACGAGCTCGAGCCCGCCCGCGTCGAGGTCGACCTCGGGCGTCGTCACACGTCGGGCGTCGCGCAGACGTGCCCGTCGGCGTCGACGGGCCCACCGCACAGCGGGCAGCGCGGGCGTCCAGCCGCGACGACCTTGCGCGTGCGCTCGACGAAGGCGCGCGCCGTGCCGACGGGGATCCGCACGACGAGCATCTCGCTCGGCTCCTCCGCGTCGTCGACGTCGGCCACGTCGAGCACCTCGTCGTCGTCGTCGGGCAGCTCGAGCGGGAAGGCCTCGATGACGACCTGCGACGTGCGCGGGTCCCAGCCCAGCCGCATCGTCCCCGTCCGGAACTGCTCCTCCACGGGCTGGTCGAGCGGGTCGTCGTCGACCAGCTCGGCCGGGGTCTCGGACGGCACGGTGATGCCGGTGCGCGCGTCGGACACGAGCTCGCCGAGCAGCTCGTCGACCTTCTCCGCGAGCGCGGCGGACTGCTCCTTCTCGAGCGCGATGCTCGTGGAGCGCTGACCCGTGCGCACCTGCAGGTAGAACGTGCGCTCCCCCGGCCTGCCGACGGTGCCGACGACGACGCGGTCCGGCCAGTCGAACTCGTGGACGAGGGTGGGCATGTCCGCAGTCTAGGAGCGGATCCGCGCGGAGGCGCCTGCGTCCGTGCGGTCGGCGGGCACACCGTCGGCCCCGTCGGCGGCCTCGTGCCCCGCGCCGCCGCCCACGGGAGCGTCGGCGGCCGGGCCCGCCGAGGCGAGCCAGGACAGGTCCCCCGCCTCGGTGTTGGTCGCGACCACGTCGGGCCTCGCGGGCCCGTACCGGACGACCGACACGGACGCGGGGCCGACGCTGAGCCGCTGGAAGAGGTCGAGGTGCATGCCCAGCGCGTCGGCGAGGACCGCCTTGATCACGTCGCCGTGGCTGACGGCGACCCACACCGCGCGCGGGCCGTGCTCCGCCTCGACCGCCGCGTCGTGCCGGCGGACCGCCGCGACCGCGCGTGCCTGCATCGCGCCGAGGGACTCGCCCCCGGGGAAGACCGCCGCGGAGGGCTGGTCCTGGACGACGGACCACAGCGCCTCGCCGGCGAGGTCCGCGAGCGCCCGGCCCTGCCACTCGCCGTAGTCGCACTCGGTCAGGGCGCGGTCGGTCGTCAGGGGCGGCGAGCCGGCCTGCCGCTCGAGGAGCGCGCGCGCCGTCTGGCGGCACCGCTCGAGCGGGCTCGACACCACGCCGACGAGCGGCACCGCCGCGAGCCGCTCGGCGGTGCGCTCGGCCTGACGGCGCCCCACGCCGTCGAGCCGCACCCCGGCGGCACGGCCCGCGAGGACCCCTGCGGTGTTCGCTGACGTGCGCCCGTGCCGGACGAGGAGGACGGTGGCCACCCCCGGAGCCTAGGCACCGCACGCCCCGACCGCCCCGGCCGCCACCGCACCTTGCCCCCGGCGACGCCTGGGCCTACCGTTCCGCTGCTCCCCCAGGCGCGGAGACGGGAGAACCGGTGCGGCGGTGGTTCGTGCGCGTCGTCGTGGTCGTCGCGGTCCTCGCGGTCGCGGGGTACGGGTTCGCGTGGGCGACCGTCGACCGCTTCGGTGCGTCGCGCGCGATCGCCTGGCTCGAGGCCGACACCGGCGACGTCGACCGATTCCCGTCGCGGGTGGTCCCCGCGGGCGGCGACGTCCTCGAGCTGCCCGCGGGCGAGCCGCTCGACCTCGCGGCCGCATGGGGCGTGGCGGACCCGGAGGCGTTCCTCGCGGAGACGGGGACGGCGGCGTTCGTCGTCGTCCAGGGCGGGGAGATCCGCTACGAGCGGTACCTCGGGGACTCGGGTCCCCACGAGCTGCGGACGTCGTTCTCCGCGGCGAAGTCCGTGCTGTCGACCCTCGTCGGGCTGGCTGTCGCGGACGGGCACATCGCGTCCGTCGACGACTCCGTCACGGCGTACGTCCCCGAGCTGCTCGAGGAGGACGAGCGGTTCGCCGACGTGACCCTCCGCGACCTCATGACCATGTCGAGCGGGCTCTGCTACTCCGAGGCCGGCATGCCGTGGAGCGACGACGCGCAGACCTACTACGGGACCGACCTGCGCCGGACGGCGCTGTCGGCCGAGGTCTGCGGCCCGCCGGGCGAGACGTTCCTCTACAACAACTACAACCCGCTGCTGGAGGGGCTCGTGCTCGAGCGCGCCACCGGCACCACGGTCGGCGAGTACCTCTTCCGCCGGTTGTGGCAGCCGATGGGCGCCGAGGCCGACGCGTCGTGGAGCCTCGACTCCGAGCGCAGCGGCTTCGAGAAGATGGAGAGCGGCCTCAACGCCGTGGCCCGTGACTACGCCCGCCTCGGGCTCCTCTTCGCGCGCGGCGGACGAGCCGGCGAGCGGCAGGTCGTGCCCGCGGAGTGGGTCGAGCAGGCGACGTCCGGCACGGCGGCGGGAGGCGCGTCGTCGTCGTACGGCTTCCACTGGTGGACGGGCCCGAGCCCGGACGAGACCTTCCCGGACGGGCACGCCCTCGCGTGGGGGAACTTCGGTCAGTTCGTCTACGTGGCGCGCGATCGCGACGTCGTCGTCGTGCGCCTCGGGGACGACTACGGCGTCGACGACTGGCCCGAGCGGCTGTCGCGGCTCGCGCAGGCCCTCTGACCGCGGGACCGGGAACCGGCCCGGCTGCGGCCCCGCGCCTCTTGTCACCGGCCGACCGCTTCGGGACGATCGCCCCAGAGGCGTACCCGCGACCGAGGGGGCCGACGTGATCGTGCAGAGCGTGATCCGTGGGGTCGGTGACCTGCGCCGCGACGCGGTCCGTGACGACGTCGCGGAGATCATGACGCGCACGGGGCTCGTCTGCGCGGCGCTGCGGACGGGTCGCGTGGCGAGCCCGGGCGACGCCGAGGACCTCCTGGGGCCGACGGCGCTCGACGACCACCGCCACCGCCACCACCTGATGGCCGACGAGTCGCCGTACATCTCGATGACCGCGGGCACCTACGTCGAGCGGCACCGCCGGAACCGCGCGGCGTACGCGTTCGACACCGCGCTGGCGTTCGCGACGCACGGCCACCAGCGCCCCGGCTGGGTGTTCTACGGGTACGTCTTCCTGCTCGGCCGGGCGGCCGGCCTGCACGCCGAGTTCGGCGAGGAGGTGCGTGACGTCCACCAGCACCCCGCGTGGTCGAGGTTCCGGGCCGAGGGCGAGGTGGCCGTACCCGTCCGTGTCCCGCCGCGGCGCCTGCAGCGCGCCGAGCTCTACACGCCCGACGACGTCCGGGACGCGCTGCGTGCGGGCGTGTGGCCACCCGACCCGAGCGACGTGGAGGACAACGAGGCGTCCGGTCGCTACTGCCCGCCCGAGGACCTCCTCGGCGCGAGGGGCGTGGTCTAGGTGCCCGTCCTCGAGGCCGCGGTCACCGGGCTGGGCCTGCACGTACCCGTGGTGGAGGACACGGCGTGGGCCATGGTGACCGCCGCGGAGCAGGCCGTGCACGAGCACGACCCCCGCAGCGGCGAGGTCGCCGACTACGTCGCCGCGCACGCGCTCCGCGGGCTCGGGCTGCTGGCGCTCGTCGACCAGGAGGCCGCGGCCGACGCGGCCCGTCGGGTGGCGCGCTGGCTCGCCCACGCCAAGCACCCCGGATGGCCGCTCGCGCTCGCCGTGCTCGACCACCGCACGCTCCGGGCCGTCCTCGACGGCGAGGACGACCTGCTGCACGTCCCGCTCGACACCCACGGCTACCCGGGCGACCTTCTCCGACTCGCGGCCGGGGCGGTCGACGACGACCTGGGGCCGGACGACGCACTCGACCCGGCGTACGGCCGGCCCGGCCTGAACCCGTTCGGCATCGACCTGAGGCTGCTCCACGCAACGGTGCGGGGCGGCAGCACGACTGAGTTCGGGTACATCAGCGCGCCGTCCGCCCCGGCCGTCCTCGGGGTGCTCCTGGGGTCGGTCCAGGACGCCGTCGACCGGGCGCGCCGCGACGAGGAGTCGTGGTCGATCGGCCTCGGGCCCGTCGCCGCGACCGACCCCGAGATCCTCCTCACGCTGCACGCGGTGCGCCGGTCTCCCGCCGCGTTCGCGATCGAGCACGACGCCCACCGGCGGCCCCAGGTGCAGGCCGCGCTCGCCGTGGTCGACGCGGTCGACCCGTGGTGAGCCACGCCCCGCCCCTCGTGGTGACGCCCCGCCCCTCGTGGTGACTCACCCCCCTGACTCGTTCTCACCCGTTCGCGCGACTCGGCGGACCGCGTCCGCGTGCCAGGGTGGGCGGCGTGGGCGTCCCCCTCCGCGCCGTCGTCGTCGCCGTGCGCCGGCACCCCCTGGCCGAGACGGGCGCGCGCACGGGGTACGCGGCGAGCGCCGTCCTGCACCTGCTCATCGGGTGGGTCACGCTCGGGCTGGCGTGGGGCGGCGTGGCGGAGGACCCCGACCAGGTCGGCGCCCTGAGGGTCCTCGCCGCCACCCCGATGGGCGGGGCCGCCCTGTGGGCCGTGGCGGCGGGGTTCGGGCTCCTCGTGCTGTGGCAGCTCGCCGACGCCGCGCTCGTGCGGGACGCGCGCCGACGCCTGCGACCGCTGGGGCGCGCCGTGGTCTACGCGCTGCTCGCCCTGACCGCCGCGGGCGTCGCGGACAGCCCGGGCGACCGCGAGCTCGACGAGGAGGCCCTCACGGCAAGCCTGCTGCGCTCACCGACGGGGCGGGGCCTCGTCGTCGCGGCCGGCCTCGTCGTGCTCGTGATGGGTCTGTACCACGTGCGCAAGGGATGGCGGCTCGGGTTCCTGCGGGACATCCAGGGCAGCCCCGGGCCGTGGGTCCGCCGGGCGGGCCGGTTCGGGTACGTCGCCAAGGGGGTCGCGTTCCTGCCCGTGGGTGCGCTGCTGCTCGGGGCCGCCGTCGTCCCGGGTTCCCGTGCCGACCAGGGCCTCGACGGGGCGCTGCGGATGCTCCTCGACGCCCCGGGGGGTCGGCTGATCGTGACGCTCGTCGGGCTCGGGTTCGCGGCCTACGCGCTGTACGCCTACGCCCGGGCGCGCCACGCCTGGTGCTGAGCGCCCGGCGCGACCCGCGCCGTCGGCAGCCGCGTCCTCGTCGCCCGCGTCGTCGTCACCCGCGCGACGCAGCCACCGCCAGGCGAGCCACGCGCACACGATCCCGTTGACGAGGCCGGCCGTGACGTCGGTGAGGTGGTGCATGCCGCGGTAGAGCCGCGAGAAGCCCACGAGCAGCGGCAGGACGAGGAACAGCACGGTGAGCGCCCGGCGCAGGCCGGTGTGCCGGATGCGCTGGGCCAGCAGCGCGCTGACGAGGTAGAACGCTGTCGACGCGCCGGTGTGCCCGCTCGGGAACCCCGACGTCGGCGGGGAGATGTCGAGGTGCTCGACGTCGGGGCGCCCGCGGCCGATGAGGAACGACGCCGTCGTGAACACCGCCGACTGCACGCTCAGGGCGATCGCCGGCACGACCGCGAACCACCACTGCCTCGTCCGCCACAGCAGGAACGCCACGACGACGACGCACGTGTAGATGAGGACGTGCGTCCCGCCGATGTTGGAGACGACCTGCGTGGGCACCTGGAGCTCGGGGATGCGCTCCTCGGCGAGCTCCTCGTTGATCACCACCTCCGCCGGCAGGTTCTGCAGCGGTCCGACGATCGTGAGGCCCACCGCGATGTTCGCGAGCCACAGCCACGCCGCAGGGAGCAGCGCACGCCGTCCCAGGTCGCGCCGGACCCAGTCGTCCCCCGGTGGCGACGCGTCCTCGTCCCAGCGCCGCACGAACCTCTCGAACCTCATGACCGCCCCTCCCTCGCCGTGGTGCGCTCGCGCGCCGTCCGGCCGGCCGCCACGAACCCGTGGTGCGCGGCCGCGACGAGCGCGACGCCGAAGGCCGTGCCCGCGACCGCGTCGGACGGGTAGTGGACGCCGAGCAGGACCCGGTCGGCCGCGGTCAGCAGGACGAGTGCGACCCCCGTGGTGACCGCGAGCACGCGCCCCCGCATGCCGAGCACCGGCCACAGCAGGACGACGACGGCGCACGCCGCGGTCGTCGTGTTCGCGACGTGCCCGGACGGGAACGAGTAGCCCGGTGCGAGCTCGACGGCCTCCTCGACCACGGGCCGGGCCCGGCGGACGAGGTACTTGAGCCCGAGCGCGAGACCCCACGCGACCATGACCGTCGAGAACGCCCAGAGCGCGCGGTCACGCAGCCCGTGCCGACGCCACACCCAGACGCACAGGCCCGCGACGACGAGGTTGACCCACACCGCCTGGAAGGCCGCCTGCCAGCCGACGAGCACCGTGCGCAGCGCCGGCTCCGAGCGGGTCAGGTCCGTCGCCGCCCGGATGACGTCCTCGTCGACGCGGACGACGGGGCCGCCCTCGGCACGCACGAGCATCGCGAGCACGGCGACCGGGACGGCGAACGCGACCGCGAGGACGTCGGCGCGCAGCAGCCGCGTCCAGGGGACGGGCCCCGGCCGGCCCGTGGGCCCGCGCCAGGAGCGCGATCGCTGCGCCGTCATGCGTGCACAGTAGGAGCGGGTCCCGCCGCACGCCTGCGGGGACGGGGTGAAGTCGGTGCCGACGACGGGCCACCGGGCGTCGTCGTCGGCGGACCCGGGGCCTCACGGGGAGCCGGGCGCGCCGTCCTCGAGCAGGGTCACGTCGACGCCGACCACGGCGCGGACGACGGCCTCGATCGCGAAGGCGGAGGTCCGGCCGAGGTCGACGGCGTCCGGCGCGAGCAGCCACTGCACCTGCAGACCGTCCATGACGGCCAGGACGGCGGCCGCACCGGCGTCGACCGTCGCGGGCTCCTCGACGCCGTGCTCGGCGCACACGACCCGGAACGCCTCGGCGAGCTCGCGGCGGAGGGTCTCGTAGCGCTCGTGGAAGTAGGCCCGTCCGGGGTGCCCCTCGGTGGTCGCCTCGGCGGACAGGACCGTGAAGCCCTGGACGATCCCGGCCCGCTGCGCGTTGCGGAAGGCGGTGCGCACCAGGTGGCGGAAGAGCCCCATGCCGTCCGGGATGTGCTGACCCTCCAGCTGCGCGACGTCGGTCTGGTCCCGGTGGGCCAGCACCTCGAGCAGCAGCTGGTGCTTGGAGCCGAAGTGGTGGAGCACTCCGGCGTGGGTCATGCCGACCATGTCGGCGATCTCCTGGAGGCTGCCGCTCGCGTAGCCGCGCTTGCCGAAGACCTCGACGGCGGCGTCGAGGATCTCCCGGCGCCGCGCCAGGGTCGCGGGCCGCGACTCGACCGGGCGCCGTGCCACGTCACTCCCCTCGGCAGGACCGACGTCACGGTTGAGCATCAGTCGAACGGGACAAGCGTATCGGCCGTTTACAACTTACTGACTTGTAGGTAAGTTCGCGCCGCACCCTCGACGTGGAGAGCGCCCTGCGGGGGCGCCGCCGCGCCGCACCCCCGCACATCGAAGGAGAAGCAATGAAGCTACGGACCTCCCTCGTCACCTTGAGCGTCGCGACGACGCTCGCGCTCACCGCGTGCTCGTCGGGCCAGAGCGGCTCGTCGGAGACGGACGGGCCGGCACAGCCGGGCGCCGCGCTGACGATCGCCAAGCCGGACGGCGCGATCACCACCGAGTCGCACAACCCGTACCTCGGCGACTCGTCCGCGTCGAAGTACGGCTACGCCAAGGTGATCTTCGAGCCGCTCGCTCTCGTCAACCCGACCGGGGACCTCGGCACCACCCCGTGGCTCGCCGAGTCGGTCGAGTGGAACGACGACTACACCGAGCTCACGGTCGTCCCGCGCAGCGGCGTGACGTGGAGCGACGGCACCGAGTTCACCGGTGACGACATCGTGTTCACGTTCGACCAGTACCTGAACGGCACGCTGACCGACACCGCGGGGCTGAAGTACGAGGGTGCGACGGTCGACGGCGACGCGATCACCCTGAGGTTCGCCGAGTCGAAGTACACCGCCCAGGCGCGCGTGCTGCACACGCCGATCGTCCCCAAGCACATCTGGGAGACCATCGCCGACCCGAACACGGACCCGCTCACGGGCGACGGCCTCGCCGTCGGCACCGGCCCCTACGTGCTCGACTCCTGGTCCACCGAGTCGGTCACGCTCACCGCGAACCCCGACTACTGGGGCGGCGACCTGGCCGTGCCGGAGCTGCACTACGTCTCCTACGGCGACAACGCCGCGCTCACCACCGCGCTCGTCTCCGGCGAGGCCGACTGGGCGCAGGCGTTCATCCCCCAGATCGAGGCGAGCTACCTCTCCGCCGACGAGGACAACCACTTCCTCGTCTCCCCCACCGCGGGCGCGGGCACCCTGTTCATGAACCTCCAGACCAAGCCGTTCGACGACGTGGCGCTGCGCCAGGCGCTCGCCTGGACGATCGACCGGCAGGCCTACGTCGACATCGCCCGCGAGGGTGCGAGCGAGGCGGTCTGGAACGTCACCGGGCTGAGCAGCGTCCTCGAGGGCGAGATCGTCCCCGAGTACCGCGGCGAGGAGTACTCGGTCGACGTCGACAAGGCGCGCCAGATCCTCACCGACGCCGGGTACACCTGGCAGGACGAGGCCCTGGTCGACCCCGACGGCGAGCGGGTGTCGTTCTCGATCTCGGTGCCGGCCGGGTGGAGCGACTGGAACACGGAGCAGGCGCTGATCGCCGAGGAGCTCGACGAGGCGCTCGGCATCGAGGTCGTCGTCGACCAGCCGGACTGGGGCGGCTGGGACGCCGCCCGCCAGGAGGGCACCTTCCAGGCGATCATCCACTGGCTCGAGGACACGGGTAACGCGTACGGCCTCTACACCTCGACCATGGACCCGAAGTGGGTCGTCGACGGCCGCGCGCAGTTCAACTTCGGCCGCTTCGAGGACCCCGCCGTCACCGAGGCGCTGAACACCTACGCCACCGCCTCGTCCGACGAGGACCGCGCGGAGGCCTCCGCGGTGCTGCAGGAGGCGTTCGCCGAGCAGGTGCCGGCCATCCCGCTGGGCGCCCACCCGCTCCTCGGCGAGTACAACACGCGCAACTACGTCGGCTGGCCGACCGAGGACGACCAGTACGCGTCCGCCGACCCGACGCAGCCGGGGATCGTCCAGGTCCTGACCAACCTCGAGCCCGCCGAGTAGTCCGGTCCACGGCGGGGCGGGTGCCCGTGCGCACCCGCCCCGCCGTCGCCGACGACGACGACGACGACGACCCAGGAGAGCGAGCCGCACCGATGCGCGACCCGTTGCTGACCGTCCGCGACTTCTCGGTCGCCTACGACGTCGACCCACCCGTCCAGGCGGTCAAGGACGTCACCCTCGAGCTGCGCCGCGGCGAGATCCTCGGGCTCGCCGGGGAGAGCGGCTGCGGCAAGACCACGCTCGCGTACGGGCTGCAGCGGCTGCTCAAGGCCCCCGCGGTGATCACGAGCGGCTCGGTCGTCTTCCACGACCTCTCGGGCGAGGACGTCGACATCGACCGCCTCGACGCCGAGCAGATGCGCCGGTTCCGCTGGGACAAGATCTCGATGGTCTTCCAGGGTGCGATGAACGCGCTCAACCCGGTCGCGACCATCGGGTCGCAGCTCGAGGACGTCTTCGAGGTCCACCGCCCCTCGATGTCGCGCGCGCAGCGCCGCGAGGCCGTCGCCGAGCTGCTCGAGATCGTGAGGGTGGGCGCGCAGCGCCGGCGCTCGTTCCCGCACGAGCTCTCGGGCGGCATGCGCCAGCGGGTCATGATCGCGATGGCGCTCGCCCTGCGCCCGCAGCTCATGGTGATGGACGAGCCCACGACCGCGCTCGACGTCCTGGTCCAGCGCGAGATCCTCCGGCAGATCTCCGAGCTGCGCCACGAGTTCGGCTTCACCGTCCTGTTCATCACGCACGACCTGCCGCTGCTGCTGGAGATCAGCGACCGCATCGCGATCATGCGCGCGGGAGAGGTCGTCGAGCTCGACACCGCCGAGCGCATCTGGTCGTCCCCCAGGGACGAGTACACGAGGACGCTGCTGTCGTCCTTCCCCCGGCTGACCGGAGAGAGAGGAGTGGTCCAGCGATGACGGTGCTCGAGGTCGACCGCGTCACCAAGACCTACGCGGTGCGCGGCGCAGGTCGGATCACGGCGCTCGACGACGTGAGCCTCACCCTGGAGTCCGGCCGGACCACAGGGCTCGTCGGCCAGTCCGGCAGCGGCAAGTCGACGATCGCGAAGATCCTCACGCAGCTCGAGATGCCGACGAGCGGGGAGGTCCGCCTCGACGGGCAGCCGATCCCCCGCCGCGGCGCCGGGCTGCGGGCCTACCGCCAGACGCTGCGCATGGTCTTCCAGGACCCGTTCGCGTCGCTCAACCCCTACCACTCCGTCCGCTACCACCTCGAGCGACCGCTGCGTCTGCACGGCGTGGTGCCGAACGCCGAGCTGGACGACGAGGTGCGGCGCCTGCTGGACAGGGTGCGCCTCGATCCCGGCACGGTGATCGACCGCCGCCCGCACGAGCTGTCGGGCGGGCAGCGTCAACGCGTCGCGATCGCCCGCGCGCTGGCCTCCCGGCCGCGCCTCCTCGTGGCCGACGAGCCGGTCTCGATGCTCGACGTCTCCATCCGTCTCGGCGTGCTCAACCTGCTCGCCGACCTGGGGCGCGAGGAGGGCCTCGGAGTGCTCTACATCACCCACGACCTGGCGACCGCCCGGCACTTCAGCGACGAGATCCTCGTCCTCAACCAGGGACGGGTCGTGGAGCGCGGCCCGGCCGACGACGTCATCCTCCGGCCACGGGATCCCTACACCCGCGAGCTGCGGGCCGCCTCCCCCGACCCCGAGAAGCACTTCGCCTCAGCCGCCGGCACGCGCGGAGGTGCCCTGTGACCGCCGTCCAGCCCCAGCCCGTGCAGGACGCCCTCGAGGTGGGCACGACGGCGACCAGCGTCGTCAAGGGCCGGTCGCGCGTCCCGTGGCGTTTCCTCGCCGGGCGCGCCGCGTTCTACCTGTTCACTCTCTGGGCCGCGATCACGATCAACTTCTTCCTGCCCCGGATGATGAAGGGCGACGCGGTCGACCAGTACCTGTCCCGCAACCGCAACGTCAGCCCGGAGGCCGCCGACGCGCTGCGGGCGCTGCTGGGCCTCGACACCGACCGGTCCCTGCTCCAGCAGTACCTCGACTACGGGAGCCTCCTGCTGCGGGGCGACCTCGGCGTCTCGCTGCTGCACGGCCTGCGCCCGGTCACCGAGGTGATCGGGCAGGCGCTGCCCTGGACGGTCGGGCTCGTGGGCTTCGCGACCGTCATCTCGTTCGCGACGGGCACGATCGGCGGCGCGGTCGTCGGCTGGCGCCGGGGCAGCCGGCTCGACGGGCTCATCCCCGTCACCACGTTCCTCGGCACGATCCCCTACTTCTGGCTGGGACTCCTCGCCATCGCCGTGTTCTCGGTGAACCTCGGGTGGTTCCCCATCGGCAAGGCCTACGGCGTGGGGATGAGGCCCGAGTGGTCGGTCGAGTTCGTCGGCCAGGTCGTCCACCACGGCACGCTGCCCGCGGCGACCATCGTCATCGCCTCGCTCGGCGGCTGGATGCTGGGCATGCGCAACATGATGCTCACGGTGCTCGACGAGGACTACGTGATGGTCGCCCAGGCCAAGGGCATGCCGAACAGGCGGGTGCTGTGGCGCTACGCCGCTCGCAACGCCGTCCTCCCGCAGATCCAGAGCTTCGCGCTGTCGATCGGGTTCATCGTCGGCGGCACGATCGTCATGGAGATGGTCTTCAGCTACCCCGGCGTGGGGAAGCTGCTCCTGGACGCCACCAACGCGAAGGACTACGCCCTGATGCAGGGCGTGTTCCTGGTGATCACGCTGTCGGTCCTCGTCGCCAACGTCCTGGCCGACGTCGCCTACGCGTTCCTCGACCCGCGCACCCGCCAGACGGAGGCCTGAACCATGACCACCGACCTGCGCCCGGCGCCCGCACCCGAGCTCCGCACCGGACGGGCCTCACGCCCGAGGGCGAGGTTCGGCCGGCGGCTCGGCTCCGCCTTCGCGATGTTCCGCAACCGCAAGTCGATCACCGGCCTCGTGATCCTCGGGTTCTTCGTGCTCGTCGCGATCCTCGCCGAGGTCCTCGCGCCGTACCCGCCCACGCAGGTGGACAACACCGCGCGCTTCCAGCCGCCGTCGGCGGAGCACTGGCTCGGCACGACCCACCTCGGCGAGGACGTCCTCAGCCAGGTCATCCACGGCACGCGGGGCGTGGTCGTGGTCGGCTTCCTCGCCGCGATCATGGCGACGATCATCGCGGTCGTCGTCGGGGTCGTCGCGGGCTACCTGCGCGGCTGGCGCAGCGAGAGCCTCTCCGCGCTGACCAACGTCTTCCTCGTCATCCCGGGACTGCCGCTCATCATCATCGTGGCCTCGATGTTCGAGAACCCGCCGCTCGTGGTGATCGCCGCCGTGCTGGGCCTCACCGGCTGGGCGTGGGGCGCGAGGGTGCTGCGCGCGCAGACGATGTCGCTGCGCAACCGGGACTTCATCCAGGCGGCCCGCGCGAACGGCGAGCCGCTGCACCGCATCATCGGCAACGAGATGCTGCCCAACCTCATGGCGCTCATCGCGGCGAGCTTCGTCGGCACGGTGACCGCCGCGATCCTCGGCCTGACGACGCTGTCCTACATCGGCGTCATCCCCGTGAACACCTACAACTGGGGCACGATCCTCAACTGGGCCGGCGCCCAGGGGGCGTTCCGGCAGAACCAGTGGTGGTGGTTCATGCCCCCCGGGCTGTGCATCGCCGCCATCGGCGTGGCGCTGTCCCTCATCAACTTCGGCATCGACGAGTACGTCAACCCGCGCCTGCGATCGGCGGGCGAGCGCGCCCGGGCCATGAAGAAGCGTGGCCTCGACGTCAACGACCCCGTGACGGCCGTCCGCCCGGCCACGCCCACCCAGGAGACCGCATGACCGCCACCGAGCTCGACACGCCCCGCTACCGCGACCCCGCGCTGCCGATCGGCGAGCGCATCGCCGACCTGCTCGCCCGGATGAGCGTGGAGCAGAAGGTCGGCCAGATGATGCAGGTCGACGCGCGCGAGGACCTCGACGGCCAGGTCCTGGACCGTCACGCGGGCTCGATCCTGCACGCGTCCCCGGAGCACGTCGCCCGAGCGCACGACCTCGTGGCGCGCACACCGCTGCGCATCCCCCTGCTCGTCGCGGAGGACTGCATCCACGGCCACTCGTTCTACGAGGGCGCGACCATCTACCCGACGCAGCTCGGCATGGCCGCGACCTGGGACGCCGGGCTGGTGGAGCGCGTCGCGCGCGCGACGGCCGTGGAGGCCGCAGCGACCGGCATCCACTGGACGTTCTCCCCGGTGCTGTGCATCGCCCGCGACCTGCGCTGGGGGCGCGTCGACGAGACGTTCGGCGAGGACCCCTTCCTCATCGGCGAGCTCGCCTCCGCGATGGTCCGCGGCTACCAGGGCCGCGGGCTCGACGACGAGACCGCCGTGCTCGCCTCGGCGAAGCACTTCGCCGGCTACTCCGAGACGCAGGGCGGACGGGACGCGAGCGAGGCGGACCTGTCGCGCCGCAAGCTGCGCTCGTGGTTCCTGCCCCCGTTCGAGCGCGTCGCGAAGGAGGGGTGCAGGACGTTCATGCTCGGCTACCAGACCACGGACGGCGTGCCGATCACGGTCAACGAGTGGCTGCTCTCCGAGGTGCTGCGGGGCGAGTGGGGCTACACCGGCACCCTGGTGACCGACTGGGACAACGTCGGTCGCATGGTGTGGGAGCAGAAGGTCCAGCCCGACTACGCCCACGCCGCCGCCGCCGCGGTCCGGGCCGGCAACGACATGATCATGGTCACCCCCCGGTTCTTCGAGGGGGCGCTCGAGGCGGTCGCCTCGGGCCTGCTCGCGGAGCACGACCTCGACCGCGCCGTCGCCCGCATCCTCGAGCTCAAGTTCGAGCTCGGCCTGTTCGAGGACCCGCGCACACCCGACCCGGAGCGCATCCGTGCGTGCGTCGGGGCGCCCGAGCACACGGCGCTGAACCTCGACGTCGCCCGTCGGTCGCTCGTGCTGCTGCGCAACGACGGCCTGCTGCCGCTCACGTCCGGTGCGACGGACGCCACGGGCCGCGCGGTCGGCGACGGCACACCCCGTCGCGTCGCGGTCCTCGGACCGCTCGCCGACGACGCGCAGACGCAGCTCGGCGACTGGGCGGGCAGCTCGGGCCAGGCCGACTGGCTGCCGGACGGCCAGCCCCGCGCGATGATCCGCACGACCCTCGACGGGCTGCGGGCGACGGTGCCCGCGGACTGGTCCGTGACCTACGCCCGCGGCGCCGAGATCCTCACGCTCGAGCCGAACCCCGAGGGCGACCGGTTCCCCGACGGCCAGCCCCGCTGGCCCGTCGTCGTCCCCGTACCGGTGGACGACGACCAGCTCGCGGCCGCCGTCGGGGCCGCGACCGCGGCGGACGTCGCCGTCGTCGTCGTCGGCGACCGGGTCGAGCTCGTCGGCGAGGCACGCTCGACGGCGACGCTCGAGCTCGTCGGTGGGCAGGTCGCGCTGCTCGACGCCGTCGTCGCCACGGGCACCCCGACCGTGGTGGTGCTGCTGGCGTCGAAGCCCCTCGTGCTGCCCCCGTCGACCGACCGCGCAGCCGCCCTGGTGTGGGTCGCGAACCCCGGGATGCAGGGCGGGCAGGCGCTGGCCGAGGTGCTCCTCGGCGTCGTCGAGCCCGCCGGCCGCCTGCCCATCTCCTTCGCCCGGCACGTGGGCCAGCAGCCGACGTACTACAACCAGATCCGCGGCCAGCACGGCGACCGGTACGCCGACCTCACCCAGGAGCCGGCGTTCGTCTTCGGCCACGGGCTGGGCTACAGCGAGGTCCGCTACGAGGACCTGCGGCTGGACGCGGACGCGTACACGATCGACGAGACCGTGCGCGTCCGGATCACGGTCCGCAACCTCGGGGAGCGGCCTGCGCACGAGGTGGTGCAGCTCTACGTGCGGGACGTCGTCTCGTCGGTCAGCTGGGCGGACCGGGAGCTCAAGGCGTACCAGCGGGTCGAGGTGGCGCCGGGCGCGGCGGAGACGGTCGAGCTCGCGCTGCCCGTCGCGGCGTGCACCGTGGTCGACGCGGTGGGGAACCGGGTGGTCGAGCCGGGCGCGTTCGAGGTGCTCGTCGGTCCGTCGTCGGCGCCCGAGGCGCTGCTGAGCGCGGGCTTCGAGGTGCGGATGGCGTGACGCGGACGGGGGAACGACGAAGGCCCGGACCATCAGGTCCGGGCCTTCGTCTTCTTGTAGCGGGGGCAGGATTTGAACCTGCGACCTCTGGGTTATGAGTGCAGGCCCTCTTGCCAGGGGACGACGCCTGAGTAGGCTCAATGCATGCATCTACCCACATCAGCATGGGTTTCGCGTACGCCGGCGTTCGCCGCTGTTCGCCAGTGCCCGGCGGCGTCTGCCCACATTGGGCCCACATGTCGGCCGGGGTGGTCGAGATGGCGTGGGTGACCGTGCGGCGGGCCGAGGACGGCAAGAAGCGGTACCAGGGCCGCTACCGCGACGCCTCAGGAGCCAAGCGCACCGTCGGGACTTTCAGCACCGACAAGGCCGCCATGCAGGCCGCTGTCCGCGCCGAGATCGCGCTCGCCGAGGGGACGTGGATCGACCCACGGGCCGGACGCATCACCTTCAAGGAGTATGCCCAGAACGTGTGGCTGCCCTCGCGCCACCTGGAGGTCACCACCTACGCCGCG
Organism: Actinotalea sp. AC32; assembly: GCA_031844515.1. Classification (GTDB taxonomy): domain Bacteria; phylum Actinomycetota; class Actinomycetes; order Actinomycetales; family Cellulomonadaceae; genus Actinotalea. The sequence continues at coordinate 13,976 of JAUZVJ010000023.1, read as the reverse complement.
TACGCCTCGAACCTGCGCATCCACTTCGTCCCCTTCTTCGGGGACTACCCAATGGCGCGGATCATGCCTGCCCTGGTCCAGGAGTGGGTCAACCAGGCGGCCAAACCCACGACGATCGCCGACAAGCGACGCAAGGGCCTGTCCGCGCGGTCCATCGTCAAGTACCACGTGATGCTGCACTCGATCTTCGCCCGAGCCGTGGCCGACCGGATCATCCCCTTCAACCCCTGCGCGGCGACCGACCTTCCGAAGGTGATCACCACCAGGACCCGCACCCTCACCCCGGATGAGTACACCCGGCTGCTGGCGCAGATCCCGCCGCGCTTCACGGTCATGGTCATGACGGCCATCGAGACCGGCCTGCGATGGGGCGAGCTCGTCGCGCTACGACCCCGGCACGTGGACACCGAGGCCCGCACGGTGACCGTGCAGGACACCATCGTGGAGGTGTCCACCAAGGACTCCCCAACCGGGCGCCGTATGATCGTCAAGCCCTACCCCAAGGACGACGAGCCGCGCACCGTCGCGGTCTCCCAGGATCTGATCGACGCCCTCCTCGCGCGGATCGATGACCTCGGCCTGGGACCGGCCGACCTGCTCTTCCCTTCCCGTGAGACCGAAGGAGGCCAACCCCTCTCGCGGGGCACGTTCAACACCCGCTACTGGCGGCCGGCCGTTCAACGCTCCGGCATCGACTTTCCCGTTCGCATGCACGACCTACGTCACGCACACGCATCCTGGCTGCTGGCCGGAGGAGCGGACCTTCTCTCCGTGATGGAGCGAATGGGCCACGCGCAGATCCAGACCACCCAGAAGTACCTGCACACCCTCGGCGACGCCGATCAGCGCGCACTCGCCGCCTTTCACGCCACCCGCTCCCGCGCCTCGAGGTGACCCACCCCGGGCTTCAAGCGAAGCGGTTCCGCGGGCCTCGGGCGCGTGGCGGGTTCAGGGTCCGGCTGGAGCTCGCGCGCACAGATCGCTGTCGAGACACGCACTACCCGCGTTGCTGGCCCACCGCGCTCTCCCGGTCGGTGTCACGGTGGTCATCCGTGACGGGTGGTGTCGGGCCACCGCCGGAGACGCCTCCGTGCCGGGCGAAGTGTTCGACGTCGACCGTGATGAACACCGCGCTCGACGTGGCCACGGTGCGTTCATCCAGGTCGCTCACGGTGGCGACGACGAAGACCTTGCGGTCCTCCCGGCTCGTCACCGTCGCCTCGATCCGGTAGGTGACTCCGACGAGCACCGGTGACAGGTAGTCCACTGTGAGCTGGCGGGTGACGGCCGGCGTTCCGACCAGGTAGGGCAGGAACCCGAACAGGTCGTCAAGGACGGTGGCGACGGCGCCGCCGTGCACGACTCCGGGAGCTCCGACGTGGCGCTCGTCGAAGACATGGTCAGCCATCACCCCGTCCCCACGGCGGTGGACCTGGAGGTGATGGCCGTGGGGGTTGTCCGGGCCGCAGCCAAGGCACCGTTCATGGTGCGGTTGCAGGAGCGCGCCCTCTGAGTGGGGCCCGGCCCTCTCGGTCCAGTGCGCGAGCATCGTTGCCATGTCAGGCATCAACTTCGTTGACCTTTCGCCATGCCGCGACCAGCGCCGCGGTCCGTGTTTGCCGGAGGGATCAGGTGGTGGCGGCCAACAGCACGACCGCGAGGCCCCGGCCGCGGGCGGGCCAGATCGGCGGCACCGAAGGGTCGGCGGCGTCGGTCACCGTCAGGCGCGCAGAGGGCAGGGAGCGTCGTCGAGGGCTCGCCTACATCCTCACTGTCAGGCGGTGGGGGCGTTGGTCAGCTTCTTCATCACCTCGCCGAAGATCTGTTCGATCTCGGGGTCGGGGCGGCCGACGCCGCCACCTGCGACCCAGCCGCCGTCGACGACCAGGTTCGCACCTGTGACGTAGTCCGCCTCGTCCGAGCACAGGTACACAGCTGCCATGGCGATGTCCTCCGGCCGCCCCACGCGCGGGTTGAGCAGTGCGCGTTCGACAGGTGCGCGCCCGCCGGCCTCCAGCAGCGGTCGTGTCGCGGGGGTGTCGATGAACCCTGGGGAGACGGTGTTGACGCGGATGTTCCACGGTGACAGCTCGACGGCGAGATTGGTCGTCAGGCGCAGGACGGCGCCTTTGGCGACGTTGTGCACGAGGTTGCCCGCGACGTTGCCGGGCATGGCCGAGCCGACCATCGCGGCGACCGAGCCGGTGTTGAGGATGGTGCCGCGGCCCTTGCGCTTGAAGACCGGCAGGGCCTTCTGGATGGCCAGGAACAAGATGGTGACCTCGTTGGTCATGTCGAAGTCCCAGTCCGCGCGGGTCAAGGACTCGATGGTGCCGCCGCGGACACCCGAGGCGTTGTTGTACAGGATGTCGAAGTCGCCGTACTGCTCGACGGCGAAGTCGATCCAGCGCTGCACCGCGGCTTCGTCGCCCAGGTTCAGCGGCTGCATCGAGACCATCTCACCGCCCTGCGCCCGGACGAGCTCGACGGTCTGTTCGGCTAGTTCCGCCTTGAGATCGCACCCGACGATCTTGGCGCCTTCAGCGGCGAAGGCGAGGGCGGCGGCCCGTCCCTGACCGTCCGCCGTACCGGTGATGAGGGCAACCTTGCCCTCGAGTCGTCCTGCCATGAGGCACTCCTCCTTGAGTGATCTTCGGATCGGGCGCGGACCGGAGAGTCGGGCCGCGGCGTCTTTGCCCGCTCAGGTTTTCGCTCTGAGCGAACGCGTCGAACCAGTTGCGTATGCGTAGGACGCCCGGACGAGGCCGGCGGCGATGTCCGCCTCGTGCGCGTCCCGTGGCGCGTAGACCATGACCGCACCCGGCGAGATGAGCCCGAGGCGGGCGATGGGGTGCTGCTCGGCCCAGCCGGCGTCGATGGCGGCTTCGGCGGCCGCCGACGGCAGTACCAGGTGAAGGGAGTGGTCAGGGGCCGGGTGGAGGTGGGCGAACTCGGTGTCGATCATGAACGCGTCGGGTGGCCCTCGGTGTGGGCCCCGAGGCAGCGTGAGCGCTTGTGCACCCGGGACAGAGATCGTCGAGGCCGCCCAGACCACATCCGGCAGGTCGGCGAGCTGCCCGATGAGGCGCTGCCGTGGTCGGTCGTCGCTCGGCTGCTGGTCGAGCTGGGTGTGCGGGTTGGTCGGGGTCGTCGAGGGTCGCGGGCCCGGGCGCTCGGGCATGGCCACGGGAACCGCGCCGCTCATGACAGGCTGAACAGCGGGCCGACCAGGACCAGGCCCAGATCGTCACCGAGGTAGGCGAAGACGGCGAACATCACCAGTGCCGCTCCGGCCAGGGCCAGGTCCTTGAGAAACTGAGTCTGCTCCATGGCCTTGGCGCCGGGGTCGGTCTCGGCCCAGAAGCCGTGCATGATGAAGGCTGTGGGCACCAGGAAGGTCACCAGCAGGAGGGCGCCGACGTCGGGCCAGATCCCCAGGGCCACCATCAGTGCGCCGGCCAGGAGCTGCAGCCCGGTCAGCGGGACCATCAGGTTGGCGGCAGGCACTCCCTTGCCGGTGGCGTAACCGGCCATCATCTGCCGCTGTGTGAGGTGGCCAAAGCCTGAGCCGAGGAAGAGCAAGGCGAAGACCACCCTGCCGATGAGCACCAGGACCTCCACGTCACCCTTCCAGGTCGCCGCTTACCAGATGTAAGTGATTGAGGTATAGCAGTACCCTGGGCGCGGGTCAATCACCCTTGAGCGGACGTGGAGGGCGAGGTGGCGGACGAGGCGGTCGGTCCCGCGGGCGACGACTGCGGTCGCTACTGCCCGTCGTTCCACCAGACCGTCGAGCTGCTCGGTCGACGGTGGAACGGTGTCATTCTTCACGCCCTGATGGCCCACGCGGAGCGCTTCAGTGAGATCCGCGCCGTCATCCCCGGGCTCTCGGACCGCCTGCTGGCCGAGAGGCTACGGGAGCTGGAACGCGAAGGACTCCTCTCGCGCACGTGCCCGATCGGCGCAGGCGCACCGCGCTACGTGCTGACGGCGAAGGGGCGGGCCCTCGGACCGGTCATCGACGCGATAGCTTCCTGGGCAGCAGAATGGAGCCGGGCGGCTGACTAGCCCGGACCGGGTCATGTCTGCTGTCTTCGGCCAGGCGGTGATGGCGGCGGGCGCCGCGTCAGCGCATGGTGCCGCTCGCCGTGGCAGACGCGCCTAGCGGGACGTGGACGAGTGTGCTCAAGGGATCAGGACGGCACGGCCCTGGACCTGCCCGGCGGCGAGGCGCGCGAACACGTCGTTGATCTCGCCCAGCGGATACCGCTCGATCGTGGAGACCAGGCGCCCGGTCCGGGCCATGGCGAGGACCTCCTCCAGCTCGTTGCGGCTGCCCCAGCTGCTGCTGGTCAGCGTCGCCTGGACGGGCAGGGAGAAGAACGAGAACGGGAAGGAACCTCCCGCCAGGCCCACCAGGACGAACAGGCCCTGCGGGCCCAGCGACGAGGCCCCCAGCCTCATCGTCGCGTCGGCCCCGACGAAGTCCAGCGCGACCGCCGCGCCTTCGCCGTGGCTGGCGGCCTTGATCTGCTCCATGGCGTCGGCGTCTGCCGGGTCGACCACCTGGTCGGCACCGAGTTCCAGGGCGAGGCGCCGCTTGTCCGCCGAGCTGTCGACGACAACCACCGTCGCCGGGGAGAGGAGCTTGAGGAACTGCAGCCCGTACTGGCCGAGCCCACCGGCGCCCACCAGCACCGCCGTGGTGCCGGGCACCAGACGCGGGAGGGCCTTCTTCACCGCCGAGTACGGGGTGAGCGCCGCGTCGGTCAGCGGGGCAGCGAGCGCCGGGTCCAGGTCGCCAGCGGCCAGCAGGTGCCGGGTGCTCGGCACGACCATGTAGTCCGCGTAGCCACCGTCGGGGCCGATACCGCCCCACCGCATGGTGTCGCACAGCTGCTCCTGGCCACCCAAGCACACACGGCAGCGGCCGCAGCCCCACCCACCGAACACCACGACGGGCTCACCGATCTCAAAGCCCTCGGCGCCCGGACCGATGGCGTCCACCCACCCGGCGTTCTCGTGCCCCAGCAGGGCGGGAAGGTGGACGGGGATCTCCCCCGCCCGGACGTGCAGGTCGGAGTGGCACGCGCCGGACCCGCCGACGCGGACCCGAACCTCACCGGCACCGGGCTCCGGCGTCGGAACCTCCTCCACCACGAAGTCACCGCCGAACTCGTGCAACCGCGCTGCCTTCATCGCCTAACCCCTTCGTTGAGGTCGTGCTGCAGGAGCCTGACCCGGTATCCCGGACGGCTCGTTGATCGTGCCACGGCCACTGCGGCGGTGTGAAGGTCCGCCAAGTCGTTCGGGCACCGGTAGCTGAGGCCGGGGTGGCGCCGGCACTCGAAGGTCGCCGAGGCGCGCTCGGCCTGGTTGGCACAGGTGCGCCGGTCCACGGTCGACCGGAACGGCTGTGAATCACGACCCGCCGGAGACCGCCGGGGGTGTCAGTGTCAGGCTGGGAGGGTGGTGGCCGTCCGGCGGCCTCGGCGCTCACGCAGGGCCGCGCTGGCGCGTTCGGTCAGGTTGTACAGGACCGGGACGAGCACCAGGGTCAGGAGGGTGGAGGTGGTCAGCCCGCCGATGACCACCAGGGCCAGCGGCTGGGAGATGAAGACGCTGCCGCCTGTCAGTCCCAGTGCCATGGGGGTCAGGGCGCCGATGGTCGCTGCGGCGGTCATCAGGATCGGCCGCAGGCGGTATCGGGACCCCTCGATCACGGCGTCGACCACGCTCAGGCCCTGCTCGCGCTTCTGGTTGACCAGGTCGATGAGCACGATCGCGTTGGTCACCACGATGCCGACCAGCATGAGGAGCCCGATCAGCGACGGCACGCCCAGGGGTGTGCCGGTGAGCAGCAGCAGGGCCAGTGCTCCGGTGGCGGCGAACGGCACCGACACCAGGAGGATGAGCGGCTGCAGCAGGGAGCGGAACGTGGCGACCATCACCAGGTAGACGATGGCGATGGAGGCCAGCAGGGCCACGTACAGGTCGGCGAACGCTGACTGCTGCTCGGCGCTGACGCCTGCGATCTCGGCTTCTGCGCCGTCGGGCAGGTCGAGGGCGTCGAGCTGTTCCTGCAGCCGGGTGGTGATACCGCCGAGGTTCTGATCGGTCGCGGTGGCGGTCACCGTGGCCGTGCGCTGCCCGTCCTGTCGGGTCAGGCTGGTGGGCTGCTGGACCTCGCTGACCTCGGCGACCTGCCCCAGGGGAACGATCCCGGTGGCGGTGGGGACAGGGGTGTCGCGCAGGGCCTGGACGTCGCCGGGGGCCTGGCCCAGGAGCACCACGACGTCGGTGGTGCGCCCGGCGATGTCCGCCTGGCCGATCGGCGCACCACGGAGCAGGCCGGCCACCGCCTGCCCGATAGCGCTCTCGCTGGTGCCAGCCTGGGTCGCTGCCGCCCGGTCGACCTGGATCTGGACCGCTGGTGCGTCTGAGGCAAGGTTGTTCACGACGTCGGTCGTGCCCTGGACGTCCGCCATGGCCTCGGCGACCAGATCTGCGGCCTCGCGCAGCGTCTGGTCGTCGTCGGCACGGACCACGACCTCCACCGGCGGCAACCCGAACCCGGCCTGCCCGGTGGTCACGGTCAGCTCCCCGGCGTCCTCCACGTCCGCGATCGCGGCACGAAGGTCCTGCTCGACCCGGGCCTGGTCGGCGTCCAGGTCGGTGGTGATCGCGAAGGTGGCCGTGTTCGACCCGCCGCCACCGCCCAGGAAGGCGGTCTGCAGCCCGCTTCCACCCGAGCCCACGGTCACCTGGTAGGTCTCGACGCCGTCCAGCTCGGCGATGACCTCCTCGACCTGCCGTGCGGCGGCGTCGGTGACCTCCAGGCTCGTGCCGGCCGGAAGCTGCTGGTCGACGCTGAGGGTATTCTGCCCGGCGTCGCCGATGAAGTTGGTCTCCAGCCTCGTGCCGGCCGCGAGGGTCCCGCCGAGGACGGCGACGGCGATGGCGAGAGTGATCAGCGGGTGGGCGATGGCCCCTCGGAGCACCGGCAGGTAGCTGCGCTGGAGAAGTCCGTGGCGCTCGCCCTGCTCGACACGGTCCCGGTCCACAGCCGCGTGCTGATGGTCGGCCGGGGCGCGCAGGAACCAGTAGGCCAGCACCGGGATGATGGTCAAGGAGACGACCAGCGAGGCCAGCAGGGCCACGGCCACGGTGAAGGCGAAGGGCCGGAACAGCTCGCCGACCTGACCGCCGACGATCCCGATCGGCACGAACACCGCCGCGGTGGTGATGGTGGAGGACGTCACGGCGCCGGCGACCTCACGCACCGCGGTCAAGATCGCTTGCGCCTTGGGCTCGCCGTAGCCGAGGTGGCGCTTGATGTTCTCGATCACCACGATCGAGTCGTCCACGACCCGTCCGACCGCGACCGTCAGCGCCCCCAGGGTCAGGATGTTCAGCGAGTACCCACCGACCAGCAGCCCGGTCATCGCTATCAGCAACGACAGCGGGATCGAGATCGCGGTAACCAAGGTGGAGCGCAGTGACAGCAGGAAGAGCATGATCACGATCACGGCGAAGATCAGGCCGAGGAGGCCCTCGGTGCTCAGGTCCTCGATCGACTTCTCGATGAACGGGGCCTGGTCGAAGACCACGTCGACCGCAGCACCCTCACCCAGCGCCGCCTCGATCCCCGGGATCAGGTCCCGCACGTCATGGGAGACGCTGACGGTGTTGCCGTCAGGGGTCTTGGTGATCGCCAGAGCGACGCTCGCCTGACCGTTGGTCCGGGCATAGGAGGTGGCGGGAACCTGTGCCTGCTCGACCGTGGCCACGTCTCCCAGCAGGACCGGTGCCCCTGAGGGGTCAGCGGTGGGCAGCGGGATCGCCGCGATGTCCTGCACCGAGGACAACCGCTCGCCCACCACGACGTTCAGGGAGCGCTGCCCGTCGGTGACCGTGCCGGCCGGGATGACCGCACCGTTGGCCTGCAGTGCCGAAGTGAGAGCATCCAGGCCGATCCCCGCGGCCCCCAGGGCCACGGGGTCCGGAACGATCTCGACCCGCGTCTCCCGCGCCCCGGACAGGGTGACCTCCCGAACCCCCTCCAGGCCCCGCAACCGCGGAACGACCTCTTCCTCCACCCGGGTCACGAGCTCCTGCTCGTCCAGCTGCGGGGCGGCCACCGCCAGCTGCACCACCGGGAGCTGGTCGATGCTGCCGGTGATCACAGACGGTGTGACGCCCGTCGGCAGGCCGGTGCCCGCCCGGGTCACGGCCTGCTCCAGGTCCTGCTGGGCCGCCTGCAGGTCGGTACCGTAGGCCAGCTCCACCGACACCACCGACAGGCTGTTGCGGCTCGTGGACTCGGTCCCCTCCAGACCTTCCACACCGCTGACGGCAGCCTCGACCACCTCGGTCACCTGCCGCTCGACCACGTCCGGCGCCGCACCCGGGAGAGGCGTCACCACCACCGCGAGCGGGATCTCCAAGGACGGGATGAGCTCCTGCTTCAGCGACGTCGTCGACAAGACGCCCGCCACGATGAGGATCAACGTCGCCAGTGCCACCACGGCGCGGTTGGCAAGGCTCAGCCGGGCAAGACGAGTCATGGAGATCTCCCGTATAGTCGGTGCGAGGTGAATAGTACGGGCTGACCGAAGAATCGAGTCACACGGTGGAACGCGATGCGGTGATGGCGGCGATCGCCGAGGACGAGGCGGCGCTGATCCGCCTCTTCTCGCGGGCCCAGTTCACCGCTCTGCTGCAGACGACCTTGACGATGCAGCAGCTGAAGGTGCTGCTGCTGCTGCACGCCGACGGCTCCCTGATGAGCCACGAGCTGGCCGACGCACTGAAGATCAGCCCGGCGTCGGTGACCGGCCTGGTGGACAGGCTCGAACACCGGGGGCTCGTCGAGCGCGTGGCCGACCCGACCGACCGGCGCGCCCGACAGGTGCATCCCACAGCTCAAGGCTCACAGCTGGTGGACACGTTGATGGCCGAAGGCGCCGGACATCGCGTCGCGCTCCTGTCCCTCCTGGACGACGACAGCGTGCGGACCATAGCCACGGCATTCGCGGCGCTGCGGCGAGCCGCAGAGCAGGTCTACGGTGACGAGGTCAGTGGAGCGCCAGAAAGGCCATCGGGGCCGGTGACGCCGCCGGAAGAGGCAGATCGAACCGTGCGGGCGGTCCGAGCGGCCGTCCGCGCTGGCAGCAGGTGACCGAAGCCCGTGCGCTCGTGTGAGTGGGTGGTCATGCCCGCGGCCCCGGTGAACGGGCTTGGCGCCGCTCGAGCCGGAAAGACCTGCACCTGCGCTGAGCGACCTACCCCACCGCGGGCAGCCCGCTGAGGGCTGTCGCGCCACCGGCCGGCACCGCCGGGGCGGGAATGCCCGTTTTCGCCGCGGTGTTGAGCAGGCATGGCGATCGACGACATCCCGGTCACGACGATCGACGACATCCCGGTCACGACGATCGACGACATCCCGGTCACGACGATCGACGGCGAGGTCACGACCCTGGCGAGGTACGCCGGGCAGGTCAGGCTGATCGTCAACGTCGCCTCGCGGTGCGGGCTCGCACCCCAGTACGACAAGCTCGAGGCCCTCCAGCGCACCTATGGGCAGCGAGGTTTCACCGTGCTCGGGTTCCCGAGCAACCAGTTCCTGCAGGAACTGGGCAGTGAGGACGCCATCAAGGAGTACTGCTCGACGACCTGGGGCGTGACCTTTCCGATGTTCGAGCGGGTCAAGGTCAACGGCAGGTCACGGCACCCTCTCTACGCCGAGTTGACCCGCACCCCCGACGCCAGCGGGAAGGCGGGGCGCATCACCTGGAACTTCGAGAAGTTCCTCCTCACCCCCGACGGCCATGTGCATCGATTCCGGCCGAAGGTCGAGCCCGACGCGCCCGAGATCATAGAGCTGATCGAGGCGCACCTCCCCCAGCCTGGCCGTGAGGCCTGACCTGGTCCGTCTGTTCAGTGGGCGAGAGCGTATGAGCTCCGCTGGTCGTCGTTGATCGCCAGTGCGGCGAACACGATCGTCGGGTGCACTCCGTCGGCGGGCGGGGTCGGCGGGCGGGTCCGCGAGGAGATTCGACCGGGCACCGCAGGTCGGTCGCGGCATCCGCAGCGACTGCTCGACCGGGCACAGGTCGCGGTGGCCGGCGAGCACCACGCCGCCGATCGGGACGGCGGCGGCACGGCCGGACGCTTCCGTTGCGCGGCCCGTCGTGGCAGGGTTGCTGACAAGCCCCCGGGAGTTGGCCCGGTGGCGCGATGCGAGCCGATGAGCGTTGCGAGACCCCGGGAAGAGGGGTGCCGTGGTGTTGCACCTTCGCGCCAGGCTGTACCTCTACACCCTGGCGACATGGCTGCTGGGAGCGGCCCGCCTCCTGGCGTGGTGCCTGATGACCGGAAGCCTCGCGATGGGCACCTACTGGTACGCACGTCCAGCGGTCCTGACCACGTGGCTGGCGGCCGGGCCCCCCGCCTGGCCCGGACCCGATCGCCGGCCCGTCGTCGTTGCGCTGGAGGCGGCCCGTGGGGTCGCCGCGATGGAGGCCTGGATGCAGGCTGGCTGTCCCGCGCTGGCTGATCGACCAGGGAGCCACCGCGCGGGACCGCCGGACGCGACCGGCTGACCCCCTCCCGGCGCGGCGGCAAGCCGGCCCCACGGCACGCGTCCCGCTGGGCTCAAGCGGCGTGCGGCCAACAGTCAGTGCTTGACCGCCGCGGACCCGCCACGCCCTCTGTGCGTGTCACGGCCACGATCCGCCGGTCAGGGCGACAACGGAGGGCGAACGGCGTCGGGGTCAGGACACCCGTTTCCTGCATCCCGCATGCGTCACCAGCTCCTGAACCACAACACCTAGCGACGCCGGGGCACCCCCGGTGGCTGGGGATCGCCCGGCGCGGGTGCGTCTTCTTCGGCGGTGAGGTGCGCGTCGGGGTCGACCGCGGTCTCGAACGCGGCGGCGACGTCCTCGCCCGAGGTGTGCCCCCGGGTGTGTCGCAGGGGAGCTTCGCGAAGGAAGAGCAGGATGACGAACCCGAGCAACGCGAAGGGTACGGCGGCCAGGAACGTGGTCTGCAGTGCCTCGGCGAACCCGGTGGTGACCGCGAGATGGATGGGCTCCGGCAGGTCGGCGATCTGCTCGGGACTGCCCAGGGTCGCGGCCCCGCGGGGCATCTGGTCGGCGGGGAAGCCTGCCGCCTCGAGCTGCGCGGGGATGGTGTCGCGGAGCCGGTGGGTGAGCAGCGCGCCGAAGACTGCCACTCCCATCGCGCCGCCGAGGGAGCGGAAGAAGGTCGCCCCGGAGGTGGCCACGCCGAGGTCGGCATGGGGCACCGCGTTCTGGGTCGCCAGGACCAGGACCTGCATCACCATACCGATGCCGGCGCCGGTGATGAACATGAACACCCCGGCGAGCCACAGCGGGGTGTCCACCGACAGTCGGCTCATCAGCGCCAGCCCACCGGCGGCGACCAGCAGACCCGCGACGGGAAACATCTTGTAGCGGCCGGAACGGGTGATCAGGCGCCCTGACCCAATCGAGGTGATCAGCAGTCCGACCATCAACGGAAGGGTCAGCAGACCGGAGGCGGTGGGCGACTCGCCCTTGACGATCTGCAGGTACTGAGGCAGGAAGATGATGGCGCCGAACATGGCGACCCCGACCACGAACCCGGCCAGGCTGGTGATGACGAACGTGTGGTTGGCGAACAGCCGAGGAGGCATGATCGGCTCGGCCGTCCGGCGTTCCTGCCAGACCGTGAGCGCGAGCATCACCAGCGCCACCGCGGCCAGGCCATAGGTCCAGACCGAGTTCCAGGCGAACTCCTTGCCACCGAGGGAGAGCATCAGCAGCAGCGCACTGATCCCGGCGACGATGAAGAACGCTCCCAGCCAGTCGATCGCGTGCTGGCGGCGGGGGAACGGCAGCTTCAGCACGCGTTCCGTCACCACGAGGGCGACGATGCCGACAGGGATCCCGACCCAGAAAGTCCACCGCCACGACAGGTGCTCGACCAGGAAGCCGCCGAGCAAGGGCCCGGCGACGGTAGCCAGGCCGAAGACCGAGCCGATGTAGCCCTGGTAGCGGCCACGCTCGCGAGGGCTGACGACATCACCGATGATCGCCTGGGAAAGTGCCATCAGCCCTCCCACGCCGATCCCCATCACGGCGCGGAACCCGACCAGCTGCCCCATGTTCTGGGCGAACCCGGCGGCAAGGGACGAGACCAGGAAGATCCCGATCGCTGACTGGAACATGATCTTGCGGCCGTACAGGTCCGAGAGCTTGCCCCAGATGGGGGTGGACGCGGTCGAGGTCAACAACGTGGCAGACACGACCCAGGCCAGCTGGTCCTGACCACCGAGCTCCCCGACGATCGTGGGCAGCGCGGTGGCCACGATCGTCTGGGACAAGGCGGAGACCAGCATGCCCAGCATCAGACCCACCAACACGATGAGGATCTGCCGGTGCGTCAGGATCGGCATCACCTGCTCGGTCGGCGCCGCGGGCTGCTCGGCTCGGGGCGACGGTGAGGTGCTCATGGCTGACTCTCTTCTCGGGTGGACTGGCTCAGCTGGTGGTCGAGGCCGGCGTTGAAGGCGGCCAGCAGGGACGCGAAGTTCGCCAGGTCCTCGCGAGACCAGGACTGCAGCAGCCCGCGGACGACGCCGCGCCGTTCCGCCCGCGTCGCGGTCAACACCTCCTGACCGTGCTCGGTGAGCCGCAGCCGGCAGGCACGTCGGTCCTCGGCGTCGGGCTCGCGCGCGACCAGGCCGGCCTGCTCCAGAGAGGTGACCTGGCGGCTGATCGTGGAGGCATCCAGGTGGAAGTGGGCCGCCAGAGCGCCGGGGCGCAGCGGGCCCATGTCGTGGAGCCGCGCGAGAATCCCATAGGCCGCCCGTTCCACGACCTGCGCCGCCGGGGCCCCGCGCAGGTACACCTTCTGGGCCCGACGCACCAGCAAGGTCAGCTCCTGCTCGATCGACTCCACCGAGGCAAGGTCGGCCGTCGACTCAACTAGTTGCATGTACCAACCATACTCAATCGCACGGGCCGAAAACGAAGGTCACGGGTTGACGACAGCGAGCACTGGCGGGGGCAACGCCCGGTTCTGCGACCTGCCGGTCTCGTCGGCAGTCCACAACCGCCACAGGAGCCCACGCCGTCCCCGGCGGCCGACCACCAGTCCGCCAAATGATCAACCTCTGTGTCCATCACCGCCCAGGACCTCCACGTGACTGGGCAGTGTTCGGCGATGTCTGCGCCAGTTCGGGCGACTTCCAGGCAACCGGTGTTGACACCTCGTTGACACCAACGCCAGAGGCCCTCCCGATCCGAAGATCGAAAGGGCCTCTGAACTGCTACTTCAAGTAGCGGGGGCAGGATTTTAACCTGCGACCTCTGGGTTATGAGTGCAGCCCGCCTTGTCAAGTTATGCGCGCTGAGTAGCATTAACCCATGCGTCCTCGCACGTCACAGCCACTTTTCCGGTCGGGCGCGTTCGCCAGCGTCCGCCGCTGTGCGGTCACGTCTGCCCACATTGCGCCCACATCTGGCACGGGGTGGTCTAGATGGCCTGGGTGACCGTGCGACGGGCCGACGACGGCAAGAAGCGCTACCGGGGCCGCTACCGGGACGCCTCCGGAGCCAAGCGCACCGTAGGCACGTTCAGCACCGACAAGGCCGCCATGCAGGCCGCGGTCCGTGCCGAGATCGCCTTGGCCGAGGGAACCTGGATCGACCCCCGCGCCGGGCGCATCACCTTCCAGGAGTATGCCGAGAAAGTCTGGCTTCCCTCGCGACACCTGGAGGTCACCACCTACGCCGCGTACGCCTCGAACCTACGCATCCACTTCATCCCGTTCTTTGGGGACTACCCGATGGCGCGGATCATGCCCGCCCTGGTCCAGGAGTGGGTCAACCAGGCCGGCAAGCCCCCAGAGGTCGCCGGGAAGGGACGCAAGGGGCTCTCCGCCCGCTCGATCGTCAAGTACCACG
>JAUZVJ010000022.1:0-65472 GCA_031844515.1 Actinotalea sp. AC32 | reverse complement strand
GCCCACCGGCGCCGGCGACCGCACGAAGGAAGGGAACCGCATGACCGACCAGCAGCAGCCCGACGAGCGCCCGGTGCTGACCACCCGCCAGGGCCACCCCGTCGCGGACAACCAGAACCAGCGCACCGTCGGGTCGCGCGGCCCGGCTACGCTCGAGAACTACCAGTTCCTCGAGAAGATCAGCCACTTCGACCGCGAGCGGATCCCGGAGCGCGTCGTGCACGCGCGGGGGACGACGGCCTTCGGGTACTTCGAGGCGTACGGGACGCTCGGCGACGAGCCGATCGCGCGGTACACCCGGGCGAAGCTGTTCCAGGAGAAGGGCAGGCGCACCGACGTCGCGCTGCGGTTCTCGACGGTCGCCGGTGGCCGGGACTCCTCGGAGTCGGCGCGCGACCCGCGCGGCTTCGCGGTGAAGTTCTACACCGAGGACGGCAACTGGGACCTCGTCGGCAACAACCTGGGCGTGTTCTTCATCCGCGACGCGATCAAGTTCCCGGACTTCATCCACTCGCAGAAGCCCGACCCCGTGACGTTCGAGGCGAACGTCGCCAACCGCGCGTTCGACTTCTTCAGCCAGACGCCCGAGGCCATGCACATGATCATGCTGGTCTTCAGCCCGCGCGGCACGCCCGCGTCGTACCGGACCATGCAGGGCTTCGGGGTCAACACCTACAAGTGGGTCAACGCCGCGGGCGAGACCGTGCTGGTCAAGTACCACTGGCTGCCGAAGCAGGGCGTCCGGTCGTGGACGGCCGCCGACGCCGCGGCGGTCCAGGCGCAGACGCTCGGTGCGCACACCAAGGACCTCTACGACGCGATCGAGGCCGGCGACCTCCCCGAGTGGGAGCTCAACGTCCAGATCATGAGCGACGACGAGCACCCCGAGCTCGACTTCGACCCGCTCGACGACACCAAGGTCTGGCCCGAGGACCAGTTCCCGCTGCGCCCCGTCGGCCGCATGGTGCTCGACCGCAACGCGAGCGACTTCTTCACCGAGAACGAGCAGATCGCGTTCGGCACCGGCGTCCTCGTCGACGGCCTGGACTTCTCGGACGACAAGATGCTCGTCGGCCGCACGTTCTCCTACTCGGACACGCAGCGGTACCGCGTGGGGCCCAACTACCTGCAGCTGCCGGTCAACAAGCCGAAGGCGCCGGTGCACACCAACCAGCAGGGCGGCCAGATGGCGTACGGCCGTGACGAGGTGGGCGCCAACCCGCACGTCAACTACGAGCCGTCGATCACGGGCGGCCTGCGGGAGGCGGCCGAGCCGGCGCCGCAGCAGAGCCCGGTCGTCACGGGCCGCCTCACGCGCGAGCGCATCGAGCGGACCAACGACTACCTCCAGGCGGGTCAGCGCTTCGGACTGTCGGAGCCGTGGGAGCAGGACGACCTGGTCGCGAACCTCGTCGCGGCGCTGTCGCAGTGCGACCGCGCGATCCAGGAGCGCATGCTCTGGCACTTCTTCATGGTCGAGGACGAGCTGGGTCGTCGCGTGGGTGACGGCGTCGGCCTGACCGCCGACGACGTGCGGCACCTCCCGCCGCTGCCCGGCCAGACGCTCACGGAGGAGGAGCGGACGCGCCTGGCGAACCTCGGCAAGAACGGCCCGCGCGACGTCAGCGGGCTCGTCATGACGCACTGCGTGCCGAATGAGCGCGTCGTCGTCGCCGGGTGACGGCCGGTGGTCGACCGGTGAGGTGACGTCCGCGGGCTGAGCCCGGTGGGAGCGCCGACCCGTCCGAGGGCCGTCGTCGGCCGTCCGCCCTGAGCGGACGTGCTGGCGGCGGCCCTCGTCGTCGTCCACGCTCGGTCCATGCACCTCGTGGTCCTGGGTGGGACGGGCTTCCTCAGCGGCGCGGTCGTCGACGCGGCGCTCGACCGCGGGCACACCGTGACGGCGGTGACGCGCGGGACGCGGCGGATGCTCGCGACGGCCGACGACGGCGCGCTCCGGCACGTCGTCGGCGACCGTGACGACGTCGGGTCGCTGCGCGAGGCGCTCGCGCCCGTGCTCGCGCGGCGCGTGGACGCCGTCGTCGACTGCTGCGGGTACACCGTCGCGGGCGCGCGGGCTGCGGCCGAGGTGCTCGCCGACGTGCCGCGCTACGTCTACGTGAGCAGCATCAGCGCCTACCGCGACTGGCCGCCGGGTCCGGTCCCCGACGAGGGCGCCCCGACGTTCGGGGCGGGTGCGGACCTCGACGAGTACGGGCCGATGAAGGCCGAGAGCGAGCGCGTGCTCGCGGCGACGTTCGGGGACGCGGCGCTCGCGGTGCGCGCCGGGCTCATCGTGGGTCCGGGGGACCGGACGAAGCGGCTCACGTGGTGGCTCGACCGGATCGCGCACGAGGAGCGCGTGGTCGTCCCCGCGGAGGGTCTCGACCAGCCGGTCGCCGTCGTCGACGCGCGCGACCTCGGCGGGTGGCTCGTCGACGCCGCCGCGGCCGACTGGTCGGGTGCGGTCAACGCGACGGGCGACGCGGGGATGACGACCTTCGGCGGGCTCGTCGAGGCGTGCCGGGCCGCGGTGGCCGCCGACGGCGGTCGCGCCGCGGAGCTCGTCGTCGTTCCGGAGGCGGACCTGCTCGCCGCCGGGGCGCAGCCGTGGCGCGACCTCCCGCTGTGGATGCCGAGCGATGTCGCGCCGACCGCGTGGCAGGTCGGGACGTCACGCGCACGGCGGCTCGGCCTCCCGTCACGGCCGGTCGAGGAGACGGTCCTCGACACGTGGCGCTGGCTGCGCGACGCGGGGCTCGAGCACCCCGGGCTGCCGGACGCCGTGCGGGCGGAGCGCTTCGGCACGTCGTAGCCTCGACCGGTGCCCGACGACGTGGCTGAGCAGCCTCCGGTGGCGGCCGGCGAGCCTGCGCCCGAGCTCGCCCCCGCCCCGGCCCCCGAGCGCTTCCTCGTGCGGGGGCGGCTCGAGCGGATGCCGCGCCGTCGTGCGGACAAGGACCTCGTGCTGCGGTACCTGGGGACGCGAGCCGTCGGTGTGCACGAGCCGGTCGCGGAGCGGGACCTGACGGAGCGCCTCGCGGCGTTCACGCGCGACCCCGTGGGGCTGCGCCGCGACCTCGTCGACGCGGGCGTGCTCACGCGCACGCGGGACGGCAGCGAGTACTGGCGGACGGTCGTGACGGAGTTCGACGACCTGAGGTGACGGCGGGGCGTCCGCGTCCGCCGCCCCACCGGGCGGGTCTAGCGTGGACCCGTGACGACGCCGTGGACCGCTGCCCCCGACCGCTACGACTCGATGACCTACCGGCGGTGCGGCCGGAGCGGTCTCGACCTGCCCGGCCTCTCGCTCGGGCTCTGGCACAACTTCGGTGACACGAAGCCGTTCGAGACGCAGCGCGCGATCCTGCGGCGCGCGTTCGACCTCGGCATCACCCACATCGACCTCGCGAACAACTACGGCCCGCCGTACGGGTCGGCCGAGGAGAACTTCGGCCGCGCGCTGGCGCTCGACCTGCGCCCGTACCGCGACGAGCTGATCATCTCGACCAAGGCCGGCTACGACATGTGGCCCGGTCCCTACGGCGACGGCGGCTCGCGCAAGTACCTGCTCTCGTCGCTCGACCAGTCGCTGCGCCGCATGGGCCTCGAGTACGTCGACATCTTCTACAGCCACCGGTTCGACCCGACCACGCCGCTCGAGGAGACGATGGGTGCGCTGCACACCGCCGTCGTCAGCGGCCGCGCGCTCTACGCGGGCGTCTCGAACTACTCGCCGTCCCAGACGCGCGAGGCCGCCCGGATCCTCGCGGACCTCGGTACGCCGCTGCTCATCCACCAGCCGAGCTACTCGATGTTCAACCGGCACGTCGAGGACGTCGCCGACGGCGAGGTCGAGACGCTGCTCGACGCGGTCGAGGACCTCGGCGTGGGCACCATCGTGTTCAGCCCTCTCCAGCAGGGCCTGCTGACCGGGCGTTACCTGTCCGGCGAGGTCCCCGCCGACTCGCGCGCCGCCGTCGGGCACTTCCTCAAGGCCGAGCGCATCTCCGAGGAGTACCTCGCACGGGCACGTGCCCTGAACGACGTGGCCGCGGCCCGTGGGCAGAGCCTCGCGCAGCTCGCGCTGCGATGGGTCCTGCGCGACCAGCGCGTCACGTCGGCGCTCATCGGCGCGAGCAGCGTCGCCCAGCTCGAGGACAACGTCGCCGCGCTGAGCGGGCCGGACCTCACCGAGGACGAGCTCGCCGCGATCGAGCCGTACGCCGTCGACGGCACCGGCCGGTAGGCCGACGCCTCAGGCGCCGAACGCGCGCAGCACCTCCACCAGCGGTGCGGGGTCGTGCGGCACCTCCGGCACGTACTCCGTGACGGTGAGTCCGACGACGTCGGCGTGCCCGCGGAGGGCGGTCGCGACGGCCGTCAGGGTGGGCACGTCGAGCCCTCCTGGCGTGGGCACCGCGACGGCGGGGAACACGTCGGGGTCCAGCACGTCGAGGTCCAGGTGGACGTGCACCGGCGCGCCGGCCGGGATGCGGTCGAGGACCGCCGCGACCAGCTCCTCGGCGCCCGCCGGCGGGAGCACCGCGACGTCACCTGCGGCGAGGAACGCCCGCTCCGCCGGGTCGAGCTCCCGGACTCCGAGGAGCACGGCGTGGTCGCCGCGCAGCGGCTGGTCCGGCACGAGGCCGGGATGCCCGTCGCCGAGGAGCGCGCGCAGCGGCATGCCGTAGGCCAGTCCGCTCGGGCTCGTGGCGGGCGTGTTGAGGTCCCCGTGGGCGTCGACCCAGATCACGCGCAGGTCGGGGTGCTGGTCGAGCAGCGCGGCCGCCACGGGCGTCCCCATCGCGCAGTCGCCACCCAGGGCGACGACGCGGGACGCCCCGGAGTCGCGCAGGGCCGTGCTGACGACGCGCCCGTGCGCGACGACGGCCTCGGCGTCCAGGACGCCGCCGTCGCGCACGGTGACGGGCGGGCGCTGCGCGGCAGGGCCGTGCGGATCGCGGACCTCGGCGCGGGGCGCCCGCTGCGGGACCAGGGCGGCGAGGGCCTCGGCACCGGCGACGACGCGCTCGTCACCACCGCCCCGCCACAGAGGGACGACCAGCTCGAGGTCTCGTGACAGAGCAACCATGCGGAAAGCATGGACATGCGGTGGACTGCATGTCCATGCTTTTCCGTCAGGCCGGCACACCCTCCGCACGGTGACGGATGCCGCGCAGCATCCGCTCGGTCATGAGCGCGCTCACCCAGGCGACCGGCTCGACGACGCTCCCCGCCCACGGTGCCCGGTAGTGGTAGCGCTCGCGCACGACGAGCCGGCTGTGTCCCTCGTCGCGGCCGGGCCGCACGACGAACGCCCACGAGAAGTCGAACAGCGCGGGCCCGTCGTCGTCGGTCGGCGCGCCGCCGTGCAGGACCAGGGCGTCGGGCGGCTCCACGAGCGCGACGCGCAGCGCGACGTCGGGGTGCAGGTGGACCTCGTCGCCGACGGCCACGTCCTGCCACGACCCCACGACGCGGTCGGCGTTGTGGATGTCGCAGCCGGCGAGGTTCTCCAGCGCCTCGTAGCTGTAGAAGCCGGCCTTGCCCTGCCCGATCTGCGCGAGCCACGGCCAGATGTGGTCGGGGTGGACGTCGACATCGGTCGCGCGCGTGGCGACCAGGTCGGCGCGGGGGACGAGGGAGTCGCCCGGGAGGACGGCGGTGGTCTCGTCCGGGGTGGCCCCCCACTCCAGCGCCCGACGGCGGGCGGTGGGGTAGGCGGCGACGACAGCCGTCGCCACGGCAGCGGCGACGGGGACGGCGGTACGGCGCAGTGTGCTCATGCAGCCACTGAACGCCCGCACCGGCGGCGGCGACAGGGACGATCGGCCCGACTCGTGCTCGCGTGCTCGCGCTCGGCCTTCGCCTCCTCCGTCGAGATCAGACTTCCTGTCGGCGAGTCGCGGGACACGCCGACGCGAACTCTGATCTCGACGGGATGAGGGAGGCCTGGCCGACCTGGGCTGCGGGCCGGGCTGATGACGCAGCATGCGCGCGATCCTCCAGAGAGCCCGCCCCGGGCCTTCGTCGAGGTCAGACTTCCTGTCGGCGAGTCGCGGGACACGCCGACGCGAAGCCTTACGTCAACGAATGGTGGACGGGCGTCCGAGGCGGCCCCTGGTCCTGAGGAGTCGCGTGACGCGAGCGACGAGCCGGTCGGGGTCGCGGAGGACGTGGTCCGCGGTGGCCGTGAGCGTCACCCAGCCCAGCTCCTCGAGTCGTTGACGGCGCTCCACGTCCCGGCGCCACACGGCACGGTCGGTGCGGTGCACGTCACCGTCGTACTCGATGGCGATCCGCTCCTCCGCGTACTGCATGTCCGGCAGGACGACGAAGCGCCCGTCGTCGTCGAGCACCGGGACGTTGACGAGCGGGCACGGCAGACCGCCGGACACGAGCGCGAGCCTCGCACGGGTCTCCATCGACGAGTCGGTGCCCGGCCGGCTCAGCGCCAACGCCGACGTCGCGACACGCCGCCCTCGCGTCCGGGGAGGGAGGCGGGCGAGCGCCTGCGCGAGGCGCTCCGACGACGAGATCGGCGCGACCCTGCGAAGGAGGCTGTCCGCGATCACCGTCGCCATCTCGACGCCGACGGTGGCCGCGACCTGGAGCCACGCCACCTCCGGCGTCACGACGGGGAGGTCGTCGACCAGGACCCACGGCGGCCGACGGCCCGCCCGGTGCACCGCGAGCACCGAACGCACCGAGACGGTGTGCGTCGCCGGGACGGTCAGGTGCACGCGGTGGTCGGAGTCCAGCGGCCAGGGCGGCTCTGCACCGTGCAGCCTCAGGGCGGTGAGGTGGCTGACGACGGCGCCCTCGGGTGCGACGAGGAGTGCCGCCGCCGCGAGCGACCGCGGCGTGTCCGGCACGTCGTCGACGGCACGGACCCCGCGGAGCCCCGTGCGGAGGTCGCGGGCGCGAAGGACGGAGTCGGGCACCCCGAGGAGGCGGGCCTCGGCGACCGTGAAGGGACGACGACGGACCTCGGCGGGCAGCTCCATGAGCAGGACGCTGCCGGACGCCGCCGGACCACCGAGCGACGGACCGCTCGCCCTGTGCACGGGTCGAGCGCAGTCCGCTGCGCAGTCGCCCCGCGCGCTCGACTCCTCCTCCGTCGAGATAAGACTTCGCGTCGGCGAGTCGCGTGACACGCCGACGCGAAGTCTTATCTCAACGGGGGCGCGGGGAGGGGGTTGGGGGCTGGGGGTTGGGGCGTGGGGGTGTTGGGGGCGGGTCAGCCCGCGAGGGCTGCGAGGACGCCCGCGCCGTAGCGGTCGAGCTTGGCGGCGCCGACGCCCGTGACGGTGCTGAGCTCGTCGAGCGTCGTCGGGCGCCTCGAGGCGATCTCGCGGAGCGTCGCGTCGTGGAAGACGACGTACGCGGGCACGCCCTGCTCCTTGGCGGCCCCCGCACGCCACGCGCGCAGCGACTCGAACGTCGCCGTGGCCGCGTCGTCGAGCCCGACCGCCGCCGCGGGCTGCTTCGACCCGACGCGCGAGCCGCGGGACCGGACCCGCGCCGCACGCTCGGGCTCGCGCCGCAGCCGCACCTCGCGCTCGCCGCGCAGGACCGCCGCGCTCTCCTCGGTGACGCGCAGCGTGCCGTACCCGTCGCCGTCGACCGCGAGCAGGCCCTGGGCGAGGAGCTGCCGGACGACACCGCGCCACTCGCCCTCCGACAGGTCCGCGCCGAGGCCGAACGTGCTGAGGCCGGTGTGCCCGAGCTGCGTGATCCGGGGCGTCTGCTTGCCGAGCAGGATGTCGACGAGGTGCCCGGCGCCGTAGCGCTGGCCGCGCTCGCGCTCGAGGCGCACCACCGTGCTGAGGAGCTTCTGCGCCGGGACGGTCCCGTCCCACGACTCGGGCGGCGTGAGGCACGTGTCGCAGTTGCCGCACGGCTGCCCGTCCTGCCCGAAGTACGCGAGCATCTGCACGCGTCGGCAGGTCACCGTCTCGCACAGCGCGAGCATCGCGTCGAGGTGCGCGCCGAGTCGCCGCCGGTGCGCGGCGTCGCCCTCGGACGTGTCGATCATCCGGCGCTGCTGCACGACGTCCTGCAGGCCGTACGCGAGCCACGCCGTCGACGGGAGCCCGTCGCGGCCCGCGCGGCCCGTCTCCTGGTAGTACCCCTCGACGGACTTGGGCAGGTCGAGGTGGGCGACGAACCGCACGTCCGGCTTGTCGATCCCCATGCCGAACGCGATGGTCGCGACCATGACGAGCCCGTCCTCGCGCAGGAACCGCGACTGGTTCGCGGCGCGCACGCGGCGGTCGAGCCCGGCGTGGTACGGCAGCGCGGGGATGCCCTCGGCGGTGAGGAATGCGGCGGTCTGCTCGACGGACGCGCGCGAGAGGCAGTAGACGATCCCCGAGTCGCCCGCGTGCTCGGTGCGCAGGAGATCGAGCAGCTGCGAGCGCGCGCTGGCCTTCGGGACGATCCGGTACTGGATGTTCGGGCGGTCGAAGCTCGCGACGAACTGCCGCGCGTCCTCGAGCTGGAGCCGCGTCGCGATCTCGGCGCGGGTCTGCGCCGTCGCGGTCGCGGTGAGCGCGATGCGCGGGACGTCGGGCCAGCGCTCGTGCAGCATCGACAGCTCGAGGTAGTCGGGCCGGAAGTCGTGACCCCACTGCGACACGCAGTGCGCCTCGTCGATCGCGAACAGCGCGATGCGCGCGCGGTCGAGCAGCTCGACGGTCGCCGGGACGCGCAGGCGCTCGGGCGCGAGGTAGAGCAGGTCGAGCTCGCCGGCGAGCAGGTCGCGCTCGACGGCGCGGCGCTGGTCCGGGTCCTGCGTCGAGTTGAGGAACCCCGCGCGGACGCCGAGCGCGGAGAGCGCGTCGACCTGGTCCTGCATGAGCGCGATGAGCGGCGAGACGACGACGCCCGTCCCCGGCCTGACCAGCGCAGGGATCTGGTAGCAGAGCGACTTGCCGCCGCCGGTCGGCATGAGCACGAGCGCGTCGCCGCCGTCGACGACGGTCCGGATGATCTCGGCCTGCTCGCCGCGGAAGGAGTCGTACCCGAACACCGTGCTGAGCACGTCGAGCGGGTCGGGCCGAGGGCCGTCGTCGGCCGTGGGCGGGACGGCGCGCGGCGGCGGGGGCGGGAGCGGGGGGCGCGCGCGTCGGCCGGGAGCGGCCGACGACGACCCGGGCGACGGCGACGCACCCGACGACGGGCCGGACGCGAACGGGTCCTCCGGGGGAGCGTCGTCGTACGCAGGGTCGTACGGGACGTCGTCGAACGCCGGGTCGAAGGGCGGCTCGACGTCGACGGGCCAGGGGGAGCTCACCCGGGAAGGGTACGAGGCGTGACTGACAGCGACGGCGTCGCGCACAGGGCCCACAGGGCCCACAGGGCCCACAGGGCCCACCGCGGCGGCGCACCCGCCGTGCACGACGTCGCGGTCGCCGGGCGGCCCGTCAGCTCCCGACGGCACGCCGTCCGCCGGGCCACCCCTCGCCGATGACGGCACGCGCACGCCGCGCCTACCCTCGCCCTATGCCGGAGGACGACGACCGTCGCACGACCCCCACGCCCACCCTCGTGGTCGACGAGCAGGGCCGCCCGGAGCCGCCGCTCGCGGGCGACGAGCTCTCGACCCTGCTGGGCTTCCTCGACTTCCACCGCGCCACGCTGGCCTGGAAGTGCTCGGGGCTCGACGCGGCGGGCCTGCGGACGACGCTCCCGCCGTCCACGATGACGCTCGGCGGGCTGCTCAAGCACCTGGCCTGCGTCGAGGACAGCTGGTTCGGCGAGGTCCTGCTCGGGCAGGAGCCGGTCGCGCCGTGGGACGCCGTGGACTGGGCCGCGGACCGCGACTGGGACTGGCACTCGGCCGCCGACGACGAGCCGGACGCGCTCCGAGGGCTCTGGGAGGACGCCGTCGCGCGTGCACGGCGCGCCGTCGAGCAGGCGCTCACGGACGGCGGCCTCGACCGTCTCGCGGACCGGCGGAAGGCCGACGGCAGCGCCCCGAGCCTCCGCTGGATCCTGGTCCACATGGTCGAGGAGTACGCGCGGCACAACGGCCACGCGGACCTGCTGCGCGAGGCGGTCGACGGCGCGACGGGGGAGTGACGCCAGGGGACTGCACCGGACGGCAGAGGACGGCACAGGCCGCCGCGCAGGGCAGCCGCGCACGGCAGCCGCGCAGGGGAACGCCGCCCGGGCGTGTGCGCGAACGCCCTCGTCTAGCCTGACCGGGACGGAGGGAGGCGCGATGGCGCTCATCGGCGCGCACGTGCGTGGTGACGACCCGGTCGAGGCGGCGACGACGGTCGGCGCGGAGGCCGTGCAGGTGTTCCTGGCGGACCCTCAGGGGTGGAAGAAGCCCGTGCCGCGCGAGGACGCCGACGCGATCCTCGGGTCGGGCCTGGGCCTCTACGCCCACGCGCCGTACCTGGTGAACGTCGCGTCGACCAACAACAAGATCCGCATCCCGAGCCGGAAGATGATCGCGCAGCACGCCGAGGCGGCGGCGGCGCTCGGCGGCAAGGGGCTGATCGTGCACGGCGGGCACGTGGGCGACGGCGACGACATCGCGGTCGGCGTCGACAACTGGCGCAAGACGTTCGAGCGCGACACGTTCCCCGTGCTCGTGCTCGTCGAGAACACGGCCGGCGGCGAGAACGCGTGCGCGCGGACGCTCGACCGCCTCGCGATGCTGTGGGACGCGATCGGCGGCTACGACGTCGGGCTGTGCCTCGACACGTGCCACGCGTGGGCGGCGGGCGAGGACCTCGAGACGATCGTCGAGCGCGTCCGCGCGATCACGGGCCGCATCGACCTGGTGCACGCGAACTCCTCACGCGACCCGTTCGGCTCGAGCCGCGACCGGCACGCCAACTTCGCGACGGGCACGATCCCGCCCGAGCTCATCGCGCACGTCGTCCGCGAGGCGGCGTGCGACGTGGTCGTCGAGACGCCGGGCGAGCGCCAGGCGGAGGACATCGCGTTCCTGCGGGCCGCGCTCGCGGGCTGAGACCCCGCGGGCTGACACCTCGCGGGCTGAGACCCCCGCGGGCTGACACCTCGCGGGCTGAGACCCCGCGGGCCCGGCGCCGTCAGCGGTCCGCGTGCTCCGGCGGCCAGACGACCTCGAACCGCTCGAAGACGACGTCCTCGGACTCGTCGAACGCCTCGCCGCGCGCGGCGCAGACGCGCGTCCAGTACCGCCGGTGACCCTCGAGCCAGGACGCGCGCGTGCGGTCGTCCTCGCCCTCGTCGCGCGCGAAGGCGTCGTCGACGCTGTCGATCGGCCCGAGCCGCAGCTCGGTGGTGCGCAGCACGACGACGGGTGCGCCGTCGCCGTCGCACGCGATCCAGTGCGACCCGATGCGTGGGAGCGGCTCACCCTGCGCGAGGAAGTCCGACGCGAGCGCCGCCGTCGCCCGCTTGACGCCCGACAGGACGAGGCCGAGCAGCTCGGCCGAGAGCTCGACCGAGTCGCCGAAGTGGTCGGCGACGTGCTCAGGACCCGCGGCGGCCTGCGTCGGCCGGGCGGCGGCGTACTCCGCCCACATCCGCTCGGCGGCGTCGGCGTCGGGCGGCGTCAGGGGCGTGCGGTCGCTCATCCGGCGATCCTGCCAGCCGGGGCCGGACCGGCGGTCCCAGGGCGCGACCGGCGCCGGCGGGTCGGGCCGGCCGACCCCGGAGCGGCGGGCGGCGAGGCGCCCGCCCGCGTCACACGCTCGGGACCTGCTCCAGGTGCCGGGTCTGGCGTGCGGCGTGCACGCTCGAGCGCCACGTGAGCAGCACGCCGCTGACGGCGGCCGCCGCGAGCGACGAGAGCAGGATCGAGGCCTTGGCGTGCTCGGCCTGCGGTGACGTCTCGGCGAACGACAGCTCGCCGATGAGCAGGGACACCGTGAACCCGATGCCGGCGACGACGCTCACCGCGGCGAGGTCGGCCCACCGCACCGACGGGTCGAGGTTCGCACGCGTGAGCCGCACCAGCAGGAACGTCGCGGTGAGGATGCCGAGCGGCTTGCCGAGCAGGAGCCCGACGGCGACGCCCTGGGCGGCGGGGTCGGCGACGGTCCCGGCGAGCGCCTCGGGTGAGAGGCTGACGCCCGCCGCGAACAGCGCGAACACGGGCACCGCGAGCCCGGCGGACACCGGGCGCCAGATGTGCTCGTAGTGCTCGGCGAGCCCGCGCTCGCGGCCCGCGCGTGCCGCGACGGGGACCGTGAAGCCGAGCAGCACGCCCGCGATCGTCGCGTGCACGCCGGACGCGTGCATCGCGCCCCAGGTCGCGACGGCGATCGGCACGAGCAGCCACGGCGAGCCGCTGCGCCGCACGACGACGGTGAACGTCGCGGCCAGCGCGAGCGCGGCCCCGAGCCACCGCGCGGCGATCCCGTCGCTGTAGAAGACGGCGATGACGACGATGCCGAGCAGGTCGTCCACGACCGCGAGCGTCAGCAGGAACGCGCGCAGCGCGGTGGGCAGGCGTCGGCCGAACAGCGTGAGGACGGCGACGGCGAACGCGATGTCGGTCGCGACGGGGATCGCCCAGCCCTGGGCGGCGCCGTCGGCGCTCAGCGCGTTGACGGCGGTGTACAGCAGCGCGGGTGCTGCCATGCCGCCGACCGCGGCGAGGATCGGGACGATCGCGGTGGACGGGCGCCGCAGCTGGCCCTCGACCATCTCGCGCTTGAGCTCGAGCCCGACGACGAAGAAGAAGATCGCGAGCAGCCCGTCGGTCGCCCACTGCGCGAGCGTCAGGTCGAGGTGCAGCGCGTGGGGACCGACGACGAGCCCGCTCAGGGCGGCGTAGCCGTCGCGTGCCGGGGAGTTGGCCCACACGAGCGCGACGGCGGCGCCGATCACGAGCAGCAGCGCACCGGTGTTCTCGGCGCGCAGGGTGTCGGCGAAGTTGCGCAGCGCGCCGGGGGAGAGGACGCCGAAGGTCCGTGGTCGGTCGTTCATGACGGTTCCTCGTGGGGGCTGGGGGCGGGGGTGCCGGGGGCGGGCGTGGCGGGAGAGGCCGTCGCGGAGGTGCCCGCCGTGGACGCGCCCGACCGGGTCAGCGACGCGACGTGCTCCTGGACGACGCTCGTGTCGAGGTCGCCGAGGCCCGCCGCGGTCAGGTCGGTGAAGACGCCGCGCACGGCGTCGAGCTGGGGGGTCGCGGTACCGGTCCGGGCGGCCTCCTCGGCCGCGAAGCGCAGGTCCTTGACCATGAAGCGCGCCGGGCCGGAGGGGCGGTGGTCGTGCGCGGCGAAGCGGTGCCTCTTGACCTCGAGCAGGCGGCTGCCCGCGTAGCCGCCGCCCAGGAGGTCGAGCATCGCGCCGACGTCGAGCCCGGCGCGCTCGGCGACGACGGACGCCTCGCCGAGCGCGAGCACGGTCGCGGCCACGATCATCTGGTTGCACGCCTTGGCGACCTGCCCGGCGCCGAGCGGCCCCAGGTGGACCGCCGTCCCGGTCGCCGCCAGCACGGGTGCCACGACGGCGACGTCGTCGGCGGGGCCACCCACCATGACCGACAGGGTCCCGGCCACCGCGCCCTCCTCGCCGCCGCTCACGGGTGCGTCGACGACGCGCACGAGGCCGCCGGTCGCGGAGCGCGTCCGCCGGTCGAGCGCGCGGACCCCCTCGGGCGACACGGTCGAGCCGACGACGACGACGAGCGGGCGGGTCACGCCCGCGAGCAGGCCGTCGGGTCCGTCGAGCACCGCGTCGACGTCGGGAAGGTCCGGGACCATGAGCGCGACGACGTCGACGCGCGGCGCCATCGCGCGGGCGGAGTCGTGCCAGGTCGCACCCTCGCCGACGAGCCGGTCGGCGCTCGCGCGGCGTCGCGCCGTGACGTGCAGGTCGAACCCCGCGCGCAGGACGTGCCCCGCCATGGGGGCGCCCATCACGCCGAGGCCGACGAAGCCGACGGCGGTCACCGCGCGACCTCGTCCGTGAGCGGGTGCGCATCCTCCGGCGTGGCCCGCGCGAGGCGCTCGCGTGCGGCCGCCACCAGCGCGAGGCTCGCCCGCGCGACGGCGAGGCGCGCCTCGACCGACGCGTCCCGCGGCCGCACCGACACCTTGACGGCGACGAGGCTCGCGGGACCGGCTGCCGCGAGCGTGGCCCGGACCTCGTCGACCCCGAGGAGCGACGCGGCGGACGCGGCGAGCGCGGGGGCGTCGCCGCGCGGCGGGATGTGGGCGTCCCCCCACGCGTCGCCCCACGCCGTCGGGGCGTCGGTCGCCCCGGACAGGACGACCGCGCCCAGCACGCCCGCGGCGCGTGCGGCCCGGACGTGCTCGACGGGCGTCGCGGTGCTGCGCCCCTCGATGGCGGAGCGTCCCCAGTTGACCGCGACGCCGACGCCGGCGGCGCGGCCGACCGCGGCGAGCTCGTCGCCCAGCGGCAGGAAACCCTTGGCGGCGGGGCGGTCGCCCACGCGCTCGTCGCAGTGCTCGACGAGGAGACGGGCGCCCGCGAGGTCGACGGCGAGCAGCTCGTCGAGCGAGCGGGTGAACGCCTCCGCGGAGCCGCCGCGGGGTCCCGGTGCGCTGTGGACCTCGATCCCGACGACGCGCTCACGGCCCGCGCGGTCGGCGAGCCGCCGCGCGAAGGTCGCGGCGCGTGCGACGTCGGCCACGGCCCGGCGCCGGGCGTCGTCGTCCGCGGAGGCGAGGCCGTACGCGGCGTCGTCCGCGAGCCGGCCCATGACGGTCGGGACGCACGTGACCAGCAGGTCCCAGGTGGGGTCGACGTCCCAGACGCCCGCGTCGGTCAGGGGCTCGGCGGGAAGGGGCAGCTCGAGGCCGCCGACCCCGAGCGCGGCCACCCCCTCGTGGAGCGCGCGCGACCCGGCGGGGTCGGCGGGTGCGAGCGCGTAGGCGCCCAGCAGGGGGAGGGGTCGTACGACGTCGTCGTCCATCGGTTCCTCGGTCCACTCGGGGGAGGTCGGCCTCGTCGGGAACGGGCCCCGAAGGAGCCCCGGCGTTCCGTAAGGCGGAACATAGTTCCACTGACCGGTTCTGCGCCAGTGTCTCCCGAGCGTCTGAGATGCGACGGGACCAAGGTCTCGTTGACCGATGGCGCCGGGAGGGCTAGGTTCGGTTCCGTACACCGGAACTTAGTTCCACGAACCAACTGCTGACGCCGAGGTCAGACCGACCGCAACACAGGAGTTGGGTCCGATCCGTGAGGTGGCGCCGCCGCCCCGGCCAGACGAGGTTCAGCCCCCTGAACCGCAGAGGAGATGTCCAAGCATGAGGCGGAACAAGGTTGTTTCGATCAGCGCGCTGCTGGGCGCGTCGCTCGTCGCGCTCACCGCGTGCAGCGCCGGCACGACCCCGGTCGCGCAGGAGACCGGCGACGCAGGCGGCGCCGAGGCGCCCGCGGCGAACGCCGACACCGTGGTCATGAAGGCGGCGTTCAACCAGCCCGAGACCCACCCCCAGTACATCGTCCTCGACGAGCTCGGCGACAAGCTCATGGAGGCCACCGACGGCGCGTACGACATCGAGGTCTTCCCGAACGAGACCCTCGGCGCGCAGCGCGAGACGATCGAGCTCGTCCAGGCCGGCACGATCGAGATGGCCTACGTCGGCGGCCCGCTCCTGGAGAACTTCAACCCCGACTTCGTCGTCTTCAACCTGCCGTTCGTCTTCGACTCGCCCGAGCACCAGAGCGAGGTCACGAACGACCCGGAGATCGTCGGCGACCTGTACTCCTCGCTCGAGGACCAGGGCATCAAGGTCCTCAGCGCGTTCCACGGCGGCGTCCGGTCGGTCTACAACTCGGAGAAGCCGATCAACACGCCCGCCGACCTGGCCGGCATGAAGATCCGCGTCATCGAGTCCGACACGAACATCGAGATGATGTCGCTGATGGGCGGCACGGGGACGCCGATGGGTCAGGGCGAGGTCTACACCGCGATCCAGTCGGGCGTCATCGAGGGTGGCGAGAACAACGAGCTCATCTACTCGAACCTCAAGCACGCCGAGGTCGCGCCGTACTACAGCTACACGCGCCACCTGATGTTCCCCGACTACCTGATCATCAACCCGACCGTCTGGGAGGGCATGTCGGCCGAGCACCAGGAGATCTTCACCGAGCTCCTCGCCGAGGCCCGCGTGCACGAGGCCGAGCTCTGGAAGGAGCAGGTCTCCGAGGGCATCGCCGCCGCCGAGGCCGCGGGTGCGCAGTTCAACGAGGTCGACGCCGAGGCGTTCGCCGAGGTCATCGCGCCGCTCACGGAGTCCAAGCTGACGAACGACGTCACCCGCTCCATCTACGACCAGGTCCGCGCCGCGGCCGAGTGAGCCGCACCGTCGCCCCGGAGAGGTCCTTCCCGTGAATCTCGTCAAGAACGCGCTCGACCGCGTGCTGACGTGGGCCTGCGTCGCGCTGTTCGCGCTGCTCGTGGTCGACGTCGCATGGCAGGTCTTCGCGCGGCAGGTCCTCGACCAGCCCAGCGGCTGGTCCGAGGAGCTCGCCAAGTACCTGTTCATCTGGCTGGGCCTCTTCGGGGCGGCGCTCGTCTTCGGCGAGCGCGGCCACATCGCGGTCGACGTGCTCGCCAAGAAGCTCCCCGTCATGGTCCAGCGGACCCTCGCGGTCGTCGTGCAGCTCGCCGTCCTCACCTTCACGGGCCTGTCGCTCGTGTGGGGCGGGCTGCGGGTCGTCGACCTCGCGTGGGAGCAGAACCTGACCGGCCTGCCGGTCAACGTCGGCCCGCTGTACCTCGCGCTGCCGATCTCGGGCGTCCTCATCGCCTTCTACACCGTCTACCACCTGCTCAAGCTGTTCACCGGCGAGGAGACCGCCGCCGTGGACGACGCCGAGCCCGACGTGATCTGAGGCGACGACCATGGAAGCTGCAGGCCTCGCGGCGCTGATCCTGCTCGGCGGGATCGCGCTCCTCCTCCTGATCGGCGCGCCGATCAGCATCGCCGTCGGACTGTCGTCGGTCGTCGCCCTGTTCACGGCGCTCGGCGTCGAGAACGGCGTGCTCACCTCCGCGCAGCAGGTGTTCCGCGGGATCAACTCGTTCCCGCTGCTCGCGATCCCGTTCTTCGTGCTGGCGGGCGTGATCATGAACAACGGCGGGATAGCCCTACGGCTCGTCAACGCCGCCAAGGTGATGGTCGGCAAGGCGCCGGGCTCGCTCGCGCAGACCAACGTCGCCGCCAACGCGCTCTTCGGGGCCGTGTCCGGCTCGGGCGTCGCGGCCGCGGCCGCGATCGGCTCGACGATCGGCCCGATCCAGGCCCGTGAGGGCTACCCGCGTCCGTTCGCCGCCGCGACGAACATCGCGTCGGCCCCGTCCGGCATGATCATCCCGCCGAGCAACCTGATGATCGTCTACTCGCTCGTGTCGAGCTCGTCGATCGCGGCGCTCTTCGTCGCCGGCTACGTCCCGGGTGCCCTGTGGGTCCTCGCGTGCATGCTCATCGTCTTCCTCTACGCGCGGAAGCGGCCCGAGATGCGCGTGAGCGAGCGCATCGGGTTCGGCCAGGGCGTCAGGACCGTCGTCGCCGCGATCCCCGCGCTGCTGCTCATCGTCGTCGTCATCGGCGGCATCCTGCTCGGGTACTTCACGCCGACCGAGGCCTCGAACATCGCGGTCATCTACTCGCTCGTGCTGGCGTTCGCCTACAGGGCGATCAAGGTCGGCGACATCCCGCGCATGCTCATGGACGCGACCCGCACGACAGCGGTCGTCATGTTCCTCATCGGCGTCTCGTCGATCATGGGCTTCGTCATGTCGTTCGCCCGCATCCCGCAGATGGCGGCCGACGCGATCTACGGCATCAGCAGCAACCCGATCGTGATCCTGCTGCTCATCGCCGTCATCCTGCTGATCATCGGGTGCTTCATGGACCCGACGCCCGCGGTGCTGATCTTCACGCCGATCTTCCTGCCGATCGTCGTGGCCATGGGGATCCACCCCGTGCACTTCGGGATCATGATGGTCTTCAACCTCTCGCTGGGGACCATCACGCCACCGGTCGGCCCGATCCTCTTCGTCGGCGCCAGGGTCGCGAACATCTCGATCGAGGACGTCACCCGGCGCCTGCTGCCGTTCTTCGCGGCCCTGCTCGTCGTCCTGGTCATGGTGATCTTCACGCCCGCCCTGAGCATGTGGCTGCCGACCCAGCTGGGTCTGGTCACGCCGTAGCCGGACGCCCGGGCGCCCGCCCGGGCCGCCCGCCCCACCGACACACCCGCCGTACCGACAGACCCGAGAGGCACGTGATGGAACAGCGTTACGCCACCAGCCCGGAGCAGATCCCCGGCATGGACACCGCGGAGCTCCGCCGTCGGTACCTCGTGCAGGACCTCTTCGTGCCCGGCGAGGTGCGCGCGGTCTACACGCACCACGACCGCGTCGTGCTCGTCGGCGCGAGCCCCACGGCCGAGCCCGTCGCCCTGCCGACGTTCCCCGAGATCCGCTCCGACGTGTTCCTCGAGCACCGCGAGATCGGCCTCGTCAACGTGGGCGGCGCCGGGACGGTCACGGTCGACGGCACGGTGCACGAGCTCGGCCACGGCGCGTGCCTGTACGTGGGCCGCGGCGCGCAGGAGGTCGTCTTCGCGTCGACCGCCGCCGCCGACGACGAGCACGGCAGCGCGCGGTTCTACGGCGTCTCGGCGCCCGCGCACACCGCGTACCCGACGACGCTCGTCCCCGCGGGGCAGGGGACCGTGCGCGAGCTCGGCGACCCGCTCACGTCGAACCGCCGGACGCTCAACCAGTACATCCACGAGAACGGCGTGCGCAGCTGCCAGGTCGTCATGGGCGTCACGACGCTGCACCCCGGCAGCATGTGGAACACCATGCCGGCCCACACGCACGACCGGCGCATGGAGGCGTACCTCTACTTCGACCTGCCCGACGACGCGCGCGTCGTGCACCTCATGGGCCGTCCCGACGAGACGCGCCACCTCCTCGTGGCGAACCAGGAGGCGATCATCTCGCCGAGCTGGTCCGTGCACAGCGGCGTCGGCACCGCGAGCTACAGCTTCGTGTGGGCCATGGCCGGGGAGAATCAGTCGTTCGACGACATGGACGGCTTCGCGATCGCCGACATGCGCTGACCCCCCACCCCACAGAAGGCGACGACCATGGTCACCACCGCAACCCCCGGGGCCCGCCCGGGTGACGTCGACACCGAGCCGCTGCAGGCCGCCGCGCCGCTCGCCGCCGCGAACGCGAGCGAGAAGACGCTGCTCGTGCTCGAGGCCGCGCTGACCCACGCCCGGTTCACGGACGTCGTCGAGGCGACGGGGCTCGCGAAGGCGACCGTGCACCGGATCGTGACGACGCTCGTCGAGCGCGGTTTCGTCACGGTGACCGCCGAGGGCAGCTACCAGCCCGGGCCGCAGATCCTCGCCCTGGCCGGCCGTGCGCTCCAGCGCATCGACATCTCGGCCATCGCGCGCCCGTTCGTCGACGAGCTCGTCGCCGCCGTCCGCTGCACCGTGCACGTCGGCGCGGTCAACGGCGACGAGATCATCTACCTGATCCGCTCCGACGGCGACAAGCCGTACCAGATGCCCTCGCGCGTGGGTCTGTCGATCCCGATGCACTCGTCGGGCATCGGCAAGGTCGTGCTCAGCGGGTACTCCGACGACGAGCTCGTCCGGTTCGCCGTCCGCGCGGGCCTGCCCCGCCGCACCGAGCACACCATCACGTCGCTCGAGCAGCTGCGCCACGAGATCGCCGACGTGCGCGCCAAGGGCTACGCGCTGGACCGCGAGGAGAACGTGCCGGGCGTCGCGTGCGTGGCGGCACCCATCCGCGACCACACGGGGACGATCAAGTACGGCCTGAGCATCTCGACCATCACCCTCGAGCACACGCTCGAGCAGGTGGAGGCCATGGCGGCGCACGCCGTGGCCACCGCCGACCGGATCTCCGCGGCGCTGGGGCACGTCGGCTGAGCCGACCCCGCGCGTGGTGGCCGGTCGCACGACCGCACGACGCACCGACCGACACCACAGAGAGCACCGCGACATGACCAACGCAGCCACCAGCCCCGCCGCCTACGTCGAGGGCCTGTTCACCCTCGAGGGCAAGCTCGCCGTCGTCACGGGAGCCAGCCAGGGCATCGGCCTCGCGATCGCCGAGGCGCTCGCCTCCGCCGGCGCGGACGTGATCGGCGTGAGCCACGACATGCCCGAGGGTGACAGCGAGGTCCGGTCCGTCGTCGAGGGCCTCGGGCGCACGTTCACGCCGCTGCGCGCCGACTTCTCGGACCGCGCGCAGGTGACCGCGCTCGCGGCCGACCTCGCGGGCCGCGGCGTCGACATCCTCGTCAACAACGGCGGGACGATCCGCCGCACGCCCGCAGCGCTGCACTCCGACGAGGACTTCGACCACGTCGTCGACGTCAACCTGCGCGCGACCTTCGTCCTCTCGCGCGAGGTCGGCCGCACGATGATCGAGCGGGGGAGCGGGCGCATCGTCAACACCGCGTCGATGCTCAGCTTCCAGGGCGGCATCAACGTGCCCGGCTACACGTCGTCGAAGTCCGCCGTCGCGGGCCTGACCAAGGCGCTCGCGAACGAGTGGGCCGACAAGGGCGTGAACGTCAACGCGGTCGCGCCGGGCTACGTCGCGACCGCGAACACGCACCAGCTCCGCCAGGACGCCGAGCGCAGCCAGGCGATCCTCGACCGCATCCCCGCGGGCCGCTGGGCCGAGGCGTCCGACATCGCGGGCGCCGTCCTCTTCCTCTGCTCGCGCGCAGCGGACTACGTGCACGGCGCGATCCTGCCCGTCGACGGCGGCTGGCTGGCCCGCTGATGCGCATCGTCATCACCGAGTGCGACCACGACTCGTTCGAGGACGAGCACGGCGTCGTCGACCCGGTCGGCGCCGAGCTCGTGCTCACGCAGTCGCGGACGCCCGAGGAGCTGGTCGCGAACGCGGCCGACGCCGACGGGGTCCTCGTCCAGTACGCGTCGATCACGGCCGAGGTCATGGACGCGCTGCCGCGCCTGCGAGCGATCGGCCGGTACGGCGTGGGCGTCGACTCGGTCGACGTCGCGGCCGCCACCGAGCGCGGCATCGCGGTGTGCAACGTGCCCGACTACGGCACCGAGGCGGTCTCGGACCACGCGATCGCGATGGCGCTCGCGACGGCGCGCGGCATCCCGCGGCTCGACCGCGGCGTGCGCGCGGGCTCGTTCGACCTCGTCGCGGTCCGCCCGCTCTTCCAGACGCGCGGCCGCGTGTTCGGCGTCGTCGGGATGGGCCTGATCGGCACCGCGACCGCCCGCAAGGCGGCCGGGCTCGGGTACGAGGTCATCGGGTACGACGTGCTCGCCGAGCCCGGGACCGAGTTCCACGGGTTCCCCGCGGTCACGCTCACCGAGCTCCTCGAGCGGTCGCAGGTCGTGTCGCTGCACACGCCGCTCACCGACGCGACGCGCGGCATGGTCGGCGCCGAGCAGATCGCGCTCATGCGGGCCGACGCGATCCTCGTCAACACGAGCCGGGGCGGCGTCGTCGACACCCCCGCGCTCGTCGACGCGCTGCGCGAGGGCCGCATCCGCGGCGCCGCGATCGACGTCCACGAGCAGGAGCCGCTGCCGCCCGACCACCCGCTGACCTCGTTCGACTCGGTCGTGCTCACGCCGCACCTGGCCTGGTACACCGAGGAGTCCTACGGCGAGCTCAAGCGCCGCACGGTCGAGAACGTCGTCGACGTGTGCTCCGACCGCGTGCCGCGCGACGTCGTCAACCCCGAGGTGCTCGGAGCCCCCGGCCGCAACGCGACCGTCCGTGCCCTTCCCACCCCCACGTCAGGAGCAGCCGGATGAGCACCGGGACGAGCAGCATGCGCGCCGCCGTGTGGACGGGCACCGACGCGGTCGAGGTCCGCGACGTCGCCCTGCCCGAGGTGCCCGAGGGGTGGGCGCTCGTGCGCGTCGCCTACAACGGCATCTGCGGGACCGACCTGTCGATCCTGCACGGCAAGCACCCGCGCGCGCAGGCGCCGCTGGTGCCCGGGCACGAGATCTCCGGCTGGGTCGAGCGGGCCGGCGCCTCGGGCCCGCGCGAGGGCGCGCTCGTCATCGCCGAGCCGCTCATCAGCTGCGGCACCTGCCGTGCGTGCCGCGACGGGCACGGGCACGTGTGCCGCGACCTGAGGCTCTACGGCATCGACGCCCCGGGCGGCATGGCGCAGTACGTCGCGCTGCCGCCCGACGTCCTGCACGAGGTGCCGTCCTCGGTCGACCCGCGCACGGCCGCGCTCGCCGAGCCGCTCGCCGTCGCGGTGCATGCCGTCGCGCTGTCCGGCATGCAGCCGGGCGACACCGTCGCGGTGCACGGCGCGGGGCCGATCGGCGTGCTCACCGCGCTCGTCGCGCGGCACGAGGGCGCCGGCACCGTCGTCGTCACCGAGCCGAGCGCGTGGCGCCGCGAGGTCGCCGAGGGCATGGGCTTCACCGTCGTGCCCGAGGGCTCGTCGATGGCCGAGGTGCTCGCGCCGCTCACCGACGGCGAGGGCGCGGACGTCACCTTCGACTCCGCGGCGCACCCGAGCGTCGCCGCGCAGCTCACCGCGACGACGCGGGTGCTCGGCCGGATCGTCGTCGTCGGCGTCTACAAGCAGCCGACCCCCGTCGACCTGCAGGCGATCTGCTTCAAGGAGCAGACGATGGTCGGCGTCCGCGTCTACACGACCGCCGACGTGCGCCGCGCGATCGAGCTCCTCGCCGACGACGCGCTCGGCCTCGGGTCGTTCCCGACCCGCGCGTACGACCTGGGCGACGTCGAGGCCGCGTTCGCCGCGGCGACGTCGGGCCAGGACTGCCTCAAGGTCCTCGTGACCCCCCTCGACGGAAAGGCCGACGCATGAGCACGCCCTTCGACCTCACGGGCCGCACGGCGGTCGTCACCGGGGGCGGGCGCGGCCTGGGCCGCGGGATCAGCGAGTCCCTGCTGGCGGCGGGCGCCGACGTCGTCGTCCTGTCACGCGGTGCCGTGCCGGACGAGCTGACCGCGTACGCGGCGGGGCTCGGCCGGACCGTGAGCCACTACGCGCTCGACCTCGGCGACGGCGACGCGATCGCCGCGGTCGCCGAGCGGGTCCTGGCGGACCACCGCGTCGACGTCCTCGTCAACAACGCGGGCACGCAGGACCGCCACCCGGCTGTCGACTTCCCGCTCGACGCGTGGGACCGCGTGATCGACGTCAACCTGCGCGCGGTGTTCCAGCTGTGCCAGCTCTTCGGCCGGCCGATGCTCGAGCGCGGCGAGGGCAAGGTGGTCAACCTCGCGTCCCTCCTGTCCTTCCAGGGCGGCATCACCGTGCCCGCGTACGCCGCGAGCAAGGGCGCCGTCGCGCAGCTCACCAAGGCGCTGTGCAACGAGTGGGCGGGCAAGGGCGTCAACGTCAACGCCGTCGCACCCGGGTACATGGCGACCGACATGAACGAGGCGCTGCTCGCGGACCCCGTGCGGCTCGAGCAGCTCTCCGTGCGGATCCCGGCCGGGCGGTGGGGCACGCCGCAGGACATGGGTGGCGTCGTCGTCTTCCTCGCGTCGGACGCCGCGGCGTACGTCCACGGCCAGGTCATCGCGGTCGACGGCGGGTGGCTCGCGCGCTGACGCGATGAGTTCGGTGGGCGCGCCCGGTCTGCCTCCGTGACCGGTTCGTCGACCTCGGCGGGGAGCGCATCGTGGGACTGATCCGCATCGAGCTGTTCGCGACGCTCGACCTCGTCGGGCAGTCGCCCGGCCGGCCCGACGAGGACCCGATCGGGTTCCCGTACGGCGGCTGGCAGGCGCCGCTGGTCGACGACGTCGCGGGGCAGCAGATCACCGCGGCCTACGAGGGCACCGACGCGCTGCTCCTCGGGCGGCGCACCTACGACATCTTCGCGGCGTACTGGCCGCACCAGGCGGGCGGTCCGGGGTCGATCGCCGAGCTGTTCAACCGCGTCCCCAAGTACGTCGCGTCGCACGGCACGCCCGACCTGTCCTGGGCCGGGTCGACCCGGCTCGGGCGCGACCTCCCGGCGGCGGTGCGCGAGCTCCGCGAGCGCCACGAGGACGTCAAGGTCGTCGGGAGCCTGGGGCTGGTCCAGACGCTGCTGCGCGAGCGGCTGTTCGACCGCCTCGACCTGTGGGTGCACCCGATCGTGCTCGGCGTCGGGAAGAAGGTCTTCGACGGCGGCGCGGTGCCGACGAACCTCGCGCTGCTCGAGCCGCCCGTGGCCGGGCCGAGCGGGACCGTGCTGCTGCGCTACGCGCTCGCCGACGGCGTGCCCGAGACCGGGGACATGAGCGCGGGCTGAGGCCCGGCACCGCCGGGCGGCGCGGCGCCGGGCACGGCGCGCGGGCGACCGCGGGGCGGTCAGGCGGTCGTCTCGCCCACGTCCTCGGACCGGCCCAGGAAGTCGACGATCGCGCCGCGGAAGTCGGCGTCGTGCAGCACCCCGCCGTGGTCGCCGTCGAGGAGGCGCAGCGTGGCGTCCGGGAGCGCCGAGGCGAGGACGTCGGGCCGCCGTGCGAGCGCGTCGTCGCGCCCTGCCAGGACGAGTGTGGGGACGGTGACGTCGGCGAACGGGATCGGGTCGCGGTGGACGGCCGCCGCGTGCGCCGCGAGCGCGCGGCGGTCGGCGCCCGTCGCGTCGGCGAGGCCGCGGAACCCCGCGGCGCCCGGGTGCGTGATGGTGCTCGGGTCGTCGGTGAGCAGGGCGTGCTGCAGCGCCTCGCGGTCCAGCACCGTCGTGTCGACACCACCCTGCTCGACGGCTGCTGCGCCGATCCCGCCGACGACGAGCCGCCGCACTCGCGGTTCACGTGCGGCCGCCAGCAGCGCGACGACGGCGCCCATCGAGTAGCCGACGAGGTCCACGGCGGTGGCCCCGAGGAGGTCGACGAGCGCGACGACGTCGGCCGCCATCCGCGCCTCGCCGTACCGGGCCGGGTCGTGCGGCGTGTCGGACGCCCCGTGCCCGCGCGCGTCGAGCGCGACGACGCGCCGACCGGCCCCGACGAGGGCGTCCACGGCGCCCGTCGCGACCCAGTCCACCTCGGCGCTCGCGCCGAAGCCGTGGTGCAGCAGCACGGGCACGCCGTCGTCGTCGCCCCAGCACCGGTACGCGATCTGCAGGCCGTCGTCGGACCGGAAGCTCTCCACGTCCCGAGACCGTACCGGCCCGTGGCGCGGGTCGCGGCGTGCCGGGCAGGCGGTCGCCGTGCCGGCCGCCCCGTCGAACGCCGTGCCGCAGGGGGTGTCGTAGCCGAACCGCACGGTCGGTCACGACCATTGTCACGGTGATCACCGAGGCATAGCCTGGCCGGATCGGTGGTGCTCCTTCGAGAGGCGCGCGCCATGCCGAAGGTCACGTTCGTGCACAACCTCAAGCCCGACGCCGTGCAGGCCGCGGTCAGCGGGATGAGCGACCCGGCGGGGTACCTCGTCGCGCCCGGCAACGCGACCGGCCAAGGGCTCGAGCTGACGCGCTTCGTCCGGGGACTCGGGTTCGACCTGCTCGTCGACAACGGCAACTTCGCCCTGCTCGGGCCGATCGGGCGGCAGTTCGGCGTCGAGGCCCGGACGCTGCACGAGGAGGTCCGTGCCGCCGAGCGGGCGCTCGGCCGGACCGCGCGCGGGCCCGAGGACCTCCCGGCGGACCTCAGCGCCCGGTACGGCGACCTCGCCGACCGCGTGCGGCGGGCGGCGGTCGACGCGGTGCC
Source organism: Actinotalea sp. AC32 (assembly GCA_031844515.1). GTDB lineage: Bacteria > Actinomycetota > Actinomycetes > Actinomycetales > Cellulomonadaceae > Actinotalea. Next base: position 39,785 of record JAUZVJ010000022.1, on the reverse strand, counting down.
CGCCGACGCGTCCCTCGCCCTCGCCCAGGACGCCCTCGACCCCACGAGCGTGATCGGCGTCGAGGACCTGACCATGGCGTGCTGGCTCCGGCTCGACGTCGAGCCCGCGTACCTGCGTCGGCCGCGCCGCGCCTACCGGCGGATGAACCGGTCCGTCGCGCGACGCGCGGTGCGCGCCGCCGCGGCCCGGGGCGACCCCGCGGCCGTCCCGACGCTGCCCGTCGCGTCGGCCCTGTCGTTCAACACGGCGAAGGACGCCGGGCGCGAGTTCGCCGCCGCGGGCCTGACCGCGATCTCGATGGGCTTCGGCGCGTACATGGCCGACGACCACTTCACCGACCACCTCTACCGGGACCGCCGCCGCGTCGACCTCGGCGCGAACCTCCCGCAGCGCTACACCCGGACGGTCGCGGCGGCCGTCGGCTTCTGGGAGGGGTACGACGAGGTCGCGCACCGCCCGCCCGCGCGGTTCCACTTCCTCGGCGTCGGCGCGCCGATCATGATCGCGCTCCTCGCGCTCGCCGCGCGGCGGACGCCCGAGGTGAGCTTCGACGCCACGAGCCCGATCCTCGACGCGACCCAGGGCGGCACCATCTACAGCGACCAGCCCGCGCACCTCAAGCTCCGGACGCGCAAGGTCGCGCACCGCCTCGCGCGCGAGCCCGCCCTCACCTGGGACTGCCCCTGCCCCTTCTGCACCGACTTCACCGGCCGGTCGCCGTTCGACTACGCGCGGGGCCACGCGTGGTTCGCGGCGACCGGTGCGGCTGACGTGACGACCGCCGACCTCGCACCCGGTGGTGCGCTGTTCGACGCGTACCCCCTGCTCTCCGAGCCGGCCGCCGGCGAGCTGCGCCGCGAGGTCAGCTTCGCCCGTGTCGGGCACAACCACTGGGTCATCGACCGGCTCGCACGGTCGCTGACCCGCGCCTCGGCCCGCGGGACGCTCCCCGTCCGTGTGACGTCGATCATCCGGGACTACCAGGCGCGCACGACCCCCGTCTTCGCCCGCGCGGTCGAGGTCGGGCTGCAGCTCGCCGTCGGCTGACCTGCGGCGGGCCCGAGCAGGAACCGGGAAGCGCCCGGCCGGCACGTCAGCACGTGAGGAAGGAGGACGACGCCCGACCCCCACCCACGACAGCCACCTCCGAGGAGGCGACCATGACCGGCTTGCGCGCACTGCCGCTCGAGCTGCTACCCCCCTTCACGTCCACGGCCACCGCGAAGGTCGCGGCCGCCGACGCGGCCCAGGAGACCTTCCGCGGGCTGCTCCTGGCGCGCAGCTGGGATCTCCTGCACGGGCACGCCGCGACCCTCGCCGGGCTCGCCGCCGCCCTGCGGGACCACGCCGAGGCGCGGGCGGTCCTGCACGCGCACCACGCCCGCTACCTCACCGAGCGCGACGCCGGCCTGACGCAGGTGTTCGCGGCGCTCGCGGCCGACGGCTCGCCCGAGGCGACCGCGATCCGGGACGCCCTGCTGGCGCAGGCGACGGCCGAGCTCGGCGACCCGGCCGCAGCACAGGCCCTCGTCGACGCGCTCCTCGCGGGGAACCACGCGCTGTTCGACGCGCGTGACGCGGAGAGGTCCGCGACGGTCGCCGAGCTCGACGTCGTCGGCGCCGCGTGCGTCCAGACCGCGGCACTGGCCGCGCGGGCCGCGATCGACTCGGCGCTGCACAAGGCGTACGTCGTCACGACCGCGCAGGCCGCCGGCCCGGACCAGCCCGCCGACCTGCAGGTGGTGCAGGACGAGGCCGACGCGCTGCGCACCCTCCACGACGACGCGGTCGGTGCGCTGTTCGCCCACCTCGACACCGAGGACGACCGCGACGCCTTCGGCGATCTGGCTGTCGCGCTCGGCTCGCGCATCGCCTCGCGGGCGCCGGTCGCGGCCATGGTCGTCGGCGCCTACCTCGGTCTGCTGCACCAGCGTCCGAGCCCGCAGGGGTCGCTCGCCGAGCAGCGCTCCGCCCTGGACGTCGTGGAGCTCGTCGAGCGCCTGCACCTCGTCCTGGCGTACACGTGGTCCGTCCAGGTCGGGCTGCTCGGGCCGGACGCCGGTCGGTGGTACTCGAACGAGCGCCGCCGGACCGACACGCGCACCATCGCGTCCCAGGTGCCCGAGGGGCAGCCCGTCACGGCCCAGGAGCTCCTCGACGGCACGGGTGCCGAGGGGGACATGGTGACGGTCGAGGGCGTCGTCGACGGGCTCGCCGTCGCGGACGACCCCGCGCCGCCCAAGTTCTCGACGTTCTGCGACGTCGTGGACCTGGCCACGGGTGCGTCGGTGCGCGTGCGCGCGCACATGTTCAGCCTGCTCAACAACGGGCTCCAGGACGGCGCCTTCACCCGGCTGACGGGTTTCGTGCGCCGCTCGGCCCCGTGGGAGCCGACCGTGGGGCTCGACGTGGACCGCGTGAACCTGACCGAGCTCGCCAAGCAGAGCTGGTACGACGACGTGACGGCACGCCTGCGCCACCACTCCCTGCTCCGTCCCGACGGGATGAGCATGTTCTTCACCCCACCTGTGCGAACGGACTGATCGCCATGCCGTGCACGACAGAGCTGAACCGGAAGGACGACAAGTTCCAGGCGTGGCGGAACGCCTACGACGACTGGGAGGAGGCGAGGAACCTGGCCCTCGCGGCCGACGCCGCGATGGCCGTCAGCTGCGGCGTCGCGATCTGGACCCTGGGCGGGTTCGGCTTCACGGGAGCAGCGTGCGCCGCGGCGGTGACTGCGCTCGCGATCGCCGTCGCCAAGGTCGACACCGCGCGGGACAAGTCGAACAACGCCGGCGACGCGTACCAGCTCGCGTCGGACCGCTACAACGACTGCCTCGCGAAGTGCCGCCCGGGGACCAGCTGACGGCGCGCGGGCAGGGTGCGCCGGGCCCGTGCGGGCGTCCGGCGGTGGGACCTCGGCGGTGCGCTCAGAGCAGCTCGACGCGGTCGGCCTGCGGCCCCCGCTCGCCCTGGCGCACCGCGTACCGGACCCGGTCGCCCTCCTGCAGCACGTCGGAGCCCCGCACGACCGACACGTGCACGAACAGGTCGTCGCCGCCCGCGTCGGGCGTGATGAACCCGAACCCGCGGTCCGCGTCGTAGCGCGCGACGACGCCCTCGCCGCCGCGCACGGGCGCGCGGGACGGCGCCGCGTGCCCGGACCGGCCTCGGGGAGCGCCCTGACCGGACGCGCCGCGCGGCGCCGAGCCATGCCCTCCACGCGGCGCGGAGCCGCCCACGAGCCGCACGTCGCGGCCCTGCGGCCCCCGGTCGCCCGCGGTGACGCCGTACGTGACGCGATCACCCTCGGCGAGCTCCCTCAGGCCGCCGGCGAGCGCCTTGGCGTGGACGAAGACGTCCTCGCCGCCGGTGTCCGGGGCGACGAACCCGAAGCCCTTCTCCGTGTCGTACCAGGTCACGGTGCCGTCGGCGCCGTCCGGTGCGGCGCCCTGCCGGCCGCTCCGTCCGCCCTGACCACCCTGGCCCGCCTCGGGGCCGAGCGGCAGCAGGTGGTCGGCCTGCGGCCCCTTCTCGCCGTCGACCACCAGGAACGCGACGCGCTGCCCGTCCGTGATCACGCCGCCGCCCACGATGGCCGAGCTGTGCACGAAGATCTCGGCGCCGCCGCCGTCGGGCGTGACGAAGCCGTACCCCTTGCCCGGCTCGTACCACGTGACCGTGCCGAGCACGCCCACGGTTCCGCCACCGGCGTGGTCGGCCGTGACCCGGACCCGGCGCGCCTGCGGGCCCCGGTCGCCCTCGCCCAGCTCGAACTCGACGACCTGACCCTCGCGGAGCACGCGCGTCCCGTCGCGGCTGACGATCTCGGACGCGTGCACGAACAGGTCCTCCTCGCCCTCCTCGAGGGCGAGGAAGCCGAACCCTCGGTCGGCGTCGAACCAGCGGACGGTCGCCTGGGGCACGGTGAGCTCCTCGTCGGTGATGCGGTGGGTCGGGTCCAGTGTCCCTGACCCGACCGGGCGGCCGCACCCGAGGGGCGGGCGGCTCCCTGCGCCGGGTCGGGTCGGCCGCTCAGGCGTCGTCGGACCGGCGCAGGAAGTCCTCGACCTCGAGCAGGTGCGCGGCCATCCGGACGCGCGCCCGCTCGACGTCGCCCGCGACGACCGCGTCGAGGACCGCCTCGTGCTCGCGCTGGGTCCGGGCGTCGGCGCCTGCGTCGGTCAGGCCACGCCACAGGCGGTGGCGCGCGGTGCGGCCGGCGAGGGCCTCGACCAGCGCGGCGAGGACCGGGTTGCCCGCGGCGTCCGCCAGGGCCCGGTGGAACGCGATGTCGGCCTCGAGCAGGCGCTCGTGGTCCACGTCGCCGGACGCGAGAACACCCGCGGCGTCGTCGAGCGCGGCGCGCGCGGCGGCGAGCGCCGACGACGCCGCGGCGTCATCGGCCCGTCGAGCGGCGAGGCCCGCGGCCTCGGTCTCGAGCGTGCGCCGCACCTCGTGCACGGGCAGGGCGTGGCCCGCGGCCTGGAGCTCGACGACCATGCCGAGCGGTCCGACGAGCAGGCTCGGGTCGAGGCTCGTCACGTAGGTCCCCGCGCCCTGCCGCGCCTCGAGGACGCCGAGCGCCTCGAGCGCGCGGACCCCTTCGCGCAGCGAGCCCCGCGACACGTCGAGGGCCGCCGCGAGATCCTTCTCGACGGGCAGCCGGTCCCCGGCGCGCAGCTCGCCGTCGAGGATCATGCGCGTGATCCCGTCGACGACGCGGTCGGTCCGTGACATGGCAGGAGTATCCGGCACGGCGCTCGCGCCGCCCGTCGCACCCACCGCTCAGGCCTGCGCGAGGCGGGCCGACCAGTACGCGCCGTCGGGGAAGCGGAACTCGGCGACCGACTCCGGGTGCATCTGGGTCGAGTACCCCGGACGGCTCGGGACGACGTAGGCGGCGTCGCGCACGACGCACGGGTCGGTGAAGTGCTCGTGCAGGTGGTCGACGAACTCCGTGACGCGTCCCTCGCGCGTGCCCGAGACGGCCACGAAGTCGAGCATCGACACGTGCTGGACCATCTCGCACAGGCCCACGCCGCCCGCGTGCGGGCACACGGGGACGCCGAACTTCGCGGCGAGCAGCAGGACGGCGACGATCTCGTTGAGGCTGCCCAGGCGACCGGCGTCGAGCTGGCAGAAGTCGAGCGCTCCGGCCTGCATGAACTGCTTGAACATCACGCGGTTGTGGCAGTGCTCACCGGTCGCGACGCCGACGGGGGCGACGCCCTTCTTGATCGCGGCGTGGCCCAGCACGTCGTCAGGGCTCGTCGGCTCCTCGATCCACAGCAGGTCGAAGCGCGCGAGCGCGTTGGTCCACTCGATCGCCTGGTCGACGTCCCACACCTGGTTGGCGTCGACCATGAGCACGCGGTCCGGCCCGATGACCTCGCGCGCGATCCCGCAGCGGCGGACGTCCTCCTCGAGGTCCGCGCCGACCTTGAGCTTGATGTGGCGGTAGCCCTCGTCGACCGCCTCCTGGCACAGGCGGCGCAGCTTCTCGTCGCTGTACCCGAGCCAGCCGGCCGACGTCGTGTAGCAGGGGTAGCCCGTCGCCTCGAGCTCGGCGACGCGCGCCGCCTTCCCGGCCTCCTGCGCGCGGAGGATCGCGATCGCCTCGTCGCGCGTCAGGGCGTCGGACAGGTACCGCAGGTCCGCGACGTCGACGAGCTGCTCGGGCGTCATGTCGGCCAGCAGGCGCCACACGGGCTTGCCCGCGAGCCGGCCCGCGAGGTCCCACGCGGCGTTCATGACGGCCGAGAGCGAGAGGTGGACGACGCCCTTCTCGGGGCCGAGCCAGCGGATCTGCGCGTCGGACGTGAGGTGCCGGTAGACCGCCCCCATGTCGGCCGCCATCTCCTCGACGTCCATCCCGACCAGCAGCGCGGCCTGCTGACGCGCCGCGACGCCCACGATGTCGTTGCCTCGGCCGGTCGTGAAGGTGAGCCCGTGGCCGGCCAGCGGCGCGCCGTCCGGTGCGGTGCCGTCGGTGTGCAGGACGACGTAGGCGGCGGAGTAGTCGCCGTCCTTGTTCATCGCGTCGGAGCCGTCGGCGGTGAGCGAGGTCGGGAAGCGGACGTCCTCGACCTCGACGTGCGTGATCCTCATGCGTCCTCCTCGGGACGGGTCGCGGCCTGCGGGCGCGGGGGTGGGGCGGGCGGAACCACCGTAGCAATCATCTGATGAATCTGAGATTGGTTCGCGCAAGACTGACGAGAAGAGGGCGCTAGGGTGCCCAGAGATCCGACGAATGGGGAGTGTGCATGGCTGGCTACCGCATCGGAGTCACCTCGGAGCTGACGCGTCCCGACGGGTCGCTCCTGTTCGGCGACATCGGCCTTGACCGCCTCGTCGACGCCGGGCTCAAGTGGGAGCAGATGCCCGCCGTCGACGGCGACGTCCCGCCGGTCGGGCTCGTCGCGCGCTACGACGCGGTGCTCGCGGTCGGCCACCTGCACTTCCCGCGCGAGGTCGTGGCGGCGGCGCCCCGCCTGCGCCACGTCGCCCGGTTCGGCGCCGGGTACGACGGGATCGACCTCGACGGCCTGGCCGCCGAGGGCGTCGTCGTCACGAACACGCCGACGGCGGTGCGGCGGCCGCTCGCCGTCGCGGCCCTGACGCTGCTGCTCGCGCAGGCGCACCGCCTCGCCGAGAACCACCGGGCCGCCGCCGAGGGGCGGTGGGCCGACCGCGGCCGGTACCGCGGCGCCGGCGTCGTCGGGCGGACGGTCGGCATCCTCGGCTTCGGCGCGGTCGGGGCCGAGCTCGCCGAGCTCCTCCTGCCGCTCGGCGTGCGCGTCGTCGCGAGCAACCGCTCGGGGACCTCGCCGCGCGCGGCCGAGCTCGGCGTCGAGATGGTGCCGACCGAGCGCCTCGCCGCGGAGTCCGACTACGTCGTCGTCACGGCTGCCCTCACGCCGTCGTCGCACCACCTCGTCGACGAGGCGTTCCTCGCCGCGATGCGGCCCACCGCGCACCTGGTGAACGTCGCGCGCGGCGGCGTCGTCGACCAGGCCGCGCTCACCGCGGCGCTGGCCGAGGGGCGGCTCGCGGGTGCCGCGCTCGACGTCCTGGACCCCGAGCCGCCCGCGGCCGACGACCCCCTGCTGACCATGCCGGACGTCGTCGTGACGCCGCACGCGCTGTGCTGGACGGCGGACTTCACGCGTGAGGTGTCCGCCGGCGTGGTGCAGGCCCTCGTCGACGTCGCGCACGGCCGTCGGCCCGAGCACCTGCTCAACCCGGGGGCGTGGGACCGCCGTCGGGGGTGACCTGACGGTCGCCGTGCCGGGCGTGGGCCGGGACCTCGCGGCCGGACGCCGTGCCTACGCCCGGTCGAGCCCCAGGAACGTGCGCAGCGCGGACACGAACGCCTCGGGCTGCTCCGAGTGCACCCAGTGGCCGGCGCCCTTGACGGTCACGAGCGTCGTGCGCGGGAAGAGCGCCCGCATGACGGGGCCGTGCTCGTCGGGGCGGATGTAGTCGGACCGGTCGCCCGCGACCCACAGCACGGGGCGGTCGGACGTGGCGTCGCCGACGTCGGGGAAGCCGCCGATCGCGGGGAGCTCGCGCCGCAGGAGGTCGAGGTTCGCCCGCCAGCGGAACGTGTCGCCGTGGGCGCGCAGGTTCTGCAGCAGGAAGCCACGCACGCGGGCGTCGTCGACGCGCTCGGCGAGGCGCTCGTCGGCCTCGCCGCGCCGGCCGAGCGACGCCAGGTCGATCGCCGCGAGGCTGTCCAGGAGGTACGCGAACTCGCCGAGAGAGCCGCCGGACGCCGGGGCGATGTCGGCGACGACGAGCCGGTCCACGAGGTCCGGGTGGCGCAGCGCGAGCACCATGGCGACCTTGCCGCCCATCGAGTGCCCGACGACGTGCACGGGCCCGTCGGCCGCGAACCCCGCCCGGAGCTCGTCCGCGACGAGGTCGGCGATCTCGGCGTAGTCGAAGCGGTCGGTCCACGCCGAGCGGCCGTGGTTGGGCAGGTCGACCAGGAGGGACCGCGCGTCGGGCTCGAGCGCCCTGGCGATCTGCGTGAAGTTCTTCCCCTGCCCGAAGAGCCCGTGCAGGAAGACCACGCGTGCGCCGGACTGCCCGACGGTGGTCGTGCTGACGGCGCGCGCGGTGCTGCTCACGGGCACCCACCCTAGGCGCGGGGGCCGCGCAGGGCGTCGGGGACGGGTACGACGACGGCCCGAGTGCCTACGCTGGGCGCCGTGGCGGAGCAGGCGACGGCCGGGCAGGCGGCAGGGCAGGCGACGGCGGGCTCCTCGGGCTCGCCCGTCGAGGCGGTCGACCGCGCGCTCCTCGTGCTCCAGGCGCTCGCACCGGCCGGTCCGCGCGGCACGGGGCTCGCCGAGCTCGCCTCGGCCCTCGGCCTGAACAAGGCGACCCTGCACCGCGTGCTCTCGGCGCTGCGCTACCGGGGCTTCGTCGCGCAGGACCCGACGACGGGGGCATATCTCCTCGGGGCGTCCGCGACGCGGCTCGCCGACGACTTCCTGGGCGAGGAGAACCTGCCCGTCCTGCTCCACCCCGCGCTCGTCGCGCTGTGCGCGACCGCCGACGAGCTCGTGCACCTCGGCGTGCTGAGCGGGAGCCACGTCGTCTACCTCGACAAGGTCGAGCCCGAGCGGTCGGTGCGGGTGTGGTCGGCGATCGGCCGGCGCAGCCCCGCGGTCACGACCGCGCTCGGTCGCGCCCTGCTCGCGCACCGCGGGACGGACCGCGCGATGCTCGCGGGCTACGTGCGGGCGGCCGAGGCCGAGCGTCCCGTCGACGCCGAGCGCGTGTGGTCGGTGCTCGAGCGCGCACGCGAGACGGGGTACGCGACCGAGGAGCAGGAGAACGAGGTCGGCATCAGCTGCGTCGCGGTGCCGCTCCTGCGGTCGGGGTCGGCGATCGCCGCCGTCAGCGTCACCGCACCCGCCGAGCGCATGACCCCCGAGCGCGTCGCCGCGCTGCACGCCGAGATGCGACGCGTGCTGCCCCCGCTCCTGCCGGACGGGATCACGCTGCCGGAGTGACGCGGCCGCCCGGCCGGGTCGGTGACGGCAAGCGACGTCGCGCGTCGTCGGCCCGGGCCGCGCGGCACGTCGCCCGGCCCCGCGGACGGACGTCGGCCCGGTCGTCGTGCGTCGAGGGTGCCCGCTGGTCCGTGCGGGTGATCCGCCGCGAACGTCCCGCTCTGCCCGGTTAGCCTCGGGAGGCAGACCGGGAGGAGCCCGACATGCCGTACACGCTGTCCTCGCCGACGGTCCTCGCGACCGACGCGGCCTGCCGACCCGGCGGTGCGGAGGTGCTCCGGACGCTCGCGGGCGTCTTCCGCCTGACCGACGACGACGCCGTCCGCCTCGGCCTGCACGCGCTGGACGTCGACCCGGGCGCCGCGGAGCGCGCGTGGGACGCCGCCGAGGCCGCCGACGACGCGGTCCCCTCGACGGCGGACGTCGGGCTCGCCGCGACGCTCGGCCGCCTGCCGTCCGCGACGACGTTCGCGCGCAGCGGGCTGGGCGGTGCGCGCGACGTGGCGCGGCTCGTGGTCCGCGAGGCCGCGCGATGGCCCGACGCCCCGGTCCGACCGGTCCTCGGGGTCGGTGAGGTCCCCGCGCCCGCCGCCGCCGCCGCGGGCGCGGTGGTCGCGGCGTGGCTGCGGCCCGGACTGGCGGCGGAGCACGCCGTCGTCCTGCGCAGCGCCTGGGAGCGTCTGGGCGCTGCTCGTGCCTCGGTGCGACCGGTGCCCGCACCCGCCGCGCGGATGCCGCTCGACGCGCTCGCGGAGGTCCGGTGGCCGGTCGGCGCGTGGGCACGCGCGATGCACGCGGCGGCGTGGGCCGCGCACGCCACCGGTCGGCTGCGGGCCCAGCTGCTCGCGGTCGTGGACGTCACCGTCGCGGCGCTCGAGGCCGAGCCCGACGCCGACCCGGTCCTCCTGCGCGCGGCCCTGCCGGCCCTGCACGGCCTCGCGGTCGCCGACCTGCTGGCCGACGTCCTGGCCGACGACGTCCTCGGCGAGCTGCGCCTGGGGGCCTCGGCAGCCTGAGGTCCCGCCCGGCAGTCGTCCGCGGCGACACGCGCCGGGGTGCCTCGCCAGCCCGAGGCCCCGGTCCGGCGAGCCCTGCGCCCGGCAACCGCACCCGAGCGCGCCCCGCGACAGCCCCGCCGCCCGGCGGCCCCTTGCCCGGCGGCGCGCCCGCGTGGCACCATTGTTTCGCACAACGACACGTGCATTCCGTCTAGCGAAACGACACCATGGACATCCTCGCTGCCCTCGCCGAAGCCCGTCTCGTCCCCGTCGTCGTGCTCGACGACGCGAAGGACGCCGCACCCCTCGCGGAGGCCCTCGTCGCAGGCGGGCTGCCGGTCGCCGAGGTGACCTTCCGCACCGCCGCCGCACAGGACTCGATCCGCGCGATGGCGGACCGCGGCGACATGCTCGTGGGTGCCGGGACCGTGCTCACCCCCGAGCAGGTCGACCAGGCCGTCGCCGCGGGCGCGTCGTACGTCGTCTCGCCGGGCCTGAGCCGCGCCGTCGTCGAGCGCTGCCGCGAGCACGGCGTGCTCGCGCTGCCCGGCGCGGTCACCGCGACCGAGATCCAGGCCGCGCTCGAGCTCGGCCTCACGACGGTCAAGTTCTTCCCGGCCGGCACGTCGGGCGGGGCGGCGGCGATCTCGGCGCTCTCCGCACCGTTCGGCGGCGTCCGCTTCGTGCCCACCGGCGGGATCGGCCCCACGAACGTCCAGGACTACCTGAGCATCCCGGCCGTCGCCGCAGTCGGCGGGTCGTGGATGGTCCCCAAGGACCGGGTCCGCTCGGGTGACTTCGCCGCGATCACGGCGCTCACGGCCGAGGCCGTCGCGCTCACCCGCCCGGCCGCCTGACCGCACCGGCCCGCAGCGGCACGCGCCGCGACCGCCACCCGCGCCACCACCCGCCGCGACCACCGCCCGCGCCGACGACGACGCCCCGACACCACCGAGGACCCGCACCATGGCCGACCACGCCGCCCTGACCATCCGCCCCGCCGACGAGTGCCGCTACGACGCGGTGTCGCTCGGCGAGGTCATGCTCCGCCTCGACCCGGGGGAGGGGCGCATCCGCACGGCGCGCTCGTTCCGCGCGTGGGAGGGCGGCGGCGAGTACAACGTGACCCGCGGCCTGCGTCGCGCGTTCGGCCTGCGCGGCGCGATCGTCACGGCGCTCGCGGACAACGAGGTCGGTCGCCTCGTCGAGGACCTCATGCTCACGGGCGGCCTCGACACCCAGCTCGTCCAGTGGGTCCCGTACGACGGGATCGGCCGCACGGTCCGCAACGGCCTCAACTTCACCGAGCGCGGCTTCGGCGTCCGCGGTGCCGTCGGCGTCTCGGACCGTGGCCTCACGGCCGCGTCGCAGATGAAGCCGGGCGACGTCGACTGGGACCACCTCTTCGGTGACCTGGGTGTGCGCTGGCTGCACACCGGCGGCATCTTCGCGGCGCTGAGCGAGACGACCGCGGAGGTCGTCGTCGAGGCCGTCACCGCGGCCAAGAAGCACGGGACCGTCGTCTCCTACGACCTGAACTACCGTCCGAGCCTGTGGCGGTCGATCGGCGGCCACGCCAAGGCGCAGGAGGTCAACAAGCGCATCGCCGAGCACATCGACGTCATGATCGGCAACGAGGAGGACTTCACCGCGAGCCTCGGCTTCGAGGTCGAGGGCGTCGACGAGAACCTCTCGTCGCTCGAGGTCGACAAGTTCGCGGCGATGATCGAGACGGCCGCTGCCGCCTACCCGAACTTCGCCGTCATCGGCACGACCATGCGCACCGTGCACTCGGCCAGCATCAACGACTGGGGTGCCCTCGCGTGGTCGCGCGAGACGGGCGTCGTGCAGGCCACCCACCGCGAGCGGCTCGAGATCATGGACCGCGTCGGCGGCGGCGACTCGTTCGCGTCGGGCCTGATCTTCGGCCTGCTGGACGGCCGGCCGCTGCAGACGGCGGTCGAGTACGGCGCCGCGCACGGCGCGCTCGCGATGACGACCCCGGGCGACACGACCATGGTCACCAAGGCCGAGGTCCTCAAGCTCGCGGGCGGCGGCAGCGCGCGGGTCGACCGCTGATGGCGGCCGGCACGGACCCGGGCCTGCCCCTCGCCGGTCGGCGCGCCCTGGTGACCGGTGCGGGCACCGGCATCGGCCGCGCCGTGGCGGTGCGCCTCGCGCGTGCGGGCGCCGACGTCGCCGTGACGTACCGGACCCACGACGCCGCCGGCGTGGTGGCCGAGGTCGAGGCGCTCGGGCGGCGCGCCGTCGCGTACGAGCTCGACGCGACGGACGCCGCCGCGGTCGACGACGTCGTCGCGCGGGCCGCCGGCGACCTGGGCGGCGGGATCGACGTGCTCGTCAACAACGCGGGCGGGCTCGTCGGGCGCCGCCCGCTCGCGGAGATGCCCGAGGACCACTGGCGGGCTGTGCTCGACGTGAACCTGACCAGCGCGTTCCTCGTGACCCGCGCGGTGCTGCGCGCCGACGGCGGTGCCATGCCCGACGGGGGCCGCGTCGTCACGATCGGCTCGCTCGCGGCCCAGAACGGCGGGGGCGTGGGCGCCGTCGCCTACGCGGCGGCCAAGGCCGGCGTCGACGGGTTCACGCGTGCCCTCGCCAAGGAGCTCGGCCCGAGGGGCGTCACGGTGAACTGCGTCGCGCCGGGCTTCATCGGCGACACCCCGTTCCACGAGCGGTTCACGCCCGAGACGGGTCAGCGCGCGGCCGTCGCAGGCACGCCGCTCGGCCGCGCGGGCACGCCCGACGACGTGGCGGAGGCCGTGCTGTTCCTCGCCTCGCCCGCGGGCGCCTTCTCGACCGGCACCGTGCTCGACGTCAACGGCGGCGCCTGGTTCCACTGACGCCCCGGGGTGGTCGCCGGGCCGGACGGGTCGGCGACGACCGGTCGGCCGCTCGCGGCGAGCTGCGCGAGCACGAGGCCGGTGAGGGTCATCACCGCGCCGGCGAGCTGCCACGGCCCGAGCGCCTGGCCGAGGACCGCCCACCCGAGCGCGGTCGCGACGACAGGGCTGATCAGGCCGAGGAAGGACACGTCCGTGACCGGCAGGTGCTGCATGCCGCGGAACCACAGCAGGTAGGGCAGCGCGGTCCCGACCAGCGCCATGTGGGCGAGCCCGCCCGCCTCGGCGGGCGTCAGCGCGCTCGGCAGGCCCTCGACGAGGAGCACGACCGGCACGAGCAGCACGCCGCCCGCGGTGAGCTGCCACGCCGTGAACGGCACGAGGCCCACGGGCCGCCCCCACCGGCGCATGAGGACGACGCCGAGCGCGGCCACCACGGCGGCGCCCAGCCCGGCCGCGACGCCGACGCCGTCCATCCGGGCGCCCGCCCGCAGGACGAGGAGCGCGACGCCCGCGACACCGAGCAGTCCCGCGACCAGCGTCCGGACCCGGAGCCGGTCGCCCAGCAGGACGACGGCCAGGGCGGCGACGAGCAGCGGCTGCACGGCGCCGAGCGTCGCGGCGACCCCGCCCGGGAGCCGGTACGCGGCCACGAAGAGCAGCGAGAGGAACGCGGCGATGTTCAGCGCGCCGAGGACGACCGACCGCCACCACCAGGACCCGTGCGGCAGGCGCCGACCGACGGCGAGCAGGAGCAGCCCGGCCGGGAGCGCGCGGCACAGGGCCGCGAGCGCCGGACGGTCGTCGGGCAGCCAGGTGGTCGTGACGAGGTAGGTCGTCCCCCAGATCGCGGGTGCCACGGCGGCGACGAGCACGAGCGGGATCCGGCGGGGTGGCGCGTCGGTGGGCATGAGAGCTCCTCGGCAGTAAGTATCTTAAGACTAAGATAACGACTGCCGAGAAGATGAATCGCAAGAGGGTGTGCCACGCTGGCTGCATGGCTCGTTCGACCACCCCCCGTGCCGTCGCGTCGGATCGTCCCGCGCTCACGGACGCCCACGACGGCGTCGACCGGATCCGCGAGCAGTGGGCGCGTGAGCGACCCGAGCTGGACACCGAGGCCATGGGGATCTTCGGGCGGGTCTACCGCCTGGCCCGCGTGGCCGGTGACGCCGTCGCCGCCGCCTACGCGGACTTCGGCATCACGCGGGCCGACTTCGACGTCCTCGCGACGCTGCGCCGCTCCGGCGAGCCCTTCGCGCTGTCACCCACGCAGCTCACCGCCTCGCTCATGCTGACCTCGGGCGGCGTGACGGGGCGCGTCGACCGGCTGGAGGGGCTGGGCCTCGTCCGCAGGGCGCCCTCGCCGTCCGACCGTCGCAGCCTGGTCGTGAGCCTCACCGACGAGGGGCGCGAGCTCGTCGACCGGGCGGTCGTCGCCGGTCTCGAGGTCCAGCAGCGGCTGCTCGCGGGCGTGCCCGAGGACCGCAGACCGCTCCTCGACGAGCTCCTGCGTGAGCTGCTCGCGTCCGCCGACGCGGCGTGGGAGGGCCGGGCCTGAGGGCGACGGGTGGCGCGTCAGCCCACGTGGTCGCGCCACGAGTGCCGCGGGTCGTACCCGATCAGCTCACGCGCCGCGTCGATCGCCAGCAGGGTCTCGAACTCGCCGATCTCGCGCGTCAGCGGGACGCCCGGGAACTCGCGCTCGAGCAGCTCGCGCGACGGCGTCGTCATGATCGTGTCCGCCGCCGCCACGACCACGTTCTGCGATCCCGTCGTCGTCGCCTCGACGCCGAGGCGGAAGGCCTGGGCCACGTCGCGGACGTCGACGTAGCCCCACAGGTTCCAGCGTCGCGACGCCGGGTCGTCCCAGTAGCCCGGGACCGCGGCGTAGTCCTCGACGGTGTGGATGTTCGACAGGCGCAGCCCGAGGAACGGGATGCCCGACCACGCGCTCACGTGCCGTGCGGCCTCCTCGCCGAGGACCTTCGACAGCGCGTACGTCGAGGTCGGGACGGGGAAGTGCGCCTCGTCGACGGGTGCGTAGCGGGGCGGGGTGTCGAACGGCAGGCCGAGGGTCGTCTCGCTCGACGCCCACACCACGCGCCGCACGCCCAGGCGTGCGGCCGCGAGGAAGACGTTGTGGTTCATCGCGGTGTTGCGGTTGAGGGTCTCGGGTGCGGTCGCGCGCCCGGGGGCGGGGATGTTCCCGAGGTGGACGACGACGTCCGCACCCGCGACCGCCTCGAGGGCCTGACCGAAGTCCGTGAGGTCGGCGAGCACGAGCCCCGTCCCGAGGTCGTTCTGGTCCCCGGCGGGCCCGGCGAGGTCGCTCGCGAGCACCTCGTATCCGTGCTCGAGGAGGTCGGCCACGACCGCCCGTCCCGCCTTGCCGTACGCACCCGTCACCGCGACCGTCGTCATGCGGCCATCCTCGCCGACCACGGCCCGACGCGCGACGACGACGGCGCCCGCCCCCCTGTGCGGGGACGGGCGCCGTCGTCGTGACCCGGTCAGGACGTCACTCGACGTCCTCGTCGACCCAGTCGAACGTCTTGGTCACGGCCTTCTTCCAGTTGCGGTACGTCTTCTCGCGCGCGGCGTCCTCCATCGAGGGCTCCCACCGCTTGTCCTCGGCCCAGTTGTCGATGACGTCCTGCTCGCCGGACCAGAAGCCGACCGCGATGCCCGCGGCGTAGGCGGCGCCGAGCGCCGTCGTCTCCGCGACCTTCGGCCGGACGACCGGCACCCCGAGGATGTCCGCCTGGAACTGCATGAGCAGCTCGTTGGCGACCATGCCGCCGTCGACCTTGAGCTCGGTCAGGTCGACGCCCGAGTCGGCGTTCATGGCGTCGAGGACCTCGCGCGTCTGGAACGCGGTCGCCTCGAGCGCGGCCCGGGCGATGTGGCCCTTGTTGACGTACCGCGTGAGGCCGACGAGCGCACCGCGCGCGTCCGACCGCCAGTACGGCGCGAACAGGCCCGAGAACGCCGGCACGAAGTACGCGCCGCCGTTGTCCTCGACGGACGCCGCGAGCTTCTCGATCTCGGGCGCGTCCTTGATCAGCCCGAGGTTGTCGCGGAGCCACTGCACCAGCGAGCCGGTCACCGCGATCGAGCCCTCGAGCGCGTACACCTGCGGCTGGTCGCCGATCTTGTAGCAGACCGTCGTGAGCAGGCCGTTCTTCGAGTGGATCGGCTCGGTGCCCGTGTTGAGCAGCATGAAGTTGCCCGTGCCGTACGTGTTCTTGGCCGTGCCGACCTCGAAGCAGGCCTGGCCGAACGTCGCGGCCTGCTGGTCGCCGAGGATGCCCGCGATCGGGACGTCGGGGACCATGCCGCCCTGGCGGCCCTTGCCGTAGACCTCCGACGACGAGCGGATCTCGGGGAGCATCGACATCGGGATGCCCATCTCGCCCGCGATCTCCTCGTTCCAGCTGAGCGAGTCGAGGTTCATGAGCATCGTCCGCGACGCGTTGGTCACGTCGGTGACGTGCACGCCGCCGTCGACGCCGCCCGTCATGTTCCACAGCACCCACGAGTCGGTGTTGCCGAACGCGAGCTGGCCCGCCTCGGCCTTCTCGCGCGCGCCGTCGACGTTGTCGAGGATCCAGCGGATCTTCGGGCCCGAGAAGTACGTCGCGAGCGGCAGGCCGACCCGGTCCTTGTACCGCTCGGCGCCGCCGCCCAGCGCGGCCAGCTCGTCGCAGATCTTCTGCGTGCGCGTGTCCTGCCAGACGATCGCGTTGTAGACCGGCTCACCCGTCGTCCGGTCCCACACGACAGCGGTCTCGCGCTGGTTGGTGATGCCGACGGCGGCGATGTCGCGGTGCGTGAGGTTGGCCCGCGTGAGCGCGAGGCCGACGACCTCACGCGTGTTGGTCCAGATCTCGGCGGCGTCGTGCTCGACCCAGCCCGCCCTCGGGAAGATCTGCTCGTGCTCCTTCTGGCCCGTGGCCACGATGGACCCGGAGTGGTCGAAGACGATCGCGCGCGTGCTCGTCGTTCCCTGGTCGATCGCCAGGATGTAGTCAGCCATGTCCGTCCTTCACGTCGTCGTGCTGGGGATGGGTTGTCGGTTCGGGCGGTCGGGCGGTCGGGGCTCGCAGTGGTGCTGCGCCGACCGCCCGACCCGGGTCAGCCGATGGCCGCCGCGAGGAGACCGGCGAGGACACCGCCGATGATCGGGCCGACGACCGGGACCCACGAGTAGCCCCAGTCGCTCGAGCCCTTGCCCTTGATCGGCAGGATGGCGTGCGCGATGCGCGGGCCCAGGTCACGTGCCGGGTTGATCGCGTAGCCGGTCGGGCCACCGAGGCTCGCGCCGATGCCGACGACCAGGAGGGCGACGGCGAGCGGGCCGAGCTCGCTGGGCGTGTTGCCGAACTGCAGGATGATGTAGACGAGCACGAACGTGCCGATGATCTCGGTCACGAGGTTCCAGCCGTAGCTCCGGATCGCGGGGCCGGTGGAGAAGACGCCGAGCTTCACGGCCGGGTCGGCGGGCTCGTCGAAGTGCTTCTTGTACGCGAGGAAGGCGAGCACGGCGCCGAGGAAGGCGCCGACCATCTCGCCCGCGAGGTAGACCAGCGTCGAGCTGAACGACACCTCGACACCGGGTGCGTACTCCTCCGCACCGTTGGCCAGGAGGCCGAACGTCACGGCGGGGTTGAGGTGGGCTCCGGACTTCCAGGCGGCGTAGACGCCGGCGAAGACGGCAAGGCCCCACCCGAAGTTGATGGTGAGCCAGCCGGCGTTGAAGCCCTTGTTGGCCGGGAGGATCACGTTGGCGACGACACCCGCGCCCAGCAGGAGCAGGAAGCCGGTGCCGATCACCTCCGAGATGAAGACCTGCCCAAGGGTCACGTCCATGGGTTCCTCGTTTCAGTCGAGACGTCGTTGTCACGTGCTCTCCGGCGGGGGCCGGAGGGTCTTCGGGGCGGGAGCGCTCCCGCCGGGGGTGCCGGGGCCGGGGCCCCGACGGGTCAGGTGCCGGCCGGCCCCGCTGCCGCGGGCGAGCCGGCGGGGGACCCGGGCTTGCGGCCCGGCTCGGCCGGACCGCCGAGCGGTCGCAGCGGTGCCAGGTCGGGCACCGCGAGCCGGACCTGCTCGGCCGCCTCGTCGGTCTGCTCGGCGGCGGCCGCCGCCTCGGCCTCGCAGCGTGCGCGGTACGCGTCCACCTCGGACCGGCGCGTCTGCTCGTCCCAGCCGAGCCGCTCGCCGACGATCCCGGCGATCTCCTCGGCGGCCGAGAGGCCCTGGTCGGCCTGCTCGTAGACGAGGCGCGTGCGCAGCAGCATGACGTCCTCGAGGTGCAGGACGCCCTCGTGCGACGCCGCGTAGGCGACCTCGGCGCGCAGGTACGCGGGTGCGTTCTCGAGCGGTCGGGCGAGGTCCGGCTGCTCCTCGACCATGTCGATGATCTCGTCGAGCATCGAGCCGTAGCGGTGCAGCAGGTGGTCGACCATGGCGCGCGTCCACCCGTAGGTCTCGGCGATGCGGCGCGCCTGGCGCTGGAGGACGGCGTGCCCCTCGGCACCCGCGAGCGGGATCCGGTCGGTGATCGACGGGAGCTGCTTGGCGCGCGAGCCGAGCGCGAAGTCGACCGCGTCCTCGGCCATGACCCGGTACGTCGTGAGCTTGCCGCCCGCGATGACCGTCAGGCCCGGGGCGGGCGACGCGACGGTGTGCTCGCGCGAGACCTTCGCCGAGGACGTGCCCTCCTTGGTGCCGGGCTGCAGGAGCGGGCGCAGGCCCGCCCACGTGCCGATGATGTCGTCCTTGGTCAGCGGGCGCTCGAGCACCTGGTTCGCGTGGTCGAGCACGTACTCGATGTCGGCGGCCGTCGCGACGGGGTGCTGGAGCTCCTGCTTCCACGGCGTGTCCGTGGTGCCGATGACCCAGTAGCGCGACCACGGGATGACGAAGAGGACGCTCTTCTCGGTCTGCAGGATCAGGCCGACGTCGCCGCGGATCCGGTCGCGCGGGACGACGATGTGGATGCCCTTGGACGCGAGGACGTGCAGGCCGCCCTCGGTGTCGGCGAGCGACTCGGTCTCCTCGGTCCAGACGCCGGTCGCGTTGATGACCTGGTCGGCGCGCACCGTGATCTCGCGCCCGGTCTCCAGGTCGACGACGACGGCGCCGTTGACGACGCCCGTGCCGCGCTTGGTCAGCTCGACGACCTGCGTGCGGCTCGCGGCGTGCGCGCCGTACGACGCGGCGGTGCGGACCAGGGTCACGACGAGCCGCGCGTCGTCGACGCTCGCGTCCCAGTAGCGGACCGCGCCGACGGCGGCCTCGTGCTTGAGGTCGGGGAAGAGCCGCTCCATGCCCGTGCGCGTGACGTGCCGGTGGAACGGCATCGCGCGCTTGCCGGGGGCGATGCTCGCGAGCGCGTCGTACAGCGCGACGCCGGCGCCGACGTACGCGCGCTCCCAGTACCTGTTCTCGAGCGGGTACAGGAACGAGACGGGCTTCACGAGGTGCGGCGCGATGCGCTTGAGGAGGAGGTCGCGCTCGGTGAGCGCCTCGTGGACGAGGTGGAAGTCGAGCATCTGGAGGTAGCGCAGACCGCCGTGGACGAGCTTGGAGGACCGGCTCGACGTGCCGCTGCCCCAGTCCTGCGCCTCGACGATGCCGACCCGCAGCCCGCGCGTCACCGCGTCGAGCGCGATGCCGGCACCCGTCACGCCGCCGCCGACGACGAGGACGTCGAGCTCGTTGCCGTCGGTCGACGACCGCGCGAGCGCCTCCAGGGCCTCGGTCCGCCGCTGGGGTGTCAGCGCCACAGTCCTCACGGTGTCCTCCTCGACGTCGGTGGCGGTCCCGGGACGTCCGGCTCTTGCGGGAGTCTCTCCGCCGGGGCGCACCGATGTTTATGCTGGAGACCGCCGAACAAACGCGCAACCCCAGTGCACGTATGTGCACCCGACGAGGAGGTCGGCATGGAGCAGGAGGACGTGCTGCGGGCGGCGTCGATGTACTACCTCCAGGACATCAAGATGGAGGTCATCGCTCGCCACCTCGGCACCTCGCGGTCCACGGTCTCCCGCCTCATCAAACGCGCACGTGACACCGGGCTCGTCGAGATCACCATCCGTCCGGCCCGCACCCAGGCGCCGGGGCTGAGCCGCACGATCGGACGCCGGTTCGGCATCGAGACGTACGTCGTCGCCGTGCCCGACTCGGCGACCGAGATCGACCGTCTGGAGCAGGTCGCCCGCACGACGGCGCGTCTCATCGGGACCTGGTTCGACTCCGACATGGTGCTCGCCATCGCCTGGGGCACGACGCTCGCCGCCGTCGGGCGCCACCTCACGCCCAAGCCGACGCGCGGCAGCGCGATCGTCCAGCTCAACGGCGCGGCCAACACGCGCACCAGCGGCTTCGCGTACGCGAGCGACCTCATCACGAGCTTCGGGGCCGCGTTCGACGCCGCGGTGCACCACTTCCCGGTGCCCGCGTTCTTCGACTACCCGGAGACCAAGGCGGCGATGTGGCGCGAGCGGTCGGTCAGACGTGTGCTCGACGTGCAACGACGTGCAGACATCGCGCTGTTCGGCGTGGGTGCGCTGCACGGCGGCGTCCCGAGCCACGTCTACTCGGCCGGCTACCTCGACGAGGACGACGCGGGGCTGCTGCACGAGGAGGGCGTCGTCGGCGACGTGTGCACGGTCTTCCTCCGGCCGGACGGCAGCTGGGACGACGTCGCGATCAACGCGCGCGCGACGGGACCGAGCCCCGTGGAGCTGCGGCGCATCCCGCGGCGCGTGTGCGCGGTCGCGGGCGACAACAAGGTCGCGCCCCTGCGCGCCGCGCTCGCGGCGGGGGTGGTGACCGACCTCGTGATCGACGAGCTCACCGCGGCCGCCCTGCTCGACGTGGTCGGACGCTCCTGAGCGCCCTCCCGCCCGCACCCCCTCCCTCCCTCCCCCCTCCCTCCCTCTCTCCCTACCTCCCCCTCTCCCTCCGCCCCACGTCGAGATCAGGGTTCGTGTCGTCGCGTCGGGCGACACGCCGACACGAACCCTGATCTCGACGGGCGGGGACGTCGCGCGGCGACGGACGCGGAGGTCCTAGCCTCGGCGCGTGACGACTGCAGCCGACCCCGCACCCGCGTCCGGTGCGGGTCGCGTGACCGTCCGGCCCGCGCTGCCGGCCGACGTCCCCGCGATCCGCGACCTCGTCGAGCCGTACGCCGAGCGACGCATCCTGCTCGCCAAGGAGATGGTCGGCTACTACGAGGCGGTGCAGGAGTTCGTCATCGCCGAGGTCGACGGCGTCGTCGCCGGGTGCGGCGCCCTGCACGTCATGTGGTCGGACCTCGCGGAGGTCCGCACGCTCGCCGTCGACCCCGCGCACCGCGGGCGGGGCGTCGGCCACGCGCTGCTCGACGCGCTGATCGGCCGGGCCCGGGCGCTCGGCCTCCGCCGCGTCTTCTGCCTCACGTTCGAGACGCACTTCTTCGCGCGGCACGGGTTCCACGCGATCGAGGGCACCCCGGTCGGGCAGGACGTCTACGCCGAGCTCCTGCGCTCGCACGACGACGGCGTCGCGGAGTTCCTCGACCTCGCGCGCGTGAAGCCCAACACGCTCGGCAACACCCGGATGCTGCTCGAGCTCTGAGGCCGTCAGAGGTCGAGCAGGTCCAGCGCCTCGGCGGGGCCGGCGAGCCGGACGTCGGCCGGCTCGTCCGCGCGGTAGAGGTGACCCCACGTCGCCGCGGCGCCGCGCGCGCCCGCCGCGCGGGCCGCGCGCAGGTCCGTCGGGGCGTCGCCCACGTACACGACGTCGCGCGGGTCGGCGCCGAGGACCTCCGCGGCCCGCAGGACGCCGTCGGGGGCGGGCTTGGGCGACGCGACGTCGTCGCCACCGACGAGGACGTCGAACTCGATCCCCGCCGACGCGAGGAGGGTGCGTGCCGCCCGGCTGCTCGCGCCCGTGAAGACCGCGACCGGGAGGCCCCGCTCGCGCAGCGCGGCGAGCGTGTCGAGGACCCCGTCGTAGGGGTCGACGTCACCGAGCAGCAGGCGCTCGTAGTACAGGTCGACCTCGGCCGGGCTCAGGGCGCGGCCGACGAGGTGCTCGAGCATGACCTCGGGCACCCCGAGCGAGTAGGCAGCCACCACCCGCTCGCGGTCGGCCTCGCCGCCGAGCTCGCGGACCGTCGCCACGAAGGCGTCGGGGACGACGTGCGTCGAGTCCAGGAGCGTGCCGTCCATGTCCCACACGATTCGGACCACGCGCGCGAGTCTAGGTGCGGCGCCGCCCCTCGGGTGCGGCTCAGTCCTGGACGGCCTTGGCGATCGTCACCGCGCGCGTGATCCACTCGCGGGCGCCCGCGTCGAGCGCCCTGCCCTGCCGGTCGAGCGCCTCGACGCACCACAGGGCGTTGACGACCTGACGCACGACCGACCAGTCGCGCGCCCGGTCCCGGTCCAGGCCCGCGGCGTCGACCACCGCGTCGAGCCGCCGGCGGACCGCCCACCGCACGTCGCCCGACGCGACGACCTCGTCCCACCGGTTCCACAGCAGCGGCGCGGGCTCGACGTGCGGGTCGCCGGACAGGGGCTTGGGGTCGATGACGAGCCACGTGCCGTCAGCGCCGCCGGCGGCGTCGTCGTCGCGCGTGCCGCGATCCGACCGGAGCGCGTTCGCGAAGTGCAGGTCGCCGTGCACGAGCGTCCGGTCGGTCGCCCCGTCCGCGGCGAGGTCGCGGGCGAGCGACGCGGCCTGCTCGACGAGGCGGTGCGGCACGGGGGCGGAGCGGGGGAGCCGGGACAGCCGCTCGGCCCAGTCCGCCGCGAGCGAGGACAGCCGGCGCACCTGGGGCAGCGCCGGGCGGTGCAGCTGCGCGTACAGGCCGCCGACGGTCTCGCACGCCGTCACGTCGTCGAGCGCGTGCAGGTCGACCGGTCCCGCACGCTCCAGGAGCAGCGCCCAGCGGTGCGGGTCGGCGCGCAGGAGCTCGACGGCGCCGTCGCCGTGCCAGTGCTGCAGGGCCAGGTGCTCGTGGCGCGCCTCGTCGTGCGGCCACCCGAGCTTGAGCACGGCGCGCCGTCCCTCGGCCAGCACCGGCAGCACGAGCGAGCACTCGCCGTGCATCGCGTCGCCGTCGGGTACGAGCTCCCAGTCCGCGACGACGTCGCGTGCGAGCCGCGGCAGCGACGCGAGCCAGGGGTCCCAGGACGGCTCGCGGTCGGTGAGCGCGCGCAGGCCCGCGGGAACCTCGGGCAGCTCGGCGCTCACCCGGGCAACCGGTACACGGCGGTCGTGACGTGCTCGCCGTCCACGGTGCCGACGACGTCCTCGCGCACGACGAGCCCGTCAGCGACGAGCCCGGCGACGGCACGGGCGCGCTGAGCCTCGTCGGGGCCGGCGTCGACGAGCAGCGCCTCGGGGACGGGGTGGTCGGCGGCGCGCAGCGTCGCCATGACGCGCCCCCGGACCTGACGGTCCGTCCCGGCCCACGCCTGGCGCCGTCGGCGGTGCGCGTGCTCGTCGGCGGGCATCCCGGCGGCCCGCCACGCGCACAGGTCGTCGACCGGGCACGCCGCGCAGCGCGGCGACCGTGCCGTGCACACGAGCGCGCCGAGCTCCATGACGGCGACGCTCCACCGGGCCGCCGTCGCGTCGTCGTCGGGCACGACCTGCGCCGCACGTGCCATCTCGGACCGCGTGAGCGACGGCGGCGGCAGCGCCTCGCCGCCGAGGGTCCGCGCGAGGACGCGGCGCACGTTGGTGTCGACGACGACCGACCGGCGCCCGTGCGCGAACGCGACCACCGCGGCGGCCGTGTAGGTGCCGATGCCCGGGAGCGTGAGCAGCGCGGCCTCGTCGGTGGGCAGCTCGCCGCCGTGCCGGTCCACCACGGCCCGCGCGCACTCCTGGAGCCGGAGCGCGCGGCGCGGGTAGCCCAGGCGGTCCCACGCGCGCAGGACGTCGGACGTCGCGGCGTCGGCCAGGTCCGCGGGTGCCGGCCACCGCTCCATCCACGCGCGCCACAGCGGCTCGACGCGGACGACGGGCGTCTGCTGGAGCATGACCTCGCTCACGAGGACGCCCCACGGCGTGCACCCCGGTCGCCGCCACGGCAGGTCCCGCGCGGAGCGTGCGTACCAGTCGAGGACCGGCGGGACGAGCGGGTGCGGCACCGGCTCATCATGCCTGCCTCGCCGCCTGCCGCCGTGTCGTGGCGTCACGGCGCGGCACCACGGCGCGGCACCACGGCGTGCGCGGCCGCCCGTCGTAGCGTGGCGACGCAGTCCGAGGCGCACCGACGCCGGTGCCCCCAGCGTGCTTGGAGACCCGATGAACACCGTCCTGCGTCCTGTGGGTCCGCAGCCCTCACGCGTGTACTGGGTGCGGCGCCTCGTCGTCGTCGGCGTGCTCGTGGCCGTCGCCGTGCTCGTGGTCTCGGTGCTGTCGTCGCTGCGCGGCAGGGACGCCCCGGCGACCGCGGCCGGCGAGGACACGGCCGCGGTGGCCGGCGCGGGTGACGAGGGCGAGGCGGCCGACGGCGCGCAGGGAGGCGCCGCCGAGGACGCGGCCACCGAGGACGCCGGGGACGCCGACGGCGCCGACAAGGGTGGGGCGCCCGACGCGTGCGCGGTCGAGGCGCTCACGACGACGCTCGTCTCGGACGCCGCGACGTACCCGGCCGGCAGCACGCCCACCTTCACGGTCACGCTCACCAACAGCAGCGACAAGGCCTGCACGGTCGACGCCGGCACCGCCAACCAGTCGCTCGTGGTCACGTCGGGCGCGGACCGCATCTGGTCGAGCGCGGACTGCGCGACCACCGACGGCGAGCGGATGCTGCTCATGGCTCCCGGCGCCCAGGAGGTCGTGCAGCTCGCGTGGCCGCGCGTGCGCTCCGACGAGGCGTGCACCGCGGACCTGCCCGAGCCGCGCGCCGGGACGTACACCGCGCTCGCGGTCGTCGCGGGCGCGCAGAGCGGTCAGATCGTCTTCGACCTCGGCTGACGCGCCCGTCGGTCGCCCCGGCGCGCGCGTGCTCGTCAGGCGGTCCGGTCGGCGGCGAGCTCGGCGGCGATCTGCGACGGCGTGCTGCGCAGCAGGCAGAACTCGTTGCCCTCCGGGTCCGCGAGGACGTGCCAGGTGACGTCCCCCTGCCCCAGGTCGACCGCCGTCGCACCGAGGTCGAGCAGGCGCTGCAGCTCGGTCGCCTGGTCGGTGTCGTCGTCCGGCCGGATGTCGAGGTGGAGGCGGTTCTTCACCGTCTTGGCCTCGGGCACGCGCAGGAACAGCAGCCCCTGCCCGGACCCGTCGGTGGGCTCGACCCACGCCTCGTCCGGGTCGTCCTCGTGGCCCGCGGGCCAGCCGAGGACCTGCGACCACCACTCGGCCTGGGCGAGGGGGTCGGCTGCGTCGATGGCGATGTGTCCGATGACGGAGGTCATGAGGCGACCGTAGACGGGACCCGCCGTCCCGTCAGCAGCTCGGCCGGCCGGTGCCTCTCGTGCCCGGCCCCGGGCAGGCCCGGCCCTGGCGCGCGCTGCCCGCTCGCCGCGGCGCACGCTGCCCGCGCCGGCGACCGCTCGCCCCGGTGGAGGATGGTGCGGTGGGGGTCCGGACTCAGGTCGAGCTCGCGGTCGGCGAGCCGTTCGACGCACCCGGCGTGCTGGGGTTCCTCGGGGCCCGCGCCGTCGCGGGGGTCGAGGTCGCCGAGCTCCCCGGCCGGGGACCGCTGCGCTACGCGCGCACCGTGACGCTCCCGGGCGGGCCGGGTGCCGTCGAGGTGGTCGCGCGGCAGGTCGGCGTCGCCGGGTCGCGACCCGCGTGGCGGGTGCACGCGACGGTCGAGGTCGCGGACGAGGCCGACGTCGGCGTCGCGCTCGACCGGGTCCACCGCCTCCTCGACCTGGGCGCCGACCCCCGCGCGGTCGACGCCGCTCTCGCCGCCGACCCCGTCCTCGCACCTCTCGTGTCGCGGACGCCCGGGATCCGGGTGCCGGGGACCGTGGATCCGCACGAGCTCGTGCTGCGGGCGCTCGTGGGTCAGCAGATCTCGGTCGCCGCGGCGCGGACCCACCTGAGCCGTCTGGCGCGGGTGGCCGGCGAGCCGTACGCGTCGTCGGTCCCCGGGCTGGACCGGCTCTTCCCCTCGCCGGACCGCGTCGTCGCGGCCGTGCGGGTCCCGTCCGCCGCGGAGGACCTCGACCCCGAGCGGCCGCTCCGCCTCCCGCGACGGGCGCTCGGCACGGTCGTGACGACGTGCGGTGCGCTCGCGGACGGCGACCTCGTGGTGGACGCCGGCGTCGGGGCGGCGGCCCTGCGCCGGGACCTGGTGGCGCGGCCCGGCATCGGCCCGTGGACCGCGGCGTACGTCGCGATGCGGGTGCTGGGCGACCCGGACGCGTGGCTCGACGGCGACGTCGCGCTCCTGGCGGGGGCGAGGTCCCTGGGTGTCCTCGACGGTGACGTCACGGGCGCTGCGGCGCACCGGCTGCTCGCGGTGCGCGCCGCACGGTGGGCGCCGTGGCGGTCCTACGCGGCGATGCACGTGTGGCGCGCGGCCGTCCCCGCCGCGCCGCCGTCGACGACGACGCGTCAGACGTAGCGCTCGAGGATGCTCGACTCGGCGAGACGCGACAGGCCCTCGCGGACGGCACGCGCCCGCTGCTCGCCGACGCCGTCGACCGCCATGAGCTCGTCGATGCCCGCCGCGAGCAGCTTCTGGAGCCCGCCGAAGTGGCCGACCAGGCGGTCGACGATCGTGCCGGGCAGGCGCGGGACCTTCGACAGGAGCCGGTAGCCGCGCGGACCGACGGCGCCGTCGAGCGAGTCCTCGACCGAGACGAGGCCGAGGACCCGTGCGATGTGCGCGAGGTCGAGCAGCTGGGTCGCGTCGAGTGCGGCGAGCGAGGCCTGGACGTCCGCGAGCGAGCGGCCGGGGCGGCCGTCGTCGACGTAGTCGCGGATCACGAGCTGGCGGTCGGACCCGATGCCGCCGACGAGCTCGTCGAGCTGGAGAGCCATCAGGCGGCCGTCGGTGCCGAGCTCGACGACGTAGCCCGCGATCTCCTCCGAGATCCGGCGGACCATCTCGAGGCGCTGGACGACGGCCGCGACGTCGCGCACGGTGACCAGGTCCTCGATCTCGAGCGCCGAGAGCGTCCCGCTGACCTCGTCGAGGCGGGCCTTGTAGCGCTCGAGCGTCGCGAGCGCCTGGTTCGCGCGGGACTGGATGACGTCGGAGCCCTCGAGCACGTACCGCGAGTTGCCCACGTAGACGGCGACGATCCGCATCGACTGGCTCACCGAGATGACGGGGAACCCGGTCTGCTTCGCGACGCGCTCGGCGGTGCGGTGCCGCGTGCCCGACTCGGTGGTCTCGATCGTCGGGTCGGGCAGCAGCTGGACAGCGGCGCGCAGCAGCCGCGTCGCGTCGCGGTCGACGACGACGGCGCCGTCCATCTTCGCGAGCTCGCGCAGGCGGGTCGCGGAGAACTCGACGTCGAGCTGGAACCCGCCCGAGCAGATGGTCTCGACGACCTTGTCGTAGCCCAGGACGATGAGCGCACCGGTGCGGCCGCGCAGGATCCGCTCGAGACCGTCGCGCAGCTCGGTGCCGGGCGCGACGGCGGCGAGGGTGGAGCGCAGCGTGTCCTCGGCGGAGCGCTCGGTCGTGACCACGGCAGAAGCGTACGCGAGGGGTGCTCAGGCGGACCGCAGGCGCGGCCCGCGGGCGAGCTCGACGGCCTGGGCGAGGTGCACGGCCTCGAGCACCTCGAGCCCCGGCGGGACGGACGCCGGGTCGACCGCGCCCGACGGCACGACCGCGCGCGTGAAGCCCAGGCGGCGTGCCTCGGCGAGCCGCCGGTCGATGCCGACCACGGGACGGATCTCGCCCGCGAGCCCGACCTCGCCGAGCGCGACGAGGCCGTCGAGGAGCGGCACGTTCTCCCCGCCGCTCGCGGTCGCGAGCGCGACCGCGAGGTCGGCGCCGGGCTCGACGACCCGGGCGCCACCCACCGTGGACACGTACACGTCACGGTCGCCGAGGTTGACGCCCGCGCGCCGCTGGAGCACCGCGAGGACCATCGCGAGGCGGCTCGAGTCGACGCCGCTCGTGGTCCGGCGCGGGTTCGACAGGAGCGACGGGACCACGAGCGCCTGGACCTCGGTCGCGAGCGGCCGACGGCCCTCGAGGGTGACCGTCACGCAGGTCCCCGGCACGTGACGGACCGCGTGGGACAGGAACAGTCCGCTCGGGTCGGGCAGCTCGACGATCCCGGTCTCGGTGAGGTCGAAGCAGCCGACCTCGTCCGTCGGCCCGTACCGGTTCTTGGTCGCGCGCACGAGGCGGAGACGGGAGTGCCGGTCGCCCTCGAACTGGCACACGACGTCGACGAGGTGCTCGAGCGTGCGCGGACCGGCCACGGCCCCGTCCTTCGTCACGTGGCCCACCAGGAGCGTCGGCAGGTCGCGGGCCTTGGCCGCCGCGATGAGCGCCGCCGCGACCTCGCGGACCTGCGACACCCCGCCCGGCGCGCCGTCGACGAGCGCCGACGCGATGGTCTGGACCGAGTCGACGACCAGGAGCGACGGCTCGGTCTGCTCGATGTGGCCGAGCACCGCGCCGAGGTCCGTCTCGGCCGCGAGCAGGAGGCGCGGCGCGAGCGCGCCGATCCGCTCGGCGCGCAGCCGCACCTGGCCGGCCGACTCCTCACCCGTGACGTAGAGGACCGTCCCGTGCGCCGTCGCGACGCGGCCCGCGACGTCGAGCAGCAGGGTCGACTTGCCCACGCCCGGCTCACCCGCCATGAGCACGACCGCACCGGGCACGAGCCCGCCGCCCAGCACGCGGTCGAGCTCACCCACGCCGGTCGGCCTCGCGCGAGCGGCCTCGACGTCGATCTCCGTGACCGGGCGCGCCGGGCCGCGCGGTGGCGCCGTCGCCACAGTGCGCGGGCCCGCCGTCGACGCGGCCTCCTCGACGACGCTGCCCCACTCCTGGCACTCGCCGCACCGGCCGACCCACTTGACCGACGTCCACCCGCACTGCGTGCACGTGAAGCCGGGGCGGTCGGCGCGCTGGCCGCGGGCGGAGCGCGCGGTGCGCGTGGTCGTCGAGGTCACGGGCGGCACGCTAACCGCGCCCACCGACACAGCCGGTGAGGCGCACGGCCCGTGACGCGCACGGTGACGCCGCGCGGTGGCGCACCGCTGCGCGGCCCGCACCGGTGCGAGGCGCGCGGCGCGACGTATCAGGGCGGGCGCCGGCTCACTCCTCCACCTCGACCGGGTCGGTGCAGGGCCGATCCTTCGAGCCGGGGAGTCCCGATGAACCGCCGCTACTACCGCAAGGACCGCCTCGTCGAGGTCGAGGAGGTCGACGGCGTCGTCGCCGTCCACTCGGTCGAGCCGTCCGCAGGGCCGTCCGCAGGGCCGTCCACCCAGCCGTCCGCCGACGCCGCACGTGGGCGCCGCGCGTCCGAGCGTGCGGGCGCCGACGTGCGCGCGGCCGCCCGGCAGATCGACGACGACACGCTCGACGCGTTCGCCCGCGCCGGCTGGCAGCTGCTGACGAGCGACGAGCGCGACGAGCGCGGCGCGCGCAGCGCGACGCCGGCCGCGAGCGTCGTCATCAACGAGGACGGCCGGCCGGTCATCGCGACCGACGTGCTCGCCGTGCAGCTCGACGCGTCGCTGGGCACCGACGACGCGCGGCGCGTGCTCGACGAGGTGGGCCTGTCCGTGCTCACCGAGCTGCGGTTCGCGCCCAACCTGTTCGAGGTCCGCACGTCGACCGGTGACGCGCTCGACGCGTCCGTCCGGCTGCACGACGACGCGCGGTTCGTCTTCGCCGAGCCGTCGTTCGTCGAGCACGTGCCGCAGCGCTTCACCCCGACCGACCCCGAGTACGGCGACCAGTGGCAGTGGAGCAACACGGGCCAGGACGGCGGCACCGCGGGCGCCGACGTCTCGGCCGAGGTCGCGTGGGACCACACGTTCGGCGCGGGGATCCGCGTCGCCGTCATCGACAACGGCTTCGACGCCGACCACGAGGACCTCGCCGCCGGCGTCGGCGCGGGCTCGGGCTTCTTCACCGGGAGCCCCGCGACCCTCACGGTCGGCACCGCGGGCATGCCCGACGGCGACCACGGCACGTTCTGCGCCGGCATGGTCGGCGCGCGGCGCGGAGGCGGGACCGGTGGCGTGGGGGCCGCCCCGGACGCCGAGCTCGTGCTCGTCGCGTGCCTGGGCGACCAGGTCGGCACGCAGACCACGCTCGCCCGCGCGGTCGCCTACGCGGCCGACCCCTCGACCGAGGTCCCGGCAGCCGACCCGGCGACGGGCGCCGACATCATCGTCTCGAGCCTCGGTCCGAACGGCGCCGACTGGGCGCTCACCACGACCCTCGAGCTCGCTCTCGAGGCCGCCGCCGCCAACGGACGCGGGGGCCTCGGCACCGCGATCTTCTGGGCCGCGAGCAACGGCGCGGACGTCGACGTGAGCCTGGACCAGGTGGTCTCCCACCCGGACGTCATCGCCGTCGTGCGCTCCACGCGCGACGACCTCGAGGACGACGCGGCGCGCGGCGACGAGGTCGAGCTCATCGCACCCGGCGTCGACGTCGTCAACGCGTTCTCCGGGAACACCTACGGGCCGTGGACGGGGACGTCGTTCGCGGCGCCGGCCGCGGCGGGCTGCGCGGCCCTCGCGCTGTCGGTGAACCCCGGCCTGACGCGCGACGAGCTGCGCCAGATCATGCGCGACACCGCGGACCAGGTCGGCGGCGTGGTCTACGACGCCGCGGGCCACAACGACGACTACGGCTTCGGGCGCGTCAACGCCTTCGCCGCGGTCAGGGCCGCCGCACGGCGCGTCGAGCTCCTCACCCCGACGGTCGTCTTCAACGACGTGCCCGAGGACGAGACGACGGCCCGCGCCGTCGTGTGGGAGGTCGCCGGGATCGAGGACCTCACGTTCGAGGTCGTCTCGGGCCCGACGACGACGTCGGGCGCGGCCGGCTCGTTCACGCTGCTGCTCGGCTCCTCCGTCACGCTGCCCGCTCCGGGCGTCGGCGCGGTCGGCCACGCGCGGCTGTGGCTCATCCACACCGGCACGGACGCGGGGGACACCGCCACGGGCGAGATCGTCGTCCGCTGCGTCGAGACGGGTGAGGAGTGGACGGTCGCGATCACCGCCAACACGATCGAGCGTCCGACCGCGGCCGTCGTCATGGTCATGGACCGCTCGGGCTCGATGGACTTCGACGCGGGCGACGGGCGCAAGCGGGTCGAGGTGCTGCGCGAGTCGGCGCACGTGCTGGTCGACCTGCTCCAGCCCGAGACGGGCATCGGCGTCGTGCGCTTCGACCACGACGCGGCGCCGGTCATGGCCGTCGCGGACGCCGGTCCCGAGGTCTTCGGGGCCGGACGGGCGCAGGCGGCCGCGGCCGTCGCGTCCCACGCGCCCAACCCGGCCGGCGCCACGTCGATCGGCGACGGCGTCGCGTCGGCGGGAACGCTCCTCGCCGCCGTCGGCGCGGCCTACGACACGACCGCGATGATCGTGCTCACCGACGGGCAGGAGAACGCACCGGCGTCCATCGCGGACGTCGCCGGGTCGATCGGCGACACGGTGTTCGCGATCGGCCTGGGTGAGCCCTCCGCCGTCGACCCCGCTGCGCTCACCGCCCTGACGGACGGCACGGGCGGGTACGTGACGATGACGGGCAACCTGTCGTCCGACGAGCACTTCCTGCTCGCCAAGTACTACCTCCAGATCCTCGCGGGCGTCACCAACGAGCAGGTCGTGCTCGACCCCGAGGGCTTCGTCGAGCCCGGCGACACCGTCAAGGTGCCGTTCGACCTCACGCGCGGGGACTCGTCGACCGACGTGATCCTCCTCGTGCCGGAGCCGGGTGCGGTGCGGTTCTCGCTCGTCACGCCGTCGGGCGACGTCGTCACGGCCGGCTCGCCGGGCGTGCGCTACGTCACCGGCGCGACGGTCGGCTACTACCGGCTCTCGCTGCCGTACGTCGACGCCGGGGGCGGCGAGCACTGGGACGGCACGTGGCACGCGGTCCTGCAGGTCGACCGCGGCGGGTTCGCCAAGTGGCTCCAGCACCTCGAGGAGACGGACGTCGAGGCCTACCACGAGGCGGTCCGGCGGGGCGTGCGCTACCTGCTCGAGGTGCACAGCCGGTCGAGCCTGACCTTCCGGGCGACGCTGCGCCAGGACGGCATCGCGCCGGGGTCGGTCATGCATCTGACGGCCCACCTGGACGAGTTCTCGATCCCGGTCGACGGCGGGCGGGCACGGGTCCGCGCGCTCGTGACGGGGCCCGCGGGCAACGACCAGGTCGACCTGACGGCGACCGAGGACGGCGTCTTCGAGGGTGACTTCACGGCGACCGACCACGGGGTCCACCGGTTCCGCCTCGTCGCGGAGGGCACGACCCTGCGGGGTGAGCACTTCACGCGCGAGCAGCTGCTCTCGGGCTCGGTCTACGTGCCGCGGCCCAACGAGGAGGACCCGGAGCCCCCGAAGGACGGCGAGGTCTGCAAGGACGAGCTCGACGCCTTCCTCGCGACCCTGCGCCGCGAGCCGAGGCTCGCCAAGCAGCTCGACGCCGGCATGAAGCAGCACGGCAGCAGCCTCACGGCGCTGCTGCACTGCCTGGGCAGGACGCTCACGCGGCCACACCCTCCCGTCGTCGTCCGCCCGCCGGTGGTCCGGCCACCGCTCGGCGGTCCGCGACCGGTCCCGACGCCGCTCGTGCCCGTGGGCGGGGGTGTGCGGGGCGCCGGCGGCACAGCGCCGGTCCGTGCACCCCAGGCCCGTGCTCCCCAGGCCCGTGCTCCCCAGGCCCGCCCGGCCGACGGGGACCTCCCGTGACCGAGCGGCCGACGGACCGTCCCGGCACGCCGGACCCGGCACCGCACGACCACCTCGTGCGGTGCCGGGTCACCGGCGCGGACGCGGACGCGCTGCGCGACTTCGTCGCCACGAGCGGGGCCGACACGGGCTGTCGTCCCGTCGCCCGGCGCACGCCGTCGGGCCTCGAGACGTTCGTCGTCCTGACGCGCGGCTCGCTCGCCGTCGCCCGCGTGACGCGGGCGGGTCGCGGGGTCGTCGTCGAGGAGCTCGAGGACCTCACCGTCACCGGACGGGCCCGGCAGGCCGAGGTGGCACCGCGGCGCTTCACCGCTCGTGGGGACGTGCCCCGCGGGCTCGGACGCAAGGAGGGCTAGGCCGTGTACCTCGACGCCACCGGGATCGGCTCCGCGCTCGCGGCGCTCGCCGCCGCGTACCCCATGACGAGCGAGCTCGTCACGACCCCGCACCCGACCCACGAGGGCCGCACCGTGACGCTGCTGCGCGTCGGCGCGCGCGGCCCGCACGACGCCGACGGCGTGCTGCTCCTCGGCGGGGTGCACGCGCGCGAGTGGGTCCCGCCCGACGCGCTGGTCTCGTTCGCGGCCGACCTGCTCGAGGCGTACGCGACGGGGACCGGGCTCGCCTACGGGGGCGCGTCGTACGGCGCGGCGCAGGTGCGCCGGGTCGTGCGGACCCTGAACCTCTTCGTCCTCGCGTGCGCGAACCCCGACGGGCGGGCGCACAGCCAGACCGTCGACCCGCAGTGGCGCAAGAACCGGCGACCGGCCCCGGCCGGGTCGACCGACCCTGCGTGCGTCGGCGTGGACCTCAACCGCAACTTCGACTTCCTGTGGGACCACCTCGCACGGTTCGCGCCCGACTCGGGCGTGAGCGCGTCCGCCGACCCGTGCCACCCGACGCTGTACCGCGGGCCGTCGCCCGCGTCGGAGCCCGAGACGCGCGACGTCGTGTGGGTGCTGGACACCTTCCCGCGCATCCGGTGGCACGTCGACGTGCACAGCGCGGTGCCGGTCGTCCTGCACAGCTGGGGGTCGGACGAGAACCAGTCCGCCGACCCGGGGGAGTCGTTCCTCGACCCCGGGCTCGACGCCGTCCGCGGACGCGTGGGCGACGGGATCGGCGAGTACCTGCCCGCGCAGGACGGGGCCGTCGTCGTCGACCTCGCGGCGCGGCTCGACGCCGGGGTCACGGCCGCGCACGGCGCGGTCTACGGCGTCGAGCAGGCCATGACGCTCTACCCGACGTCGGGCGCGAGCGACGACTACGCGTTCAGCCGTCACCGAGCGGCGGTCGGGACGACGAAGGTCCTCGCGTGGACCGTCGAGTGCGGCACGTCGTTCCAGCCGCCGTGGTCGGCAGCCGAGCAGGTCGTGCGCGAGGTGTCGTCGGGGCTGCTCGCCTTCGCGCTCGCCGCGCACGAGGTCACCGACGGGCTCGCGGCGACGCTCCGGACGCCGTCGGTCTCCTTCACGCACGTCGCGGAGGCGACGACGACGGCGCGCGCGGTGGTCGTCGACTGCTCGGGCGACCTCGACGTGCACCTGGAGGTCACGGCGCTCTCGGGTCCGTTCGGGCTCCCGCTCGGGCCGACGACGACGGTGCCGAGCCCGGGCCGTGGTGCGACCGCCGAGGGCCGCGTCTGGCTCACGTGGGACGCCGGGCCCGCCGGCACGACGGCCTCCGGGAGCGTCACCGTGCGGTGCGTCGAGACGGACGAGGCGTGGACCGTGCCGGTGACCGCCGACGCGGTGCCGCGCCCGACGACCGCGCTCGCGCTCGTGCTCGACCGCTCGGGGTCGATGGCGTGGGACGCGGGCGACGGGCGGAGCCGCGTCGAGGTGCTGCGCGAGGCCGTGTCGGTCGCGGTCGAGCTCCTGCGGCCCGACGACGGGGTGGGCGTCGTCCGCTTCCACCACGACGCCGACACGGTGCTGCCCGTGCAGCAGGCGGGCGCCGAGACCTTCGGCCCGGGTCGGTCGGCCGCGCTCGCCGCGGTCGCCGCGCACGTGCCGGACCCCGCGGGCGCGACGTCGATCGGCGACGGCGTCACCACCGCCGCGTCGCAGCTCGCTGCCGCCGCGGGGTACGACGGGACGGCGATGGTCGTCCTCACCGACGGGCAGCAGAACGCGCCGGCGTGGGTCGCGGACGTCGCCGGGTCGATCGACGGGCGCGTGTTCGCCGTCGGGCTCGGTGCGCCCGAGGCGGTCGACCCGGTGACGCTCACGGCGCTCGTGGACGGCACGGGCGGCTGGGTCGCGGTGAGCGGCGTGCTGTCGGTCGACGAGCGGTTCGTGCTCGCGCAGTACCTCCTGCAGGTTCTCGCGGGCGCGACGAACGACCAGGTGGTGATCACGTGAGCGCGCGCGTCGCGTCGTCGACGGCGCTCGTGCCCCGGCTCCAGCTCCCGCCCGCGCCCCCGCCCGCGACCCCGCCCGTCACGCGCCCGCCGGGCCGCCCGGGCGGTCCGGCGGGCGGGGGTCGTTGCGGTGCCTCTGTGACCTCGATCACAATGCAGGGCATGGCAGGGGAGCCCTCCCGTGGCGGGGGGCGCACGAGCGCGTCACCCGAGCCGTCGACCTGGGACACGGCGGCGACGGCCTTCCGGGCCTGGCGCGACGGCGTGTCGGGCGGGCTCGACGAGCTCGTGACGACCATGACGCCCGTGCTGTGGCACGTGGTGCGCGCGTACGGGCTGGGCCGTGCCCAGGCCGAGGACGTCGTGCAGACGACCTGGGTCGCGCTCGTCCGCAACGCGACGTCGGTCGCCGACCCCCAGGCGGTGGCCGCCTGGCTCACGACGACGGCGCGTCGCGAGGCGTGGCGCGTCGCGCGCCGCAGCCGGACGGACGAGACGGTCGACGACGAGGTCCTCGAGCGGCTGCCCGACGCGCGGCCCTCGGTCGAGCACGAGGTCGTCGCGCGCGACGAGGACGAGCGGCTCTGGGCGTCGGTCCGGAGCCTGCCCGAGCGGTGCCGGCGCCTGCTGCGCGTCGTCGCGTTCGAGGACCGGCCCGACTACGCAGGCATGGCACAGGACCTCGGCATGCCCGTCGGCAGCATCGGCCCGACGCGCGGCCGGTGCCTCGCCAAGCTCCGCGCGCTGCTCGCCGAGGGAGGTGCGTCGTGACCGACGACGGCGACGAGACGCTGCACGCGCGGCTGCGGGCGATGTGGCGGCGACGGGACCCGGTGCCGGAGGGGCTCGTCACGTCGGTCCTCGTCGCGCTCGCGAGCGACGGCCTCGACGAGGAGTACGACCTCCTCACGCTCACGGGCGACGCGGCGCGTCTGGAGGGCGTGCGCGCACCGGCCAGGGAGGACGCCGGCACCGGGGCGACGCGCACGCTCACCTTCACCGCCGGAGCCGTCACGGTCATGCTCCGCGTGAGCCCGCTCGAGCACGGCCGGCGGCGCGTCGACGGGTGGGTCGCCCCAGCGGGTGTCCACGCGGTCCGGCTGCGCTGCGGCGGCGACGACGTGCGGACCACCTCGTCGGCGGCCGGGCGCTTCGAGGTCGCGGACGTCCCCTCCGGGGTCGCGACGCTGTGGGTCCTCGGGCCCGAGGACGCCGGGACGCCGTCGGTCCGGGTCACCACCGCACCCTTCGAGCTGTAGGAGGACGACATGAGCCAGGACGGCCCCGACCCCCGACCGGACCGGCCCGCCTGGTCGCGCCGCCACCTGCCGCCCGGGCCCGTGGTCGCCGTGCTGGACCCGCCGACCACGGCCGACGGCGTGCGCGTCGCGCCGACGGCGTACGTGCCCGACCGCCTGCTGGTGTCGACGCTCGGTCCCGTCGACGAGGCGGTCGCGGTGCTCCGGGCGGCGGGCGAGGCGCTCGGCTGGTCGGTCGACGTCGACCCGGCGTACGAGCGCGTCGTCCTGGACGAGACGTCCGAGGAGACGCAGGAGCGGCGCCGCCGGCTGCCGTGGGTCGTCGGGCCGCCCGGGCTGGTGCGGCTCCTCGTCACCGCGCGGCCCGGTGCGGCGCCGCCCGACGCCTGGCGGCTGCTCGAGGCGGCCCGCGACCGCGCGGGCTCGGCGCTGCTCGGCGTCGGCCTCGACCACGTCCTGACCGTCTCCGCCGGCGTGAGCGCGAACCCGTTCCACTCCACCAACCCGTTCCACTCCACCAACCCGTTCCACTCCACCAACCCGTTCCACTCCACGAACCCGTTCCACTCGACGAACCCCGTCGCGGGCGTGGGCGGCGGCGTCGCCGCGTACGGGTCGCCGGGCAGCGGCGGGCTCCAGCCCGTCGCGTACGTGGGGCCGGCCCCCGTGCGGAGGCGCGCGGTGAAGGGCCGGCGGCCCGTGGTGGGCCTGCTCGACACGGGGTGCGGCGAGCACCCGTGGCTCGCGCACGTCAACACGCTCCCCGTGCCCGGGCCCGCGATCGGCCACACGTCGCCGGCCGACCACCCCGAGCGTGACCCCGACCAGCACGGACCCCTCGACGGCGGCCTCGACCCGCTCGCCGGGCACGGCACGTTCATCGCCGGGCTCGTCCACCAGGCCGCGCCCGACGCGGACGTCCTCGCGTGGCGCGTCGTCGGCTCGACGGGCGCCGTCGCCGAGTCCGAGCTCGTCGCGGCGCTGGTCGGCATCGCGAACCTCGTGCTGCACCACTGCCGCGGCGAGGGCGGTGTCCCGGTCGACGTCCTGAGCCTGTCGCTGGGCTACTACCACGAGACGCCCCAGGACCGGCTCTTCGACCCCACGATGTACGAGGTCCTCGCCGCGATGGGCCGGTGCGGCACCGTCGTCGTCGTCTCCGCGGGCAACGACGCGACCGACCGGCCGATGTTCCCCGCCGCGTTCGCGCCGTGGGACCCCGCGGCGACGGGGTCCGGCGACGTCGACCCGCTGCCCGAGCGCGTGCCCGACGCGGTGCCCGTCGTCGCCGTCGGCGCGCTCAACCCGAACGGCACCGACGCGCTCTTCACGAACGCGGGGCCGTGGGTGGGCCGCCACGAGCGCGGTGCTGCCGTGCTCAGCACGATGCCGGCGTTCTCGGGCGGGGGTCTGCCGCTCGCCCGGACCGTGCACGGGGGACGCACGCGCGAGTCGGTCGACCCCGACGACTTCACGGGTGGGTTCGCGGTGTGGAGCGGGACGTCCTTCGCGGCACCCGTCGTCGCCGGTCGGATCGCCTCGCGCCTGGTCGGGCGGGTCCCCGACACCCCGGAGGCCCGCGAGCGGGGCGCCGCCGTGGAGCGCGCCCGCGCGGCGCTGGCCGACTGAGACGTGCTCACCGCGCAGGACCTCCACGAGCGGGCCGTCGCGCACGGCAACGCGGGCCGGCACGCGCTCGCGGCGCGCACGCTCACGCGCGCGGCCGAGCGCACGGAGGACCCCGACCTCGTCGCGCGCATCGCCGGGACGCGCGCGTACCTCCTGGCCGAGACCGGCGACCCCGACCAGGCCCTCGCGCTGTGCCGCGAGGCGCTCGCGGCCCCCGGGCTGTCGCGGCGCACGCGCGCCCTGCTCGTGAGCCAGGTCGGTCTCGTCGAGCTGCGCCGCGGCGACCTCGACGCCGCGCTCGAGCACCTCACGGCCGCGACGGGCGCCCTCGCCGACGACCCCGCGCGGCTGGGCCGGGTGCTGCTCAACCGCGGGCTCGCGCACCTGGACCACGGGCAGGTGCTGCGGGCCGAGCGGGACTTCGGCGCGGCCGCCGAGCAGCTCGAGCTGGCCGGTGAGGTGGTCGAGGAGGCCAAGGCGCGGCACAACCAGGGGTACGCGGCCCTCGTGCGCGGCGACCTCGTCCGTGCGCTGCGCCTCATGGAGCGGGCGCGCGAGGACCTCGTCGGGCTCTCGCCCGTGACGCTCGCGGTGTGCGACCTGGACCGTGCGGCGGTCCTCACGGCCGCGGGGGAGACGACCGAGGCGGTGCGCCTGCTCACCGCGGTCGCGCACGTGTTCGGCACCAGGCGGCTGCGCCAGGCGCAGGCAGACGCGGAGCTCGCGCTCGCGGGCGCGCTGCTCGGCACCGACGCGACCGCGGCCGGCGCGGTCGCCCGCCGTGCGGCGCGACGCTACCGCGCACGAGGCAACGCGCTCGGCGCCGCACGGGCCGACGCGTGCGCCCTGACCGCCGAGGTGCTCGGCGGGCCGGGCCGTGCCGATCAGGGCGGAGCCGGGCCGGGCCGTGCCCGGCCAGGACGCGTCGAGGACCTCGCGGCCAGGCTGGACGCGTCGTCGGCGGAGCTCGCCGCGCGGGGGCTCACCGCCGAGGTGACCGCGCTGCGCCTCCAGCGGGCTCGCCTCGACCTGCGCACCGGCCGGCCCGCCGACGCCGCCGGAAGGCTGCGGCGCCTGCGCGTCACGACCCGCGCGCCCGTGCTGGTCCGCGTCCTGGCGCGCGAGGTCCGGGCCGAGGTCGCCGCGGCTCAGGGGGCACCCCGGCGGGTCCTCGCGCACGCCGCGGCGGGCCTCGACGAGCTCGAGACCTGGCAGGCCGCGTCGGGCAGCGTCGACCTCCAGAGCGGGCTCGCCGTCCACGGTCGGGTGCTCGTCCTCGAGGGGATCCGGGCCGCGGTGTCGACGCGCGACCCAGCACGCGTCCTCGAGTGGTCCGAGCGCGCGCGAGGGCTCGCGAGCCGCGTGGCCGCGCTGCGTCCGCCGTCCGACCCGGCGACGGCCGCCGACCTCACGGAGCTGCGCCGACTCCGGCTGCTCGGGACGCCGGGTGCCGACCCCGGCGGGCGGCGCGACGCGCAGCAGCGCGAGGCCGGGTTGCGCGACGCCGTCCGGCGCCGTGCGTGGGAGCGCGAGGGGCACGGCGTCGTCGGGACGGTGCCGAGGCTCGACGACGTGGTCCCGGCCCTCGCCGCGACGGAAGCCGACCTCGTGACCTACCTGTGGTCGGGTGACCGTCTCACCGCGCTCGTCGTGTCGGGGCGTGCGCACGTCGTCGACCTCGGACCGTGGGCGCCCGTGCGCGGCCTGCTCGACGGGCTGCTCGCGGACCTCGATGCGGCCGGCGCCGACCTGCCCGGGCCCCTGGCCG
>JAUZVJ010000021.1:0-68224 GCA_031844515.1 Actinotalea sp. AC32 | reverse complement strand
CGCTCCCACGCCGACGGGCTCGGCACCTCCCGGCACCCCGACGCGTCCGGGCACCGCGGGCCGCACGCCCGGAGCGACTCCCGGCGCGACTCCCGGCCCGACTCCCGGCGCGACTCCCGGCCCGGTGTCGTCGTCCGCCGGGACCGACGCGTCCGGGTCGCCGTGGGCGCACACCACCGGCACGCTGCCGACGCTCGGGGACCTGCTCGCGTCGCGGCCCGAGGCGCCCGCGGGTCCCGCGCAGCGCGGCTGGCGCGGGGCGCTGGGACGGCTCACGGGTGGCCTCGTCGCGCTCCCGCCGGGCCCGGCCGAGCAGCGCCACCGGACGGCCATCGCACGCGTCCAGCGGGACCTCGACGGCCCCAAGACCGTCGTCGTGATCAACCCGAAGGGCGGCGCGCACAAGACGACCGCGACGCTCCTGGTCGCCGCGACGTTCGGCTCGTACCGCGGCGGCTACACCCTCGCGTGGGACAACAACGAGACGCGCGGCACGCTCGGCTGGCGGTCCCAGCACGGGCGGCACCAGAGCACCGCGGTGGACCTGCTCGCGGACCTCCCGCGGTTCGACGACCCGAGCCGCGCGCGCGTGGGCGACCTCGACGCCTACGTCCGGTCGCAGTCCGCGCAGTTCGACGTGCTCGCGTCGGACGAGGACGCGGCGTCGGCCGCCTCGATCGACGCGGCGGCGTTCCGAGCCCTGCACCGGACGCTGTCGCGCTTCTACCGGCTGCTCGTCGTGGACACGGGCAACAACATGCGCGCGTCGAACTGGCAGGCCGCGATCGAGGCGGCGGACCAGGTCGTCATCGTCTCGACCGTCCGCGAGGACACGTCGCAGTCGGCGGCGTGGGCGGTCGACGCGCTCCGGGCGGCCGGCAAGGAGGACCTCGTCCGCAACGCCGTCACCGTGCTGTCCGACCCGGCGACGCGACGTGACGCGGCGCTCGCCCGCCGGCTGCACGACCACTTCGGCCGGCTGACCCGCGTCGTGATCGACGTGCCCTACGACGCCGCGCTCGTGGGCGGCGGGCCGCTCGACGTGGGGGCCCTGTCGCGCGAGAGCCGGGAGGCGTGGCTCCAGGTCACCGCCGCGGTCGCCGACGGCCTCTGAGTCGCCTCACGCGTCAGGCGTCACGCGTCACCCGTCGAGAGAGCGGGCCGCGGCGCGGACGGCCGCGCTGAGCCGGTCCACGGTCGCGGTCCGCAGCCGCCAGCACTGCCAGTGCAGCGGCACCTCGACGTCGTCGGCGGGGAGGCGCACGAGGCGACCGGTGGCCAGGTCGTCGCCGAGCTGGTCGCGCGGCACGACGCCCCAGCCCAGGCCGGCCCGGACCGCGGCCACGAACCCGCCGGGCGAGGGCACGTGGTGGGTCGGCGGCGAGAGGCGGACGCCCTGCGCCGCGAGGACGCGGTCCTGGAGCTCGTCCTTGCGGTCGAACCGCACGACGGGCGTCCCCGCCCACCCGGGGCCCTCGCGCGTGAGCAGGCGGTCGGCGACCGACGGCGCCGCGACCGGCACGTAGCGCATCGTGCCGAGCCGCTCGACCGAGCAGCCCTGCACCGCGACGGCGTCGGACGTCACCGCGGCCACGGCCGCGCCCGAGCGCAGCAGGGCGCTCGAGTGGTCCTGGTCCTCGACGTGCAGCCGCAGCGTGACGTCCGTCCAGCCGGCGGCGGTCGCGAGGACCGCGCGGAACCACGTCGCGAGCGAGTCGGCGTTCACGGCGACGGAGACCTCCCGCGTCGGTGCGTCGGTGCCCGAGAGCGCCGCGAGCGCCTCGGACTCGACGAGCGCCTGCTGGCGGGCCATGCGGAGCAGCACGTCACCCGCGGGCGTCGTCCGTGCGGGTGACGATCGGACGACGACGACGTGACCCACCGCGGCCTCGAGGGCGCGGACGCGTTGGCTCACCGCCGACGGGGTGACCGAGAGCGCGCGGGCCGCGGCGTCGAACGTGCCGTGGTCGACGATCGCCGCGAGGGCGGCGAGCTGCTCGGGTCGGACACGCATGAAGCGATGCTAATGACTGTGCAGGAACTGTCGCTTCACTTCACCGGCGCGCGGCCGTAGCGTCGCCGGGTGCTCTCCGTCGCCCCCGTCGTCCTCACCGGTCTCGTGACCGGCCTGTCGCTCATCGTCGCGATCGGCGCGCAGAACGCGTGGGTGCTGCGCCAGGGCCTGCTCCGCGAGCACGTCGGCCCGGTCGTCGCGATCTGCGCGGTCTCCGACGCGGTGCTCGTGGCGGTCGGCGTCGCCGGCATGGGCGCGGTGGTCGACCGGCACCCCGGGCTCGTGGACGGCATGCGGTGGATCGGCGCGGCGTACCTCGCCGCGTTCGGCCTGCGGTCGCTCTGGTCGGCCCGGCGACCCGGTGCGCTCGAGCCGGCCCGGCCGGACGACCGCGGACGCCTGCGCGCCGTCGTCGGCGTCACGCTCGCCCTCACGTGGCTCAACCCGCACGTCTACCTCGACACGGTGCTGCTGCTCGGGTCGCTCGCGCAGGACCACGGTGCGGACCGGTGGTGGTTCGCGGCGGGTGCGCTCGTCGCGAGCGCGCTGTGGTTCACGGGTCTGGGGTTCGGGGCGCGGTGGGCGTCCCGCTGGGCGCGGCGCCCGTCGACCTGGCGCGTGCTCGACGTCGTCGTCGGCGTCGTGATGCTCGCGCTCGCGGTCGGGCTCGTGGCGGGCTGACGGCCGGACCGCCCTGGCCGCCCGATCGCCCGCCCGTGCCCGCACAGGTGCCTGGGTCCGCCCGTGCCCGCGCACCTGTGCGGGCACGGGCGGACGCGGGCACGATGGGGATCATGACCGCGAGCATCGACGCACCACGGACCGCGCTCGTCACCGGAGCAGGTCGGGGGATCGGCCGGGGGCTGGCTCTGGGCCTCGCCGCCGCGGGGTGGTCGGTCGCCCTGGTGGGACGCACGCGCGAGCACCTCGAGGCCGTCGCGGCCGAGATCGAGCAGGCCGGGCCGCCCGGCGGCGTGCGCACCCTCGTCCTGGCGGTCGACGTGACCGACGCCGACGGCGTGCGGGACGCGGTCGCGACGGCCGAGCGCGAGCTCGACGGCCTCGGCCTCGTGGTGAACAACGCGGGCGTGATCGAGCGCACCGAGGGCCCGTTCGCCGACGACGACCTCGAGGACGCCTGGCGCGTCGTCGAGGTCAACGTGCGCGGGCCGATGGTCGTCACGCACGCGGTCCTGCCCGGCATGGTGCGGCGGGGCGGCGGACGGATCGCGAACGTCAACTCCGGTTCCGGCTACCACGCGAGCCGCAGCTACACGGGGTACGGGATCAGCAAGGGTGCGCTCGCGCGGCTCACGACCCTCGTGGACGCGCAGTACCGCGACCGGGGCGTCCGCGTCTTCGACCTCGCCCCCGGCGTCGTCCGGACCGACATGACGGGCGCGATGCCGCTGCACGACGACCGCGAGGAGTGGACGCCCGTCGAGGCGAGCGTCGACCTGCTCGTGGGCATCGGCGACGGGCGGCTCGACGCGCTGTCGGGCCGGTTCTTCCGCGCCGGCGCCGACACCGTCGAGGAGCTCGTGTCCCGCACCGACGAGATCCTCGGCGCGGACGCGCGTCGCCTGCGGCTCGTGCCCTACGGCGCCGGGGACCCGCTGCGCACGTGAGTCACAGGTGCGCGACGGGCCCGAACCACTCCTCGACGCGCTCCGCGATCGCCCGCTCGAACGCGTCGTCGTCGTGCCGGGCGCGCAGCCACTCGACGAAGTCGCCCCCCGCGACCTCGTCGAGCTCCTTGCGGCACACGTCGGGCTCGGTCACGGCGCGCAGGAGCATCTCCTCGGCCTCGAACGGCGTCCGGTACACGAACGGGTAGCCGGGCGGCAGGATCGCGTGGACCCACGGCCGGTCGGGGAAGACCCCGACCGCCCCGGCCACGAGCGCCTCGATGTACTCCAGGCCGTAGGACTCCTCCGACGCGGTCGCGAGGAACGCCGTCGTGCGCGCGAGCGCCTGCCAGTAGTCCTCGCGCGTCGCGGTGAGCGGGCCGACCCACGCCCACTCGTGGCGCGACAGGGCCATCGCGTCGTCCGAGATGAGGTGCGACTCGTGCAGGCGCGCCTCGACCCGGATCGGCGTGCGGCGTGCCACGCGCGTGACGACGTCGAGGAACAGCTGCGGCTGCTTGCGCTCGGACAGGTAGATCGCGGGGTAGAGGACGACGGGCACCGACGTCTCGCGGCGCGGCTGGACGTGCTCGAGCCGGATGCCGAGGTTGACCCACGCGACGCGGGCCTTCTCGGCGAGCTGCGGGACGGTCCAGAACGCGACGAGCTCGCGGACCTCGGCCGCGGTGCGCTCGGAGTTGGCGAAGGTCGGGAACAGCGCGCACGACAGCGCCAGAGCGCTCCGCTCGACGCGGTGCCGGTTCTGCGACGTGCTCCACCAGACGAAGTTCATGACCTTCGGCTCGTCGCACGTGCGGCGCAGCGTCTCCCACACGCTCACGGAGTCCAGGACGTCCATCGTGATGACGACCGTGTCCGAGCCGTCGACGAACTCCAGCGGGAGGACGTCGAAGCCCGCGTGGCGGCGCGGCCCCGCGCCGACGACCAGCGCGCCGGGGAACACCCGCAGGAGGCGCCGGACGAGCGTCGCGCCGGCGTCGTGCCCCGCGACGTGGCCGTCCGGGTCGACGACCGCGGACTCGTACCGGATGGCGACCTTCATCGCCCGACCTCC
The DNA here is from genome assembly GCA_031844515.1 of Actinotalea sp. AC32. GTDB lineage: Bacteria > Actinomycetota > Actinomycetes > Actinomycetales > Cellulomonadaceae > Actinotalea. The sequence continues at coordinate 63,507 of JAUZVJ010000021.1, read as the reverse complement.
TCGTAGCTCGCCGGCTCGACGTCGGCGGGAGCGGCCTCGGGGGCGGAGGACGTGGGCCCGCCGGTCGAGGCCGGGTCGTCGTCGTCCGTGAGCGACGTGCGGATCCGCATGCCGTAGAACGAGCGGTGCACGAAGAACGCCGCGACCGCGAAGAACACCGCGGCGAGAGTCGTGACGAGCGTCTGCCGGCCCTGGTCGGCGAGCACGACGGCGAGCTCGACGGCCAGCAGGCCGAACAGGGTCGTGAACTTGATGACCGGGTTGAGCGCGACGGACGAGGTGTCCTTGTAGGGGTCGCCGACCGTGTCGCCGACGATGGTCGCGTCGTGCAGCGCGGTGCCCTTGGCGTGCAGGTCGACCTCGACGATCTTCTTCGCGTTGTCCCACGCCCCGCCCGCGTTCGCCATGAAGATCGCCTGGTAGAGGCCGAAGACGGCGATCGACACGAGGTAGCCGATGAAGAAGAACGGCTCGACGAACGCGAACGACAGCGTCAGGAAGAAGACGCCGAGGAACATGTTGAGCATGCCCTGCTGCGCGTACTGCGTGCAGATCTCGACGACGCGGCGCGAGTCCGCCTCGGACGCCTTGGCCTCGCCGTCCAGGCGGATCGTCGTCCGGATGAACTCCACCGCGCGGTAGGCACCCGTCGTGACGGCCTGGATCGACGCCCCGGTGAACCAGTAGATGACCGCGCCACCGGTCACGAGGCCGAGCAGCAGCGGCGCGTGCATGAGCGACAGGTTCGCCATGCCCTCGGTGAGGCCGCCCGTGAGCGCCATGATGATCGAGAAGATCATCGTCATCGCGCCGACGACGGCGGTGCCGATGAGGACGGGCTTCGCGGTGGCCTTGAAGGTGTTGCCCGCGCCGTCGTTCTCCTCGAGCATCTGCTTGGCCGTGTCCCACCGGACGTCGAAGCCGTGCTCGCGCCGGATCTCGTCCTCGACGCCCTCGACCTCCTCGATGACCGAGAGCTCGTACACGCTCTGCGCGTTGTCGGTGACGGGGCCGTAGGAGTCGACCGCGATCGTCACCGGGCCCATGCTCAGGAACCCGAACGCCACGAGGCCGAACGCGAAGATCGCGGGGGCGACCATGTACGCGTCGAGGCCCAGGTCGCTGATGAGGAACGCGCCGCCCATGAGGCCGACGACGACGATCCCGAGCCAGAACGCCGAGAAGTTGCCGGCGACGAGGCCGGACAGGATGTTGAGCGACGCGCCGCCCTGGCGCGAGCTCTTGACGACCTCGCGCACGTGCTTGCTGTGCGTCGAGGTGAACGTCTTGACGAGCTCGGGGATGAGCGCGCCCGCGAGCGTGCCGCAGCTGATGATCGTCGAGAGCTTCCACCACAGGCCGTCGGTCGTGCTCGGGGCGAGGACGACGTACGTCGTCAGGTAGGTCGCGGCGATCGAGACGACCGAGGTGACCCACACGAGGGACGTGAGCGGCTTCTCGAAGTCCATCCGCTCGGCGCCGCGGTAGCGCGCCGTGGTCCACGCGTCGTTCGCGAGGTAGGACAGCGCCGAGGCGACGACCATGACCGCGCGCACGACGAAGATCCACACCAGGAGCGCGGCCTGGACCGCCGGCTCGCCGACGCCCAGGAGGACGAACGTCACGAGCGCGACGCCCGTCACGCCGTAGGTCTCGAAGCCGTCCGCGCTCGGGCCCACCGAGTCGCCCGCGTTGTCGCCCGTGCAGTCCGCGATGACCCCCGGGTTCCGCGCGTCGTCCTCCTTGATCTTGAAGGCGATCTTCATGAGGTCGGAGCCGATGTCGGCGATCTTGGTGAAGATGCCGCCCGCGATGCGCAGCGCCGAGGCGCCGAGGGACTCGCCGATCGCGAAGCCGATGAAGCACGCGCCCGCGAGGTCGGCCGGGAGGAACAGCAGGATCACGAGCATCATGAACAGCTCGAGGCTGATCAGGACCATGCCGATCGACATCCCCGAGCGCATCGGGATCCGGTGCACCGGGAGCGGCTTGCCCTCGAGCGCCGCGAACGCCGTGCGGGCGTTGGCGAACGTGTTGACGCGGATGCCGAACCACGCCACCGAGTACGAGCCCGCCATGCCGACGAGGCTGAACGCGATGACGACGGCGACGCGGCCCCACGGCAGCCCGACGAGGAACCCGTAGTAGACGACGATCACCGACGCGATGAAGCCCCAGAGGACCAGCAGGAACTTGCCCTGCTGGACGAGGTACGCCTTGCAGGTGGAGTAGATGAGCTCGGCGACCTCGCGCATCGACGCGTGCACGGGCAGCCGGCGCAGCTGCAGGAACGTCGCGACGCCGAAGCCGAGGCCCAGGACGCACACGCCCAGGCCCAGCACGAGCAGCATCCGGCCGGACAGGCCACCGAGCACGGTCACGGTCGACAGGTCGGGGAGGATCAGGTTGACCTCGCCCCCGTGCCCGCCGCCCGAGCCGCCCTCGGCGGCGACGATCCGGGTGACCACCTGGTCGACCACGGCGCTGTGGGCCATGTCGTCGTCCCTCTCGCAGAAGTCCGACGGGCCAGCCCTGGTCCCGGTTCCATCGACCCGTCGGTGATGTCGCGCACCTCCACGCTAGGGACGGGTCGGTGCGTGCGGCCGGGACCGAGGTCCCCTCCCACCCCGGGGCGGGCAGGAGCACCCTGGGAGGACGTGACGGCGGCAACGGGGCCGCCGTCCGGTGAGAGAGGGACGTCTCGTGGCCAAGTACGTCTACGACTTCAGCGAGGGCAACAAGGACCTCAAGGACCTCCTCGGCGGCAAGGGTGCGAACCTCGCCGAGATGACCCGTCTGGGGCTCCCCGTTCCGCCCGGCTTCACGATCACGACCGAGGCCTGTCGCGCCTACATGGCCGACGGCCAGCTCCCGCCCGACCTGCGGGTCGAGGTCACCATGGCGGTGCGCCGCCTCGAGGACGAGCTCGGCCGCGGGCTGGGCGACTTCCACGACCCGCTGCTGGTGTCGGTGCGCTCGGGCGCGAAGTTCTCGATGCCCGGGATGATGGAGACCGTCCTCAACATCGGGCTCAACGACGCGTCGGTGCAGGGCCTGGCGAAGTTCTCCGACGACGAGCGCTTCGCGTGGGACTCCTACCGCCGGCTCATCCAGATGTTCGGCAAGACCGTGCTCGACATCGACGGCGAGCTGTTCTCCGGCGCGCTGGAGCAGATGAAGGACGTGCGCGGCGTGACCGCGGACACCGACCTCACCGCGGACGACCTGCGCGAGCTCGTCGGCTGGTTCAAGCAGATCGTGCACGAGGAGTCCGGGCGCGAGTTCCCGCAGCACCCGCGCGAGCAGCTCGACCTGGCGATCACGGCCGTCTTCAACTCGTGGAACACCGAGCGTGCGCGCCTGTACCGCCGCCGCGAGCGCATCCCGCACGACCTCGGCACGGCGGTCAACGTCGTGTCGATGGTGTTCGGCAACCTCGGCCCGTCGTCGGGCACGGGCGTGTGCTTCACGCGCGACCCGTCCACGGGGCACTCGGGCGTGTACGGCGACTACCTGCCCAACGCGCAGGGCGAGGACGTCGTCGCGGGCATCCGCAACACCCTCACGCTCGCGGACCTCGAGACGCTCGACCCGACGTCGTACACCGAGCTGCGCCAGGCGATGCGCCGCCTCGAGACGCACTACCGCGACCTGTGCGACATCGAGTTCACGATCGAGCGCGGCAAGCTGTGGATGCTCCAGACGCGCGTCGGCAAGCGCACCGCGGCCGCGGCGTTCCGCATCGCGACGCAGCTCGTCGACGAGCACCTCATCACGATGGACGAGGCGCTCGAGCGCGTCAGCGGCCAGCAGCTGAGCAAGCTCATGTTCCCGCAGTTCGACGCAGAGGCCGAGCGCACGCTGCTCGCGACCGGCATGGCCGCGTCGCCCGGCGCGGCGGTCGGCATGGCGGTGTTCGACTCCGCGACCGCGCAGGCGTGGGCGGCCGAGGGCAAGGACGTCGTGCTCGTCCGGCGCGAGACCAACCCCGACGACCTCGGCGGCATGATCGCCGCGGTCGGCGTCCTCACCTCGCGCGGCGGCAAGACGTCGCACGCGGCCGTCGTCGCGCGCGGCATGGGCACGACGTGCGTCGTCGGCGCCGAGAAGCTCGACGTCGACGTGACGTCGCGCGAGATGCGCGTGGGGAAGAAGGTCGTCCGGGAGGGCGACGTCATCGCGATCGACGGGTCGAGCGGCGAGATCTTCCTCGGCGCGGTCCCGGTGGTCCCGTCGCCCGTCGTGCAGTACCTCGAGGACGGCCTCGACGTCGCGCTCGAGCACGCCGCCGACGACGACACGCGTGAGCTCGTCAGGGCCGTCGACCGGGTCCTCACGCACGCCGACACGGTCCGCCGGCTGCGCGTGCACGCCAACGCGGACACCCCCGGCGACGCCCACCGCGCCCGCGTGTGGGGTGCCCAGGGCATCGGGCTGTGCCGCACCGAGCACATGTTCCTCGGCGAGCGGCGCGTCCTCATCGAGCGGCTCATCCTCGCGCGCGAGGACGCCGAGCGTCAGGCGGCGCTCGACGCCCTCCTGCCGCTCCAGCGCGCCGACTTCACCGAGATCCTGCGGGAGATGGACGGCCGGCCGACGACGATCCGGCTCATCGACCCGCCGCTGCACGAGTTCCTGCCCGACCTCACCGAGCTGTCCGTCAAGGTCGCGCTCGCGGCCGAGCGGGGCGAGACGGGCGACGACGTCGACCGCGACCGCGAGCTGCTCGCGGCCGTGCAGCGCATGCACGAGGCGAACCCGATGCTCGGCCTGCGCGGCGTCCGGCTCGGCATCGTCGTCCCGGGGCTGTTCGCGCTCCAGATCCGCGCGGTCGCCGAGGCGGCGGCGGCGCGGCTGAAGGAGGGTGGCCGGCCGCACGCGGAGATCATGGTCCCGCTCGCGGCGTCGGTCATGGAGCTGCACCTCGTGCGCGACGAGGCCGAGCGGATCCTCGCCGACGTCGCCGCCGAGCAGGGCGTCGAGCTCCACGTCCCGATCGGCGCGATGATCGAGCTCCCGCGCGCGGCGCTCACCGCCGACCGCATGGCGCAGGCCGCGGAGTTCTTCTCCTTCGGCACGAACGACCTGACCCAGACGACGTGGGGCTTCTCGCGCGACGACGTCGAGGGTGCGTTCTTCACCGAGTACACCGAGCGTGGCGTCATCTCGGTGTCGCCGTTCGAGACGATCGACCGCCGCGGCGTCGGGCGCCTCGTGCGGATCGCGGTCGAGGAGGGTCGCCGCGAGCGGCCCGACATCGTCCTCGGGGTGTGCGGCGAGCACGGTGGCGACCCCGAGTCGGTGCACTTCTTCCACGAGGTCGGTCTCGACTACGTCTCCTGCTCGCCGTTCCGCGTCCCGATCGCGCGGCTCGAGGCGGGTCGTGCGGCGGTCGCGACGTCGGGCAGCGACACGCGGTGACGCACCGCTGACCGGCTCCGGCCGTCCGGCCGGCGGGAGCAAGGGGTCGTCGCCCTCCGGCGGCCACCCGTGGTGACGGCCCCGCCCGGTGGGGTCCGCGTCCAGGACGCGGGCCCCACCGGTGCGCCGGGCCGTCGGGCCGTCCGCACCCGCGGACGGTGCGGGCCGACGCGGCACGCGGTCGGTAGGCTCGACCCGCGTGACGACGAATCGACCGACCGCCCACCCGAGCGAGCCCGACCCGGTTGCGCCGCACGGCGCCGACCCGGTCGCGCCGCACGACGCCGACCCGGTCGCGCCGCACCACGCACCGCCCCGCGGCTGGCGCGAGCGCCTCGGCCTCGTCGGGCGCGGTGCGCTCATCGGCGCGGCGGAGATCGTCCCCGGCGTCAGCGGCGGCACGATCGCGCTCCTCGTCGGCGTCTACGAGACCCTCATCCGCTCCGCGGGCCACCTCGTCCGCGGCGTCGCGACCTCGCTGGCCGGTCTCAGCGGGCGGGGCGCGCCCGGTGCGGCGCGCCACCACCTGCGGCAGGTCCGCTGGGGGGCCGTCCTGCCGATCGGGATCGGGATGGTCGCGGCCGTCGTGCTCGGCGCGCGGCTCCTCGAGCCGGTCCTCGAGGAGCACCCCACGGGTGCCCGTGCCGTGTTCGCCGGCCTGATCCTGGCGTCGCTCGTCGTCCCCGCCCGCATGGTCGGCGGGCGCTGGACGCCGGGTGAGGTCGCCGTCGGGCTGGCCGCCGCGGCCGCGGCCTTCGCCCTCACGGGGATCCCGCCGGCCGCCGAGCAGGACCCCTCGCCGCTCGTGGTCGCGGGCGCCGCGGCCGTCGCGGTGTGCGCGCTCGTCCTCCCGGGCATCTCCGGCTCGTTCCTGCTCCTCACGCTCGGGCTCTACCAGCCGACGATCGCGGCCGTGAACGACCGCGACCTGGGCTACCTCGGGGTGTTCGTCCTCGGTGCGGTGCTCGGCCTGTCGGTCTTCGTGAGCGGCCTGCAGTGGCTGCTCGAGCACCGCCACCGCATCACGCTCGTCGTGATGACGGGCCTCATGGCGGGGTCCCTGCGCGCGCTGTGGCCCTGGCAGGACGACGACCGCGGCCTCCTCGCTCCCGGCGAGGACCTCGGGCTCGTCGTCGCGCTCGTGCTCGCGGGTGTCGCCGTCGTCGGCGTGCTCCTCGTGCTCGAGGCCCGTGCCGAGCGGGCGGCGGCACCGGTCGGCCGCCACGAGGCGGCCGACGAGCCCTCGGTCTGAGGCGCACCGGCCCCCGTGCCGCCGGGCGCGGCCGCCGCAGCGGGTGCCGTCGGCGGCGCGCGTGGCTAGCGTCGAGGTCGCGTCCAGCCGGGCGCCACGACCGCCCCCGACCCACGGAGGTCCCCATGACCACGCGTCACGCCCGCACCGCATGGAACGGCACGCTGCAGGACGGTTCCGGCCAGGTCGAGCTGAGCAGCTCGAAGGTCGGCACCTACGACGTCTCGTTCCCGCGCCGTGCCGCCGAGGACGCCGGCGGCGTCACGTCGCCCGAGGAGCTCATCGCCGCGGCGCACTCGTCCTGCTACGCGATGCAGCTGTCGGCGCTGATCGGCGAGGCCGGGGGCACGCCCCAGGCGCTCGAGGTCGCGGCCGACGTGTCGCTCGCCCCCGACCCGGCGGGCGGCTTCCACATCGACTCGATCAGGCTCACCGTGCGCGGCGAGGTCGAGGGCATCGACGAGTCCGCCTTCCGCACCGCCGCCGAGAAGGCCAAGGACACGTGCCCCGTGAGCAAGGCCCTCACCGGCACGACGATCACGCTGGACGCCTCGCTCGCCTGAGCGGCACCGGTCACCGACGACGACGCCCCCGCACCGGTCACCGGCGCGGGGGCGTCGTCGTGGGTGGGGGCTCAGTCGCGGGCGAGCGTGGCGAGGTAGGGCTCCTCGACCCAGCCCACGAGGTCGACGACGACGTCGACGGACCGCCCCCGCGGCATGTCGACGTACACGTCGACCAGTCCGTCGGGCGGCAGGTCGACGACCACCTGGTTCGCGACGGCACGCCCCGGGACGAGGTTGAGACTCGACGTCTCCGGCGGCGTGTACGTGCCCGCCGGGCGGTGCGGGGAGACGCGGAGGTTACCCGGGCCGTCGGCACCGACGGCCGTCAGCGTCAGCACCGCGCCGGTCGGCAGCGGCGACTGCCCGTTCAGGTCGACGGTGAGGACCTTGCCCGCACCGACGCGACCCTTGTGCGGCGTGGCCGCGACGGTGCCGGGACGGGTGTCGACGCGCCGCTGAGGGTGCGAACCCAGCACGTAGCCCCAGTCGGACGGTCCTGGCCGCATGACGTAGCCGACGACGTCGACCATGACGTGGACGGGGTTGTCCCGGGCGGCGCTCGTGTCCGGCCACAGCGTGATCGCCCCCGAACCCCTGGTGTCCAGCACGACACCCGCGGCCTTGTCCGCTCCGCGCGCGAAGTTGAGCACCGACGTCTCGACCGGCTGGCGGTAGTCGGCGGGCGCGACGCGGAGGTTGCCGGGGCGGGTGGGGCCGGACACCGTGACGTTGAGGAGCACGGAGGCGGCCCCGGCAGGGACGTCGACGCGGTCGAGCACCTGGACGGTGTGGCCCCGACCAGGCGCGAGGGGTCCGGTGAGCTCGCCCACGTGGTGCTCGCCGGGGCGCGTGTCGAGGATGCGGCGTGGCTCGCGGACGACGACGCCGTGGTCGCGGAGGACGTACGCCGTGACGTCGAGGACCATGCGGACCTGCTTGGCCCCGCGGCTCTCGACGCACACGCGGCCGTCGGGCCCGGTCGCGACCCACGAGCCGTTGGCGACGTCCAGGTGGGGCTCGTAGTTGACCGTCGAGGCGTTCGGCGCCTTCGGGGTGCTCGTGCCGTCGCTCGGGTAGACGACGGCGTTCCCCGGTCCGCTCGGCTGCGCGGCGGTGAGGTTGACGACCACGGCGGACGCCTCCGCGGGGATGCGGCCCGTCCCGGCGACGAGGACGCAGTGCGGCTGCCCGGGTGCGAGGCTCGTGTCGAGCGCCCGCCACGGCTCGACGAACGTGACGGGGTCGACGTACGTGAACGTGCCGGCGGACGCCTGCCCGTACACGGTCGTCACGGTCACCGGGGCGGCGCGACCGGCCGGGGCCGGGTCCGTCCGGAGCGTCATCGAGGTCGTCGACCCGACCCAGAACGGGACGGACCGGCCGCCGATGCTCACGTCCGTGACGCCGGTGAACCCGGTGCCCTCGAGCGTGACGGTGGTCCCACCCGCCGACGTCCCCCTGGCGGGCACCGGTGCACGGACCGTGGGAGGCACGCCGGGGGGTGGCGTCAGGGCACGGCCGGTCCGGTCCGTGACCCAGAGCTGGGCGTTGGCGGTGTGCACGGCGAGGCTGCCGCCGAGGGCGACGGGGCTCCCCGCGAGCGTGCGCGCCACGATCGGTCGGGCGGGGTCGAGCGGCACCGTCGCCACCTCGGCGCGCCCCGCCTCACGGGCGACGGCGTCCCAGCGCTGCAGCCCCAGCACGACGCCGTCCGCACCGACCGTGTGCACCGGGACCGTGTGGACGTCCTCGCCGACGAGGCGCTCCGCGAACGCGGCCCCGGGGTCGGCCACCGGTACGGAGCGCACGGCGACGCGTCGCGCGGTGTACAGGTCACCGCGCTGCTCGAGCCAGACGATCCGGTCCGCGACGACGCCGACGGGCACGAGCCACGAGTCACGGCTGCCCGGGTCCAGGACCTGCCGGCCGCCGCTCGGACCGGTGTCGGTGAGAGCCACCGTGTAGATGCTGCGGAGCACCGACATGCTCTCGCGGTTCGCGAACACGGCGCGGTCGTCCGAGAGCCTCAGCTCCTGCGGGGTCCGGGGGGACAGCCCGGGCAGGCGCGCGAGGTCGTACGTGGCGCCGGTCGTGCGGTGGTGCAGCACGCCGCCGACCGCGAGCCAGCGGTCGCTGAGCGCGAGCTCGGTCGGGGTGGTGACGTCGACGGTGACGTCCGTGACGGTCTGCGTGCCGGTGTCGGAGAGCACGACGACCCGGCGGTCGGACGCCCGGACGTAGGCGACCTCGTCGTCGTCGGCGGCGAGGTCGCCCACCGCCTGGCCGACCTCCTCGGGCGCGCCGGGGGCCGCCGTGCCGTCGAACGGGATGCGCACGAGCCGCCCGGGCGCGCCGTTCTCCGACTGGTTGACGTAGACGGCGGCCGCGGTGACGGCTGTCCGCCCCTCCTCCGCCACGAAACGCCCCAGGACGAGCGGGACGGTGCTGGAGGAGACCGGTGCGGCGGCAACCGCCGGCCCTCCGGCCAGCGTGGCGGCGGCCACGGCGACACTCGCGGCGGCAGCGACGAACGACGACTTGCGCATGGGTCCCCCTGGACGTCCCGGCGACGCCCCACGGCGTCGTCGACCGGATCTTCCCAGGGGGACCGTGCCGAGCGGATCACCCGTTCGGGTCACATGTCAGGACGCCTTCGGCATCGCCGGGTCGAGCACGACCTTGATGCAGCCGTCCTCCTTCTTCTGGAAGGTCTCGTACCACTGCGGGGCGTCCTCGAGCGGCACGCGGTGCGTGCGCAGGTCCAGCACGCCCAGCGGGTCGTCGTCGCGCTCCAGGACGGGAAGGACCTCGTCGCGCCACGCCTGGACGTTCGCCTGGCCCATGCGGACGGTGACCTGCTTGTCGAAGAGCTCCATCATGGGCAGCGGGTCCGCGGTGCCGCCGTAGACGCCCGAGAGCGACAGGGTCCCGCCCCGGCGCACCGTCGAGATCGCGGTGTAGAGCGCCGCGAGCCGGTCGAGCCCCGCGGTCTCCATGGCCTTGCGGCCCATCGCGTCGGGCAGCAGCGCGGTGGCGCGTCCCATCGCCTCGGCGACGGGGGAGCCGTGCGCCTCCATCCCGACGGCGTCGATGACCGACTCGGGCCCGCGTCCGTCGGTGAGGTCGCGGATCGCCGTCGGGACGTCGTCGACGTCGCGCAGGTCGATCGTCTCGACGCCGTGCCGCCGCGCCATCGCGAGCCGCTCGGTCACCAGGTCCACGCCGATCACGCGCTCGGCGCCCAGGAAGCGGGCGACGCGCGAGGCCATCTGCCCGATCGGCCCGAGGCCGATGACGGCGACCGTCCCGCCCGGCTGCACGTCCGCGTACCGCACGGCCTGCCACGCGGTGGGCACGACGTCGGACAGGTAGAGCCAGCGCTCGTCGGGCGAGCCGTCGTCGGGCACGACGATCGGGCCGTACTGCGCCTGCGGGACCCGCAGGTACTCCGCCTGGCCGCCCGCGACGTGCCCGTAGAGCTTGGTGTAGCCGAACAGGGACGCACCCTTGGACGCGTGCCGGTTCTGGGTCGTCTCGCACTGCGTGGGCAGGCCGCGCGTGCACATGAAGCAGTGCCCGCACGCGATGACGAACGGGACGACGACGCGGTCCCCCACCCGCAGGTTCGTGACCTCGGGGCCCACCTCCTCGACCACGCCCATGGGCTCGTGGCCGAGGATGTCGCCCTTGTCGATGAACATCCCGAGCGTCGAGTACAGGTGCAGGTCCGAGCCGCAGATCGCGGTCGACGTGATGCGGACGACCGCGTCGGTCGGCTCGACGATCTGCGGGTCCGGGACCGTCTCGACGGAGAGCTTCTCGTTTCCCTGCCAGGTCAGTGCACGCACGGGTCCTCCACGGGGTCGGGGACGGCCGCGGAGGTGACCCGGCGGCCGTCCTCCCAGGTTCACCCGGGTCACGGCGCGGCGCGACCGGGGGGCGCATCCGCCGGGTGACGCGGTGCGCAGCGGCGCCCGCCCCGCACCTCGATTGACATTCGATAGGTGGCTCACCAGGCTCGCCGCATGAACCTCACGATCACGGCGGTGCGCCTGCTGCGGGTGCTCCTCGCGCTGCTCCTCCTCGCGGCGCTGGTCGGGCAGACGGTGTCGTGGCCAGGTCAGATCGCGAGCGTCGCGCAGGACGAGCCGGCGCTCGCACCCCTGCGCTGGCCCCTGACCGCCGTGGCGGTGCTCGTGCTCGTGTGCGTCGAGGTGGTCATCGTCTGCACGTGGCGCCTGCTGGGGATGGTCGTCGCCGACCGGATCTTCCGCCGCGACGCGTTCGGCTGGGTCGACGGGATCGTGTGGGCCGTGACCGTCGGGTGGCTCCTGCTCGCGGCGGGTGCGCTCGCGCTCGGCGTCACGATCTACGTCACGCCCGAGCTGCGGGACCCGGGTCTCCCGCTGGCGATGGGCGGCATGGTGCTCGTGGGCGGCGTCGTCGTCCTGCTCATGGTCGTGATGCGCGCGCTCCTGCGTCAGGCCGCCGCGCTGCGCGCCGACATGGACGAGGTGATCTGATGCCGATCGTCGTCCGCATCGACGTCGAGCTGGCCCGCCGCAAGATGAGCGTCGGCGAGTTCGCCGAGCGCGTGGGGCTGACACCCGCGAACGTCGCGGTGCTCAAGAACGGCCGGGCGAAGGCGGTCCGGTTCAGCACGCTCGAGGCGATGTGCCGCGTGCTCGGCTGCCAGCCGGGCGACCTGCTCGAGTACGTCGAGGAGTCACCGGGACCGGGCGCGTGACGGCCTACCGCTACGAGGTCGAGGTGCTGCACCTGCTCGTCTCGCCCGAGCACGCGTACTTCGGCCGCCCGCGCGACGGCGCGGCCGACGTCCCCACGACCGACGCCGAGAAGGTCGACGTCGTCGCGGGGAAGGGGATCGTCGGGGACCGCTTCTACGGCAGGGCCGCGCACATGGACGCCGCCGTCACGCTCATCGCCGTCGAGGGGCTCGAGGCGATCGCCGCCGAGCTCGGCACGGCTCCGTTCGACCCGCTGCTCGCACGCCGCAACGTCGTCCTGCGGGGAGCGCAGCTGACACCGCTGCTGGGCGAGGAGATCGCCATCGAGTCGCGCGGCGACGTCGTGCGGCTGCGGCCCGGCCGCCCGGCCAACCCGTGCGCGTGGATGGACCGCGTCCTCGCGCCGGGCGCCCACCGCGCGATGCGCGGGCGCGGCGGAGTGCGGTGCATGCCGCTGACGACGGGCGTGCTGCACCGCGGCCCGGCGACCCTCGTGAGCCCCGTGCCGCTGGACCCGGCCCGCGCGGGGGAGGCCGCCGTGCGGCCCGCGTCGCGACTGCCGTAGCCCCGCGGTCCGGACCCCGGTCCTGTCCGCCGGGTCCCAGGGACCGCGTGGCAGGATCCCCCCGTGACCACGACCGCGCCGCACGAGGCGGGGGTCGCAGCCCCGGCCGTCGCGACCCCCGAGCTGCTGCACGAGCTGCGGCGCGCGGTGCGGGGCGACGTCGACGCCGCGACGCGCCGCCGCGCCGAGTACTCGACCGACGCGTCCAACTACCGCGTCGTGCCGCAGGTCGTGGTCTTCCCGCGCGACACCGACGACCTGCTCGCCGTCGCCGAGGTCGCGCGCACCACCGGGACGCCCCTGACCGTCCGGGGCGGGGGGACGTCCGTCGCGGGCAACGCGATCGGCCCGGGCATCGTCGTCGACACCTCCCGGCACCTGACCGCGATCGGCGAGATCGACCCCGACGCACGGACCGCCGTCGTGCAGCCCGGCGTCGTCATGAGCGCGCTGCAGGCCGCGGCCAGGCCGTTCGGGCTCCGGTTCGGCCCCGACCCGTCGACGCAGAACCGCGCGACGCTCGGCGGGATGATCGGCAACAACGCGTGCGGTCCGCACGCCGTCGCGTACGGGCGCACCGCGGACAACGTCGTCGCGCTCGACGTCGTCGACGGGCACGGGCGCCGGTTCACCGCGGGGTCCGGTGCGGGCGCGCTCGACGCCGTCCCCGGGCTCGCGTCGCTCGTCACCGCGAACCTCCCGACCATCCGCACCGAGCTCGGTCGCTTCGGCCGGCAGGTCTCGGGCTACTCGCTCGAGCACCTGCTGCCCGAGCGCGGCGGCGACCTCGCGAAGATGCTCGTCGGCACCGAGGGCACGCTCGTGACGGTCCTGCAGGCCACCGTGAACCTGGTGCCCGTCGCCGACGCGGCCGTCCTCGTCGTCCTGGGCTACGCGGACATGCCGTCGGCCGCCGACGCCGTCCCGGCCCTGCTCGCCCACGGGCCGCTCGCGGTCGAGGGCCTCGACGCGCGCCTCGTGGACGTCGTGCGCCGGCACCGCGGCGAGGCGCACGTGCCCGCGCTGCCCGAGGGGGCGGGCTGGCTCATGGTCGAGATGGGCGGTGCGACCCGCGAGGAGGCGCTCGCGCGCGCCGAGGCGATGGTCGGGGACGCCCGGGCGGTGTCGGCGCGCGTCGTGCCGCCCGGTCCCGAGGCGTCGTCGCTGTGGCAGATCCGCGCCGACGGCGCGGGGCTCGGCGGGCGGACGCCGTCGGGTGCGCAGGCCTGGCCCGGCTGGGAGGACGCCGCGGTGCCGCCCGAGCGCCTCGGCGCGTACCTGCGGGACTTCGACGCCCTCATGGCGCGGCACGGCGTCGACGGCCTGCCCTACGGCCACTTCGGCGACGGGTGCATCCACGTGCGGCTCGACGTGCCGCTCTCGCGGGCCGACGACGTCCCCGGCTTCCGCGCGTTCATGACCGAGGCGGCCGAGCTCGTGACGTCGTACGGCGGGTCGCTCTCGGGCGAGCACGGCGACGGCCGCGCGCGCGGCGAGCTGCTCGGGCTCATGTACTCACCCGACGCGATCCGCCTCTTCGGCGAGGTCAAGGAGCTCTTCGACCCGACCGACGTGCTCAACCCGGGCGTCGTCGTGCGACCGCGGCCCATCGACGCCGACCTGCGCCGCCCCCACGCGCGCCCGCTGCCGAGGGCGACCGGCTTCGCGTTCGCGCACGACGGCGGCGACCTGACGACCGCGGTGCACCGGTGCGTCGGCGTCGGCAAGTGCCGTGCCGACTCGTCGGCGCAGGGCGGCTTCATGTGCCCCTCCTACCTCGCGACGCGCGACGAGAAGGACTCGACCCGGGGCCGCGCGCGCGTGCTGCAGGAGATGGCCAACGGGACGCTGGTGACGCGCGGACCGGCGTCGCGCGAGGTGCACGAGGTCCTCGACCTGTGCCTGTCGTGCAAGGCGTGCTCGAGCGACTGCCCAGCGGGTGTGGACATGGCCCAGTACAAGGCCGAGGTCCTGCACCGGACCTACAAGGGCCGGCTGCGGCCGGTCAACCACTACGCGCTCGGGTGGCTGCCGCGCTGGTCGGCGCTCGTCGGGCGGCTCCGGCTGGGTCGGGTCGCCAACGCGGTCCTCGGCGTGCGGCCGGTCGCGAAGGCCGTGCTCGCGCTCGGCGGGATGGACACGCGGCGCGAGATCCCGCGCTTCGCCGAGGTGCCGTTCCGGACGTGGTGGGAGCGGCGGGCCGCCGAGGGGACGACGCACGCCAACCAGGGCCTCGGTGAGGCCACGTCGGCCTCGACCGCGGCGCACGCGACCGGGGGCGTCGACCCGGCACGCCGCGTGGTCCTGTGGTCCGACTCGTTCAGCGACGGGTTCGACCCCGACGTCCCGCGCGCGATGATCACTGTGCTGCAGGACGCCGGGTACGAGGTGATCGTCCCCGACCGGCCCGCGTGCTGCGGTCTCACGTGGATCAGCACGGGACAGCTCGACGGCGCGCGCCGCCGCCTGACCGACCTGCTCGGCGTCCTCGGCCCGTACGCGGTCAACGGGATCCCGATCGTCGGCGTCGAGCCGTCCTGCACCGCGGTCCTGCGCTCGGACCTGCTCGACCTCCTGCCGGACGACCCGCGCGCGGTCGCCGTCGCGCACGCGACCCGGACGCTCGCCGAGCTGCTGACCGCACCCGCGCCGCTCGGCCCCGACGCGTGGGACGTGCCCCGGCTCGACGGCGTCACGGTCCTCGCGCAGCCGCACTGCCACCAGCACTCGGTCATGGGCTACGACGCCGACCGGGCGCTCCTGCGCGCGACGGGGGCCGAGGTCACGAGCCTCGCGGGCTGCTGCGGGCTCGCGGGCAACTTCGGCATGGAGCGCGGGCACTACGACGTGTCGGTCGCGGTGGCCGAGCGCGCGCTCCTGCCGGCCCTGCGCGACGCCGCACCCGGGACGGTGCTGCTCGCCGACGGCTTCTCGTGCCGCACGCAGGCCGACCAGCTCGCGGACGCCGAGGGCGTGCACCTCGCTCAGCTGCTCGCGGACGCGATCGCCCGCCGGTGACGACCGACCGGTGGGCGGTCACGACCCACGAGTGGTCGCGCTCGGTCGACGCCGAGCACCTCGGGCGGATCCGTGCCGACCCCGAGCGGTTCGCGCCCGGCGGGGTGCTGCACCTCGTGCTCGAGGTCCTCGCGTACGCGTCCGAGGAGGCCGACGACCGGAGTGCGGGCCGGTGCGTCGTGCGGCTCCACCGGGACGGGTCGGTCTCCGTCGACGACGACGGTCGCGGGACCGACACCCGCCTCGACGAGCACGGGCAGCCCGTCCGCAAGCCCGTCATGTCGACCCGTGACGTGCGCTTCTTCGACACCGCCGACGCGCCGCTCCTGCCCGACGGGCACCCGCGACGCGGCATCTCGACCGTCGCCGCGCTCAGCGCGCGGCTCGTCCACACCAACCGGCGCACCCACGGCTCGTGGTCCCAGCGCTACGAGCACGGCGTGCCCGTGACGGACCTCGTGCCGCTCGACCCGGACGGCACCACCGGGACGTCCGTGCGGCTGCTGCCCGACGCCCGCGTCGTCCCGGGCGGACTCCCGACCGGCGCCCCGGACGCGTGGGTGCCGCTGCTGCGCACGTGGCCGACGCTCGTCGTCGACGTGGTCGACGACCGACCCGCCGGCGCGGGCTGAGGGCCGGTCCGCCGACGCCCGTCGGCAGGTCGCCAGGTCCCCGGGATTACCTCGTACGGGCGGTATCGCCCGCTATGTCCGAACCCCTACCCTGGCGACGGCCCCCCCGCCCCCTGAACATCGGACACACGCATGGTCTCCTCGCGCCCCGAGGGTGCCCGGCAGGTCGCCCTCCAGACGCCGGCGTCCGCCGGGCGCGCACGTCCCGACGTCGCTGAGCAGCTCGACGCGCTCCTCGGCGAGCACCTCCTCCCGCTGCGCGCGCGCACGCCCGGGCGTGACGACGAGCCGCACCTGCTCGCGGTCGACGCGTCCGGGCAGCCGGTCGTCGTCGAGGTGGTCGGGCTCCTCGACGAGGAGGCGTGCCTGCGCGCGCTGCGGCACGCGGGGCGGGCCGCGCGGCTGACCGGCGACGAGCTCGCGGCCCTGTACAGCGCCGGGCCGGAGCGGTTCGCGACGCACCTCGAGGCGTTCAGGCGGACCGTGCCCGCGACCGAGCTCCTCACGCCGTCGCTGCGGTGGGGCGCGCGGCTGCTGCTCGTGTGCTCGGCCATCGCCCCGGGTGTCGTCGACGTGCTCGAGTTCCTCCTGCAGCGCGGCCACCAGGTCGAGGTGCTCCAGGTGCGGGTCACCGAGGGGCCCGGCGGGGGGCGACTGGTCGACGTCGTGCCCGTCGGGCGGTCTGCGGTTTCCCGCGAGCAGCCGCAGCTCCAGCCGGTCCCGCGCCGTCCGCGCGACCGCCGCGAGCCCGCACCCGAGCGTCCGCGGCCGGTGGTCGTCCCACCGCCGTTCGCGGTCCCCGTCGGGGCGTCGGGCGTGCGCGGCACCACCTCGGGCGGGATCCCGCTCCAGCAGCCGCCCGTCGACGCTCCCGTGACCGACCCGTACGACGACGAGCCCGCACCCGACCTGGTCCTCGCCGACCTGGCCGCGCGGCTGGGCGAGGTGACGCGCCTGGTGTGGGCACGCGCACGGCGCGGCGAGGTGCACGAGGCGCTCCTGCACCCCGACGGCGTCGTCGAGCTCGCGGACGGCCGGTGCTTCGCGGACCTGCACAGCGCGACCTACGCCGCGGGCGGCGTCGCCGTCGACGGCTGGCGCGTCTGGCGGGCGGGGCACGAGTGCGGGCCGACCCTGGCCGAGCTCGTCGATCCGTCGCTCGGGCGCTGACCGCCCGGACGGCTCAGGCCGTGGGCCCGCCGGGACGGCTCAGGCCGTGTGCCCAGCCCACCCGTACGCCGCGAGCCACCGGGTCACCTCGGCGTAGTAGCGCTCGCGCACCGGGCGCGGCGAGAGCGTGAGGTCGTGCAGGCCCTTGCGGACGCGCACGACCGTGACCACGGGGCCGAGCAGCACGGCGCGCCGCGCGAGGAGGTCGACGTCGAGGACGACGTCCGCCTCGCGCATCTCCTCGCGCCACCGGGGCGCGATGACGCTGCGGTCCGACGCGGCCATGAGCACGGGGACCTTCAGGTCGAGCCCGCGGGCGACCGCGGCGTGCCCGGTCAGGATCGCGTGCAGCCACCCGGCCCGGACCGGGAAGAACGGCGTCGGCCGCCAGCGCTGGTCGTAGTCCCACTCGCCGCCGTGCGTCGTGTGCAGGGTGCGCGCGTAGAAGCCCGGGTCCAGCACGAGGATCGGCGACCGGGGTGCGGTCCGCGCGATCTGCTGCACGACGGGCGCGCTGAGCGTCCGCATGACCGAGGACCCCGTCAGCTCGAGCCACGGCGTGTTGAGCACGAGGCCGCTGACCTCCCCCGGGTGGCGGTCGGCCCACAGCGCCGCCACGAGGCCACCCGTCGAGTGCGCCACCATCATCACGCTGACCCTGCGGCCGAGGTCGGCACGGATCCGGCCGAGGGCCAGGCCGAGCTCCTCGTCGTACGTCGCGAGGTCGTCGACGTAGCCCGGCGTCTGGTGCTCGCGCAGGCTGCGGCCGTACTTGCGGAGGTCGATCGCGTAGAACGCGGCACCCTGGCCGTGCCAGTACCGGGCGAGGCCGACGTGGAAGAAGTAGTCGTTCCACCCGTGCACGTACAGGATCGCCCGTGCGGGCCGGACGGGCTCGGGCTCCTCGGGGCGGTACCGGACGAGGGTCGCGACCACCTCGCCCTCGTCGTCGTCGGCGAGCGGGAGCGTCAGCGCCTCGAAGTCGGGGCCGAGGACGTCCTCCGCCCACCGTGCGGGTGTCACGGTCCGCTCAGTCGCCGACCGTGACGACGACCTTGCCGAACTGCTCGCCCGACGCGAGGCGCCGGAACCCGTCGTGCACGCGGGTCAGCGGCACGGTCGAGTCGACCACGGGTCGCACGCCCGTCCGCACCAGCATGCGCAGCAGCGCCTCGAGGTCCTCCTTGTCGCCCATGGTCGCGCCGACGACGGCCAGCTCGGTGAAGAAGATCCGCTGGAGCTCCATCGGGGACGCGTCGCCCGACGTCGCGCCGGCGACGACGATCGTGCCCCCGGGGCGCAGCGACCGCACCGAGTGCGCCCACGTCGCGGCCCCGACGGTCTCGAGCACCGCGTCGACGCGGAACGGCAGCCGGGCACCGGGCTCGACCGCGACGCTCGCGCCGAGCGACAGCGCGCGCTCACGCCTCGTCGCGTCGCGGCTCGTCACGACGACCTCGACGCCCGCGGCCGCGCCGAGCACCACGGCGGCGGTCGCGACGCCGCCGCCCGCACCCTGCACGAGCACGCGGTCGCCCGGGCGGGCCGCGGCGCTGCGGAACAGCATCCGGTAGGCGGTGAGCCACGCGGTCGGCAGGCACGCGGCCTCCTCGAAGGAGAGCTCGGCGGGCTTGGGGACGAGGTTCCACGTCGGCACCGCCACCTGCTCGGCCAGCGTCCCGGGGTACTGCTCGGACAGGATCGAGCGCCGCTCGGTGGGGCCGACCCCGTGGCCGGTCGCGCCGACCACGCCGTGGACGACGACCTCACGGCCGTCCGCCGTCACGCCGGCCGCGTCGCAGCCGAGCACCATCGGGAGGCGGTCCGCGGGCAGGCCCACGCCGCGCAGGGACCACAGGTCGTGGTGGTTGAGGCTCGCGGCCCGCACGTCGACGACCGACCAGTGCCGGGGCGGGTCGGGACGCTCGACGTCCCGCAGCTCGAGGCCCGAGAGCGGGTCCGCGGGGTCGGTGCGTGCGGCGACGGCGGCGAGCATGGTCATGACGCGACCGTAGCCCGTCGTCGCGTCACAGGACGGGCAGGTGGTCCGCGAGCTCGGGCAGCGACTCGGACGTGTGCACGGGGCGCAGAGCGGAGACGATGGTCGCCGCATCGACGGGTGCGCGCCCGCACGCGAGGCGCACCCACTTCCGCGGCTCGACGACCTCGAGGCTCCATCCCCCCTCGCCCAGCAGGACCCGCAGGAGCGCGTCGGCGACGACGGCGAGTGCCTCGTCGAGCACGACGTCGCCCGGCGCGTGGGGGAGCGAGCGGTCGAGGTCGTCGCCGTGCACGACGAGCTCGAGCAGCCGCGTGAGCGCGAGGTCGGAGAGCAGCAGGGGTGCGACGCGGGCCTGCACGACCGGGTCCGGGCCCGTCGCGCGCAGGTCGTGCAGCTGCGTGAACGCCTCCTCGGCGACGCGGTCGAGCGCGGCGAGGGGATCGTCGGCGATCTCGGCGGCGAGCGCGCGCGTGGCCTCGTCGATGCTCTCCGCGCGCGGCGCGTAGGTGGCGAGGTAGTCGCCGAGGGGCACCGGGGCGACGCCGGCCGGTGCGGGCTGCGTCACGGCGAGCGCCTCGAGCGAGCGGCCGAGGTGCGCGACGAGGTCGGCGACGCGCCACCCGGGCAGGACGCTCGGCGCCTGCGTCGAGTCCAGGTCGAGCTCGTCGAGCCACTCGCGCAGCCGCAGCCACTGGGCGCGGAGCAGACGGTCGGTCGTCGCCAGGTCGGTCATGGCGGCCATGCTAGGGACGGCGCGCCGAGGCGGCGCCCGCTCCTCGGCTCAGCCGAGGAAGTCGCGGACGAGCGTGCCGACCTGCTCGGCCTCGATGAGGAACCCGTCGTGGCCGAAGTCCGACCGGATGAGGTGCATCCCGTCGCAGCCGGGCAGCCCGGCCGCCATGCGCTCGGACTGCTCGGGCAGGTACAGGCGGTCCGTGTCGACCGCGACCACGAGCGCGCGCCCGGTCACGGTGCCGAGCGCCTCCTCGACCCCGCCCCGACCGCGGCCGACGTCGTGCGAGAGCATCGACTCCGTCAGCACGAGGTAGGAGTTGGCGTCGAACCGGCGCGCGAGCTTCCCCGCGTGGTGGTCGAGGTAGGACTGGACGGCGTACCGACCGCCTCCGCCGAGGGGCTCCTCGACGTCCTGCGCGTCGCGGCCGAAGCGCTCGTCGAGCTCGCGCGAGCTGCGGTACGTCGTGTGCGCGATCTGGCGCGCGATCCCGAGGCCGACGTGCGGGCCGGCCCCCTCGGGCAGGTCGTAGTAGTCCCCGCCGTTCCAGCCCGGGTCCGAGCGGATCGCCTCGAGCTGGGGGTGCGCCCAGGCGATCTGGTCGCCGGACGACTGCGCCGTGGTCGCGATCGCGGCCAGCGCGCGCACGCGGTCCGGGGCGGTGACCGCCCACTCGAGGACCCGCATGCCGCCCATGGACGCGCCGACGACGAGTGCCCACGAGTCGATCCCGAGCGCGTCGGCGACGGCGATCTCGGCCGCGACCTGGTCACGCGTCGTGACGAACGGGAACCGCCCGCCCCACGGGCGCCCGTCGGGACCCGTCGACGCGGGACCCGTCGTGCCCTGGCACCCGCCGAGCACGTTGGGCGCGACGACGAACCAGCGGTCGGTGTCGATCGGCCGCCCGGGTCCGACGAGCGAGTCCCACCAGCCGGCCGTCGGGTGGCCGGGCCCCGCCGGGCCGGTCACGTGCGAGTCGCCCGTGAGCGCGTGCAGCACGAGCACGGCGTTGTCGCGCGACGGCGAGAGCTCGCCCCACGTCTCGTACGCGACGCGGACCGGCAGCGTGGCGCCGCTCTCGAGCGTCAGGTCGCCGATGTCGACGAACTGGCGACGACCGACGGGGTCGCCCTCCCGCCAGGCCGCGCTCGCGGGCACCGCGGGACCGGCGGCCCACACGGGCGCCCGCCGGTCGGCGACGGGCGCGTCCGCCGGTCCGGCGGCGGGCGCCGCCGACGCGGGAGCGGTCTCGGTCTGCACGACGTGCCAACCTACGGCGCTCGCCCGGCGTCGGCCCGGCGTGTCCACCTCGGTGGGCGTGCGCGGCCTGGGGGAGGGCGACGACATCAGGCCCCCTTGGCCGCGCGGAAGCCCGCGTCCAGGTCGGCGAGGATGTCGTCGACGTGCTCGAGGCCGACCGAGAGGCGGACGAGGCCCGGCGTGACGCCCGACAGCGCCTGCTCCTCGGGGCTCAGCTGCGAGTGCGTCGTCGACGCCGGGTGGATGACGAGCGAGCGGACGTCGCCGATGTTGGCGAGGTTCGAGTGCAGCTCGAGCGCGTCGACGAACGCCTTGCCTGCCTCGGCGCCGCCGTCGATCTCGAACGCGAGGACCGCGCCGACGCCGCGCGGCAGGTACTTCTGGGCGTTCGCGTGCCACGGGCTCGACGGGAGGCCCGCGTAGTGCACGGTCCGCACCTCCTCGCGCGCCTCGAGCCACTCCGCGACGCGCTGCGCGTTCTCGACGTGGCGCTCGATGCGCAGCGACAGCGTCTCCAGGCCCTGCGCGATGAGGAACGCGTTGAAGGGCGAGATCGCCGAGCCGAGGTCGCGCAGCAGCTGCACGCGGGCCTTGAGGATGTACGACAGGTTCGCCCCGAACGCGCTGCCGACGCCCAGGTCCCGCGCGTACACGAGCCCGTTGTAGGTCGGGTCGGGCGTGTTGAAGTTGGCGAAGCGATCGGGGTGCTGCGCGTAGTCGAAGCTGCCGCCGTCGACGACGACCCCGCCGATGGCCGTGCCGTGACCGCCGAGGAACTTGGTCGCGGCGTGCACGACGACGTCGGCGCCGTGCTCGAGCGGGCGCAGCAGGTACGGCGTGGGGATCGTGTTGTCCACGACCAGCGGGACCCCGTGGGTGTGCGCGACGTCGGCGACCGCCTCGATGTCGAGCACGTCCGCGCGCGGGTTCGGCACCGACTCGGCGAAGAACAGCTTGGTGTTCGGGCGGATCGCGTCACGCCACGCCTGCGGGTCGTGCGGGTCGGTCACGAACGTCGTCTCGACGCCCAGCTTGCGCAGCGTGTGGCCGAGCAGGTTGTACGTGCCGCCGTACAGGCTCGGGCTCGCGACGACGTGGTCGCCGGCCTCGGCGACGTTGAGGATCGCGAACGTCGTGGCGGCCTGCCCCGACGCGAGCAGGAGCGCGCCGACGCCGCCCTCGAGCGACGCGATCCGGTCCTCGACGACCTGCTGGGTCGGGTTGCCGATGCGCGTGTAGATCGGGCCGAGGTCGGCGAGCGCGAAGCGCGCGGCCGCCGTGTCGGCGTCGGGGAAGACGAACGACGTCGTCTGGTAGATCGGCAGTGCGCGGGCACCCGTGGTGGGGTCGGCGGTCTGGCCGGCGTGGATCTGGCGGGTCTCGAAGGACCAGGCGGGGTTCGTCACGAGGGTCTCCTGGGGCATGAGCCGCGGGTGACCACTGCCAGCGCACTGACCTGGCCAGCCCACGGAGGACTGGGACGGACGTGCACGTGGATCGGTGCCAGGACCTCAGCGGGGCTGCGACGGAGCAGCCGTTCCGGCCGGGTGCGGGCACACCACCGAACGTGCGCGGGTCAGCGGCACATTCGGCAGTACATGGCACGCACGCTAGGCCCGTCCCGCCCGCACGAGAAGCCCCGACCGGATGGTGAGACCGGCGTCTCGCGGTCGTGGCTCGAGCCTCGAAGGCCTCGCCGCGGCCGGGGAGGGCGGCGCGCCGCCGTCCGGAGCCCGCAGCCCGGAGCCCTCAGCGCGGACCCGGGTCGCCCGCCGGTCGCCGTGGGTCGCTCGCGGGCTGCTCCGGTCGGGTGACCAGCTCGCGTCACGGGGCTTCGCACCGCCCGATGTGTCCGATGTGTCGGATGTGAATGATGTGAATCACGTGACGGGTGTTCCCGATGGGGCTGCTGGTGGGTAGCGTCGTCGACGGCGACGCGGTGCCCGCGGCGCCGCGCCGTCACCTCGCACCCCGCGACCACGACCCGAGGACCGCCCGTGCCACAGCACCAGCCGCGACGCCGTCTCGCGGCCGCACTCCTCGTCGCGCTCGCCGTCGGTGCCGCGCCCGCGGTCGCCGCGCCCGGCGACGACGAGGTCGAGGCGGCCCACGAGGCGGTCGCCTCGACCGCGGCGCAGATCGCCCGGCTCGAGTCCCGGCTCGCCGAGCACAGCGCCGTCGCCGACACCGCGTGGACCGCGGTCGAGGCCGCGGCGGAGCGGTACACGGGGGCGCTCGTCGCGGTCGAGGAGGCGCAGCAGGCCGCGCGCGACGCCGCCGAGCGCGAGGAGGCCGCGCGCGTCGAGCTCGAGGCCGCGCGCGCCGAGCTCGGCGTCATCGCGATGGAGGCGTACCGGTCCGGCGGCTCGATGGACGCCGTGGGGGCCTTCCTCTCGGCCGACGGGTTCGAGGACCTCGTGGTCCGCACCGAGGCCGTCCAGCGGCTCGGCGAGCGTGCCCAGGGCGTGGTGCAGCGCTTCCAGGCGGCCGAGCTCGTCCAGGCGACGCTCGCCGAGCGGACCGCCGACGCCCTCGCGGACGCGCAGGCGGCGTCCGCCGAGGCCGACGACGCGCTCGCGGACGCCGAGGCGGCGCAGGTCGCCGCGCAGGAGCAGGTCGACCGTGCGACGGCGGAGCGTGAGCTGCTCATCGTCGAGCTCGCGGCGCGACGCCAGACCACCGTCGAGCTCGAGCGTGCGCGCCAGGACGCCGTCGACGCCGAGCGTCGCGCGCGCCAGGAGGCCGCAGCGGCGGCCGACCGCGGGGTCCCGGGCGCTTCGGCCCCGGCGACCGGCAACCCGGCGGGTCCGACGACGCCCGCGCCGACGACGCCCGCCACCCCGGCCACCCCCGCGACGCCCGCCACCCCGGCGACGCCCCCCGCGACGCCGACCACCCCCGCGACGCCCGCGACCCCGGCGGCCCCGCCGGCCGCGGAGACGCCGCCCGCGCCGCCAGCACCCACCACACCGCCAGCACCCACCACGCCGCCGCCTCCGGCGGCCGAGCCCGAGCCCACGCCCCAGCCGCCGGCCTCGGACCCCTACGGCCTCGGCACGGGCTCGCAGCGCGGGTCCGCCGGCCAGGGGCAGGCGGCGGTCGAGTGGGCGATGGGCGAGGTCGGGACGCCCTACCTGTGGGGCGGGACCGGCCCGGACGGCTACGACTGCTCAGGCCTCACGTCGCAGGCGTGGAAGGCGGCCGGGCTCTCGATCAACCGCACGTCGCGCGACCAGTACAAGCAGGTCCGCAAGATCGCGTACGACCAGCTGCGCGCCGGCGACCTCATCTTCTACGGCCGGGGCAACGACCCGACGTCGATCACGCACGTCGCGATGTACGTCGGGGGCGGGCAGATGGTCGAGGCGTCACGCCCCGGCGTCCCGGTGCGCGTCACGTCGGTGCGCTGGTCCGGGACCATGCCGTTCGCGGGCCGCCCCTGAGCACGCCCTGAGCCCGTCCTGGGCCCGTCCTGGGCCCGTCCTGGGCCCGTCCTGGGCCCGTCCTGGGCCCGGTCGTGGGCGCTGGGCGGCGCTCGCCGAGCGGCCGCCCGGCGACGGCACGGCCGCGGACACGACGAGGGCCGGCACCCTCCGGGGTGCCGGCCCTCGTGCGTGCGGGAGGCCTGCGACGGCTGGACCGCGCGCCGCCGCCGTCCGTCAGATGGTGTGGTGCCCGGCGTCCTTCGCGCGCTGGAACGAGCGGCGGATCTCCTCCTCGGCCTCGGCGCGGCCCGTCCAGTGGGCGCCCTCGACCGACTTGCCGGGCTCGAGGTCCTTGTAGACCTCGAAGAAGTGCTGGATCTCGAGTCGGTGGAACTCGCTCACGTCGTCGATGTCCTGGCGCCACGACGCGCGCTGGTCGCCCATCGGGACGCACAGGACCTTGTCGTCGCCGCCCGCCTCGTCGCGCATGCGGAACATCCCGAGCGCGCGGCAGCGGATGAGGCAGCCGGGGAACGTCGGCTCCTCGAGCAGGACGAGCGCGTCGAGCGGGTCGCCGTCCTCGCCGAGCGTGCCGTCGATGAAGCCGTAGTCGTCCGGGTACCGCGTCGAGGTGAAGAGCATCCGGTCCAGGCGGATCCGGCCGGTCTCGTGGTCGACCTCGTACTTGTTGCGCTGTCCCTTAGGGATCTCGATCGTGACGTCGAACTCCACAGCTCTCCTCCACGGCCCGGGTGGCCCGGGCCCGTCGTGGCCTGTCGGGCCGGTCCTGTCCTCGCGTGCCCGCGCGCCGGGCCGCCCGCCGTCGGTCGTCCTGCACCGACATGCGCCGACACTAGTCTGTCCCAGCGGCCGCCCGACCGGCAGGCCGCCCGCACGAGCACGCCCGTGCCCACGGGCGCCGACGGGTCCGGAGGGTGCATGTCCACGACGCGCGTCACCGCGGCCGTCGCGGGCGTCTTCGTCCTCCTCGGCGCAGGGTGGGTCACCGCCGACGCGTACGACGTCGTGCCGGGCGTCGTCACGCTCGACGCGCCCCACCCGCCGCCCGTCCCGTTCCCGACCGCGCCCGGGGCCGTCGAGCCGCCGGGGCTCCTCGCGGGTCCCGCCGAGCCGACCGACCCCGTCCCCGTGCCCGAGGCCGACGAGCTGCGCGCGCTCGCCGACGCCGTCGTCGCGCACCGGTGGATCGGGGAGTCGGTCGGGATCGTCGTGGCCGACGGCGTGACGGGCGAGGTCCTCGTCGACGTCGACGGTGCGACGCCGCGCGAGCCCGCGTCGACCGCGAAGCTCCTGACGGCGGTCGCGGCGACGAGCGCGCTCGGCCCCGACGCGACGGTCGAGACGCGCGTGGTCCAGGAGGGGCCTGGACGCATCGTGCTGGTCGGCGGCGGCGACGTCATGCTCGCCGCCGGTGCGGGCGACCCCGACGCGATCAACGGACGGGCCGGCCTCGCGGACCTCGCGGACGACACGGCGCGCGCCCTGGCCCTCGCTGGGACGACCGAGGTGGCGCTCGCGCTCGACGACACGCTCTTCTCGGGCCCCGACGTGGCTCCCGGCTGGACGCCGGGCGACCTCGCGCTGGGGTACATGGCGCGCGTGAGCCCGATCGCCGTGAACATCGCCAAGACCCGCGAGGAGCCGTACCCCCCGCGGCACGCCGACCCGTCGATGCACGCCGCGACGACCTTCGCGGCCCTCCTGCGCGACCGCGGCGTCACGGTCGTCGGCGAGCCCGCTCGCGCCACGGCGTCCGCGTCGGCGGTCCCCCTCGCCTCCGTCCGCTCGGCCACGGTCCGCGAGGTCGTGCGCTACCTGCTGCACACGTCCGACAACACGGTCACCGAGGTCGTGGGGCGACTCGTCGCGCTCGACGCGGGCCTGCCCGGCAGCTTCCAGGGCGCGACGCGTGCCGTGCTCGCCGAGGTCCGCGGGCTCGGCGTCGACGTCGAGGGAGCCGTGCTCGCCGACTGCAGCGGCCTCGCGGAGGGCTCGGCGCTGCCGACCTCGCTCCTCGTGGACCTCATGCGGGTCGCCGACGCGGACGCGCAGCTGCGCGGCGTGCTCGTGGACCTGCCCGTCGCCGGGTGGCAGGGAACGCTCGGCGACCGGTACGGCGACCTGCCCGCGCGCGGCCTCGTCCGCGCCAAGACCGGCAGCCTCGTCGGCGTGACGTCGCTCGCCGGGACAGTCGTGACGCAGCAGGGCCGGCACCTCCTGTTCGCCGTCGTCGCGGACCGCACGCCGCCGGGCGGTCAGCTCGGGCCCCGCCGCGTCGTGGACGCGTTCGTCCAGCAGCTGGCGGGGTGCGGGTGCGGGCTACCGTGAGGCGGTGAGCACCCCGACGCAGGACCGCACGCGGCGCGACGGTGACCGCGCGCGGTCGCTCGACGTCGACTGGGAGACGGCCGGCCGGTGGGCCGGGCGCCTCACCGACCCGGGTCCGACCGGGACGCGCGACGAGCTGCGCGCCGTCGTCGACTCGCTGCACGCCGCGGCACGGCGTGCGCTGCCGGTCGCGGTCCGGTCGTCAGGGCTCGAGGGTCCGCTCGCGGCGTCGGGTGGCACCGACCGGCGCGCGCAGGTCCTCGTCGTCGACCGGCCCGGCTGGACGCGCGCCGCGGCGCGCTCCTTCGGTCTCATGGTCGGCCAGGGCGGCTCGGGCCACGGCGCGCCCGTGCCCGCGACCGCCGAGGCCGCCGCGATGCTCGCGCTGCTCGCGGGCCGGGTGCTCGGCCAGTACGACCCGTTCACCGAGCGGCTCCTGCTCGTCGCGCCGAACGTCCTGCACGTCGAGCGCGCGCTCTCCGCGACGGCCGAGGACTTCCGGCTGTGGGTCTGCGTCCACGAGCAGACGCACGCGCTCCAGTTCGCCGCCGCGCCGTGGCTGCGCGACCACCTGTCGCGCGAGGTCGGGGCGCTGGTCGAGGAGCTGACGCGCTCGGCCGGGCAGGACCTGCGCGCGATGGTCGAGGGCGTGGCGCGTGCGGTCCGCCCGGGCGGGCTCCGGCCCGACTGGTCGCTGCTGGACCTCGCGCTCGACGAGGCCCAGAGCGCGCGGGTCGAGCGGCTGACGGCCGTCATGTCCCTGCTCGAGGGGCACGCGGACGTCGCGATGGACCGCGTGGGAGTCCGCGACATCCCCTCCCGACGGCGGCTGAGGGCTCGCATGGAGGCGCGGCGGCGGCGGGCCCGCGGGGTCGACCGGCTCCTGAGGCGCCTGCTCGGGATGGACGCGAAGCTCGCGCAGTACCGGACCGGGGCCGCGTTCGTCCGCGGCGTGCGCCGCACGGGCGGCCGGGGCGCGCTCGACGCCGTCTGGACCGGGCCGGACGCGCTGCCGAGCCCGCTCGAGCTCGCCGACCCGCGTGCGTGGGTCCGCCGCGTGCACGGCTGAGGCACGCGGTCGCGCCATGACGGGACCCGCACCCGACGTCGCCGCGCTGCGCGTCGCGGTGCGCTCGTGCCTCGCCGACGTGCCCGCCGGGTCGCTCGTGCTCGTCGCGTGCTCGGGCGGCGCCGACTCGCTCGCCCTCGCGGCCGCGACGGCGTTCGCGGCGCCGCGCGCGGGCCTGCGTGCGGGAGCGGTCGTCGTCGACCACGGCCTCCAGCCCCGCAGCGACGTCGTCGCCGCCGACGCCGGCCGCGTGTGCCGCTCGCTCGGGCTCGACCCGGTCGACGTGGTCCGCGTCGAGGTCGGCACCGCGGGCGGGCCCGAGGCGGCGGCGCGTGACGCGCGGTACGCCGCGCTGGACGCCGCGGCGCGTCGCCACGCCGCGCAGGCCGTCCTCCTCGGCCACACCCTCGACGACCAGGCCGAGACGGTCCTCCTCGGGCTCGCCCGCGGGTCCGGGGCGCGCTCGCTCGCAGGCATGCCCGCGCGCCGCGGGGCGCTCCGCCGTCCGCTGCTCGACGTGCCGCGGACGACGACGCGCGCGGCGTGCGAGGCGCTCGGCCTCGAGCCGTGGGACGACCCCACGAACGGGCCCGCCGACGCGGCGGGGTCCGGGGCGCACGGTCCCCGGTCGCCGCTGCGCTCGCGCGTGCGGCACGAGGTCCTGCCCGTGCTCGAGTCCGTCCTGGGCCCGGGTGTGCGGGACGCGCTCGCGCGGACCGCCCAGCAGCTCGCGGAGGACGCCGACGCGCTCGACCTCGCCGCCCGGGACCTGCTCGCTGCGGCGCAGGCCCGGCACGACGACGCGCGCGACCCCGGCACCGCCCGCACCGGCGGCGCCGGTCGCGCCACGGACCTCGCCGTCCTCGACGTCGGCGTCCTCGCCGGGGCTCCCGCCGCGGTGCGTCGGCGCGCGCTG
Source organism: Actinotalea sp. AC32 (assembly GCA_031844515.1). Lineage (GTDB taxonomy): Bacteria > Actinomycetota > Actinomycetes > Actinomycetales > Cellulomonadaceae > Actinotalea. The sequence continues at coordinate 34,378 of JAUZVJ010000021.1, read as the reverse complement.
CGGGCCGCGCTCGTCGGGGCCGGGGTGCCCGCGGGTGCGCTGCACCGCTCGCACGTGCTCGCGGTCGACGCGCTCGTGACGGACTGGCGCGGTCAGGGCGCCGTCGCGCTCCCGGGCGGCCGTCGGGCCGCTCGGTCCTGTGGCAGGCTGGCCGTCGGTGCGGCGGAGGTCGCGCCGCCGACGGAGCCGGGACGCCCGGCGGCGAGCACCAGGGAGCAGTGAGTGGACGCATCCGACATGGGCACCGACCTCGAGCGGGTCCTCCTCAGCGAGCAGCAGATCGCCGACCGGCTGACCGAGATGGCGGGCGAGATCGACGCCGACTACGCGGGCCGGGACCTGCTCCTCGTGGGCGTGCTCAAGGGTGCGGTCATGGTCATGGCGGACCTCGCGCGGCGCCTGCACCTGCCGGTGGAGATGGACTGGATGGCGGTGTCGTCGTACGGCGCGGGGACGTCGTCGTCGGGCGTCGTGCGGATCCTCAAGGACCTCGACACGGACCTGACCGGCCGGCACGTCCTCATCGTCGAGGACATCATCGACTCGGGCCTGACGCTGTCGTGGCTGCTGTCGAACCTGCGCACGCGGGGGGCCGCGTCGGTCGAGATCGCGACGCTGCTGCGCAAGCCCGAGGCCGCCAAGGTCGAGGTCGACGTGCGCTACGTCGGGTTCGACATCCCGACCGAGTTCGTCGTCGGCTACGGGCTCGACTACGCCGAGAAGTACCGCAACCTGCCGTTCGTCGGGACGCTCGCGCCGCACGTGTACTCGGACTGACGGGGCGTCCTGCCCTGGGCGAACACGGGGTGGTCGCCACGGGTCCAGCGGGTACCGTGCCAGCAGATCACCCTGCGACCTGGAGGGACGAGGGCCCCGCCCGCTGCCCATGAATCTCAAGCGCCTCACGCGCGGTCCCGTCCTGTGGATCGCGATCGCCGTCGTCATCCTGTGGGTCGGCATGACCTCGCTCACGCCCCCGGGCGTCCAGCGCATCGACACGAGCGAGGGGCTCGCGCTGCTCGGCGGTGACACGGTCGAGCAGGCGCGGATCACCGAGGGCCAGCAGCGCGTCGACCTGACGCTCAGCGAGGACTTCGACGACCACGGCCGCGCCGTGCAGTTCTACTACGTCGAGCCGCTGGGCGACGAGGTCGTCGACGCGGTCATCGAGTCCGCGCCCGAGGACGGCTGGGACGCGCTGGTCCCGCGCACGCCGTGGTGGATGAACCTGCTGAGCATCATGCTCCCGTTCATCATCATCCTCGGCCTGTTCTGGTTCCTCATGTCGCGCATGCAGGGCGGCGGCTCGCGCGTCATGCAGTTCGGCAAGTCGCGCGCCAAGCTCGTCTCCAAGGAGAACCCCCAGGTCACGTTCGCCGACGTCGCGGGCGTGGACGAGGCGGTCGAGGAGCTCCAGGAGATCAAGGAGTTCCTCGCCGACCCCGCGAAGTTCCAGGCCGTCGGCGCCAAGATCCCCAAGGGCGTCCTGCTCTACGGGCAGCCCGGCACCGGCAAGACCCTCCTCGCGCGCGCCGTCGCGGGCGAGGCGGGCGTGCCGTTCTACTCGATCTCGGGCTCCGACTTCGTCGAGATGTTCGTCGGCGTCGGCGCCTCCCGCGTGCGGGACCTGTTCGACCAGGCCAAGCAGAACGCCCCCGCGATCATCTTCATCGACGAGATCGACGCCGTCGGCCGGCACCGCGGCGCCGGCATGGGCGGCGGGCACGACGAGCGCGAGCAGACGCTCAACCAGATGCTCGTCGAGATGGACGGCTTCGACGTCAACGCGAACGTCATCCTCATCGCCGCGACCAACCGGCCCGACATCCTCGACCCCGCCCTCCTGCGGCCCGGGCGGTTCGACCGGCAGATCTCGGTGGACGCCCCCGACCTGCAGGGCCGCGAGAAGATCCTGCACGTCCACGCTCAGGGCAAGCCCGTCGCGCCCGACGTCGACCTGCACGCGGTCGCCAAGCGCACGCCCGGCTTCACGGGTGCCGACCTCGCCAACGTGCTCAACGAGGCCGCGCTCCTGACGGCGCGGACCAACGGCACGCTCGTGGGCAACCACGAGCTCGACGAGGCGATCGACCGCGTCATCGCCGGCCCGCAGAAGCGGACCCGGCTGATGAACGAGAAGGAGAAGAAGATCACGGCGTACCACGAGGGCGGTCACGCCCTGGTCGCCGCGGCGCTGCGCTACACCGACCCGGTCACCAAGGTCACGATCCTCCCGCGCGGCCGGGCGCTCGGCTACACGATGGTCATGCCGTCGGAGGACAAGTACTCGACGACGCGCAACGAGCTGCTCGACCAGCTCGCGTACGCGATGGGCGGCCGCGTCGCCGAGGAGATCGTCTTCCACGACCCGACCACGGGGGCGTCCAACGACATCGAGAAGGCCACGGCCATCGCGCGCAAGATGGTCACGCAGTACGGCATGAGTGAGAAGGTCGGGGCGGTCAAGCTCGGCCAGGGCGACGGCGAGCCCTTCGTCGGGATGGACCGCGGCCACGGCCGCGAGTACTCCGACCAGGTCGCCTTCATCGTCGACGCCGAGGTGCGCCGCCTCATGGACTTCGCGCACGACGAGGCGTACGAGATCCTCAACCAGTACCGCGACGTGCTCGACGGGCTCGTCCTCGAGCTGCTCGAGCGCGAGACGCTCAACCAGGCCGAGCTCGCCGAGGTGTTCTCCCGCGTCGTCAAGCGCGAGCCGCGTGACGTGTGGCTGTCGAGCGACGGGCGCCCCGTCTCCGACCGGCCGCCCGTCCGGACGCCCGCCGAGCAGGCCGCGGGCAACGGGCACATGCCGCCCCAGGACGAGGCCGCCGCGGCCAAGCCGGAGCACCCGGCGGCGCCCGTCGGCGAGGTCCCGCCGGGTGGCACCCCGGACGGACGGCTCGGCTGATGACGCACACGGCCGACGACGCGCCCGGGCTCGACGTCCTGGGCGACGGTCACCTGGTGCCCGGCGACGGCGTGCCGCAGGTCGGGGAGGACGCCGCCGCGCTGCCGCTCCCGCGCTACGACGCGGCACGGGCCGAGCGCGCGGTGCGCGAGCTGCTGCTCGCCGTGGGCGAGGACCCGGACCGGGAGGGCCTGCAGGACACGCCGGCCCGCGTCGCGCGCGCCTACGCCGAGACCTTCGCGGGCCTGCACCAGGACCCGGCCGCGGTGCTGCAGACGACGTTCGACCTGGGCCACGAGGAGATGGTCCTGGTCAAGGACATCGAGGTGTACTCGACGTGCGAGCACCACCTCGTGCCGTTCCACGGCGTCGCGCACGTCGGGTACATCCCGGGTGACGACGGGCGGATCACCGGGCTGTCGAAGCTCGCGCGGCTCGTCGACGTGTACGCGCGACGGCCGCAGGTCCAGGAGCGGCTCACGTCGCAGGTCGCGGACACGCTGGTGGAGGTCCTGCGCCCGCGCGGCGTCATCGTCGTCGTCGAGTGCGAGCACCTGTGCATGTCGATGCGTGGCGTGCGCAAGCCGGGGGCGCGGACGCTCACGTCGGCCGTCCGCGGCCAGATGCGCGACGTCGCGACCCGTGCGGAGGCGATGAGCCTCATCCTCGGTCGCTGAGGCGCCCGGTGCACGACCACCGCGCCCCGCACGAGCGCCGTCGAGCCGCCCCTAGGCTGGCCGCGTGAGCGAGACGCCACCGACGCACCCCGCGCCGCTCCCGCCCTCCCTGACGTCGCTCGACCGCACGCTGGTCATGGGCGTCGTCAACGTCACCCCCGACTCGTTCTCCGACGGCGGGCGCTGGTTCGAGCCGACGGCCGCGGTCGCGCACGGCATGCGGCTGCTCGCCGAGGGCGCCGACCTGCTCGACGTCGGCGGCGAGTCGACGCGGCCGGGTGCGTCGCGCGTCCCGGTCGAGGAGGAGCTGCGCCGCGTCCTGCCGGTCGTGCGCGAGCTCACCGACGCAGGGGCCGTCGTGAGCGTCGACACGACGCGCGCGCGCGTCGCCGAGGCCGCGGTCGGCGCGGGCGCCGTCGTCGTGAACGACGTCTCCGGCGGCCTCGCCGACCCCGACATGGGCCGGGTCGCGGCCGCGACCGGCGCGGTCTACGTCGCGATGCACTGGCGCGGGCACGGCGACGTCATGGACGACCTCGCGACGTACGACGACGTCGTCGCGGACGTGCGGGACGAGCTCGCGGCCCGCGTCGACGCGCTCCTGGCCGACGGCGTCCGCCTCGAGCAGGTCGTGCTCGACCCGGGGCTCGGGTTCGCCAAGCCCGGCTCGGACAACTGGCCGCTGCTCGCGCACCTGGACGCGCTGATCGCGCTCGGGCGTCCCGTGCTCGTCGGGGCGTCGCGCAAGCGGTTCCTCGGCCACCTGCTCGCCGACGCGGCCGGGCACCCCGCGCCGCCCCACCGCCGCGACGACGCGACGGCGGCCGTGAGCGCGCTCGCCGCGGCGGCGGGCGCGTGGTGCGTCCGGGTGCACGACGTCGCGCCGACCGCCGACGCCGTCCGCGTCGGGGCCGCCTGGCGTGCCGCGCGCACGCCGCACGAGACGAGGAGCACCCGTGCCTGACGCGCAGCACGACCGGATCCGGATCACCGGCATCGCCGCGACCGGGCACCACGGGGTGTTCGACCACGAGCGCCGGGACGGGCAGCGGTTCGTCGCCGACGTCGTCCTGCACGTCGACACGCGCTCCGCCGCCGCGGCCGACCGCCTCGACCTCACGGTCGACTACGGGACCGTCGCCTCGCGCGTCGCCGCTGTCCTGTCGGGCGCCCCCGCCGACCTCGTCGAGACGGTCGCCGAGCGGATCGCCGCGGTCGTCCTCGACGACGACCGCGTGCACGCCGTCGACGTCGTGCTGCACAAGCCGCAGGCACCGATCCCGGTGCCGTTCGACGACGTGACGGTCGAGATCCACCGCGACCGGGCGCGGCCCCCCGCGGTCGCCGCACCCTCGGGCGGACGCCACGCGGGTGCCGCGGCGACCGAGCCGGACACCCGGTCCGACGTCGCGGCGCCGCCGGACCTCCCGGGGCCGGCCGCGGTCCACGACCGCCTCGACGAGCCACCCGCCGAGCCGGTCGACGTCGTGCTCGCGCTCGGCTCCAACCTCGGCCCGAGCCAGGACCTGCTGCGCCGCGCGGTGCACGAGCTGTGCGAGGTCGACGGGCTCGACGTCGTCGCGGTGTCGCCGCTCGTGCGGACCGCTGCGGTCGGCGGCCCCGAGCAGCCGGACTACCTCAACGCCGTCGTGCTGGGCCGCACGACGCTCGCGCCGAGGGCCCTCCTTCGAGCGTGCCAGGGCGTGGAGGCGTCGCTCGGGCGCGAGCGCCTCGAGCGGTGGGGCCCGCGCACGGTGGACGTCGACGTCGTCGTGCACGGGACGACCCTTGCGGTCACGGACGACCTCGAGCTCCCGCACCCGCGTGCGCACGAGCGCGCGTTCGTCCTCGAGCCGTGGGCGCAGGTCGCCCCCGACGCCGTCCTGCCGGGGCTCGGCGGGGGCCCCGTCCGGCTCCTCGCCGAGACGGCGCCGGACCGGGGCGGGATCCGCTGGATGGCGCTGGACTGGTGGCGGACGCCGGGGGAGGGCTGATGCGACGGACCCCGTGGAGCCGGCTCCTCGTCGTCGCGCTCGTCACGGCCGCGGTCGTCCTGCTCGTGCTGCGCTTCGCGGAGGGGCGGGGCGCGACGGTGCTCGCGCTGCCGTGGCTCTCGGCCGCCGTGCTCGTGGTCATCGCGGTGCTCGTCCTCGCGTCCGGCTGGCAGGTCCGGCAGCTGCGCGAGGGGAGGCGGCCCGGCATGGACCCGTTGCGGGCGGCCCGCACCGTCGTGCTCGCGACCGCGTCGGCGTACACGGGTGCGCTGCTCGCCGGCTGGTACGGCGGGCACGTGCTGCTCACGATCGGCGACCTGGAGATCGCGGCACGACGTGACGTCGCCGTGACGGGGGGCGTCGCGCTCGCCGCGGCGGTGCTCCTGGCGGTCGTGGGCCTGGTCGTCGAGCGGTGGTGCGAGGTGCGCGACGGCGACGACGAGGACGGCACCGGGCCGACGGTGCCCGACGGCGTCGTCTGAGGACCGGTCAGGCGCCTGAACGCGCAGTGGGAGGATGACCGCATGAGCGACGGACCCTCGGTCCTGCCGGCCGCGCACGGCGTGAGCCCCGACCCCTTCGACCCGCAGGACGTCGACTGGGTCGGCGTCTCGCCGCGGCTCGTCACGGTGCGTCTCGTGACGGCCGCGATCGTGCTGCTGCCCCCGCTCGTGGTCGGCGTGCTGCTCGCGGTCCTCACCGAGGTGCCGGGGCTCTGGGCGGTGCCGGGCGTCGTCGTCGCCGTCGCGCTGTGGACCGCGCTCCTCGTGCCGCGCCAGGCGCGCGCGATCGGCTACGCGGAGCGTGCGGACGACCTGCTGGTCCGCCGCGGGATCCTGTTCCGGACCCTCGTCGTCGTGCCGTACGGCCGCATGCAGTTCGTGGACGTCCAGGCCGGGCCGCTCGACCGGTGGGCGGGCATCGCAAAGGTCCAGCTGCACACGGCCTCGCCCGCGAGCGACGCCGTCATCCCGGGGCTGGCGCCCGACGAGGCGTCGCGGCTGCGCGACCGCCTCGCGGCGCGCGGTGAGGCGAGGCTGGCCGGGCTGTGAGCGAGCTGGTCTGGTCGCGGTTCCACCCCGTCACCCCGGCGGTCAAGGGCTGGAAGGTCCTCGTCGTCGTGCTCGCGATCGCCGTGCAGCAGGGCGCCGAGAACGTCACCGCGGCGCGCGACGCGGTCGACGCCGTGGGCTGGTGGCCCGTCGTGGGTGCGATCGCGGGCGTGGTCCTCGTCGGCTTCCTGTACTCGCTGGTCGCCTGGCGCATGGCGCGCTTCGCGGTCGGGCCCGACGCGGTGCACCTGCAGCAGGGCGTCCTGTTCCGTCAGCAGCGCACCGCGCGCCTGGACCGGATCCAGGCGATCGACGTCGTCCAGCCGCTCCTCGCCCGGCTGCTGGGGCTCGCCGAGCTCAAGATCGAGGTCGCGGGCGGCTCGGACTCGGCCGTGAAGCTGTCGTTCCTGCGCGAGGCCGACGCGCAGGTGCTGCGCAACGAGCTCCTCGCGCGCGCCGCGGGGGTCGAGTTCGGCACGCCCGAGGTGCCGCACGCACCCGTCGCGCCCGAGCGCGAGGTGCTCGCGGTCGAGGCGTCGCGGATCCTCGTCTCGACGCTGCTGTCGTCGGCCGCGATCGTCGGCCTGCTCGGCATCGTCGGCGTCGCGGTCGCGATCGCCGTCACGGGCGAGCCGAGCATCGCGATCACGCTGCTGCCGTTCCTCCTCGGGACGGCCGGCTACGCGGTGCAGCGGTTCAACAGCGAGTTCGGCTTCCGCGCGGCGGTGTCGCCCGACGGAATCCGCCTGCGGCACGGCTTCACGTCGGCCCGCGCGCAGACCGTCCCGCCCGGGCGCGTCCAGGCGGTCCGCATCACGCAGCCGCTCCTGTGGCGCAGCCGCGGCTGGTGGCGCGTCCAGGTGAACGTCGCCGGGTACGGGGTCTCCGACGCCCAGACCGAGAGCGTCCTGCTGCCCGTGGGTGACCGGGACGAGGCGCTGCTCGCGCTCTGGCTCGTCCTGCCGGACCTGGGCGCCGAGGACCCGGTCGCCCTGCTCGACGACGCGCTCACGGGCACCGGACCCGGCCGCTTCGTCACGAGCCCGCAGCCCGCGCGCTGGCTCGACCCCTTGTCGTGGCGCCGCAACGGGTACGCGCTGACGGGTCGCGGGCTCGTGCTGCGCAGCGGCCGCTTCGTCCGGCAGGTCGACGTCGTCCCGCACGAGCGCACGCAGTCCCTCGGCCTCACGCAGGGTCCGGTCCAGCGCCGGCTCGGCCTCGCGAGCGTCGCGCTGCACTCGACGCCGGGCCCCGTGTCCCCGACCGTCCCGCACCTCGCGGCCGACGTCGCCGCCCACCTGCTCGCGACCCAGGCCGAGCGCGCCCGCGAGGCCCGCGCCTCCGCGGGGCCCGAGCGCTGGATGGAGCACATGCACGCACGCGGCGTCGCGCCGGCCGCACCCGCCGTGTCCGTGGCGTCGGGACCGCCGACACCTCCTTCCACCCCACCACTGGTCGCGTCCGCCCCACCGCCGCCCGCGCCGCCGGCCGCCTCCCCCGCTCCACCCCCGCCCCCGGCCGTGTCGCCGCCGTCCGAGGTGGGGCGGTCGTGACGCCCTCGTCCGCACCGGGCCGGCTCGGGGTGGGCGTCGTCGGGGCCGGGCGCGTCGGAGCGGTGCTCGGCAGCGCGCTGCGCGCCGCGGGGCACGCCGTCGTCGGCGCGAGCGGCATCTCGGTGGAGAGCCGTGAGCGGATCTCGACGCTCCTCCCGGGCGTCAAGCACCTCGAGGTCGAGCAGGTCGTGGAGCGCGCGGAGCTCGTGCTGCTCACGGTGCCCGACGACGCGCTCGCCGACCTCGTGCAGGGTCTCGCGACCGTCGGTGCGTGGCAGCCCGGGCAGATCGTCGTGCACACCGCCGGGGCGCACGGCGTCGGCGTCCTCGCGCCGGCGCGGGCGGCCGGGGCGATCCCGATCGCGCTGCACCCCGCCATGACGTTCACGGGCACGTCGCTCGACCTCGGCCGCCTGCCGGGGTGCACCGTCGCGGTGACGGCGCCGACCCCCGTCCTGCCCATCGGTCAGGCGCTCGTCGTCGAGATCGGCGCCGAGCCCGTCGTCGTCGCCGAGGAGATGCGACCGCTGTACCACGCGGCCCTCGCGCACGGCGCGAACCACCTCGTCGTCCTGGTCGCCCAGGCCGCGCAGGCGCTCGCGGCCGCGGGTGTCGCCGCACCCGACCGCGTCCTCGGGCCGCTGCTGTCCGCCGCGCTCGACAGCGCGGTGCGCGCCTCGGCCCACGCGGGCGACGGGACGGCGGTCGGCTCGAGCGGCGTCGCGTCGCTCACGGGTCCCGTGGTCCGCGGCGACGCGGGGACTGTCGCGGCGCACCTGCGACGCCTCGCGGAGCTCGCGGGCACCGAGCCGACCGCGAGCGACCTCCCGGGCACGTATCGTGCGCTGGCGCGTGCGGCGACGGGTCGCGCGCTCACCGGCGGTCGCCTCGGCGTCCGGGACGCCGAGCGGCTGCTCGACGTGCTGGCCGAGCCCGACCCGGACGCGTCCGCCGGCGGGGACGACGAGGAGGACGCATGACCGACGCACCGGGTGCCGTGCCCGTCGACGTGCCCGTCGACGTGCCCGTCGACGGGCCGGACGCCGCACCGGGCGACGCCCCGAGCGCCGCACCGAGCGCCGCACCGCGGCTCGTCCGCACGCGCGCCGAGCTGGCCGCCGTCCTCGACGAGCGTGCGTCGCAGCGGTGGCCGCGCCGTCGTCGCGGCGTCGTCATGACGATGGGGGCGCTGCACGAGGGCCACCTCGCGCTCGTCCGCGCCGCCCGCGAGCACGCCGACGAGGTCGTCGTCACGATCTTCGTCAACCCGCTCCAGTTCGGCCCCGCCGAGGACCTCGCGCGCTACCCGCGCGACCTCGACGGGGACGTCGCGCTGCTCGCGACCGCGGGGGTCGACGTCGTCCTCGCCCCCGACGTCGGCGAGGTGTACCGCGGCGGTGAGCCGGCCGTGCGCGTGTCGGCCGGTGCGCTCGGCGAGCGGCTCGAGGGTGCCCACCGGCCCGGCCACTTCGACGGCGTGCTCACGGTCGTGCTCAAGCTCCTGCACCTCGTCCAGCCCGACGTCGCACTCTTCGGGCAGAAGGACGCGCAGCAGCTCATGGCCGTCCGCCGCATGGTGCGCGACCTCGACGTGCCGGTCGAGGTCGTGGCGGTCCCGACCGTGCGCGACGCCGACGGGCTCGCGCTGTCGTCGCGCAACGCGTACCTGTCCGCGGCGGACCGTCGCTCGGCGCTCGTGCTGTCGCGCGCGCTCGCCGCGGCGCGCTCCGCGGCCGAGGCGGGCCGTCCCGCACCCGAGGTGCTCGACGCCGCGCGCGGCGTGCTGGCGACCGAGCCCGCGGTCGACCTCGACTACGTCGCGCTCGTCGACCCCGCGGACGCCACGGACGTCGGACCCGCGCACACCGGGGAGGCGGTGCTCGCGGTCGCCGCGCGCGTCGGCTCGACCCGGCTCATCGACAACGCGGTGCTGCAGGTCGCGGCGCCGCAGGGGAGGACCTCGTGAGCACAGGCCGGCTCCGGCCCATGATGGTCGGCAAGATCCACCGCGCGACCGTGACGGCCGCGGACCTGCACTACGTCGGCTCGGTCACGGTCGACGCCGACCTCCTCGAGGCGGCGGACCTGCTGCCGGGGCAGCAGGTCGACATCGTCGACGTGACCAACGGCGCGCGCCTGACGACCTACGCGCTCGAGGGTGAGCGCGGGTCGGGCGTGGTGTGCGTCAACGGCGCGGCGGCGCACCTCGTGCACCCCGGCGACACGGTGATCCTCATCGCGTACGCGCTCCTGCCCGACGCCGAGGCGCGCACCTACAGCCCCCACGTCGTGCACGTCGACGCGCAGAACCGCATCGTGGAGCTGGGCGAGGACCCGGGCGCGGTCCCGCCGGGGGAGGGGCTCGAGAGCTCGGCCCTGCCGTGGCGGGCGTGACCGCGTGAGGCTCGCCCGCCGGCTCGCGGCGCCCGCCGCGGGGTGGACGGCGCACGCCGACGTCGTCGTCGTCGGCTCGGGGATCGCGGGGCTCACCGCCGCCCTGCGCCTGCGCCGCCGCGTGGACCGCGTGCTGCTCGTGACCAAGGGCACGCTGTCGTCGGGCTCGACCGTGTGGGCGCAGGGCGGCATCGCCGCGGCGCTCGACCCGGACGACTCGCCCGCGGCGCACCGCGCGGACACGCTCGTGGCGGGCGTCGACCTGTGCGACGCCCGCGCCGTGGACGTCCTGGTGACCGAGGGTCCGCGGCGCGTGCGCGAGCTCGTGGCGCTCGGGGCCCGCTTCGACACCGACGACGACGGGCGCATCGCGCTCACGCGCGAGGGCGGGCACGGGGCGGACCGCATCGCGCACGCGGGCGGGGACGCCACGGGTGCCGAGATCTCCCGCGCGCTCGTCGCCCAGCTCGAGGCGGTGCGCGACGACCCGGGGATCGAGGTGATCGAGCACGCCCTCGTCCTGGACCTCCTGACCGGCCCGCCCGGGCCCGACGGCGCGCCCGGTGCGGTGTGCGGCGTGACCCTCCACGTCATCGGCGAGGGCACGCGCGACGGCGTGGGCGCGGCGCTCGGACGCGCCGTCGTCCTCGCGACGGGCGGGATCGGCCAGGTGTACCCCTCGTCGACCAACCCCGCCCAGGCGACCGGCGACGGGCTCGCGGCGGCGCTGCGCGCGGGGGCCGAGGTCGCGGACGTCGAGTTCGTCCAGTTCCACCCGACGGTGCTGTGGCTCGGCGCGGGCGTGAAGGGTCAGCTCGCGCTCGTGTCGGAGGCCGTGCGCGGCGAGGGCGCGCTGCTGCTCGACACCGACGGCGTGCGGTTCATGCCCGAGGTGCACCCGATGGCCGAGCTGGCACCGCGCGACGTCGTCGCGCACGCGATCGTGCGCCGCATGGCGGCGACCGGCTCGGACCACGTGTTCCTCGACGCGCGCCACCTCGGCGCGGACTTCCTGCGCGAGCGGTTCCCGACGATCCACGAGCGCCTCGCGTCGGAGGGGATCGACCTGACGACCGACCTCGTGCCGGTCGCGCCCGCGCAGCACTACCACTCCGGCGGGGTCCTGACGGACCTGCTCGGCCGCACGAGCGTCCCCGGCCTGTACGCCGCGGGCGAGGTCGCGTGCACGGGGGTCCACGGCGCCAACCGGCTCGCGTCGAACTCGCTGCTCGAGGGCCTCGTGTTCGGCCACCGGGCCGCGGAGCACGTCGCCGACCACGTCGCGGGTCTTGCCGGCGCCGGCGTCGACGGCGGTGTCGGCGCCCGGCGCGGCGGCGCGGACGTCGAGCCCGTGGACCGGGCGGGCGACGCCGCCCTCGTCGCGGCGACCGTCCGCAACCGGATCCAGCGCCTCGCGCAGCAGGGTCCGGGCGTCATCCGCAACGGACCCGCCCTCGCGACGGCCGCGCAGGGTCTGGCGGCGATCCCGACGCGCGCGCACGCGGTCGCGGGCGTCGTCGCGGCCCCGCAGACGGCCGAGTGGGAGACGACGAACCTGCACCAGGTCGCCGTCGTGCTCACCGAGGCGGCCGCGACGCGCACCGAGTCGCGCGGCGGGCACTTCCGCGAGGACTTCCCCGCGCGCGAGCCCTCGTGGCGGCGACGGCTGGTGGGGCGCCTCGACGCCGACGGCACGCTCGTGTGGCGCGACCGGCCGGTGGACGACCCGGCCTGACGGCCCGGGCGCGTCAGCCCGTGGTCAGGACCGGCCGGGGACGTGCACGGGGTACCCGCGAGCGACCCACTCGGCCGTCCCGCCCGCCACGTTGACGACGTCGTACCCCTGCTGACCGAGCCACGCCGCGACCTGGCCCGAGCGGCCGCCCGAGTGGCACACGAGCAGGACCTGCCCCGGCAGGGCCGTGACCTCGCCGACGCGCTCGACGAGCTGCGACAGCGGCACGTTCACCGCACCCGGCACGTGCCCGCCCGCGAACTCGTGCTCCTCGCGCACGTCGACGACGTGCGGCGGCTCGTGCGTGGGGTCGGCCTGCGCGAGCCGCTGGTGCAGCTCGGTGACGTCGATCTCGTGCACGGGTCCTCCTCGTCGTCGGTGGTCGGCGCGTCCGACCGCGGACCAGTCTGCGTCACCTGCCCTACGGTGTCCGCGTGGAGAGCGCACCGACCCCCAGCCCGACGGCCGCAGCGGGGCCCGGCCTCGACGCCGACCGGCTCGCGCAGCTCGTCGCGACGGCCCTGACCGAGGACCTCGGCGAGGCGCCCGGCCGCGACGTCACGACGCAGGCGACCGTCTCGCGCGACGAGGAGGGCACCGCGCACGTCGTCGCACGGGCCGACGGCGTCGTCGCGGGCCTGCCCGCGGTCCCGGAGGTGCTGCGCCAGGTGGCCGACCGCCTCGGCCTCCCCGCGCCGTCGGTCGCGCAGCGGGCCGCCGACGGCGACGCGGTGGCCGCGGGTCAGGTGCTCGCCGTCCTCGAGGGCAGGGTCCAGGTGCTGCTCGTCGCCGAGCGCACGCTCCTCAACCTCGTCTCCCGCGCGTCCGGGGTCGCGACCCACACGCGTCGCTGGGCCGACGCGCTCGCGGGCTCGGGCGCGACGGTCCTCGACACGCGCAAGACGACGCCGGGCCTGCGGGACCTCGAGAAGTACGCGGTGCGGTGCGGTGGCGGGACGAACAAGCGCATGGGCCTGCACGACGTCGCGATGGTCAAGGACAACCACGTCGTCGCGGCGGGCTCGGTGACCGCGGCCGTCGCCGCCGTGCAGCACGCGTTCCCGGACGTCGCGATCCAGGTCGAGGCGGACACGCTCGAGCAGGCGCTCGAGGCGGTCGACGCCGGCGCACGCTTCCTGCTCCTGGACAACATGCCGGCGCCGGTCCTGCGTGAGGTCGTCGTCGCGGTCCGCGCGCGCGAGCCCGAGGTCGGACGCGTCGAGCTCGAGGCGACGGGCAACCTCACGCTGGAGCGCGCGGCCGAGGTCGCGGCCGTCGGCGTCGACTTCCTCTCGGTCGGCGCCCTCACGCACTCGTCGCCGATCCTCGACGTCGCGCTCGACCTCGTCGCGCGCGGTGCCTCGACGACGGGCGCGCGCGACCCGGGGGCGCCCGGGTCGGACGTGCGCGCTGGCTAGACTCGCGCGGTGACCACGGCCGACAGCACCCCCACCGCCGCCGGGGACGACCTCCCCGAGCAGATGCGCGTCCGGCGCGAGAAGCGTGAGCGCATCCTCGCCGAGGGGGGCGAGGCGTACCCCGTGGGCGTCCCCGTGACGCACACGATCGCCGCGGTACGGGCCGAGCACGCGGCGCTCGCCGCGGGCGAGGAGACCGACGTCGTCGTCGGCGTCGCGGGTCGCGTGGTCTTCCTGCGCAACACCGGCAAGCTGTGCTTCGCGACCGTCCAGGACGGCGAGGGCAACCGCCTCCAGGTCATGCTGAGCCAGGCCGTCGTGGGCGAGGACGCGCTCGCGCGGTTCAAGACCGACGTCGACCTCGGCGACCACCTCTTCGCGCGGGGGCGCGTGATCAGCTCGCGGCGCGGCGAGCTGAGCGTGTTCGCGGACGAGTGGCGCCTCGCCGCGAAGGCCCTGCGGCCGCTCCCGGTGCTGCACAAGGACCTCTCGGAGGAGGCGCGCGTCCGGCGCCGCTACGTCGACCTCATCGTGCGTCCCGCGGCGCGCGACACGGTCCGGCTGCGGGCGGCGGTGCTCCGCTCGCTGCGCGACAACTTCCACCGGCGCGGGTACCTCGAGGTCGAGACGCCGATGCTCCAGGTCCAGGCGGGCGGGGCGGCGGCGCGTCCCTTCACCACGCACATGAACGCGTTCGACCTCGACCTGTTCCTGCGCATCGCGCCCGAGCTCTTCCTCAAGCGCGCCGTCGTCGGCGGCGTCGAGCGCGTGTTCGAGATCAACCGCAGCTTCCGCAACGAGGGCGCCGACTCGACGCACTCGCCCGAGTTCGCGACGCTCGAGGCCTACGAGGCGTACGGCGACTACGACACGATGGCGGCGCTGACGCGCGACCTCGTCCAGACGGCTGCGCTCGACGCGCTCGGCACGACGACGGTGACCCTCGCCGACGGCACCGAGTACGACCTGGGCGGCGAGTGGACCGCGCTGAGCCTGTACGGGTCGCTCTCGGAGGCGATCGGCGAGGAGATCACGCCGCAGACGTCCGTCGAGCACCTCATGCCGCTCGTCGAGAAGTTCGACCTGCAGATCGACCCGAGGCGGATGAACCACGGCAAGCTCGTCGAGGAGCTGTGGGAGCACCACGTCGGCGACCACCTGCACGCGCCGACCTTCGTGCGGGACTTCCCGGTCGACACGAGCCCGCTCACGCGCGACCACCGCAGCATCCCGGGCGCGGTCGAGAAGTGGGACCTCTACATCCGCGGGATCGAGACGGCGACGGCGTACTCCGAGCTCGTCGACCCGGTCGTGCAGCGCACGCGGTTCGAGGCGCAGGCGCGGCTCGCGGCGGCGGGCGACGACGAGGCGATGCCGCTCGACGAGGACTTCCTCGAGGCGATGGAGCACGCGATGCCGCCCGCGGGCGGGATGGGCATGGGCATCGACCGCCTGCTCATGGCGCTCACGGGCCTGAACATCCGCGAGACGATCCTCTTCCCGCTCGTGAAGCCGCTCGCCTGAGGGTCGGCGCGGGTCGGGGGTCGGCCTGGTCCGGTCCGCCGCCGAGGTGCGGTCCGGTCGGCCAGGTGGCCGCCGTACGATGCGGGGCGTGGACGGCTTCCTCGACGTGCTCTTCGCGCTCGCACCCTCGGTCGGTGTGGGCCTGGTCTTCTGGTTCGTCATCCGTGCCGTGATCCACGCGGACCGTCGCGAGCGCGAGGCGATCGCGCGCCTCGACGCCGCCGAGCGCTCCGAGAACGCGCGCGAGACGCGCTGAGTCGTTTTCCGCGCGTCCGGCGGGAGGACGAGATTCCGTGCGCGTCCCGGACCGGGCGCTTCCGTGAGAATCCCGGGCGGATTCCTGCCCCGCGTCGCTGTCGCGCGCCGCCCCGTCCGTGCGTTCAGGACACGGTGTCCCGAAATGCCGCGCGCCGCTTTTCCCGCGCCGCCCTTTCTTCACGGCTCGCGCACATCACGGATTCCACGTCCGTGGCGCGCTTTTCGTCGGCACAGGGGTATCGTCTCGCTTGTCCTGACCATGTAACCGGAAGAAGAAACCGATGGCACAGAAGGTTCAGGTCGTCCTTCTCGACGACCTCGACGGTGGGACCGCGGACGAGACGGTCTCGTTCTCGCTCGACGGCGTCTCCTACGAGATCGACCTCAGCTCCGAGAATGCGTCGAAGCTCCGCGACTCCTTCGCGGAATGGGTCGGGCACGCGCGTCGCGTCGGCGGACGCTCGGGCGGCGGTCGGTCGCGTCGGTCGGGCGGCTCGAGCCGGGCGTCGGGCGGGAACAGCGGCGAGATCCGCGAGTGGGCCCGCGCGAACGGCTTCACCGTGAGCGAGCGCGGTCGTATCCCCGCCGAGGTGAAGGCCGCGTTCGACGCGCGCTGAGGCGCGAGCCCGGTCCGGCGGCCCAGCACGACGGGCGGGTACGACGGGCAGGTACGACGGGCAGGCACGACGGAGCCCCCGGCAGCCGGGCTGCCGGGGGCTCCGTCGTGCGTGCCGACTGCCTGACGCGGTCAGACGTCGCCGTCGCGTCGGTCGAGCGTGAGCTCGCGTGCGCGGGCGTACTGCTCGCGCACGTGCGTGGCGGCGGGAGCCGTGAAGGTCTCCTCGCCCGACGCGGCCCAGTCGGGTGCCGCGGCGGACGCGTCGTCGGCCGCCGCGAGCACCCACGCGGCCTGACGTGCCGCGCCGTCGGCGACGTACTCGCCCGGCTCGGGCACGACGACGTCGAGACCCAGCACGGCCGGTGCGATGCGCCGCACGGCCTCCGAGCGGGCGCCGCCGCCGATGAGCCGAACGCGCTCGACGGGGACCCCCTGCGCGCGCAGCGCGTCGAGCCCGTCGGCGAGCGCGCAGAGCATGCCCTCGACCGCGGCGCGCGCGAGGTGCCCGGGCGTCGTCGTCGAGAGCCGCAGCCCGTGCAGCGACCCGGTCGCGTCGGGCTTGTTCGGCGTCCGCTCACCCTCGAGGTAGGGCACGAGGACGAGCCCGTCGGCGCCCGAGGGGGCCGCGAGGGCCAGCTCGCTCAGCCGCGCGTGGTCGACGCCGAGCATGCGCGCCGCCGCGTCGAGGACGCGCGACGCGTTGAGCGTGCACACGAGCGGCAGGTAGACGCCCGTGGCGTCCGCGAAGCCCGTGACGAGCCCGGACGCGTCGGTCGTGGGCGCGGACGCGACCGCCGACACGACGCCCGACGTCCCGATCGAGATCGTGACGTCACCCGGACGCATGCCCAGGCCGAGCGCGGCGGCCGCGTTGTCGCCCGCACCCGGGCCGACGAGGAGCCGGCCACCGGGACGCTCGACGACCGCGGCGGTCTCGGACGGTCCGGCGACGCGCGGGAGCACGACGTCGTCCCGCCCGAGCGCGAGGCGCAGCAGGTCCGGCCGGTACGCCTCCTGCGTGGGTGACCAGTACCCGGTCCCCGACGCGTCCGACCGGTCCGTGACCAGCGCCGAGAGGTCGCGCGACCCCGCGGGCGCCGTGCCGTGGCCCGCGAGGCACCACGTGAGCCAGTCGTGCGGGAGCGCGACGGCCGCGACCCGCGCCGCGTTCTCGGGCTCCGCGTCGCGCAACCAGCGCAGCTTGGTCGCCGTGATGGACGCGACCGGGACGGACCCGGTCGCCGTCGCCCAGGCGGCGGCACCCCGCTCGACGTCGCCGTCACCGAGCTCGGCCACCAGGTCCGCCGCGGCCGGCGCGGAACGCGTGTCGTTCCACAGCAGCGCGGGGCGCACCACCTCGCCGTCCGCGTCGAGCGCGACCATGCCGTGCTGCTGACCGCCGACGGCGACCGCCGCGACGTCGTCCAGCCCGCCGGCCTGCTCGACGGCCTCCTCGAGCGCCGTCCACCAGTGACGGGGGTGGACCTCCGTGCCGTCGGGGTGCGCGGCGCGCCCGGAGCGCACGAGCGCCCCGGTCGCGGCGTCCCGCACGACGACCTTGCACGACTGGGTGGAGGAGTCCACCCCCGCCACGAGCGCCATCAGCGTGCGCCGAGGGCGTGCTCGAGCGCGAGCTGGTTGAGCCGCACGAAGTGGAACCCGCGGGCGGCCACGGCGTCGACGTCGAGCTCCTCGAACGCGGAGCGGTCGGCCAGCAGGTCGGCGACCGTCTCGCCGTCACCCAGCGTGGGCTGCGACAGCTCGAGGACGCCCGACGCCTCGAGGGCCTCCTGGACCTCGGGGTCGGCACGGAACGCGAGCGCACGCTCCTTGAGCAGGATGTACGTCGCCATGTTGGCCGCCGCCGACTCCCACACGCCCTCGACGTCCTCGGTGCGCGAGGGCTTGTAGTCGAAGTGGACGGGGCCCTCGTAGCGCGGGCCGCCACCAGGGAAGCCGTTCTCGAGCAGGTCGACGGTCGCGAAGGCGGAGAACAGGTCGCCGTGGCCGAAGACGAGGTCCTGGTCGTACTTGATGGACCGCTGGCCGTTGAGGTCGATGTGGAACAGCTTGTCGGACCACAGCGCCTGCGCGAGGCCCGTCGTGTAGTTCAGGCCCGCCATCTGCTCGTGGCCGACCTCGGGGTTGAGACCGACGATGTCGCCGTTCTCGAGCTCGGCGATGAATGCGAGCGCGTGGCCGACGGTCGGGAGCAGGATGTCGCCGCGGGGCTCGTTCGGCTTGGGCTCGAGCGCGATGCGCAGGTCGTAGCCCTTCTCCTTGATGTACGCGGCGACGGTGTCGATGCCCTCGGCATAACGCTCGTGCGCGGCGAACAGGTCCTTCGCGGCGTCGTACTCGGCGCCCTCGCGACCGCCCCACATGACGAACGTCCTCGCGCCGAGGTCGGCGGCGAGGTCGACGTTCCGGAGCACCTTGCGCAGGCCGTAGCGGCGCACGCGGCGGTCGTTCGACGTGAATGCCCCGTCCTTGAAGATGGGGTGGCTGAACGTGTTGGTCGTGACCATCTCGACCTCGACGCCGGTGTCGGCGAGCGCCTTCTTGAAGCGCTCGAGGATCCGGTCGCGCTCGGCCGTGTCGGAGCCGAACGGGACGACGTCGTCGTCGTGGAACGTCACGTAGGACGCGCCGAGCTCGGCCAGGCGGTGGACGGACTCGACGGGGTCCAGGTCGGGGCGGGTCGCGTCGCCGAACTGGTCGCGGGCGGACCATCCGACGGTCCACAGACCGAACGAGAACTTGTCCTCAGGGGTGGGCTTGCGCACCATCTGCGTCTCTCCTCGGGAGGGGCCGCGACGGCGCGACCCTGGTTTGTTGTATGGATGAACTTATGCGCTCCAGGGCGCTAGGGTCAAGGCATGCGCGCCGTCGACCCCGCACGCCAGGCCAGCCTGCGCCGACACAACCTCGGACTCGTCCTCCGCCACGTCGTCGACGCACCGGTCGCGCCGTCGCGCGCCGACATCGCGGCCGCGACCGGGCTCACGCGCGCGACCGTCTCGGCGCTCGTCGACCGGCTCGTCGCGGCGCGTCTGGTCGCCGAGCTCCCGCCTGTCGCGGCGCAGCGCGCCGGCCGTCCGGCGGTGCCGCTGCGCGCCGCGTCGGGGACCGTCCTCGCGGTCGGGCTCGAGGTGAACGTGGACTACCTCGGCGCGCGCGTGCTGGACCTCGCGGGTGAGGTGGTCGCAGAGCGCGTCGAGCACGACGACTTCCGGGGGAGCGACCCGGCCGAGGTCCTGCGCCGCCTCGACGCGCTGGGGTCCGAGCTCGTCGCACCGCACGAGGCCGACGGCGCGACGGTCGTGGGCTCGGCGCTCGCGCTGCCCGGTCTCGTGGACCGGGTCACCGGGCCGCTGCGCGTGGCTCCCAACCTCGGCTGGCGCGACGTGGACGTCGTCGGCCTGCTCGGGCGCGACGCCGCGCACGCGCCCTGGCTCGGCAACGAGGCCAACCTCGCGGCCCG
Source organism: Actinotalea sp. AC32 (assembly GCA_031844515.1). Taxonomy (GTDB): domain Bacteria; phylum Actinomycetota; class Actinomycetes; order Actinomycetales; family Cellulomonadaceae; genus Actinotalea. Next base: position 14,759 of record JAUZVJ010000021.1, on the reverse strand, counting down.
CGCCGAGGCCCGCGCACGGCGCCTCGCCCCCGACGACGGCGCCAGCAGCTTCGTCTACGTCTCGGGCGAGGTCGGCATCGGTGCCGCCATCGTGCTCGACGGCGCGATCTTCCCCGGTCGCCACGGCTGGAGCGGTGAGGTCGGCCACACCGTCCTGGACATGGACGCCGCGGACTCGACGGCCCCCGTCTCGGCTGCCCGCGGCCACCGGCCCGGGACGCTCGAGGCGTACGCGGGCCAGGACGCGATCCTCGCGCGCGCCGGACTGCCCGCGGACGCGTCGGTCGAGGACCTCCGCCGCTCGGCCGACGCGGGCGACGCACGCACGCTCGAGGCGCTCGAGGTCGCCGGGCGCGCGCTGGGCGTCGCGCTCGCCAACGTCGTCAACGTGGTCGACGTCGAGCAGGTCGTGCTCGGCGGCACCCACGCGGTGCTCGTCGAGCACCTGCGCGAGCCGCTCGAGCGCGAGCTCGCGCGGGGTGTCATCTCGGCGCCCTGGTCGCCGGTCGCGGTGGACGTCGCGCGCGCGGGCCCGTTCCCCGCGCTCAGCGGTGCGGCCCTGAGCCGCCTGCACGCCGTCGTCGAGGACCCCTCGACGTGGGGGCCGCTCGCGGACTGAGCCCCGACGGGCGGGAGCCGGTGCCCACCCGGCGTGCGACCGGCACGCGCCGGCACCGTCCGACCGTCGACGCGCGAGCACGGGCGTCCGCGCGGATCATCGATACTGGGGACCGACCCCCCCGACGACGGACCTGTGTGAGGAGTGCGCCCGTGAGCCTGGACCAGCCGCGCGTCGCGATGCTGTCCGTGCACACGTCGCCCCTCGACCAGCCCGGCACGGGGGACGCGGGCGGCATGAACGTCTACGTCACCGACCTCGCGCGCGCACTCGCGGCGCGCGGCGCGCAGGTCGAGATCTTCACGCGCGCGACGACGTCGCGCCTGCCCGAGACCGTGCCCATGGACGACGGCGTGCTGGTCCGGCACGTCCCCGCGGGACCGTACGAGGGCCTGGACAAGAACGACCTCCCGGGCCAGCTCTGCGCGTTCACCGCGGGCGTCCTGCGCACGGGCGCGGCGCGCTCGCGCGGCTGGTACGACGTCGTCCACTCGCACTACTGGCTGTCCGGCCAGGTCGGCTGGCTCGCGGCCGACCGCTGGGACGTGCCGTTGATCCACACGATGCACACGCTCGCGAAGGTCAAGAACGCGGCGCTCGCCCCGGGCGACCGTCCCGAGCCCGTCGGCCGCGTCATCGGCGAGGAGCAGGTCGTCGCCGCCGCGCACGCGCTCGTCGCGAGCACCGCCGAGGAGGCCGGCGACCTCGTCGAGCTCTACGACGCCGACCCCGGTGCGGTGCACGTCGTCGCGCCCGGGGTCGACCTCGACCTCTTCCACGCCGACGTGCCCGCGGGCCCCGTCGACGCCGGCGCGCTCGCGGACGCGCAGCGGCGCGCCCGGCTCGCGGTCGGGCTCCCGCTCGACGAGCAGGTCGTGCTCTTCGCCGGACGCGTCCAGCCCCTCAAGGCGCCCGACGTCCTCGTGCGCGCGCTCGGCGAGATCGCGCGACGCGGCCGCCCGGTGCCGCTGCTCGTCGTGCTCGGCGGCCCGAGCGGGAACCCGCTCGCCGTCGCCGAGCTGACCGAGCTCGCACGGTCGCTCGGCGTCGCGTCCCGCGTCGTCGTCCGCCCGCCCGTCGGGCGGCGCGAGCTCGGCGCCTGGTACCGCGCCGCCGACCTGGTCGCCGTCCCGTCGCGCTCGGAGTCGTTCGGGCTCGTGGCGGCCGAGGCCCAGGCGTGCGGGACGCCCGTCGTGGCGGCGGCCGTCGGCGGCCTTCGGACCGTCGTCGTCGACGGCGTGACGGGTGCGCTCGTGCGCGGGCACCGGGGTCCTGCGTGGGCCGACGCGCTCACGGGCCTGCTGGGCGACGCCCCCACGCGCTCGCGGCTCGCGCTCGGGGCCCTGCGGCACGGACGCCGGCTCGGCTGGGAGGCCGCGGCCGAGGCGATGGTCAAGGTCTACGACCTCGCGCACGACCGCGTGCGACGCGGCGCGGCCTGACGTCCCGCCGACCGTCCGGGTCCCGGAGGGCCCAGCCGTCCCACGCGGTCGTGGGGCAGGATTGGCCCATGACCTACACCCTCGTACTGCTCCGCCACGGCGAGAGCGAGTGGAACGCCAAGAACCTGTTCACCGGCTGGGTGGACGTCGCGCTCTCCGAGAAGGGCGTCGAGGAGGCCAAGCGCGGCGGTCGCCTGCTGACCGACGCGGGCGTGCTGCCCGACGTCGTGCACACGTCGCTCCTGCGCCGCGCGATCACGACCGCGAACCTCGCGCTCGACGCGGCCGACCGGCACTGGATCCCGGTCAAGCGCAGCTGGCGCCTCAACGAGCGCCACTACGGCGCGCTCCAGGGCAAGGACAAGAAGCAGACCCTCGCCGAGTTCGGCGAGGAGCAGTTCATGCTCTGGCGCCGCTCCTACGACGTCCCGCCGCCCGAGATCGAGCTCGGCTCGGAGTACTCCCAGGACGCGGACCCGCGCTACGCGGGTGAGCCGGTCGTGCGCACCGAGTGCCTCAAGGACGTCCTCGACCGCGCGCTGCCGTACTGGAACAGCGACATCGTCCCCGACCTCCAGGCCGGCAAGACGGTGCTCGTCGCGGCCCACGGCAACTCGATCCGCGCGATCGTCAAGTACCTCGACGGCATCGACGACGAGACCATCGCCGGGATCAACATCCCGACCGGCATCCCGCTGCGCTACGAGCTCGACGAGGACACGCTCGAGCCCGTGACGAAGGGTGGCGAGTACCTCGACCCCGAGGCCGCCGCCGCCGCGATCCAGGCGGTCGCGAACCAGGGCCGCTGACCGACCGACGACGGGCCCGTCACCGCGAGGTGACGGGCCCGTCGTCGTGCCGGGGCAGCCGGGGTCAGGGACCGCCGTGCTCGTCGAGGTCGCCCGTGACGAGGTAGACGACGCGGTGCGCGATCGACACGCCGTGGTCGCCGAAGCGCTCGTAGTAGCGGCCGAGGAGCGTGATGTCGACGACCTGCTGGGGCGTGTAGACGGCCTCACCGCCCAGCGTCGTCTGGAACGTCGCGGCGTGGAGCTGGTCGAGCAGGTCGTCGTCGCGGTAGATCTCCTCCGCGAGGTGCACGTCGCGCGTCTCGAGGACCGTCGTCACGCGCTCCGCGACGCGCACCGCGCTCTCGTGCATCTGACGGAACAGCGGCTCGACGTCGGACCGCAGCGCCTTCTCCGGGTACCGCAGGCGCGCCACCGCGGCGACGTGCCGCGCGAGGTCGCCCATCCGCTCGAGCGACGCGCTGATGCGCAGCGCGGTGACGACGATCCGCAGGTCGCGCGCGACGGGCTGCTGCTGCGCGAGGAGCGCGATGCAGCGCTCGTCGAGCTCGCGCTCGATCGCGTCGATGGTGTGGTCGTCCGCGATGACGTTCTCGGCGAGGGCGAGGTCGCCCTCGAGCAGAGCGCGTCCCGCCGACGAGATCGCCGACTCGACCAGGCGGCTCATCGCCGCGAGGTCCTCGCCGAGTGCCGTGAGCTCGGCGGTGAAGATGTCCCGCATGACTTCCCTCTCGTCCGGTGCCGGCACAGGCTCGCAGCGCCAGGTGAACGGCAGGCGACCCGTCGATGAACCTTTGCCGCGGGCCCGCCGCGCCGACGGGCGCAGCGGCCTTGGCGCCCCGCTGGCGAACATACCCTGAGCCGGTGACCGATGGCCTGCCGACCGACGGCGTGACGCTGGGCGCGATGCTCCTGGTCGCGGCGCTGGTCGGCCTCCTCGTGGGGGTGCTCGTGACACGACGGACCCGGGGCGCCGGGTCGCCGTCCGGCGACACCCGTGGCGCGCGTGACGGCCGGGTGGGGCGTGCGTCCGCAGGGTCCGGCCCGATGGCGGTCGCGGACGGCGCCGGCGGGGTCGGCCCGGTGCTCGACGCGCTGCGGGCGGGTGCGGTCGTCGCGACGCGCAGCGGACGCGTCGTCCGGGCGAACGCGCCCGCGGCCCGGCTCGGGCTGGTGCGCGGGGACCGGATCGTCAACCCGGCCGTCGAGCGGCTCGTCCTCGACGCGACGCAGGACGGCCGGCACGTCGACGAGGAGGTCGAGGTCCAGCGCAGCGCGGTCGGCGGCGCGACGCTCGTGCTGCACGTGCGCGTCGCGGTGCTCGACGCCGACCACGTGCTGCTCATCGTCGAGGACCGGACCGAGGCGCTGCGGCTCGAGGCGGTCCGGCGGGACTTCGTCGTCAACACCTCGCACGAGCTCAAGACCCCCGTGGGCGCGCTGTCGCTGCTCGCGGAGACCGTCGAGGACGCGGCGGACGACCCCGCGACGGTCCGCCGGTTCGCGGGGCGCATGCGCACCGAGGCCCAGCGGCTCGCGGCGCTCGTGCAGGAGATCATCGAGCTGTCCCGGCTCCAGAGCGCCGACCCGTCGCGCGAGCCCGAGCACGTGCTCGTCGCCGACGTCGTGGGCGAGGCGGTCGAGCGGTCCCGCACCGCCGCCGGCGCGCGCCGCATCGCGATCGAGGCCGGTCCCGTGCCCGACGCCGTCGTCCTGGGCAGCCACGACCTGCTCGTCACCGCGGTGCGCAACCTGCTCGACAACGCGGTCGCCTACTCCGAGCCGGGGACGCGCGTCGCGGTCGGCACGTCGGTCGACGTCGCCGCCGGGACGGTCGAGGTCGCCGTCGTCGACCAGGGCATCGGCATCCCGGCCGAGGCCGTCCCCCGCCTGTTCGAGCGCTTCTACCGCGTCGACCCCGCGCGCTCGCGCGACACGGGCGGCACGGGGCTGGGCCTGAGCATCGTCAAGCACGTCGTCGCGGACCACGGGGGAGAGGTCTCCGTGTGGTCCCAGCCCGGACAGGGCTCGACGTTCACCGTCCGCCTGCCGCTCGCCGAGGCGAGCGCGACCGAAGGAGCCGACCGATGACCCGCATCCTCGTGGTCGAGGACGAGGAGTCCTACCGCGACCCCCTGGCCTACCTGCTGAGGCGGGAGGGCTACGACGTGTCCGTCGCCGAGACCGGCCCGCAGGCGCTCGAGGAGTTCGACCGCGGCGGCGCCGACCTCGTGCTGCTCGACCTCATGCTCCCGGGCCTGAGCGGCACCGAGGTGTGCGTGCGGCTGCGCCAGCGCAGCTCCGTCCCGGTCATCATGCTCACCGCCAAGGACGGCGAGGTGGACAAGGTCGTCGGGCTCGAGATCGGCGCGGACGACTACGTGACCAAGCCGTACTCGTCGCGCGAGCTGCTCGCACGCGTCAAGGCCGTCCTCCGCCGGCGCTCCGACGTGGTCGACGACGACGACGACCAGGTGCTCGCCGTCGGCGGGCTGCGCCTCGACGTCGACCGGCACGTCGTCGACGTCGACGGCGAGCGCGTCGCGTTCCCGCTCAAGGAGTTCGAGCTGCTCGAGCTCCTGCTGCGCAACGCGGGCCGCGTCCTCACGCGGCGGCAGATCATCGACCGCGTGTGGGGCTCGGACTACGTGGGCGACACCAAGACCCTCGACGTCCACGTCAAGCGGGTCCGCGCGAAGATCGAGCAGGACCCCGCGAACCCGCGGCGCCTGCTGACCGTGCGCGGCCTGGGCTACAAGCTCGCCGACGACGACGCGGCCTGAGCCGGCCGGTCGGGTCGCCGGGCGATCTTCCCCGGTCGTTCACCGCGCGTTCAGCGGGTGACGCCGATCACGTCACCTGGGCTCCCTAGCGTCGTCGACGGTCGCCGCGCACCGCGTGCGGCACGACGACAGGACGGAACACAGTGACGCTTCACCGACAGAGCCGCATCCTCCCCGTGGCCGCCATCAGCGCCCTCGCGCTCACGCTGGCGGCGTGCGGCTCCGACAACCCCACCGAGACGTCGACGGACAGCGAGTCCGCGTCGACCGGCGGCGAGCTGAGCGGTCAGCTCTCCGGAGCGGGCGCGAGCTCGCAGGAGTCGGCGATGCAGGCCTGGATCGCCGGCTTCCAGTCCGAGCACCCCGACGTCAACGTCGCCTACGACCCGGTCGGGTCGGGCGGTGGCCGCACGCAGTTCACCGAGGGCGGCGTGCAGTTCGCCGGCTCCGACGCCGCGCTCGACGAGGAGGAGCTCGCCCTGGGCGCCGAGCGCTGCGCGCCGGGCGACGTCGCCGAGCTCCCGCTCTACATCTCCCCGATCGCCGTGATCTTCAACCTGCCCGGCATCGACTCCCTCAACCTGTCCGCCGAGACGATCGCGAAGATCTTCAACGGCGACATCACGTCGTGGGACGCGCCGGAGATCGCCGAGGCGAACCCCGACGTCGAGCTCCCGGCCCTCGCGATCACCCCGGTCAACCGCTCCGACGAGTCGGGCACGACCGAGAACTTCACCGAGTACCTCGCGGCCGCCGCGGGTGACGCGTGGCCGCACGAGGCCAGCGGCGACTGGCCCGTCTCGGGCACGCAGTCGGCGCAGGGCACCTCGGGCGTCGTCCAGACGGTGACCGAGGCCGAGGGTGCCGTGACCTACGCCGACGCGTCGCGCGCCGGGTCGCTCGGCACGGTCGCGGTGCAGGTCGGGGAGGAGTACGTCCCGTACTCGCCCGAGGCCGCCGCGGCCGTCGTGGACGCGTCGCCGCTCGCCGAGGGCCGTCCGGAGGCGAGCCTCGTGCGCGAGCTCGAGCGCGACACGACCGCCGACGGCGCGTACCCGATCGTCCTCGTCTCCTACTCGCTCGCGTGCACCGAGTACGAGGACGCCGCGGACGCCGAGCTCGTCAAGGCGTTCCTCACGTACGTCGCGAGCGAGGAGGGCCAGCAGGCCGCCGCGTCGGCCGCCGGCTCCGCGCCGATCTCCGAGGAGATGCGCTCCAACGTCATGGAGATCGTCGACGCGATCGCCTGACGGCGGGCCGCCGTCGGGGGGCGGCGGCCGGCCGGGCGCCCGGGCCAGGTGCGGCACGGGCTGCAGGGGCGGCGCTCAGCAGGGGGAGCCACGAGCCGGTGGCCGGTCCGACAGGGACCGGTCACCGGCTCGTCGTGCACGAGCCGAAGTCTTCGTGCGCCGTTCACCCTGCGTTCACCTCCGCGCCCGTGTGCGGTAGAGCGTTTTCGTACGCTGAGGCACGCTGGCGCAGGGCCCCCACGGGTCGACCGCGCCGGGCGAACCTGCGGCCGGACGGACCAGCCGCACGACCGGGACGGAGCACGGTGAGACACGACGCGACACGCGGGACGGCCCTGGCGGCCGCCGCGGCCGTCCTCCTCCTGGCCGGGTGCGGCTCGGACGACCCCGTCAACCACCCGTGGCGACCGGGCGGCGCGCCGACCGACGCACCCGCCGAGGCGCCCGTCGAGTCCGACCTGTCCGGGTCCGTCGCCGGAGCGGGCGCGAGCTCGCAGGAGTCCGCGATGCAGGCGTGGGTCGCGGGCTTCCAGTCCGTGAACCCCGACGTGTCCGTCGCGTACGACCCCGTCGGCTCGGGCGGCGGCCGCACCCAGTTCGTCGAGGGCGGCGTCGCCTTCGCCGGGTCGGACGCGCCGCTCGACGAGGAGGAGCTCGCGGCGGCGCAGGAGCGGTGCGCGCCCGGCGACGTCGTCGAGGCGCCGCTCTACATCTCGCCGATCGCCGTCGTCTTCAACCTCGAGGGCGTCGACTCGCTCGCGATGTCGCCCGCGACCGTCGCGGGCATCTTCGCCGGCACGATCACGCGCTGGGACGCACCCGAGATCGCGGCCGAGAACCCCGACGTCACGCTGCCGGACCTGGGCATCACGCCGGTCAACCGGTCGGACGAGTCCGGGACGACCGAGAACTTCACCGAGTACCTGCACGCGACCGCGCCCGAGGCGTGGCCGCACGAGCCGAGCGGCGACTGGCCCGTCAGCGGCGGGCAGTCGGCGCAGGGCAACTCCGGGGTCGTGCAGACCGTCACCGACGGGAGCGGCACGATCACCTACGCGGACGCGTCCAAGGCGGGCTCGCTCGGCACGGTGCGGCTCGGCGTCGGCGACGAGTTCGTCGAGTTCTCGCCCGAGGCCGCGGCCACCGTGGTCGACGCGTCGCCCCGCGCCGAGGGACGGCCGGCCACGAGCTTCGTCGTCGAGCTCGACCGCACGACGACGGCGCCGGGCGCCTACCCGCTCGTGCTCATCTCCTACACGCTCGCGTGCACCGCGTACGAGGACCCTGCGACGGGCGAGCTCGTGAGCGCGTTCCTGTCCTACGTCGCGAGCGAGGCCGGTCAGGCCGCCGCGGCCGACACCGCCGGGTCGGCGCCCGTCTCCGACGCGCTGCGCTCGGAGGTCCTGCCGGTCCTGGAGGGGATCGGCTGACCTCGGGCCGTCGCCCGACCCACCCACCCGTGCAACGCCCCCCGATGCGGAGCCCACGTTGAGCACCAGCGACACACCCCCGGTCCGGCAGGAGGACGACGACCTCCAGGCCGCCCGCCGACCGCACCGCGACACCGCGGGCCGCGTGTTCGCGGGCCTCTCGACCGGTGCGGGCACCCTGATCCTCGTCGTCCTCGCCGCCGTCGCGGCCTTCCTGCTGCTGCGCGCGTGGCCGGCCCTGACGGCCGGCTCGGAGGAGCTCGCGGCGATCAGCTGGATCCCCGACCACGGGTCGATCGTCCGGTACGTGGGGCCGCTCGTCTTCGGGACCCTCGTCGCCGCGGTGCTCGCGCTGCTCATGGCGGTGCCGGTGGCGGTCGGCATCGCGCTGTTCATCTCGCACTACGCGCCCCGCCGCCTCGCCGCGTCGCTCGGCTACGTCGTCGACCTCCTGGCCGCGATCCCGAGCGTGATCTACGGCCTGTGGGGCGGGCTGTGGCTCTCGCGGCGGCTCGAGGGCGTGTGGGGCTGGCTCGCCGACAACCTCGGGTTCATCCCGCTCTTCGAGGGCCCTGCGGCCACCCCGCCGCGCGTCATGATGACGGTCGGCGTCGTGCTCGCCGTCATGATCCTGCCGATCATCACGGCGGTCGCGCGCGAGGTCTTCCTCCAGACGCCGCGCCTGCACGAGGAGGCCGCGCTCGCGCTCGGCGCGACGCGCTGGGAGATGGTCCGGATGGCCGTCCTGCCGTTCGGCCGGTCGGGTCTCATCAGCGCCTCGATGCTCGGCCTCGGCCGTGCGCTGGGCGAGACGATGGCCGTCCTCATGATCCTGTCGCCGGGGCTCACCTACAGCTTCGCGCTGCTGCTCGCCGGCCGGCACCAGACCATCGCGGCGAACATCGCGCTGCAGTTCCCGGAGGCGAGCCCGCTCGGCGTGAGCGCGCTGATCGCGACCGGTCTCGCGCTGTTCGTCATCACGCTCGCGGTCAACATGGCCGCCCGCTGGGTCGTGGCCCGGCGCAAGGACTTCTCGGGGGCGAACTGATGACCGCGACCACGACCTCCCGGCCGGACGCGCGTCCGTCGACGCGCGACCTCCTCACGCGCCCCGACACGCGGCGACGCGCCGTCGACCGCCTCATGGCGGTCGTGGTCACGTCCGCGTTCCTCGTCGCGCTCGTGCCGCTCGTCTCGGTCATCTGGACCGTGCTCGGCAACGGCATCGAGCGGCTCAGCCCCTACTTCCTCGCGGTCTCGATGCGCGGGGTGTTCGGCGGGATGGACGCGGGCGGGATCTACCACGCGATCGTCGGCACGCTCATGGTCACGGGCTTCGCGACGCTGATCTCGGTCCCGGTCGGCCTGCTCACCGCGATCTACCTCGTCGAGTACGGCCAGCGTCGGCTCGCGCGCGCGGTCACCTTCTTCGTCGACGTCATGACGGGCATCCCGTCGATCGTCGCGGGCCTCTTCGCGTACGCGCTGTTCGCGATCTTCTTCGGCCCCGGGGTGCGGTTCGGCGTCGTCGGCGCCGTCGCGCTCTCGGTCCTCATGACGCCCGTCGTCGTGCGCTCGAGCGAGGAGATGCTGCGCCTCGTGCCCAACGAGCTGCGCGAGGCCGCGTACGCGCTCGGCGTTCCGAAGTGGCTGACGATCGTCAAGGTCGTCCTGCGCACGGCCGTCGGGGGCATCGTCACGGGCGTGATGCTCGCGATCGCGCGCGTCATCGGCGAGACCGCGCCGCTGCTCATCACGCTCGGCGTGATCGACTCGATCAACTACAACCTGTTCGAGGGGCGCATGATGACGCTCCCGGTGTACGTCTTCCGCCAGTACTCGCAGGGCCTCGTGCCGTGCGCGCCCGAGGCCGCGGACTGCATCGCCACGATCAACTACGACCGGGCGTGGGCCGCGGCGCTCGTGCTCATCGCGATCGTCATGCTGCTCAACCTCGGCGCGCGGCTCATCGCGCGGTACTTCACCCCCGCCCGCGGGCACTGACCCCGCCCACGGCCCCCCGGAGGACACGAACCCCATGGCACAGCGCATCGACGTCAAGGACCTCGACGTCTACTACGGCACCTTCCACGCCGTCGCCGACGTCTCGATGATGATCGAGGCCCGCTCGGTCACGGCCCTCATCGGGCCCTCGGGCTGCGGCAAGTCGACGTTCCTGCGGACGCTCAACCGCATGCACGAGGTCATCCCCGGCGCGCGCGTCGACGGCACGGTCAGGGTCGACGGCGTCGACCTGTACGACCCGGCGGTCGACCCGGTCGCCGTGCGCCGCCAGATCGGCATGGTGTTCCAGCGGCCCAACCCGTTCCCGACGATGTCGATCGCCGAGAACGTCCTCGCGGGCGTGCGGCTCAACAACCGGCGGATCTCGAAGTCCGACGCCGCCGACCTCGTCGAGACGTCGCTGCGCGGCGCGAACCTCTGGAAGGAGGTCAAGGACCGCCTCGACCGCCCCGGCTCGTCGCTCTCGGGCGGTCAGCAGCAGCGCCTCTGCATCGCGCGGGCGATCGCCGTCAAGCCGCAGATCCTGCTCATGGACGAGCCCGCCTCGGCCCTCGACCCCATCTCGACGCTCGCGATCGAGGACCTCATCGCCGAGCTCAAGAACGACTACACGATCGTCATCGTGACCCACAACATGCAGCAGGCCGCGCGCGTGAGCGACCGGACCGCGTTCTTCAACGTCGCGGGCACGGGCGAGCCGGGTCGGCTCATCGAGATGGACGACACCCGCACGATGTTCTCGACCCCGTCGGTCCAGGCGACCGAGGACTACATCTCCGGCCGCTTCGGCTGAGCCGCCCGGCCCCGGCCCCGGCGACGGGGCTCACGGGGCGATCGGGGGACGGGGCTCAGGGGACGAGCTCGGCGTACTCCGGGAGGGTGCCGTCCAGGACGGGGACCGGGACGGTCGTCGTCTCGCCCAGCTCGGTCTCGACCACGAGGTCGGCGACGGCCCCGGGGATCACCGGCAGGGCCTCGAACACGAGCTCGTCGCCCTCCGCGTCGCCGAGCTGCACGGTGCCCGACGGCTCGAGGTCGACCGTGACCGGCTCGCCGCCGTCGGCGAGGGACAGCGTGACGGTCGTGCCCTCGAGGCCGTCGTGCGTGACGTAGCCCAGGAGGCGGCCGGGCTCACCCTCGTCCTCGCCCACGAGCACGAGGTTGCCCACGCGCACGTCGCCGACGGAGGCGCTCACGCCGTCCGACGCGTCGTACGCGCCGATGGTCGTCAGCTCGTTCGTCGCCGAGCAGCCGGTCAGCCCGGCGGCGACGACGGCGCCGGCAGCGAGCGTGCGCACGGCCCGGGCGGTCGGCCGGGTGCGCGGACCGCCGGTGCGCGGGGCGGCGCTCGACGCCGGGGCGGGGGTGCTGGTGGGGCTCAGGGCCACGGGTGTCTCCTGGACGCGACGCGGGGCGGGACCGGGCCTCGGGATCGGGCTCGAGGACCGGTCGCAAGCCTACTGTCTGACGCTCTCACCAGGACCTCAGGCCCTTGACCAGCGCAAACGGGAGCAGCGCAGGACCGGGCGCCGGGGCGCCCGTGCTAGGATGGCCCTCCGCGAAAGGGGACGTCCGCGATATGACTTTCACCGTAGGCGAGACTGTTGTCTACCCGCACCACGGAGCAGCGCTGATCGAGGAGATCAAGAAGCGCACCATCCGGGGCGAGGAGAAGATCTACCTCAAGCTCAAGGTCGCCCAGGGCGACCTGACCATCGAGGTGCCCGCGGAGAACGTCGACCTCGTCGGCGTCCGCGACGTCGTCGGGCAGGAGGGCCTCGAGAAGGTCTTCGACGTGCTCCGTGCGCCGTACACCGAGGAGCCGACCAACTGGTCGCGCCGCTACAAGGCCAACCTCGAGAAGCTCGCGTCGGGCGACGTCATCAAGGTCGCCGAGGTCGTGCGCGACCTCTCGCGTCGTGACGCCGACCGCGGCCTGTCCGCGGGCGAGAAGCGCATGCTCGCCAAGGCGCGGCAGATCCTCGTCTCGGAGCTCGCGCTCGCGGAGCACACCGAGGAGGAGAAGGCCGAGGCCATCCTCGACGAGGTCCTCGCCTCCTGACGGCTCCGCGTCCCGTGCGCGTCGCCGTCGTCCTGACGGCTGCCGGCAACGGCAGCCGTCTCGGGCACGCCCTGCCCAAGGCGCTCGTCCCGGCGGGCGGTGTCCCGCTCGTCCGGCACGCCCTCGACCGGCTCCTCTCGTCGGGCGTCGTCGACGAGGTGGTCGTCACCGTCCCGGGCGAGCACCGGTCGGCCGTCGAGGACGCCCTCGCCGGGGCGGGCGGCGGCGCCCACCGGTCCGCCGTCCCGCCCGCGGACGGGGCCGGTGACGACCCGGCGGTCGCCGTCCGCTGCGTCGTCGGCGGCGCGACCCGGCAGGCGTCGGTCGCCGCAGGGCTCGCCGCGCTGTCCCCGGACGTCGACGTCGTGCTCGTGCACGACGCGGCCCGTGCGCTGACCCCCGGCGCCGTGACCGCGCGCGTGGTCGAGGCCGTGCTCGCCGGCGCGCGCGCGGTCGTGCCCGTGGTGCCGGTCACCGACTCCGTCGTGCGGGTCGACGACGGCGTGACCCCTGTCGACCGCGCGACGCTCCGCGCCGTCCAGACGCCCCAGGGCTTCGAGCGTCGCGTGCTCGACGAGGCCCATGCGGCCGCGCGGGGTCGAGCGGGCGACGAGTCGTCCGCGGCGACCGACGACGCGTCCCTGTGCGTCGCGCTCGGCGTGCCCGTCACCGCGGTCGACGGCCACCCCGACGCGTTCAAGGTCACCACGGGTCAGGACCTCGCTCTCGCCGAGCTGCTCCTCGCGGGGTCGCGCCCGGCCCGGGGCGGACGGCACCGGCTCCGGGGCGACGCCTGATGGCCGCGCTCCCTCGCACGGGTGTCGGGACCGACGTCCACGCGTTCGCGGAGCCCGGCAGCGGGCGCGAGATGTGGCTCGGCGGCCTGCACTGGCCGGGCGAGACGGGCCTCGTCGGTCACTCCGACGCCGACGTCGCCGCGCACGCCGCGTGCGACGCGCTGCTGTCGGCCGCGGGCCTCGGCGACCTCGGCTCGAACTTCGGCACCTCCGCGCCCGAGTGGGCCGGGGCGTCCGGCGCGGCGCTCCTGGCGGAGACCGTGCGGCGCGTGCAGGAGGCCGGGTTCGTGGTCGGGAACGTCGCGGTCCAGGTGATCGGCAACCGACCCCGCCTCGGCCCGCGCCGTGCGGAGGCCGAGGCGGCGCTCTCGGCCGCGTGCGGTGCGCCCGTGTCGCTCTCCGCGACGACGACGGACGGCCTGGGCCTGACCGGTCGCGGCGAGGGCGTGGCCGCCGTCGCCACCGCGCTCGTCGTCCCCGCCTGAGCGACCCGGGGCCGGGTCGCGGCCCGGACGGGGCGGCCCTCCGGACGTCGGAGCGGCCCTCCGGGTCCCGCTGCGCCCGCGCTACGGGACCAGCACGATCTTCCCGCGCACCGCGCCGTCCATGCCGGCCCGGTGCGCGCGTCCCGCGTCCGCGAGGTGGTAGGTCGCGCCGACGTGGACCGCGATGCGGTGCGAGCCGGCGAGGTCGGCGAGGCGCCGGCGGGCGTCGGCGCGGATGTCGGTGCCCGGGTCGGCGCCCGGACCTACGCCGAGCCGCTGGACCCCCAGGACCGCGCCGCGGCCGAAGCCCGCGATGGTCGCGACGCGGCGCCGGTCGTGGACGAGCGCGACCGAGACGTCGAGCGCCTCGTCGGTGCCCACGGTGTCGACGGCCGCGGTGACGCCGTGGGTCGCCACGGCGCGCACGCGGTCCTCGAGGCCGGGGCCGTGCGCGACGGGCACCGCTCCCAGCTCGACGAGGTAGTCGTGGTTGGCGTGGCTCGCGGTGCCCACGACGCGCGCGCCGCGCATGCGGGCGAGCTGGACGACCATCGACCCGACGCCACCGCTCGCACCGTGCACGAGCAGCGTGTCGCCCGCGCCGACCGACGTCGCCGTCAGCGCGTGGACCGCCGTCGTGCCGGTCACCATGAGGCCGCCCGCGGGCGCCCACTCGAGCGTCGGCGGCTTGGGGACCACCGAGGACGCCTCGACCACGAGGTGGTCCGCGTAGGCACCGCGTGCGGGGTGGGCGATCACCTCGTCGCCGATCCAGACGTCCTCGACGCCCTCGCCGACACCCACGACCACGCCCGCCGCCTCGAAGCCGAGGCGCAGCGGGAGCCGCGTCTCGTCGCGCCCCCACGCGCCGGAGTACGTCTTCCAGTCGGCCGGGTTCACCCCCGCCGCGTGGACCTCGAGGAGGACCCGCCCCGGGCCGGGCCGGGGGACCTCCTGCTCGACGACTCGCAGGACCTCGGGTCCGCCGTAGGCGGTCGCCACCACGATGCGCGACATACCGCCATCCTCTCGTCGCCCGGTGACGCAGTCCAGGGCC
>JAUZVJ010000020.1:0-71479 GCA_031844515.1 Actinotalea sp. AC32 | reverse complement strand
CACAGCTCAAGCCCGGCGCTCTTGCCGCATCCTGTGTGGCGTCAAGCCTGCGTGCTCTGAGGCGCGATGACAGACCGGCGCCTCCACAGCGGATGTGCGCGTCGGACTGGGTGGGACGAGCCGATCGCCTTGCTTACGTGCTCACGCGCGCGAGGCGGCTCGGGGGTCAACGCCAGCGGGCGAAGACGACCAAGAGGGTTCCGACGGCCACGATGGCAGCCGCGTAGGACAACAGTTGGTCACCCGGTGGCCTGCGGACGAGCTCTTCGAGGAAGCGCACTGCGAGGACCAGGACCAAGGTCGCGGCGACTTTCGACTTCAGTGCGTCGAAGCTCTCGGTCGTCAGCGCCGGGGGGAGGTCGAGGTCGCTAATGCAGAGTTCCCACATGCCCAGGCCGACTTGGAGCAGCACCGTGCCGACCAGGATCGTGTCGATGCTCTCGAAGAGCAGGACCAGGGCTTCCTCGCTGGTGCCGGTACCGATCGCCCTGATGAACAGGACCGCCTTCACCAACGCCCAAACGAACGCCGTGGCACACAGCAGCAGGGACGTGATGGCGCTGAGCGCGCCGAGCCAGCGCGCCGACTCCAGCGCGCGACCGAGCCTGGACACAGTGCTCTGACGCGGCTCATCGCGCCCGGGTGCAGGATCCAACGAGACGCCCCTCCAATGCTCTTGACCAACACCGCCTACGAGCAGCGTCGCCGGCAGCCTATTGCCGGCAGCGCAACGGCCGCTGGCCCGGGCGTCGGACCGTCGTCCGCAACAAGGCCTGAGCCTGGGAGCGACCGCTGCATCCCGAGCGCCTGAACTCCGTGCTCGAGTAAGCGCTAAACGCGGCCTTCCACGCCATTTAGGAAGCGGTCATAGTGCGGCAGGGTGCCATCCAAGACAGGCACCTCGACGGCGAAGGCGCCGGTCGCTGGAGACGACACCGTGGTGGGCTGTGTCGCCCCGGGCGCCATCGCGACGGCCTCGATCACCAGCCCGGCATGGGTGAGATTGACCTTCGACCTGGCCGGGGCGTCGATGGTGAACGCACCGCCACCACCCGGGTCGATGGACACCTGCACGGTCCGATCCGAGCGGTTGGCGACCGCGCCCAGGAGGTGGCCGCGCTCGCCCTGCCCTCGGGTGAGGATCATGAGGTTCTCAGCCGAGATGTCTTCGGACAGCTCGACTCGGACACCGTCGCCGAGCGCCATGTCCCTGGCTGGGATGGGCTGGGTGAACGCGCATGCGGATAGGACGATCGAACTGGCCAGCAGGGCACCAGGAGTGCGCCAGCGAACCTGAGAGGTCATCACAGTCCTTCCTTCTGCGGGCACGATTCAGCGCCTGGCGGCGCCAGCACCTGGGTCGTGCCCGCGAACACCTAGGCTCGGCCAGTCCGACGCCGCAGCGACGTGGCAGCGCCGTCGGACCGGGAAGGGAACGTTGCTACTCGCGCCGGCCCGAGATGGGTTGGGCGTCTCGGCGGGCGGCGCCGAAGATCGCGCCGCGCCGGATCCCGAAGAAGCCGTGGTCCCGCAGCAGCCACAGCACGAGCCATGCTGCGAGTACCAGGTACAGGAAGATGTCCCAGAGCATGATCCGCTCCTCCGGCCATGTGGGCGGGGCCGGAAGTCTCTCCACCCGGTTGACGACCGGGCTCGAGTCGCCGGGACGTGTGCGTCCGTGTTGTCGGCGACCGACTAGCGGGATACTCCCCTCCGGGATTACATGAATCAGAATACACGATCTACTCTGCGCATGTAAGCCTTGGCTGCACCCTCCGCGGCGCCAGGCCCGAAGGGCATGACCGTTGCTGCACCGGTGGGGGTGCCGCCGTCAGACCTCGGGCGATGCGGCACGTAGCGTGCCGACCGCCGGTGTTCCGCTGAGGGATCGCTCAACGGGACACCCGCGACCTCTCGTTCGTCGACGACGGTGTGACCTTCGCCGTTTGATGACGGGGTGCTGTCAGCGCAGTGTGGCGGTGCGGGGCTGTCGCTGCGGCTCGCCTTTGACGCATGTCGTTCGACGCCACCGTCGCGGGGCGCCGTAGCCGGGCTCAGAGTGGCTCACGCCGCCTGGGGAGCGAGGAGCGTGCGATGGCCCGCGAGCCGCATTCCGACCCGGACGGCGACGGATTCGGGGACCGAGCCCTCGCTGCCGGTGTCGCGGCCTGCCTCACTGCGCTTGTCCCGGTCATCGGCGAGTTCATCGCCGCACCGGCTGCGGCGCTCGGCCTCACTCTGGGGCTCATCGGTATCCACCGGATCGAGGCGGGCCGCGCGATCAGGGTGGTCCCGGCGGCCGTGGGAACGGTCCTCAGTGCGTGCGCGGCCCTGGTGGTTCTCGTGGTCCTGGTCGCCACCTACACAGCACCGTAGGGCGGCAGCCCCCGCAGCCGCCTCCGCGCCCCGACCCTCACCATCAGCGCCGTCGACTGCCGCGCTGAGCTCACGCGACATGATTCAGCCGGTCGAGAGTCCCGACCCAGTGGCCCCTAGACCGCCGCCGACCGGTTGGCACTGGTAGGCCCGATGCGCCGACGGCGCGCCCACCGCCACTGGCTGGGCGCGCGTCGCTTGGGGCCGACGGCTACTTGAAGGCGTCCTTGACGTCGTCGCCGGCTTGCTTCAGGTCGGCCTTGGTCTGGTCCGCTTCGCCCTCGGCGCGCAACTCCTCATTGTTGGTCGCGCTGCCGGCGGCCTCCTTGACCTTGCCTGAGGCTTCCTGCGCTGCGTGCTTGATCTTGTCGTCCATGCCCACGGGATGCTCCTCACGTACGGGGGTGCGTGGCATCACGATAGGTCCGGCGTGCGCGTACCGCGCGCGGGCACAGCGGCCTCGAGCGGAACCGGTGGGGTGCTGTCTCGGTCGCCACGCCCCCGGACCAACCGCACGACCCACCATGTAGCGGCGGCGGCCACGACCGCGAGCGTGGCGTACTGAAGGGCGCCGGCGTAGGTCTCCACGCGGTGCCACTGCTCCCCGAGGAGGTACCCGGCCAGGACGAACGTGGTGTTCCACAGCAGGCTGCCGGCCAGGGTGAGGCCGGTGAAGACCGCCACGGGCATACGGTCCACGCCCGCCGGGACGGAGATCAGACTGCGGAAGATCGGGACCATCCGCCCCAGGAAGACCGCCTTGCGACCGTGTTTGGCGAACCACACCTCGGTCCGGTCCAGGTCTTCGATCCTGACCAAGGGCAGCCGCTGCCAGACGCGTCGCACTCGGTCCCTGCCCAGCGCCGCGCCGGTGCCGTACAGGGCCAGCGCGCCGATGACCGAACCCATGGTCGTCCACACGATCGCCTCGGTCAGCGTCATGGTCCCCTGGCTGGCGGTGAACCCTGCCAGGGGCAGGATCACCTCGCTGGGTAGCGGGGGGAAGAGGTTCTCCAGGGCGATGACCAGCCCCGCGCCGGGACCACCCAGGACCTCCATCACGTCGACCGCCCAGGCCGCGACTCCGTCCAGGGTGGCGTCCGCGCTCATCGCTTCTCGGACCGCTTCGACGTCACGGCGTCACCGCCACCATCGACAGGGTCGAGCGAAGGCTCGTGCCCGTGCCCGCCGGGCTCGGCGACGTGGGCGGAAGCGCGTGCGTCGCCGACGGAGCCGCGGGTGGCGTACAGGCTTGTGATGGTCACGGCGACGAGGACGGCGATGATGACACCGAGCGAGAGCAGGGTCGGGATCTCCGGGACGCCGGCCCACACGCCGTGCGCCCAGTGCAGGACGAGCTTGACTCCGATGAAGGCCAGGATCGCGGCGAGGCCGTACCCGAGGTGGACGAGCTTGCTGAGGGCACCCTGGAGCACGAAGTACAGGGCACGCAGACCCAGCAGCGCGAAGGCGTTGGTGGCGAACACCAGGTAGGGGTCGCTGGTGATGCCGTAGACCGCCGGGACCGAGTCCACGGCGAAGACCACGTCCGTGGCGAAGACGGCGACGACGACGACGGCGAGGGGCGTCAGGGCGCGGCGCCCGTTCTCCCGGACCGACAACCGCGGTCCGCGGTAGTCCTCGGTCACGGGCATGAACCGGCGGATCAGGCGGACCGAGCGCATCTGCGACACGTCGACGTCGTGCGAGCCGCCCTTGACCTGATCGCGCAGGATCTTCACGGCCGTCAGCAGCAGGATCGCGCCGAAGAGAAGGAACGCCCAGCTCAGGTTCGCCAGGACCGCCGCGCCGAGCGCGATGAAGATGCCACGCAGCACCAGCGCCCCGGCGATGCCGAACAGCAGCACGCGCTGCTGGAGCGCGGCAGGGACCGCGAACGCGGTCAGCAGGAGCATGAAAACGAAGAGATTGTCCACCGACAGTGACTTCTCCACCAGGTACCCGGTGAGGTACTCCACGCCCGTCGTCGAGCCGTAGCGGGACCAGATCCACGCACCGAAGCTCAGGGGTAGGGCGATGTAGAAGGCACTCCACCCGAGCGCCTCCCGCATCGACACCTCGTGCGGGCGCCGTGTGACGAGGAAGTCCAGGACTAGCAAAGCCAGGACGGCGAGGATCGTGACGAGCCACATCGTGGGCGTCGCGATCGACGTCAGGGCAGCGGCGGGTTGTTCGACAGCGGTGAGCACGGAGTTCTCCGGGGACAGGGGTCGATGGACCGAGGTCTCCTTCGCCCTGCGGGGCAGGGCCGCCGCCCGAGGTCGCTGACGCGCCGTAGTGACCGGGTCGGTGTTGGGAAGTACTCCCCTCGTGCGCGGCCAGCGTACGGCAATCTCGTCCGGTCGCCTCCTGGAGGAGGGCGTCCGTTTGACGAGAGTTGCGGGCGTCTCGTTCACTTCACGTCATGGATGACCCGCATAGTCCCTGCACCCACCACCGCCACACGACCGCGGAGGTGGGTGCCTGATGGACCAGGACACCCTGTTCAACATCGGTCTGGTCCTGGTGTTCATCCTGGTCGGTGGTGTGTTCGCCGGCACCGAGATCGCCCTAGTGTCGCTGCGGGAGAGCCAGATCAACCGCCTGCAGCACCACAGCGCACGCGGCGCGCGGGTGGCCTCGGTGGCCAAGGACCCGAACCGGTTCCTCGCCGCGGTGCAGATCGGTGTCACGGTGGCCGGGTTCTTCTCTGCCGCCTATGGCGCCTCCACCCTGGCGCCGGACTTCGTGCCCGTGCTCGAACGGGCCGGGCTGCCCGCCGGGGTGGCGCAGACGGTCTCCCTGATCGGCCTGACGCTGGTCATCGCCTACCTGTCGCTGGTCCTGGGGGAACTGGTCCCGAAGAGGTTCGCGCTGCAACGCTCCCAGAGCGTCGCGCTGCTGGTCGGACCGCCGTTGGACCGCTTCGCGACGCTGATGCGTCCGGTGGTGTGGCTGCTGTCGGTCTCGACCAACGCAGTGGTCCGCCTGCTGGGTGGGGACCCGACCGCCAAGTCCGAGGAGATGACCGAGGAAGAGCTCCGGGACATCGTCGTCGCGCATGAGGGCCTCAGCGACGACGAGCGACGGATCCTCGGCGACGTCTTCGACGCCGCCGACCGGCCCCTCAGCGAGGTCATGCGCCCCCGCGGCGAGGTCACCTTCATGGCCGGTGACACGCTCGTCGGCGACGCGGTCAGGACCGTCCGGACCAGCCCGTACTCCCGCTATCCGGTCACCGGTCAGGACTTCGACGACATCATCGGGACCCTGCACGTGCGCGACCTGCTCGACGCCGACTCGACCACCCCCGTCGCCGCCCTCGCGCGAGACGTCCTGCACATGCCCTCCACAGCGCACCTGCTTCCGTCGTTGTCCCAGATGCGTCGTGAGGGTCGCCACCTGGCCGTGGTCGTCGACGAGTACGGCGGGACCGACGGCATCGTGACCCTAGAAGACCTGGTCGAGGAAACGACGTGCTGTACGTCGATCACGGGTCGGACTTCACGAGCGACCACCTGGCCCGCACCGCCGTCGACCTACACATTCGCCTGATCCACTCCGCCGTCGCCCGACCCCAAGGGCGAGGCAAGGTCGAGCGCTTCTTCGGCACCGTTAACACCGAGCTGCTCAGCACCCTGCCCGGACACCTCCCCAGCGGTGCGGAGCGCTGTCCCGCGCCAGCCCTGTCCTTGGCTGACCTCGACGCCGCCGTCGGGGCGTTCGTCCTGGACTACAACGACCGGGCCCACAGCGAGCTCGGCGTCTCACCGCGGGCGACGTGGATCGCCGACGGGTGGCTGCCACGCCTTCCCGACAGCCTCCAGGCGCTGGACGGACTGCTGCTGACCGTCGCCCGATCCAGGACGGTGCGCCGCGACGGCATCCACTTCCAGGGCCTGCGCTACGTCGCACCGACCCTCGCCGGCTTCGTCGGGCGCCCCGT
The DNA here is from genome assembly GCA_031844515.1 of Actinotalea sp. AC32. Lineage (GTDB taxonomy): Bacteria > Actinomycetota > Actinomycetes > Actinomycetales > Cellulomonadaceae > Actinotalea. Next base: position 65,157 of record JAUZVJ010000020.1, on the reverse strand, counting down.
GGTCATCCGCTACGACCCCAGAGACATCACCGAGATCCGCGTCTTCGACCACGACCAGTTCGTGTGCACCGCCGTCGACCAGGACCACCACGCGCAGCAGATCACCCTCAAGGACGTCCAGGCCGCCCGCAACGCCCGGCGCCGCGCCCTGCGTCGGGGCATCAACGAGCGGATCGCCGTCGTCGCCGCCCACATCCCCGACGCTCCTGCCAGGCCAGTGCCGCCGCGGATGCCGCCCGTGGCGCGGCTGAAGGTCTACAGGGAGGACCTCAGGTGAGCGAACGCTTCATCGTGACCAAGGAGCACCGCCGGTTCACCGAATTCGCCGACTCCGTCCGGCGCGGTCGCACCATCGGGCTGTGCTTCGGACCGGCCGGGGTCGGCAAGACCGTCTCCGCACGCCGCTACGCCCACTGGGAGCAAGCCCACGAGCTGCTCACCGACTGGGGCCCCCGCTGCGACGACGACGCCAAGATCCACGCTGCGCTGGCCAAGAACCGCACCGCCCTGTACACCCCCGAGGTCCTGACCACCCCGCGGCTGCTGCGCGAGGACCTGGACCGGATCATCACGCGCACCAGCATCTGCATCCAGCAGCACGTCGAGGTCCCCGGCCGCATCCCCCTGGACCGGTGGGGCACCCGGCGCACAACCAACTACGTCCAGCTCGTCATCGTCGACGAGTCCGAACGCCTGAGCCCCACCGCGCTTGAGCTCCTACGGGACCGCTACGACCGCGACCAGATCGCCCTGATCCTCATCGGCATGCCTGGGCTGGAAAAGCAGTTCACCCACTACCCCCAGTTCTACAGCCGGGTCGGCTTCGCCCATCAGTACCGGCCCCTGAGCAACGACGAGCTGCTCTTCGTCCTCCAACGCCACTGGCGCACCCTCGGCAAGACGCTCAACCCCGACGACTTCACCGACGCCCAGGCCATCGCCGCGATCAGCCGCATCACCCGCGGCAACTTCCGCCTCCTCGAGCGACTCTTCCCCCAGATCGAACGCGTCCTGAAGATCAACGAGCTGCAGACCATCACCAACGACGTCGTTGAAGCGGCCGCCAGCACCCTCGTCATCGGCGTCAACTAGGCACCGCCTAGGAGCGACGGAAGACCGCCGCCACGTACCGGAGAAAGTCACACGCTGTGCGGACCCGGTCGGTCGGATGCCGGTCGACGGGCTCCGCACAGTGCGGACGGCGCGGGGACGGCCGCCGGGGTCGGGGCGTCGGGGTGCTGTGCGGATCCAGTCGGTCGGATAGCCGTCGACGGACTTCGCGCTGAGTGGGCGAGTGGCGGCCCGCGCCCTCTCTGCGCCGCGCCCACCCAACCCCCCGACACCGTTGTCGACATCGTTATCGAGATTCTTTGTTCAATCCATATACAAACCATCACCGCGCTTCCTAGGGTGACCCCGACCACCAACCGTGATCGCAAGGGAGCGATGATGACGCCGGTCAGGACGGCCATCAGCAGGTGGGGGACAGGGCTGCTCGCCCTGGTCCTCGCGGGAGGGGCGGCGCCGACGGCGTTCGCGGCCCCCGCACCGGAAGGGGAGACCGCGGCCTCGCAGCAGACGGCCGCCGCTGAGGTCGCGGCAGCCGCCGCGGTGATCAGCACCGACTTCGAGGACGGGACGACCGCGCCGTGGACGGCCAGCGGCGGACCGTCGCTCGAGGTCGTCGACGTCGACGGCGGGCGCGCGCTGAGCGTCAGCGACCGCACCGCCGGGCACGACGGCATCGAGACCTCGCTCACGGGCGTCCTCACGCCCGGCGAGGAGTACACGTTCAGCTTCCGCGCGCGGCTCGCGGACGGCACGGAGGGCGCGTCGTCGATGCACCTCACGGCCGTCGAGCAGGGCGCGGGCGACCCCGCGTACGTCTGGATCGGCGGCGGGACCGACGTCACCTCGGCCGGCTGGACCGACGTCACCGCGACGTACACGCTCCCGGCCGGCCTCGACTCCGCCAAGGTCTACCTCGAGGGCGCGGCGGTCGACGGCGCGTTCCCGAGCTACCTCGTCGACGACCTCGTCGTCACGGGCCCGTCCGACGGTCCCCCCGACGGCGGGGGCGACGGCACCGTCGTCGTCGGCAGCACCTTCGAGGGCGACCTCGACGGCTGGACCGCGCGCGGCGACGGCAGCGCGACCGCGGCGCTCGTCGCGGGCGGCCACGAGAGCGACGGCGCCCTGCAGGTGACCGGCCGCACGCAGACCTGGAACGGCGTCCAGCGCACCGTGGCCCTCGAGGCCGGCGCGACCTACGACCTGTCCGTGTGGGTGCGGATGGCGGACGGCGAGCCGACGTCGCCCGTGACCCTCAGCGCCGAGCTCGACGTCGAGGAGAACCCCTGGACGAACATCGCGACGGCCTCCGCCGTCGGCCCGGGTTCGTGGGCGCAGATCAGCGCGACCTACACGGTGCCGGCGCAGGGCGTGCGGCTGCTGTACCTCGAGTCGTCGAACGCGACGGCGTCGTTCCTCGTGGACGACGTGCGCGTCACCGCGCAGGAGGTCGCCGTCGAGCCGCTCACCCCGATCAAGGACACCGTGGACTTCCCGGTCGGTGTCGCGATCGACGAGCGTGAGACCACCGGTGCGCCGTCGGAGCTGCTGCTGCGCCACTTCGACCAGATCACCGGCGAGAACCACATGAAGCCCTACGCGTGGTACGCCGAGGACCGCACCTTCCGGCCGGACCCGCAAGCCACGACGCTCATGGAGTACGCCCAGGCGAACGACCTGCGCGTCTACGGCCACACGCTCGTGTGGCACAGCCAGACGCCCGACTGGTTCTTCCAGCGCGCCGACGGCACACCCCTGACGACGAGCGCGGCCGACCAGGAGGTGCTGCGCGAGCGCATGCGGACGCACATCTTCTCCGTCGCCGAGCACCTCGCCGAGACGTACGGCGAGTTCGGGAGCACGACGAACCCGCTCGTCGCGTGGGACGTCGTCAACGAGGTCGTCGCCGACCAGGGCGGTGACGACGGTCTGCGCCGCAGCGAGTGGTATCGCGTGCTCGGCCCGCAGTTCATCGACCTCGCGTTCCGCTACGCGGACGAGGCCTTCAACACGACGTACGCGGCCGACGGCACGGACCGTCCCGTGACGCTCTTCATCAACGACTACAACACCGAGGACGCCGGCAAGGCCCAGCGTCTCCTCGCGCTCGTCGAGCGGCTGATCGCCGACGGCGTGCCGGTCGACGGCGTCGGCCACCAGTTCCACGTCAGCCTGAGTCGCAGCGTGGGTGACCTCGAGGCGGCGATCGAGCTGTTCGCGGACCTCACGACCGCCGACGGCGACCCGCTCCTGCAGGTCGTGAGCGAGCTCGACGTCACCACGGGCACGCCCGTCACGCAGCGCAACCTCGTCGAGCAGGGCTACTACTACCGCGACGTCTTCGCGATGCTCCGCGAGCACGCGGCCGAGCTGTACTCGGTCACCGTGTGGGGCCTCACGGACGGACGCAGCTGGCGCGTCGACAGCGGCGCCCCGCTGCTGTTCACCGACGCGCTCGCCGCCAAGCAGGCGTACTACGGCGTGGCCGAGCCCGAGAACCTGCAGCCGCGTCAGCAGGCGGCGAACGTCTTCCGGGGCGTCGTCGCGCTCGACGACGCCGCGCCCGACGCCGACGTGTGGGGCCTGCTCCCGCAGGTCCGCGTGGGCGAGGACGCGGGCTTCGGGATGCGCTGGGCGCCCGACCACCTCACGGTGCGGGTCGAGGTCGCGGACGCGACCGACGACGCCACCGACGCCGTCGAGCTGCTGCTCGAGGGCGGCTCGGTGACCGTGGCCCGCGACGACGCGTCCGGCGACGACCGCGTGGTCCGCTCGACCGACGAGGGCTGGGTCGCCGTGGTGCGGCTGCCGCTCGCGGAGCCCGTCGCGGAGGGCTCGACGCTCTCGCTCGACGTGCGCGTCACCGACGGCGCGACGACGACGGCGTGGAACAGCGAGGGCGCCGTCGGCACCCTGACGCTCGTCGAGGAGCTGTCCGTGACCGACGTCGTCGCGGCGGACGCGGCGCCCACGGTCGACGGCGTCGTCGACGACGTGTGGGCGGACGCGCAGACGTTCACCACGCACACGCAGGTCCAGGGCGAGCCGGGGGCGTCCGCCGTCGTGCGGACCCTGTGGCACGGGGACCGGCTCTACGTGCTGGCGCGCGTGAGCGACCCCGTCCTCGACTCGTCGGCGTCCGACCCGTGGGAGGACGACTCGGTCGAGATCTTCCTCGACATGGGCAACGTCAAGAACGGCTCGTACCGCTACGAGGACAACCAGCTGCGCATCAGCTTCGAGAACGTGCGCTCGTTCGGCACGGGTGACGAGGCGTACCAGGACGGCCGCCTCGAGAGCGCGACCGACGTCGTCACGGGCGGCTACGTCGTCGAGGCGGCGATCGACCTCGGCGACGCGGGCGGCCTCGGCTCGGTCCACGGGCTCGACGTCCAGGTCAACGACGCGACCGACGGCTCGCGCACCTCGGTGCGCACGTGGGCCGACCCGACCGGCCTGGGCTACCAGAGCCCGAGCCGCTGGGGCGTCGCGCGCCTGGTCGACGAGGCGTCCGCGCCGTACCGGCCGGGCGTCGTGACCCTCACGCCGTCGCGCGTGCACGCCGACTGGCGCGTCGCGCCGCTCGACCCGACGTGCGTCCCGGTCGCGGGCACGGCCGGCGTCCCCGAGGACGCGACGGGCGTCGTCCTCAACGTCACGACGGTCCGTCCCACGGGCCCGGGTCACGTGGTCGTCTACCCCGGTGGGCCGACCACGCTGGCTCGCGTCCCCAACGGCTCGACGGTGAACTTCGAGCCCGGCGAGGACGTCGCGAGCTCGTCGTTCGTCGGCCTGGCCGACGGCGAGGTCTGCTACGTCACGCGTGGCTCGCGGGCCGGCGTCCTGCTCGACGTGACGGGCTACGTCACGGCCGACTCGGGCGTGGTCACGCAGGCCCCGCGCCGGCTGCTCGACACGCGTCCGGGTCCGCTGCGGATCGGCGACCTCGACGGCCTCGCGCCGCGCGAGGAGCACGCCGTCCAGGTGGTGGGCGAGGCGCGCGTGCCCGAGGGTGCGACCGGTGCGCTCGTCACCGTGACCGTCGTCCGGCCCACGTCGGTCGGCAACCTGCGGCTGTACCCCGAGGGCGGCGACGTGCCGGTCGCGTCGACGATCAACTACGTGCCCGGTCAGGACAAGGCCAACGCGACGCTCGTCGCGCTGCCCGAGTCGGGCCGGATCACGCTGTGGTCGGACTCCTCGGTCGAGGTCGACGTCGTCGTGGACGTCGTCGGCTGGGTCCGGCCCGGGGCGTCGCTGACGCCGGTCGCGCCCGTGCGCGTCGTCGACACGCGTCCCGGCTCGCGGACGGGTCCGCTCAGCGGGCCGCTGACGGGCCGCACGGCGCACTCGGTGCAGCTCGCCGACCTCGGCCCGCTGCCCGTGGACGCCACGACGGCGGTGCTCAACGTCACCGCCGTCCGCCCGACGACCGTCGGCAACCTGCGCGTGTACCCGGACGCCGCCGGCGGCGGGAGCACCCCGCCCGACGCGTCGTCCGTGAACTACGTGCCCGGTCGGGACATCCCGAACATGGTGGTCGTCGAGATCCCGACGAGCGGGGTCGTGACGTTCTGGTCCGACGTGCCCACCGGCGGGCAGGTGCACCTCGTGGTCGACGTCGTCGGCTACGTCGCACCCGTCCAGCCGGCCGTCCCCGAGGAGGAGCCCGTGCCCACCGACCCGCCCACCGACGTCGTCCCCGGGGGTGCGGTCGACCCGACCGCGACCCCCGTCAGCGCGGCGCGCGGCGACGGTGACGTCGCGGCGCTCACGTTCGACGACGGGCCCAACCCGGGCGAGACCGAGGAGGTCCTCGACCTCCTCGCCGAGCACGACATCCAGGCGGTGTTCTGCGTCATCGGGCAGAACATCGAGGCCGCCGGCGGTGCGGAGATCCTGCGCCGGATGGTCGACGAGGGCCACACGTTGTGCAACCACACCACGTCCTACGCGGACATGGGCTCGTGGACGCCGGCGCAGGTCCAGGCCGACCTCGTCGAGAACCTCCGGATCATCCGCGAGGCGCTCGGCGACCCCGAGGCCGCGGTGCCGTACTTCCGCGCACCCAACGGGTCGTGGGGGCGCACGCCCGAGGTCGCCGTCGCGCTCGGCATGCAGCCGCTCGCGGTGACGAACACGATCTCGGACTGGGAGACCCAGGACGAGGCGACCCTGACCGCGGCGCTGCGCTCCGCGATGGTGCCCGGCGAGCTCGTGCTCGTGCACGACGGCGGCGGCGACCGCGCCGGGACGGTCGCGGCCGTCCGGACGGTCGTGTCCGAGCGGCTCGCGGACGGGTGGACGTTCACGCTGCCCGTCGGCGGCGCGGAGTAAGGAGCCTCACCAGCGGGGCAGGCACCGCGACGGCCGCCGGGAGCGCATCCCGGCGGCCGTCGCCGTGCCGACCGGCCTCACCCGGGTGATGTCGGGACACGGAGACTCAAGCGGAGGGTCCTCGCGCCGATGGGCAGGGCGAGCCGCGGTGACGACCGCGACCGGGCATCGACGGCCACGGCGCCGCGACCCGACAGACGCAGCTCCGACGAGGTGAGCAGATGGCCGAGCGGCCGTTGACGGTCCTGGCCCTTGCGCGCAGCACGAGCGGCTTCTACTTCGGCGGGCTCCTCGCCGGGCTCAACCGCGAGGTCGCGGCGCAGGGCGGGCGGCTCGTCGTCGCGCAGACGGTCGACCCGAACGACGAGGCCGACCGCGTCGTCCAGCAGCCCCGCTTCGACCTGCCCGTCGCGTGGGACGACGTCGACGGCGCCGTCACGATCTCGCTCGCGGTCGGGGCGCCGCTGCTCGGCCGGCTGCGCGACGCGGGCCGACCCGTCGTCCTCACGCACGCGATCGACGGCTTCACCGCCCCGATCGTGCTGCCGAACAACCACGGCAGCGCCTTCGCCGCCGTCGAGCACCTCGTCGCGCACGGCCACCGGCGCATCGCGTGGGTGGGCAGCCTCGCGCAGGCCGACCTGCGCGAGCGGTTCGCCGCGTACCGTGAGGCGCTCGCGCTGCACGGCCTGCCGCACGGTGACGACCTGTGCTTCTCGGGCGACGAGCGGCAGGAGGCCGCGGGGCGCTCGGCGGCCGACCGCATCGCGCTCGCGGCCGACCGGCCGACCGCCGTCGTCGCGAGCAACGACCACACCGCCCTCGGGCTGCTCGAGGGCCTGCGCGGGCACGGCCTCCGCGTCCCCGAGGACGTCGCCGTCGTCGGCTTCGACGACATGGAGGCCGGCGTCTTCGCGCGGCCGTCGCTGTCGAGCATGAGCCTGCAGTTCGAGGACGTCGGGGCGCTTGCGGGGCGCCTGGTGCTCGCGGCGATCCGCGGCGAGCGCGTGCCCGAGGACCCCCAGGTACCCGCGACGGCCGTCCTGGCGCGCCGCGAGTCCTGCGGGTGCGGGCACCGGATCCTCGCGCCGCGGTCGGGTGCGGTCGTCCCCGACGCGTCGTGCGACGTGCTCGCCGAGGAGGTGGGCGAGCTGCTGCAGGACGCGTTCGCGCACGGCCTCGGCAGCCACCCCGCGCCCGACGACGTCGCGGGGCTCGCCGCCGTCGGCGCGCTCGTCGCCGGGGCGAGCCCGACCCCCGAGCAGTCCCGTGCGGTGCTGCGCGTGGTCGACCGGCTCGCGCCGCGGCCCGAGCTGCTGCACCGGGTCGCGAACGCGCTCGTCGAGCACGTCGGGCGCTGCGGGCCGGCCGGCGACGGCACCGTCCCGCCCCTGGTCACCGCCCTGTGGCACCGGCAGGCCGAGGCGTTCCTGCGGCGGTCGCACGACCTGGAGCGGCTCCTGTCGGAGCAGCTGCGGATCGCCTCGGGCCTGCTGCACACGTCCGCGGTCGACCCGCGCGACCTCGCGTGGCTGTCCGGGACGCACGTCCGCGCGGGCGTGCTCGCGCTGTGGTCGGGCGACCCCGCCGACGGGCGGCTGCAGGTCGCGGGCGTCTACGACCCGCAGGGCGCGCTGCACGACGCCGTCGGCGACCGGTACGACGTGCGCTCGTTCCCGCCGCGCGCGCTCGTGGACCTCGCGGTGCCCGCCGACGGCGGCGCGTGCTTCGTGGTGCCGGTGGGCACGGGTGAGCGGCAGTGGGGCCTGCTCGCGCTCGTCGGCGACATCGACCCGACGTCGTCGCAGGACCACTACCACTACTGGGCCGCTCTGCTGTGCTCGGCGTTCGAGGAGGAGCAGGTCGAGCTCGCGCGGCGTGCGAGCGAGCAGCGCTACGCGCAGGTCGCACGCGCCGCGAACGACGGTCTGTGGGAGGTGGACCTGCGCACGCGCGTGCTGGTCGGGTCCGAGCGGTTCCACGAGCTGCTCGACGTCCCGGCGGGCACGCGGCTGCGCGTGCGGGAGTGGCTCGACCGGATCCACCCCGACGACCGGGGTGAGATCGAGCGCGCGGTCCTGCGCGCGATCGAGCAGCCCGACGTCGCGCAGGAGCGCGAGTTCCGGGTCCGGCACGGCGTGTCGTGGCGCTGGGTGCTCGGACGCGGCCTGGGACTCATGACGTCCGACGGCGGCATGAGCGTCGTGGGATCGCTCTCAGACGTGCACGAGCGCAAGGAGCTCGAGGAGCAGCTGCGGCGCGGCGCGCTCTACGACGCGGTCACGGGGCTGCCCAACCGTCGCCTGTTCCTCGAGCGTCTCGGGATGGCCGTCGAGCAGACGCGCCGCCGCACCGGCACGCGGTACGCGGTGATCTTCATGGACCTCGACGGGTTCAAGCTCGTCAACGACACGCTCGGGCACCTGGTCGGCGACGAGCTGCTCACGGTCGTCGCGGACCGGCTGCGCGACGAGCTGCGGGCGGTCGACACCGCGGCGCGCTTCGGCGGCGACGAGTTCGCGGTGCTGCTCACCGACCCCGTCCCGGACGAGGTGCTCGTGATCGCGCAGCGGATCCAGCGGCGGCTCGCCGAGCCCGTCGTCCTGCACGGCCAGGAGGTCTCGGTCACCGCGAGCGTCGGGATCGCGACGTCGGCGTCCGGCTACGCCGACGCGGAGGACGTCCTGCGCGACGCGGACACCGCGATGTACGACGCGAAGGCCGCGCAGCGCGGATCCGCGTCCGTCTTCGACCGCGAGATGCACGTGCGCGCCGCGAGCCGGCTCCGGGCCCGCGCGGAGGTGCGGACCGCGCTCGCCCAGCGGGAGTTCCGGGTGCACTACCAGCCGGTCGTCGCCCTCGACGGGTCGCCCGTGCGCCACCTCGAGGCGCTCGTCCGCTGGGAGCACCCGGAGCGCGGCCTGCTGCTGCCCGGCGCGTTCCTGCCCGACATGGAGGACAACGCCTCGATCGTCGCGCTCGGCGCCTGGGTGCTGGACGAGGTCTGCCGACAGCTCGCCGCCTGGGCCCACGAGGGTCTGCGGCCGAGCGTCTCGGTCAACGTGTCCCACCAGGAGTTCTGGTCGCGGTCGCTCGTCGACGACGTCGGCGCCGCCCTCGCGCGGCACGGCGTGCCCGCGGAGCAGCTCGTCGTCGAGATCACCGAGTCCGTGATCATGACCGACGCGTCCGCGGCGCGGGCCGTGATGACCGCGCTGCGCGCGCTCGGCGTGCGCCTGCACGTCGACGACTTCGGCACGGGTCAGTCCTCGCTGCACGCGCTGCGCGACTTCCCGGTCGACGCCCTGAAGATCGACGGGTCGTTCGTGCGGGACCTGGGCCGGGTCGAGCAGACGACCCAGCTCGTGCGGATCATCGTCGAGATGGGTCAGGTGCTGGGGCTGGACGTCATCGCCGAGTGCGTCGAGGAGCAGGACCAGGCGGACCGGCTGCGCGACATGGGCTGCACCGACGCGCAGGGGTTCCTCTTCGCGCGTGCCCTGCCCGGTCCCGAGGCCGAGGCGATGCTGGGCCTCCCGGCGGTGGTCGCCGTCGGCTGAGGCGCCCGGCGGCGGTGGGTGGCGGCGCGGCGCGCTGGGTGGGCGGCGCGCTCAGCCGAGCGCGAGCACGAGGAAGCACAGCGCGAGCGCGGCCGCCACGGGCGTCATGACGAGCCGCTCCGCGCGGCTGCGGGACGCGAGGTTCATGAGCACCCCGAGCGTGAGGTACCCGGTGAGGACCCAGCACGCGACCGCGGTGAACCCGTCGGGGAGCACGTCCACGAGGCCCGCCCGGTCGAGCGCCACGACGGCGAACAGCGCGTACAGCAGCACGGACACCGCGCTGCCGACGCGCAGGCGGCCCGGGAGCAGGCCCTCGTTCTGACCGCCCCACGCGAGGTGCCCCCACGGGGCGCCCGCGGCGAGCGCGACCTGGAAGGCGACGAGCGCGGTGAGGAGGAGGCACGCGACGACGGCGGCGATGATCACGCGCCGACGGTAGCGGCCGGCTCGCCCGGCGGACGCCGGGCGCTCAGACCTCGGGCAGCGCGGCGGTGCCCTCGGCGTGGAAGAGCTCGTGCACGAGCGTGGCGGGGCACGTCGGGTCCGCGACGACGCGCCGGAGGCGCTCGTCGAGGATGCAGCTGCAGCGGATCGCCGGCATCGGGGTGCTCCTTCCCGGGCCGCTGCGGCGACCCTCGCCCCTCCTGTCGGACGGAGCGCCCGGGACGTGAGGAGTCGCGCTACGCGGGCAGCCGCCGCTCCAGCCAGTCCCGCACGGCCTCGAGGTACACGGTCCGCGCGGGCTCGGGCGAGAGCGCGAGGTCGTGGACGCCGCCGGGCACCCGCACGACCGTCACATCCCGACCCAGCCGCGGCGCCCGCTGCCACATGTGCTCCACGGCGAGCACGCTGTCGGTCCGGTCGAGGGCGTCGTGGTCACGGTCGCGCGGCCCGGTCGCGTCGGACGTGCACACCAGCACGGGCACCTCGACGTCGAGCCCGCGCGCGACGGCAGCGTGCGCGCGCCGCACGCTGCGCAGCCAGCCCGCGCGCACGCCGAACCCGCCGTGCGGCTTCCACGTCAGGTCGTACTCCCAGCCGCCGCCCGACGGGTCGGACAGCCAGCGTCCGTAGGCGTCGCCGAGCGCGCCGACGCGCTGGCGCGGCGCGACCCGGCCGAGGACGTCGACCACGCGCGTCGTGATCACGCGGTCGACCCACGGGCGGTTGAGGTCGAGCCAGGGGCTGTTGAGCACGAGCGCGTCGGGGCCGGCCCCCGGCCGTCCGCGGCGTGCGTCGGCCCAGAGGCTCGTGACGAGCCCGCCCGTCGAGTGGCCCATCACGACGAGCGTGTCGTTCCCGTCGTCGCGCACGAGGCGTGCGGCGCGGTCGAGCTCCTGCGCGTGGACGGACAGGCGCGTCGTGTAGTTGGGCAGCCGTCCGTCGCGGATCGACCGGCCGTGGTCGCGCAGGTCGAGCGCGTACACGGCGTACCCCATGGCGGCGAGCGCGTCGCCGAGGTGGGTCTGGAAGAAGTAGTCGACGTACCCGTGGACGTACAGGACCGCGCGGCCGGTCGGCTCCTCGCCGTCCCGCGGGGTCCGCCGCACGAGCGTCGCGACGGCGTCGTCGCCCTGGTCGTCGGGCGGGAGCGGGATGGTCAGCGACTCCCACCCCTCACCGAGGACGTCGGGACCCCAGGACGTGCCCTCGTGCTGCGTCGTCGCACCCATGACCTGATCATGCCGCGCTCGACGGCGGTGCGCCCGCGACCGCGCGTGCGCACCGCTGCGCGAGCTCGTCCCGGACGCGCACGCCGCAGGGCGACCGGCTCACGCGCCCGGGCGGCGGCCCTTGACGGCGATGACGGGGCAGCGCGCCTCGAGCAGGATCCGCTGCGAGTTGCTGCCGAGCAGCAGCTTGCCGACGGGCGTGCGGTGCCGGACGCCGATGACGATGCCGCGCACGTCGTGCTCCTCGGCGAGGGCGAGGATCTCGTCCGCGGCGTCGCGTCCGCGCACGAGCTGGCGGACCGTGTACGGCACGGTCTCCGCGTCGAGGCGCCGCTTGAGGTCCTTGATCTGGTTGTCGGACGCGAACGTCGTGTCGGGCGGGTCGCTGCGTCCCGACACGTTCACGACGAGCAGCTCGTCGCCGTGGTTGTGGGACTCCATGACCGCGTGGTCCAGCGCGGCCTCGCCCTCGGGTGTGGGGGTGTACCCGACGATGATCGTCACTGCGGCATCTTCTCCTCTGGTGAAGGGGGGTCGCCGTCGACCCGACCCGATCATCGCAGGACGCGTCCCCCGACGCCCGGGACGTCAGGCGGGCGTGGCGCGGGGTCGGCCGGGCGTGACCAGGCGCCGGGCGGCGGTCGGGCGGGACGTCTTCCCGGGCGCGTGGGGCGGGATCCCGGGGGTCCACGGGCTCGCGGCGCGAAGTTGAGCGGAATAGACTCAACTCTGGCGTCGTTGCCCCGGGCAGACCCTGACCCCGTGCAGAACCGTCACGCAGCGGAGGACCACACCCATGGACTCGAAGTTCACGACCAAGGCGCAGGAGGCCCTCGCCGCGGCCATCCAGCAGGCCTCGGCGGCCGGGCACCCGCAGATCGAGCCCGTCCACCTGCTCGAGGCGCTCCTCGCCGACCCGAGCGGCGTCGCCGTCGGCCTCCTCGACGCGGTCGGGGCGGACCGGCCGGCGCTGACTCGCCGGGTCCAGGCCGCGCGCACCGCCCTGCCGTCCGCGTCGGGCGGCTCGGTCGCGCAGCCCGGGGTCTCGCGGCCCCTCAGCGCGGCGCTGGCCGCGGCCGGTACCGAGGCGCAGGGGCTCGGCGACGAGTACGTCTCGACCGAGCACCTCCTCCTGGGTCTCGCGGCGGGCTCGTCGTCCGCCGCCGAGGCCCTGCACGCCGTCGGCGCGACGCGCGACGCGCTCGTGGCAGCCCTGCCCGCCGTCCGCGGCTCGGCGCGCGTGACCAGCCCCGACCCGGAGGGCACCTACAAGGCGCTCGAGCAGTACGGGCGGGACCTCACCGCCGCGGCGCGCGAGGGTCGTCTCGACCCGGTCATCGGCCGCGACAGCGAGATCCGGCGCGTCGTCCAGGTGCTGTCGCGGCGCACCAAGAACAACCCGGTCCTCATCGGCGAGCCCGGCGTCGGCAAGACCGCCGTCGTCGAGGGGCTCGCGCAGCGGATCGTCGACGGCGACGTGCCCGAGTCGCTCCGGGGGAAGCGCCTCGTCGCGCTCGACCTCGCGGCCATGGTCGCGGGTGCGAAGTACCGCGGTGAGTTCGAGGAGCGGCTCAAGGCCGTCCTGGAGGAGATCAAGGCCTCCGACGGCGAGGTCGTGACCTTCATCGACGAGCTGCACACCGTCGTCGGCGCGGGTGCCGCCGAGGGGTCGATGGACGCCGGGAACATGCTCAAGCCCATGCTCGCGCGCGGTGAGCTGCGGCTCGTGGGCGCGACGACGCTCGACGAGTTCCGCGAGCGCATCGAGAAGGACCCCGCGCTCGAGCGGCGGTTCCAGCAGGTGTTCGTCGGCGAGCCGAGCGTCGAGGACACCGTCGCGATCCTGCGCGGCATCGCGCCCAAGTACGAGGCGCACCACAAGGTGTCGATCTCCGACGCCGCCCTCGTCGCCGCGGCGACGCTGTCCGACCGGTACATCAGCGGCCGGCAGCTGCCCGACAAGGCGATCGACCTCGTCGACGAGGCCGCGTCCCGCCTGCGCATGGAGATGGACTCCTCGCCGGTCGAGATCGACGAGCTCCAGCGCGCCGTGACGCGCCTGGAGATGGAGGAGACCTACCTGCGCACCGCCGACGACGACGCGTCGCGCGAGCGTCTGGAGAAGCTGCGAGCCGAGCTCGCCGACCGTCGCGAGCAGCTCGCGGGGCTCACGGCCCGGTGGGAGAGCGAGAAGGCCGGTCACGATCGGCTCGGCGACCTGCGCGCGCGGCTCGACGAGCTGCGCATGGCCGCCGACCGCTACCAGCGCGAGGGCGAGTACGGCGAGGCGTCGCGCGTCCTGTACGGCGAGATCCCCGCGGTCGAGAAGGAGATCGCGGCCGCGGAGGAGGCCGAGCAGCGGCGTGGCGAGGTCAGCCGTGACGAGGCGCCGATGATCGCCGAGAAGGTCGGTCCCGACGAGATCGCCGAGGTCGTCTCGGCGTGGACCGGCATCCCGACCGGCCGCCTGCTCGAGGGCGAGACCGCCAAGCTGCTCCGCATGGAGGAGGTGCTCGGCGAGCGCCTCATCGGCCAGCGTCGCGCGGTCGCGTCGGTCTCCGACGCCGTCCGGCGCTCGCGCGCGGGCGTCGCCGACCCCGACCGGCCGACGGGCTCCTTCCTGTTCCTCGGCCCGACGGGCGTCGGCAAGACCGAGCTCGCGAAGTCGCTCGCGGACTTCCTGTTCGACGACGAGCGCGCGATGGTCCGGATCGACATGTCGGAGTACTCGGAGAAGCACACGGTCGCCCGCCTCGTCGGCGCGCCCCCCGGGTACGTCGGCTACGAGGAGGGCGGTCAGCTCACCGAGGCCGTGCGGCGTCGGCCGTACTCCGTGGTGCTCCTCGACGAGGTCGAGAAGGCGCACCCCGAGGTGTTCGACATCCTGCTCCAGGTGCTCGACGACGGTCGCCTCACCGACGGCCAGGGCCGGACGGTCGACTTCCGCAGCACGATCCTCGTGCTCACGTCGAACCTGGGCTCGCAGTACCTCGTGGACCCGACCCTCGACGACACCGCGAAGCGTGAGGCCGTCATGCAGACGGTCCGGCAGTCGTTCAAGCCGGAGTTCCTCAACCGGCTCGACGACGTCGTGGTGTTCGACGCGCTGAGCCTCGAGGAGCTCGGCAGCATCGTCGACCTGCAGCTGCGGCGTCTCGCGGACCGCCTCGCCGACCGGCGCCTCACGCTCGAGGTCACGCCCGCAGCGCGCGAGTGGCTCGCGATCGAGGGCTTCGACCCGGCCTACGGCGCTCGTCCGCTGCGTCGGCTGGTCCAGCGCGAGATCGGCGACCGGCTCGCGCGGATGCTGCTCGCCGGTGAGGTGCAGGACGGCGGCACCGTCGTCGTCGACCGCGGCGGGACCGGCATCGAGGTGCGGGGCGTCGGCCACGGCGCGGACGGCGGGGACGGCGGGGCGGACGCCGTCCCCCCGGGCGGCGTCGTCACGCGCTGACCGCGACCGACGTCCGGGGGGAAGGTCGGTGCCGCTCGGCGGCACGGACCTTCCCCGCAGCGCTCGGGTCAGCCGTGGCCGGGTCGGTCGCGCGGGGTGATCGCCGGGCTGGGCGGCCGGGTGGTCAGCCGGGTGGTCAGTCCGCCTCAGCCGTGCCGTCGGCCCACGAGCCGACCGCGCCCTCGGGCGACCACGCCAGGCACAGCGCCTCGCGGTCGCCCTGCTGCCATGCGACACGGCCGGGCGCCCACACGACGGGCCGCACGCCCGCCTCGGTCTGCGCGGTGTCCATCTCGCACGCGGCGCCCGCCTCGCGGTCGACCGCGTCCTGACCGGGCCACGCGTCGTCGTCGTACGTGTGCACGCCGACGACCTCCGCCTCGTGCCGGGCGTCGCACGGGACGACCGTCACGCGGCCGAGCGCGCCGTCGTCGGGCAGCGTCTCGACGCAGTGCCCCGTGGTGAGCTGCCGCGGCGCCGCGGACACCGCGCCCTCGACCTCACCGAGCGTCCGGGTGTCCGCCCAGTAGCGGGCGCCCAGCCCACCGCCGACGACGAGCCCGACGGCGAGCACCGCGGCGAGCGGCACGAGCACGCGCCGCCGGTCGCGCGGCGCACGAGGCATGGGCGGCTGGACGGGGGCCGACCAGCCCGGCGCGTAGTACGCCTCCTGCGGGTACCAGCCCGCCACCGGACCGGGAAGCCCCTCGGCGTCACCCGGCCGGGCGTCGACACCGGCCGGCGCGGGGCCCGCGAGGGCGGGCGGGTTCGAGGCGTACGCGGTCGCTCCCGGCGCCTCCGTCCCTCCGTCCGGCGGGACGGGCGCCTGGCGCGCCGGACCCGGGGCAGGGGTCCACGAGCCCGACGGCGACGCCCAGCCGCCGTGCGGGTCCGGCGGTTCCTGCGTCATACCGTCCCCGCGCTGATGAAGAACGCGACGAGCAGGACCGCCCCGAGGGTCACGAGCCCCCCGATGACGACGCCCGCGATCGCCATGCCGCGCCCGTCGTCGCCGGTCCGGCGGGTCCGGCGCAGCGCCACCAGGCCCAGCACGAGCGCGACCTGCGGCAGGAGCACGGGGAGCACGACGACGCCGCAGATCGCGAGGACGAGCGACGTGACCGCCATCGGGTCGGTCCGCCGGGGTGCGGCCCACACCGGCGCGGGCCCGTACGCGGCGTAGCCGAGGTGCTGCTGGTACTGCCCCCACGGCACGGGCGTGGGTCGCAGGTTCGGGCCGAGACCGCCGACACGGAACGGGTCGTCGACGGCGGGGCTCTGCCCACCCGACGCGCCTGCGCCGTCGTAGCCGTGTCCGCCCGCGCTGCCGTACGCGCCCTGACCGCCCGCACCCGCGTACCCGTACCCGCTCGCGCCGACCTGCGCACCGGGGTCGCCCGCCGGTCGCACCGTGGTCGTCACCGTCGGCGCCGCGGCGCTGCCGTACGCGGGCGGAGAGCCGCCCCACGGTGCCGCCGGAACCTCCGCCGACCCGGTCCCGGCCGCGGGCGGGCCGGCGTCGGCCCCGCCGTCCGGTGACCACGAGCTCGGGGGCATGGCGCCGTCGGGCGCCGACCAGGGCGTCGTCATACCGGGAACGCTAGTGCCGCGTCGTCGGGCCGGGCAGGCCCGGACGGGTCGTCGGCGAGGTCGACGACGACGGGGACGTGGTCCGACGCGCCCTTGCCCTTGCGCTCCTCGCGGTCGATCGTCACACCCGTGACCCGCTCGGTCAGCGCGGGGGACGTCCACGCGAAGTCGATCCGCAGGCCCTTGTTCTTCGGGAAGCAGAGCTGCTGGTAGTCCCAGTACGTGTAGCGGTGCTCGTCCGGGACGTGGACGCGCGACACCTCCGTCCAGCCCGCGTCGGCGAAGCGGAAGAACGCGTCGCGCTCGGGCGCGGTGACGTGCGTCGCGCCCTCGAACGCGGTGACGTCGTAGACGTCCGTGTCGTACGGGATGACGTTCCAGTCGCCGACGAGCGCGATCCGGGCGTCCGGGTCGCCGTCCCCGGGCGCGATCCAGCCGGCCGCCGCGACCCGAAGCTGCTCGAGCCATGCGAGCTTGTAGGCGTAGTGCGGGTCGCCGGGGGACCGGCCGTGCGGGACGTAGAGGCTCCAGACGCGGACGCCGCCGCACGTCGCGCCGAGCGCACGGGCCTCGACCACCGGCTCGTCCGCGCCGAACGCCGGCTGCCCCGGGAAGCCCACCTCGACGTCCTCGAGGCCGACGCGGGACGCGATCGCGACGCCGTTCCACTGGCTCGAGCCCACGTGGGCGACCTCGTAGCCGGCCATCTCGAACACCGCGTACGGGAACTGGTCGTCGCGGCACTTCGTCTCCTGGAGCGCGACCACGTCGGTGCCCGTGCGCTCGAGCCAGGCGACGGCACGGTCCGCCCGGGCCCGCACCGAGTTGATGTTCCAGGTCGCGATCCGCATGGCGCGTCACGCTACCCGCGAGGTCGGACACGACCGGCGCGCCCGGTCGGGCGGGCACCGGCCACCTCCTGCCACCCCGCGTCGCCCGGGCACCCGCGCGACGACGGGCCGGACCCGGCCCTCACGCTGACCTCCGGCGCACCGGCCCCTAGGCTGGCCGCATGGGCACGGCACTGATCACCGGGGCGAGCGCGGGCCTGGGCCTGGAGTTCGCCTGGCAGCTCGCGACCGCCAAGCACGACCTCGTCCTCGTCGCACGTGACGCGGAGCGGCTCGAGCGCGTCGCCGGACAGCTGCGCGCCGCCGCGGGCGTGCACGTCGAGGTCCTCCCGGCCGACCTCGCCGACCGCGCGCAGGTCGACCGCGTCGCCGACCGGCTGCGCGCCGCGGAGCGGCGGGTCGGGCTGCTCGTGAACAACGCGGGCTACGGCCTCGGCCAGCGGTTCGTCGGCGGTGACCTCGCCACCCAGGAGACCGCGTTCGACGTCATGGTGCGGGCCGTCATGGTGCTGAGCCACGCGGCCGTCGGGGCGATGGTGCCGCGCGGACGCGGCGCGGTCCTCAACGTCTCCTCGGTCGCGGCGCTCACGACGATGGGCACGTACGCCGCGCACAAGGCGTGGGTCCGCACCTTCACCGAGGCGCTCGCGGTCGAGCTGCGCGGCACGGGCGTGACCGCGACCGCGCTGTGCCCCGGCCTCGTGCGGACCGAGTTCCACGAGCGTGCCGGCCTGACGCGCGACTCGATGCCGGACGCGGCCTGGCTCGACGCCGAGAAGGTCGTCGCGACGGCGCTCGCGGACGTGCGCCGCGGCGCTGTGGTCTCGACGCCGAGCCTGCGCTACGAGGTCGTCTCGGGGATCGCGCGGATGCTTCCCCGCTCGGCGGTGCGGGCGCTCTCGGGCGACCGCCGCATGAGGGCGTCGGCGAAGGTCGAGGACGAGCCCGGGACGAGCGGCCGCGACGCCTGACCGGCGGGCGCGACCGGCCGACGGAGACGTCGGAGCCACCCACTAGCCTGGGCGCCGTGCCTGACGACCTGGTCCTGAGCCCCACCCCTCGCGAGCAGCTGCGCGACCTCGTCCGCGAGCTCGCCGTCGTGCACGGCCGCGTGACGCTGTCCTCCGGCAAGGAGGCCGACTACTACGTCGACCTGCGCCGGGTGACCCTCCACCACCGCGCTGCGCCGCTCGTCGGTCACGTGCTCCTCGACGTCATGGAGGAGGCGGGCCTGGGCACCGCCGAGATCGACGCGGTCGGCGGCCTGACCCTCGGCGCGGACCCGGTCGCGACCGCGCTGCTGCACGCCGCGGCGGCCCGTGGTCAGGACCTCGACGCGTTCGTCGTCCGCAAGGAGGGCAAGGCGCACGGGCTCCAGCGCCGCATCGAGGGGCCGGACGTCGAGGGCCGCCGCGTCGTGGCCGTCGAGGACACGTCGACCACGGGTGGCTCGGTGCTCACCGCCGTCGAGGCGCTGCGCGAGGCGGGCGCTGACGTGGTCGGCGTCGCGGTCATCGTGGACCGTGGCACGGGCGCGCGGGAGCGGATCGAGGCCGAGGGCCTGCCGTACCTGGCGGTCTACGACCTCGCAGACCTCGGTCTCGCCTGACGCCTCGGGCGTCCGTCCCGGCGCGGACGGCGGACCCGGCGACGCCGCGTCGACCGCTCCATGCCGTCGGCCGACGCTGCCCGGTCAGCCGACCAGGAGCAGGGTCGTCAGCGCGACCGTGGCGACGATCTCGCCCAGCCCGAGCTGCAGCGGCGTCGCACCGGGCGCCCGCAGCGGGACGACCACGGCGCGCACCGCGAGCAGCACGAGGAGCGCGACGAGCACCGGGACGGCCACCACGGCGTCCAGCGTCGGTCCGGCGGTGGCCGCGACCACCGGCAGCGCCGCGTGGTACGCGACCGATCCCGCGAGGACCGTCCTGTTGCCGCGCTCGCGGATCATCGTCTTGACGTAGAGCACGGTCCCGAGGAAGTAGGCGGTCAGGACCCCCGCGGGCAGCCACGCCTCCGCCGACGACGCGCCGGGCAGCCAGGTCGCCGGCTCGGCGTCGCGCCCCAGTCCGTACGCGACGACGCCGACGACCCCGGCGGCGACCACCGTCACCGCGTCGTTCGCGAGCGACCGGTCCTTGCGCGCCGCGGACAGCGCGAGGCTCGCGCAGAGGAGCGGCACGTAGACCGCACCCCACGTGACCAGGCTCGGCGTCGTGACGAGGAGCGCAGCACCCAGGGCCAGCGCCGTGACGCCGTACGCCCGCACGGGCGGCCACCACCGGCTGCGTCGGCGGGCCTTGAGCCAGAGGGCCGTCGCGTCGTACGCGAGGTAGCCGACCAGCCAGGTCACGCCGAGCAGCGCGTGCCGCCACGTCGCGCCCGACGTGACCGCACCGACGAGCGGGGGCGCGACGAGCATCGCCCACGCGCCGTGCTGCTTGGGGACCCAGCCCGGCCCGCGTCGCCGTCGGCGGGGGCGGGGCGCGTCGCCCGCGGGGGAGCCGCTCGCTGCGGGGGCGGCGCGCCGCTGACGGGTGGACATCCCGCGGAGGGTACGCATGTGAGCCCTTCGCCCGGACGGGACGAACGTCCCGTTCCAGCGCGTCCCGTCCCGTCCCACCGGTCCTCCGCGTGGGCGTCCGGCCGCGTGCCCGACCCGGGTCTGCGGCGGTCCGGTCCCGCCTCGGATCGGTAGGGTCGGCGGGGGCGGCGAGAGGACGGGACAGGTGCAGGACGGGCTGGGGCTCACGGACGTGACCAGGTCGGTCGACGGCGTCCGCGCGCTCGACCGGGTGACCTTCACCGCCGCGCCGGGACGCGTCACGGCCCTCGTCGGGCGCGCCGGCTCCGGCACGACGACGGCCCTGCGCATCGCGATCGGTGCGGTCGTCCCCGACGCGGGCACCGTCACGCTCGACGGGCGTCCGGTCACCGCGGCGGACCGTCGGCGCTGGGGGCACGTCCCGCAGGAGGGCGGCCTGCACCCGCGCATGACGGCGCACGACCAGCTCGTCCACCTCGCCCAGCTCCACGGCCTGTCCCGGGCCGAGGCGGTGGCCGCGACGGACGGCGTGCTGGAGGACCTCGGGCTCGCGGCGCAGGCCGGGGAGCGGCTCGACGCCCTCGCCTTCGACGACCAGCGGCGCGTCCGGCTCGCGGCTGCGCTCGTGCACCGGCCGACGTGCGTGCTGCTCGACGAGCCTTTCGCCGGCCTGGAGCCCGGAGGCCTCGCGCCGCTCGTCGCACTCGTACGGCGGTACGCCGACGACGGCGCGCCGGTCCTGGTCGCGACGCGACGCGCCGACCTCGCCGACCGGTGCTGCGACGACGTCGTCGTGCTCGACGCCGGTCGCGTCGTCGCCGCCGGCCCGGTCGCCGAGGTGCGTGCGGCGCACGCGGGACGGCGGGTGCGCCTCCGCGTGGACGCTCCCGACGAGCCCGCCCTGGTCGCGGACCTGTGCGCACTGCGCGGGGTGGCGCTGCACGGGAGCGCCCGGCGCACCGGGCTCGGGGACGGGCCGGGGGACCGGCCCGGGGACGGGTCCAGGACGGGGCTCACCCAGCACGCCGCCGGCGGCACGACGCTCGAGCTCGACCTGTCCGAGGACGCAGACGACCAGCAGGTGCTCGCCGCGGCGCTGCGCCACGGCGCGGTCCGCGAGCTCCTCACGCTGGCGCCGACGCTCGACGAGGTGTTCGGCGGAGGAGGGGGGAACCGGTGAGCACCGACGACCCGCGCGGGGCAGCGCCGGAGCCCGACGACCCCCGCTCCTCCGGCGACCCGCGCCCGGACGCCGGCGCCCGCCGCGCTCCCGGCGACCTCCGCCCGGACGCCGACGCCCGCCGCGCTCCCGACGGCCGGCGCATCGCGCCACCCGGTGCGGCACGCGCGATCGGCCTGCTCGCGGCACGCGAGGTCCGCGGCCGGCTGCGCGAGAAGGTGCTGCTCGGCACGACCGCGGTCCTCCTGCTCCTCGTCACCGCCGCGACGGTGCTGCCCGCGCTGCTCGCGCAGTCGGTGCCGACGTACCGCGTCGCGGTGCAGGGCGAGGCGGCCGACGACGTCGTGCGCCTCGCGGCGGAGCTCGGCCGCGAGGTGGCCGACGGCGGGGAGGTGCCACCGCTCGCGTCGCTGCTCGAACCCGCGGGACTCCCTGCGGCGGAGGTCGAGCTCGTGACGCTGGACGAGGAGACGGACGTCGAGCGGATCGTGCGCCAGCAGGACGCCGTCGTGGCCGTCGTCGGCGACCGGGTGGACGAGCTCGTCGTGCTCGGTCGGGAGGGGGTGCCCGCCGACCTCGAGGTGCTCCTCGGCTCGGCGGCGAGCCAGCTCCAGGTGCGCGAGACCGCGCAGGACGCCGGGCTGACGGACGAGCAGGTCGACGCGCTCGCGGACCCGCGCGTCCCGCCCGAGGTCGTCCTCCTCGACCCGCGCGCGCCCGGCGGCATCCCGCCCGAGGCGCTCGTCGTCGGGCTCGCGGTGCTCTTCTACGTCTCGGTGCTGACGGTCGGCATGGGCATCGCGCAGGGTGTCGCCGAGGAGAAGCACACGCGTGCCGTCGACGTGCTCGCGGCGGCCGTGCCCGTGCGCTGGCTGCTCGTCGGGCGGGTCCTCGGCTCGACGGTCGTCGCCGTCGCGCAGGTCGTGCTCGTCGTCGGGGCGGGCCTGCTCGGGGCGGCGCTGACGGGGCAGGACGAGCTGCTGCACCAGGTACTCGAGGCCGCCTGGTGGTTCGGGCTCTTCTTCGTCATCGGGTTCGTCATGCTCGCGTGCCTGTGGGCAGCGGCCGGTGCGCTCGCGGCCCGCGAGGACGACCTCAACGCGACGACCGTCGTCATGCAGGTGCTCGTCGTCCTCCCGTTCTTCGCCGCCGTCCTCGCGACCGACCCCGGTCCGGTCCAGCGGGTGCTCGCGTACGTGCCGTTCACCGCGCCGCTGCTCATGCCGGCGCGCATCGTGCTCGGGACCGCGCAGCCCTGGGAGCCGTGGGTCGCGGCAGGGGTGCTGCTCGTCGGCGCCGTCGTCCTCGTGCTGGTCGGGGCGCGGATCCACGACAACGCACTGCTGCGCACCGAGCGGCTCCGGGCGCGCGACGCCTGGCGCGGCACGGCGTGACCGGGGACGTGCGCGGCGGGTCGGCGGCTGCGGACGACGACCGACCCGCCGAGGGCGGTGAGCGCGAGGTCGGCGTCGGGCCGTGGCCCGGTGGACCCGCCGGTTGGCCGCGGGTCGG
This sequence comes from Actinotalea sp. AC32, assembly GCA_031844515.1. Lineage (GTDB taxonomy): Bacteria > Actinomycetota > Actinomycetes > Actinomycetales > Cellulomonadaceae > Actinotalea. The sequence continues at coordinate 42,381 of JAUZVJ010000020.1, read as the reverse complement.
CGACGGGTCCGACGCGCCGCTCGACCCGCGCTACGACCCGGAGCTGCTCGCGCACGGCGACCGCCGCAACGTCGTCGACCGATACCGGTACTGGACCGTCGAGGCGGTCGTCGCCGACCTCGACACGCGCCGGCACGCGTTCCACGTCGCGATCGAGAACTGGGCGCACGACCTCAACATCGGGTCCGTCGTCCGGACGGCGAACGCGTTCCTGGCGGCCGAGGTGCACGTCGTCGGACGGCGGCGGTGGAACCGGCGCGGGGCCATGGTCACGGACCGCTACCAGCACGTGCGGCACCACCCGACCGTCGACGACCTCGTGGCGTGGGCGCGCACCGAGGGGCTGCCCGTGATCGGGCTCGACAACGTGCCGAGGTCCGTACCGCTCGAGGGGTACGGCCTGCCGCGGGCGTGCGTGCTGCTGCTCGGGCAGGAGGGTGCCGGGCTGTCGGCCGAGGCGGTCGCGGCGTGCGACGCGGTGCTGCACATCCGCCAGTTCGGCTCGACGCGCTCGATCAACGCGGGCGCCGCGGCAGCCATCGCGATGCACACCTGGATCACCCAGCACGCCTGACGGGGGTCTCGTGCCGCGGGTGCCCCGAGAGGCGGCGTCGTCGTCGTCGGCCCGGGGGAGCGCGAAGCCGTCGGGTCCCCAGCCGACGATCAGCCGGGCGCTGTGCGGAGCGGGACGGTCGGTGGGCGACCGTCAGCGTCCGCGGAGGCGGCGGCCAGGCTCTCGCGACCGGCCGGCTCAGGCGCCGCGGGGTGCGTACATGATCAGCGCGACGCCCACCAGGCACACCAGCGCGCCGGCGACGTCCCAGCGGTCGGGCCGGAACCCGTCGACGACGACGCCCCAGAGCAGCGACCCGGCGACGAACACACCGCCGTAGGCGGCGAGGATGCGCCCGAAGTGGGCGTCCGGCTGCAGGGTCGCCACGGCGCCGTAGAGGCCGAGCGCGACGACCCCGAGCCCCACCCAGAGCCAGCCGCGGTGCTCGCGCAGCCCCTGCCACACGAGCCACGCCCCACCGATCTCGAGCAGGGCGGCGAGCACGAACAGCGGCACCGACCGCACGACGTCCATCCGCCGACCGTACCGACGGCCGCCGCCCCGCCGCCCCGACGGACCACCTGCGTCCGCGGTCGGCGCGGCCTGGGTGAAGCCGATGGGTCGCCATGCCGCTCGTTCCCTTCACCGAAGGCGCCGCCAGCGGCGGCCCCGGCGGCCTGCGGCCCCTGCCGGCCGCGCCCCCGGCGGGCCGCGCCCCCGGCGGGCCGCGACCCCGGCGGGCCGCGACCCCGGCGGGCCGCGCCGCTCGGCCCGGTCGGGCGTCCGCGTCGTCGGCCGGCGGCGAGGCCGTCGCGTCGTCATCCGACCCGCTGCTCTCGACCCGGCGCGCCGCCACGGCAGAGCTGCGCGGAAGCACACGATCGGCTCGCGATCGACCGCCTCCGCAGCGCACCCATAGCGCACCCCGCAGCGCACCCGCAGCGCACCGCCCAGCGCGCCGGACCCCGCCCCCTCGACGCGACGCCCTTGACAAGCGACCTAGGTCACCCCCTACGGTTCCCAATACCTGAATCACCTCTCAGTTTTGAGGTCCCCGCTCACCAAGGAAGGTGGCCCCATGCGAGTCACGAAGGCGTCTCTCGCACTGTCGCTCTGCGCGACGGCGGCCCTGGCGCTGTCCGCGTGCGCCCCGTCGCCCGGCGAGCCGGCCGCACCCGCCGCCGGCTCCACGACCGACACCGAGTCGTCCGAGGGCGGCGGCGAGCCGGTCGAGGTCGGCATCATCACGTCCACCACGGGCCCGCTCGCGACCTACGGCGAGGCCTACCTCGCCGGGCTCGAGGCGGGCTTCGAGTACGCGACCGACGGCACGATGGAGGTCGACGGCCGCCCGATCGAGCTCGAGATCACCGACGACGGCGGCGACACCGACAAGGCCGTCGCCCAGGCGCGCGACCTCATCGGCCAGGGCTACACGATCCTCGCCGGCACGGCGTCGTCCGGCATCGCGCTGTCTCTCGCCGAGCAGGCAGCGCAGAACCAGGTCCTCTACATCTCGGGCCCGGCCGCCGCGGACGCGATCTCGGGCGTCAACGACTACACGTTCCGCTCGGGCCGCCAGTCGGTCCAGGACGTCGCGACGGCGGGGACGTTCATCGAGCCCGAGGGCAAGAAGGTCGTCGTCTTCGCGCAGGACAACGCGTTCGGCCAGGGCAACCTCGCGGCCGTCGACGGCGTGCTGGGCGCCCAGGGCGCCGAGGTCACGTCGGTCCTCGTCCCCGAGGACGTCACCGAGTTCACGCCGTTCGCCGCCCAGCTCCTCGACGCCGGACCCGACATGGTCTTCGTCGCCTGGGCCGGCGCGACGTCGGGCGCGATGTGGCAGGCCCTCGACCAGCAGGGCGTCCTCGACAGCACCACCGTGGTCACGGGTCTCGGCGACGTCGCGACCTACGGCGCCTTCGGTGCGGCGTCGGAGAAGATCGACTTCCTCAACCACTTCTTCGACGGCGCCGCGGACAACGAGGTCGCCCAGGCGATGGCCGAGCACGTCGAGGCGGCGGGCGGCACGGTCGACCTGTTCACGCCCGACGGGTTCGTCGCGGCGCAGATGATCGTCCACGCGATCAGCGAGGCCGGCGGCGCCGAGGACGTCGACGCGATGGTCGCGGCCCTCGAGGGCTGGTCGTTCGACGGGCCCAAGGGCTCGTACACGATCCGCGAGTCCGACCACGCGCTCATCCAGCCGATGTACCAGGTGCGCCTGGTGTCCGACGGCGCGGACGGGTGGGTCCCCGAGCTCGTCGAGGAGGTCGACGGCGAGACCGTCGCGCCGCCCGAGGCGTCCTGACCGGAGGTCCGGGCCGCCCGACCGGCGACCCGGACCACCCGAGCGGCGCACGACGCCGTCGTCCCGCAGCACCTGCGGCGCCGGCCCCGCCCACCGGCGGGGCCGGCACCCGGAGAGGACCCACGCGATGTCGACACCCACCCACACCCCCGCACCCGCGACCACGGGCGCGCGCGCCGACGACCGGACCCCGACCGGTGCGCTCGTCGTCGAGCGCCTGTCGTTCCAGGTCGGCGGGATCCACATCCTCAGCGACGTGGACCTCGCGGTCCGACCCGGCGAGATGGTCGGCGTCATCGGCCCGAACGGCGCCGGGAAGACGACGCTCTTCAACATGATCAGCGGGATCCACCGCCCGACGGCGGGGCGGGTGCTGCTCGACGGCGCCGACATCACCCACGCCCCCGTCCACCGCCGCGCGCAGGCCGGGCTCGGCCGGACGTTCCAGACCTCGAGCCTGTTCGCGGGCCTCACGGTGCTGGAGAACGTCCGCCTCGCCGCGCAGCGCCGCCTCGGCGGGAACCTGTCGCTCACGCGCTTCCCGCGCCGGGGCGACGACGCGACCCGCACCGCGCTGCGGCACCTGGACGAGGTCGACCTCGCCCACCGCGCCGAGGTGCTCGCCGGCGGCCTGTCGCACGGCGACAAGCGCAAGCTCGAGATCGCCGTGCTGCTCGCGATGGACCCCACGGTGATCCTGCTCGACGAGCCGATGGCGGGCGTGGCCCGGGCCGACGTGCCGGGGCTGACCGAGGTGATCCGCCGGATGCACCGCGAGCACGCGTGCACGGTGCTCATGGTCGAGCACCACATCGACGTCGTGCTCGGCCTGGTGGAGCGCGTCGCGGTGCTCGACCAGGGCCGCGTGCTCGCGTTCGACGAGCCCGCGACGATCATGGCCGACCCGCGCGTGCAGAGCGCCTACATCGGAGCCGCCGTATGACCGCCGTCCTCGAGGTCGAGCACCTCTCCGCGTCGATCGGCGGCCAGCTCGTCGTCGAGGACGTGTCGTTCTCCGTCCCCGCGACCGGGGTCACCGCGGTCCTCGGGCGCAACGGCGTCGGCAAGACGTCGACCATCAAGGCGGTGCTCGGGCTGATCGACCGCTCGGGGACGGTGCGGCTCGACGGCGAGCGCGTCGACCGCGAGCCCACGCACCGGATCGTCCGCCGCGGCGTCGGCTACGTGCCGGAGGACCGTGAGGTCTTCACGGCGCTCACCGTCGAGGAGAACCTCCGGCTCGCGGTGCGCGACGCGCAGCCGCGCCGCCGGCTCGTCGAGGAGCTCTTCCCCGACCTGCTGCGCCGCTCGGCGCAGCGCGCCGGGACCCTCTCGGGCGGCCAGCAGCAGATGCTCTCGATGGCCCGGGCGCTGCTCAACGACAACCGGATCCTGCTCGTGGACGAGCCCACCAAGGGCCTGGCGCCCAAGATCGTCACCGAGCTCGCGGTCGCGCTCGAGGAGGCCGCGCGCACCGTGCCCGTCCTCCTGGTCGAGCAGAACCTCCAGGTCATCGAGCGGCTCGCGCAGGACGTCGTCGTCATCGACGCCGGGCGCGTCGTGCACACCGGCCCCGCGCGCGAGCTGCTCGCCGACGACGACGCGGTGCGCCGCCTGCTCGGCGTCCACTCCGACGCGCACGACGACGCCGCCCGCGAGGCGGACACGCACGGGCAGGCCGCCGCCGCCGCCGACGCGCCCCCCACCGCCCCCACCGACCCCCGTCCGCACGCCACCGTGGAGGGCTCGTGACCACGACCGTCCTGCTCCTCGTGACGGGCCTCGGGCTCGGCGCGCTGTACTTCCTCGTCGCATCGGGGCTGTCGCTCATCTACGGCCTCATGGGGGTCCTCAACTTCGCGCACGGCGCGTTCCTGACCCTCGGGGCGTTCGCCGGCTTCGAGGTCGCGCGGGCGTTCGGCGCGACGACGTGGTCGGGCTTCGTCCTGTCGCTCGTCGTCGGCGCGGTCGCGGGTGCGCTCGTCGCGGCGCTCGCCGAGCTGCTGCTCATCCGGCCGCTGTACGAGCGGCACATCGAGCAGGTGCTCGTCACGGTCGGGCTGGGCCTGGTCACCGTCGCGCTCTACGAGGGCGTGTGGGGCACCGACCCGATCTTCATCTCGGGGCCAGCGTGGCTCGCCGAGACCACGACGGTGCTCGGCGCCCGCATCCCCAACGACCGGTTCGTCGCGATCGGCGCGGCCGTCCTCGTGCTGGTCGGCCTCCTTGCGTTCCTGCGCTTCACGCGCTTCGGCCTCGTCATCCGGGCCGGCGTCGAGAACCGCGCGATGGTCACGGCGCTCGGCATCGACGTGCGCACAGCGTTCACGCTCGTCTTCACGATCGGCGGTGCAGCGGCCGGGCTCGGCGGCGTGCTCGCGTCGCAGTACTTCGGCTACGTCTCGGCGCACCTGGGCCAGACGCTGCTCATCTTCGCGTTCATCGTCACGGTCATCGGCGGGCTGGGCTCGCTCACGGGTGCGGCGATCGCCGCGGTCCTCGTCGCGGTGCCGCAGCAGTTCGCGAACTTCCACTGGGGCGTCGGGGACCTCATCGCGGTGCTCGCGCTCGCGGTCGTGCTGCTCGTGCGGCCGTCGGGACTCATGGGGGCCAAGGCATGACGACGACGACGCACGCCGCCGACGGCGTGGACACGACGCCCACGGGCGCCCCCACGGGGCCCGCCGGGCCGGGAGGTCGCCTCCGGCGCCCGGGCCTCGGGCGCTGGGTCGCGGGACTCGGGACGCTCGTCCTGCTCGCGTGCCTGCCGCTGCTGGACCTGTCGCTCCCGGGCGTCCTGCCGGGTGCGACGTACACGCCCGGTGCGCTGCACCTCATGTCGCTGTGCCTGCTCTACGGCGCGCTCGCCCTGAGCTACCACCTGCTCTACGGCGTCGCGGGGATGCTCAGCTTCGGCCACGCGCTCTACTTCGCCGCGGGCGCGTACGGCCTCGCGATCCTGCTGCGGCGCACGGAGCTGCCGCTCCTCGTCGCTGCCGCGCTCGTGCTCGTCGGGGTGATCGTGCTGGCGCACGTGACGGGGGCGATCTCGCTGCGGGTCTCCGGCGTCAGCTTCGCGATGGTCACGCTCGCGTTCGCGCAGGCCGGCAACGTCCTCGCGCGCCGCAACACGGGCGGTCTCACGGGTGGCGAGGAGGGCGTCGGCCTCGTCACGACCAACGTGCCCGCGGCGTTCGTCGGCGTGCTCAACACGCGCAACGTGTACTGGCTCGCGCTCGCTGTGCTCGTGGTGGTCTACGTCGTCGTCGCGTGGTTCCAGGCGAGCCGCGCCGGGCACGTCGTCGAGGCGACGCGCGAGAACGAGCTGCGCGTGCGGGTCATCGGCCAGCAGCCGTACCTCATCCGGCTGCTGACGTTCGTCGTCGCGGCGACGCTCGCCGCGGTGGTCGGCATGGCGTACCTGCTGCTGCAGTCGCAGGCCGTGCCGGGCATCACGTCGGCCGACCTGACGATCACGCTGCTGGTCATGGTGGTCCTCGGCGGCGTCGGCTCGCGGTGGGGCGCCGTCGTCGGCGCGGTGCTCTACACGCTGCTCGACCAGCGGCTCTCGGTGTTCGCGCGCAGCGACCTCGTCGAGGGGCTGCCGGCCGTCCTGCGCGTGCCGCTCAGCGAGCCGCTGTTCACGCTCGGGACGCTGTTCATCCTGGTCGTCATCTTCATGCCGGGCGGCCTGGCCGGGGCCGCGCACCGGCTCCGCGCCCGGCTCGCGCGCCGCGGCGCGCCCGTGGGCGGTGCGCGGTGAGCGACGGGCTGCACACGCTCGGCCGGTGGGTCGCGGACCGCGCGCGCCTCGCGCCGGACCACGCCGCCGTCGTCGAGGACGGCGTGACGACGACGTACGCGCGGCTCGACGACCGCGCCGAGCAGCTCGCGAGGCGTCTCCAGCGCGCGGGCTACCGCGTCGGCGACCGCGTCGCGACGCTCACGCGCAGCAGCACCGACCACGTCGTCGTGCTCATGGCGTGCGCCCGGACGGGTCTGGTCCTCGTGCCGCTCTCGTGGCGCCTCGCGCCCGAGGAGCTCGCGCACCAGGTGCGCCACTGCCGCGCCGCGCTCCTGCTCGTCGAGCGCGCGCACGTCGACCGCGCGCACGACGCGGTGCTCGGCCTGGACGCCGCCCCCGCGGTCGAGCTGCTCGGCGCCGACGGTGTCGAGCAGCACGTCCCCGGCCCCGCCCGCGTCGACGGCGCGCCCCCGGCGGCGACCCGTGCGGACGCGCCCCGGCGCCCCGTGCGCGACGACGACGCGCTGCTGCAGATCTACACGTCCGGCACGTCGCGCGCGCCCAAGGGCGTCGTCCTCACGCACGCGAACTGCTTCTGGACGAACCTCTCGCTCAACGGCGTCGCGCCCCTCGGCACCGACGACGTCGTGCTCGCGGTCCTCCCGCAGTTCCACGTCGGCGGCTGGAACATCCAGCCCCTCCTCGCGTGGTGGGTCGGCGCGACGGTCGTCCTCGAGCGCGAGTTCGACGCGGGGCGTGCCCTGCGGCGCATCCGCGAGCACCGCGTCACGACGCTCATGGGCGTCCCGACGACCTACCGGCTCATGGCCGAGCACCCCGACTTCGTGACCGCCGACCTGTCGAGCCTGCGGTACGCCGTGGTCGGCGGGGCGCCCATGCCGGAGGAGCTGCTCCGCACGTTCCACGGGCGCGGCGTGCGCATCCTCCAGGGGTACGGGCTCACCGAGGCCGGGCCGAACGTGCTCGGCCTGCCCGCCGCGGACGCCGAGAAGCACGTCGGCTCGGTCGGCAAGCCCTACCCGTACGTCGACGTCCAGGTGCGCGACCCCCTCACCGGCCACGTCCTGCACGGCGCGGCGCGCGGCGAGCTGCTGGTCCGCGGTCCCGCGGTGTTCGCGGAGTACTTCCGCGACCCCGACGCGACCGCCGCCGCGACCGTGGACGGGTGGCTGCGCACGGGCGACTACGTCGAGCGCGACGGCGACGGGTACTTCCGCGTCGTGGACCGGCTCGGCGACATGTACATCTCGGGCGGCGAGAACATCTCACCCGCGCAGGTCGAGCACGTCCTCGCGCGGCACGAGGCGATCGCGGAGGCCGCCGTCGTCGGCGTGCCCGACGCGCGGTGGGGCGAGGTGGGCCACGCGTACGTCGTCCTCGCGCCGGGTGCCCGCCTGACCGCCGACGACGTCGTGGCGCACTGCCGCGCGCACCTCGCGGCGTTCAAGGCGCCGCGTCACGTGAGCTTCGTCGACGCGCTGCCGCGCACGACCCTCGACAAGCTGCGCCGCTCGGCCCTCGCGCCGGGCCGCGCACCCGGAACCACCCCACCGACCCCCGGCACCGCCGCACCGACCCTCGGGAGCGCCTCATGACGTCCGAGCCCCGCACCACGAAGGGCACGCGCACCCGCGCGCGCATCCTCCGCGTCGCCGCCGAGGTGTTCGCCGAGCACGGCTACCACGACGCGTCGATCGTCAAGATCACCGAGGCGGCCGAGGTCGGCCAGGGCACCTTCTACCTGTACTTCTCCTCCAAGCAGGAGGTCTTCGAGGAGGTCGTCCGCGACCTCAACTCGCAGGTGCGGCACGCGATGTTCGAGGCGTCGTCGGCCGAGAGCGAGCGCATCGCGGCGGAGCGCGCGGGCTTCCGTGCGTTCTTCCGGTTCGCGGCGCAGAACCCGGCGCTCTACCGGATCGTGCGGCAGGCCGAGTTCGTCGCCCCCGAGATGCTGCGCTGGCACTACGAGCGCATCGCCGGGGGCTACGTCGACGGCCTGCGCGCCGCGCAGTCCCGCGGCGAGCTCGCGCCGATCGACCCGGAGGTGCTCGCGTGGGCGCTCATGGGCATCGGCGAGATCGTCGGGATGCGCTGGGCGCTGTGGGACGCCGACGACGACGCCGGCCCCGGTGCGACGGACGACCGACCTGACGGCGTCCCGCCTCTGGTCTTCGAGGCGACGATGCGGCTCATCGAGCGCGCGCTCGCCCCCGAGCCGGCACAGCCCGGTGCGCCGCCGGTGCCCGCGGCGTCACCAGCGACGACGACGAGCGAGGAGCGGCCGTGAACCAGGGGGAGCGGGACGAGCGGGACCTGACCGGCCGCGGGGAGGGCGGCACGCTCGCCGGCCGGCGCGCCGTCGTCACGGGCGGCGGGGCCGGCATCGGGGCCGCGGTGGCGCGCGCGCTCGCGGGGGAGGGGGCCCACGTCGTCGTGGCGGACCTCGACGCGGACGCCGCGCACGCCGTCGCGGACGAGGTGGGCGGCGAGGCGTGGGTCGTCGACCTCGACGACACCCGGGCGCTCGACGACCTGCGGCTCGAGGCCGACGTGCTCGTCAACAACGCGGGCATCCAGAAGGTCAGCCCGATCGAGGACTTCGAGCCCGAGGCGTTCCGCCGCATCCAGCGGATCATGCTCGAGGCGCCGTTCCTGCTGATCCGCGCGTGCCTGCCGCACATGTACGCCCGCGGGTGGGGGCGCGTCGTCAACCTCTCGTCGGTGCACGGGCTCGTCGCCTCGCCGTACAAGTCGGCGTACGTCGCCGCGAAGCACGGGCTCGAGGGGCTGAGCAAGGTGACGGCGCTCGAGGGCGCCGCGCACGGCGTGACCAGCACGTGCGTCAACCCGGCCTACGTCCGCACCGCGCTCGTCGAGAAGCAGCTCGCCGACCAGGCGCGCGTGCACGGCATCAGCGAGGACGAGGTCCTCGAGCGCGTGCTGCTGACCGAGCAGTCGGTCAAGCGGCTCGTCGAGCCCGACGAGGTCGCGTCGCTCGTGCTGTGGCTGTGCGGACCGCACAGCGGGATGGCGACGGGCGGCTCCTACACGCTCGACGGAGGGTGGCACGCGCGATGACGACGGCAGAGACCGGCCGAGCGACCGGCCGACCGACCGGCCACGACGTCGGGCGAGCGACCGGCCACGACGTCGGGCGAGCGACGCACCGCTACCGCGCCGTGGACGCGCCCGTCGACGGCGGCACGCTGCACGCAGGCGTCTGGGAGCCCCTCGCGGGCCGCGACGGCACGGCGGCCGTGTCGACCGTGTCGACCGTGTCCGCGGTACCCACGGTGATCGCGGTCCACGGCGTCACGGCCCACCACCGCGCCTTCGACGAGCTCGCCGCCCAGCTGCCCGGGGTGCGCGTGGTCGCGCCCGACCTGCGGGGGCGCGGACGCAGCAACGCGCTGCCCGGTCCGTACGGCATGCCGCGGCACGCCGACGACGTCGCGGCGCTCGCGGCGCACCTCGGCGTCGAGCACGCCGTCGTCGTCGGGCACTCGATGGGCGGCTTCGTCTCGGTCGTGCTCGCGCACCGCCACCCGGGGCTCGTGCGTCGGCTCCTCCTGGTCGACGGCGGGCTGCCGCTCGTCCTCCCGGACGGTCTGGACGCCGACACCGCGATGGCCGCGATGCTCGGCCCCGCGGCGCAGCGCCTGTCGATGACCTTCGCCGACGAGCAGGCGTACCGGGACTTCTGGCGGGCGCACCCCGCGTTCACCGACGCGTGGTCCCCGGCCCTCGAGGCGTACTTCGACTACGACCTCGAGCCGGCCGACGACGGCGCGCTGCGCTCGACCGCCCGCATCGAGGCGCTCGCGCAGGACCAGGAGGAGCTCTACGCGGGGACGTCGGTCCTGCCCGCGCTCGCCGCGCTCGCGGTGCCGACGACGTTCCTGCGCGCACCGTCCGGCCTGCTCGGCGGGGCCCCGCTCTACGAGCCGGCCCACGTCGCCGCGTGGACCGACCGGCTGCCGGTGCTCCGCGAGCACCTCGTGCCGGGCGTCAACCACTACACGGTGGTGATGGCGCCCCACGGAGCCGCGGCGGTCGCCGACCACGTCCGACGCCTGGTGCGCGAGCTGTGACGGACGACGCATGATGAACCCACGAACCGCCCTCAGCGTCGATGGCGGAGGCGAAGGAGGTGCGCCCGTGAGCGACGGGCTGGACAAGGTGGTCCCGACCGCGGCCGAGGCGGTGGCCGACATCCCGGACGGGGCGAGCCTCGCGGTCGGCGGCTTCGGGCTGTGCGGCAACCCGATGGGCCTCATCGAGGCCCTCCTCGAGCAGGGCGCGACGGACCTGGAGGTCGTGTCCAACAACTGCGGGGTCGACGACTGGGGTCTGGGGATCCTGCTCGCGGCCGACCGGATCCGCCGCATCACGGCGTCCTACGTGGGGGAGAACAAGGAGTTCGCGCGCCGGTACCTCTCGGGTGAGCTCGAGGTCGAGCTCACGCCCCAGGGGACGCTCGCGGAGAAGCTCCGTGCGGGCGGCTCGGGCATCGCGGCGTTCTTCACGCCCACAGGGGTCGGGACGCAGGTCGCCGAGGGAGGGCTGCCCCTGCGCTACGGCTCCGACGGCAGCGTCGCGCTCGCGTCGCGCCCCAAGGAGGTCCGCACGTTCGTCGTCGACGGGCGCGAGCGCGAGCACGTGCTCGAGGAGTCGATCACGACGGACTTCGCGCTCGTGCACGCGGCCAGGGGCGACCGGTTCGGGAACCTCGTGTTCCACGCGTCGGCGCGCAACTTCTCGCCGCTCGCCGCGATGGCGGGGCGCGTGTGCGTCGCGCAGGTCGAGGAGCTCGTCGAGCCGGGCGACCTGCACCCCGACGAGGTGCACCTGCCAGGGATCTTCGTCCACCGGCTCGTCGTCGTCGGGCCGGGGATCGAGAAGCGGATCGAGAAGCGCACGGTGCGGGCGACGGCGCCCGCGGGGGGAGGGGCCTGATGGCGCTCGCACGTGAGGAGATGGCCGCGCGCGCGGCGCTCGAGCTCGAGGACGGCATGTACGTCAACCTCGGGATCGGTCTGCCGACGCTCGTGCCGAACTACCTGCCCGAGGGGCGGCACGTGATGCTCCAGTCCGAGAACGGGATCCTCGGCGTCGGCCCGTACCCCGCCGACGACGACGTCGACCCCGACCTCATCAACGCGGGCAAGGAGACCGTCACGGTCGTGCCGGGCGCCGCGTACTTCGACTCGGCGACGAGCTTCGGCATGATCCGGGGCGGCAAGGTCGACGTCGCGATCCTCGGCGGCATGCAGGTGTCCGAGGCCGGCGACCTCGCCAACTGGATGATCCCCGGCGCGATGGTCAAGGGCCCGGGCGGCGCGATGGACCTCGTGCACGGCGCTCGCCGCGTCGTCGTGCTCATGACGCACAACGCCAAGGACGGCGAGCCGAAGATCCTGCCCGAGTGCACGCTTCCCCTGACGGGCAGGCGCGTCGTCGACCGGGTCATCACCGACATCGCGGTGCTCGACGTGACGCCCGACGGGCTGCGGCTCGTCGAGACGGCACCCGGGGTCACGGTCGACGAGGTGCGCGAGCGCACGGGCGCGCGCGTGCTCGCCGACGACGTCGCGACCGTGGCGGTGACCGCGTGAGCGCCGCGACGGACGGCCGGCGGGCCGCGGGCGCGTCGACGCCGGACGACGTCGTCGTCGTGGGTGCGGCCCGCACGCCGCAGGGACGGCTGCGCGGCGGGCTCTCGACCGTCCCGGCGACACGGCTCGGGTCGGTCGCGATCCGCGGTGCGCTCGAGCAGGCCGGGGTCCCGGCCGACCTCGTGGAGGTGGTCGTGCTCGGGCAGGTGCTGCAGGCGGGCGCGGGCCAGAACCCGGCGCGGCAGGCAGCCCTCGGTGCGGGCATCCCGACGAGCGCGCACGCGAGCGCCGTCAACAAGGTGTGCCTCTCGGGGCTCACCGCCGTGATCGACGTCGCGCGGCTGCTGCGCTCGGGCGAGGCCGAGGTCGCGGTCGCGGGCGGCATGGAGTCGATGAGCCTCGCGCCGCACCTGCTGCCGGGGTCGCGCGTCGGCACGGCGTACGGGTCGATCGAGCTGCTCGACCACATGGCGTACGACGGCCTGACGGACGCCCAGGCGCGCGAGTCGATGGGCCTGTGCACCGACCGGACCACCGCGGAGCGCTACGCCCTCACGCGCGAGCAGCAGGACGAGGTCGCGGCGCTCTCGCACCAGCGCGCCGCCGCGGCGTGGGAGGCGGGGACCTTCAAGGAGCTCGTCGTGCCCGTCACGGTCCCGGGCCGCAAGGGCGACACCGTCGTCGACCGCGACGAGGGCATCCGCCCCGAGACGACCGTCGAGACGCTCGCGCGGCTCCGCCCGGCCTTCATGGACGGTGGGCACATCACCGCGGGCAACTCGTCGCCGATCTCCGACGGCGCGTCGGCGGTCGTGCTGACGACGCGCGCGCGGGCGGACGCCGAGGGCTGGACCGTGCTCGCGGCGCTGCGCGCGCCCGGGCAGGTCGCGGGACCGGACGCGTCGCTGCACTCGCAGCCGTCGGCGGCGATCCTCCGCGCGCTCGACCGGCAGGGCTGGGGCGTCGACGACCTCGACGTCATCGAGATCAACGAGGCGTTCGGGGCGGTGGTCGCCCAGTCGGCGATCGATCTCGGGGTCCCGGTCGACGCCGTCAACGTCGACGGCGGCGGCATCGCGCTCGGGCACCCCATCGGCGCGTCCGGTGCGCGCCTGGTCGTCCACGCCGCCCACGCGCTGCACCGAGCGGGCGGCGGTCGGGCGGCCGTGGGCCTCTGCGGCGGCGGCGGCCAGGGCGAGGCGCTCCTGCTCGAGCTCTGACCGGGCGACGTCCGGCCGGTGCGCCCGGCCGGGTGGGTGGGTCCCCCCGCGTCCTCCGCGGGGGGACCCACCCACGGGCGGCGGGCTCCGCTCAGCCGACGACGAGCGCGAGGGCCGTGATCACGACGGCTGCGGCCGGCACGAGCCAGACGCCGCTCGCCGCGAGCACCTCGGCGCCGCGGCTCGACGGCTCGTCGCCGTCCAGCGGCGAGCGCACCGGGTCCGCGTCGTCGACGTGCGCGCGCAGCCGGACGAGCCCCCACGCGGTCCCCGCGAGCAGCAGCGCCGTCCCCACCGTGACCCCCGCGGCGGCCGGGACGCCGACGACGACGCCGCGCAGGAGCAGCAGGAGCGCGACGGGCACCGCCGTGCTCGCGGTGAGGGCGAGCCACGAGACGACCGGCCGCCGCACCACCGCGGCGAGGACGGCGTCGGCGTGGCGCACGAGCAGGAGGACCTCGGCGCCGAGCAGCACGACGAGCGCCGCGTGACCCCAGGTCAGGTCGAGCCCCTCGCCGCGGACGAGCGGCGGGACGGCCCAGCCGAGGACCAGCAGGCCGAGCACCTGCACGGCGGTCGGCCCGGTCGACGCGAGGAGCGCGCGCGGGCCCGGCTCGTCGTCGACCGGCAGGTCGAGGCTGCGCGCGTAGGCGACCGGGTCGCCGAACGCGTCGTGCGCGGGTTCGCCGCTCTCGACGACGTGCGAGTCGACCTCGGCCAGGACGGCGCCGATCGTGTCGCCGGGCACGCCGCGCAGGCGCAGCTCGAGGAGCAGTGCCTCGGTCCAGCGCTCGTCGACGTGCGGCGCGAGCCGGTGCTCGAGCGCGTACCTGTCGGTCATGGGAGGGGCCTCTCGGTCGGGAGGGGTACGGCGTCGGGAGCGGGGTCGGTCGACGGCGTCGTCGCGTCGGCGACGAGTCGAGCGGTGAGCTCGGCGAAGCGCACCCACCGCGTCGCGCTGCGCGTGAGCTCGGCCCGACCGGCGTCGGTCAGCGCGTAGTACTTGCGGCCGGGACCGCCCTCGCCGGCGCGCCACTCGACGTCGAGGAGGCCGGCCTGCTCGAGCCGGGCCAGGGCGGGGTAGAGGGTGCCGCCCTTGACCGTCCCGAGCCCCGCCTCGGCGAGCCGGACACCGAGCGCGTAGCCGTAGGTGGGGCCGTCGGCGAGGACCCGCAGGACGCACACGGCGAGCACGCCGCGCAGCCAGTCACCCGGCCACTCGGCCGTCGGCGTCCCCTCTTGCGGCATGGCTAGACAGTACGCCTGAGTAGTAGGTGTGTCTATCTACCTGCGCGGAGCGCCCCGCCCCGAGGGGCCGCCTCCTCGCGGTCGGCGCACTGCCGGGCCCGGGCGCCCACCGGCCGAGAGGTCCCGACGGGTCCCAGAGCATCCGTGCCACCATGGGAACCGACACCCCACCCCTTGATGAGCAGGAGTCTTCATGGCCATCGCCACTCCCGAGGTCTACGCCGAGATGATCGACCGCGCGAAGGCGGGCAGCTTCGCCTACCCCGCGGTGAACGTCACCTCCTCGCAGACGCTGACCGCGGCCCTCCAGGGCTTCGCGGAGGCCGAGTCGGACGGGATCATCCAGGTGTCGGTCGGTGGCGCCGAGTACGCCTCCGGCTCGACGGTGAAGGACCGCGTCGCCGGCTCCCTCGCGCTCGCCGCGTACGCCGCCGAGGTCGCCAAGGGCTACGGCGTCACGGTCGCGCTGCACACCGACCACTGCACCAAGAAGAACCTCGACACCTGGGTCCGCCCGCTGCTCGCCCTCGAGGCGGAGCAGGTCAAGGCCGGCAAGCTCCCGACCTTCCAGTCGCACATGTTCGACGGCTCGGACATCCCGCTCGAGGAGAACCTCGTCATCGCGGCCGAGCTGCTCGAGCTCTCGCAGGCCGCGCGCACGATCCTCGAGATCGAGGTCGGCGTGGTCGGCGGCGAGGAGGACGGCCACGAGGCCGCGATCAACGACAAGCTGTACACGACGGTCGAGGACGGCATCGCGACGGTCGAGGCGCTCGGCACGGGCGAGAAGGGCCGCTACCTGACGGCGCTCACCTTCGGCAACGTGCACGGCGTCTACAAGCCGGGTGCCGTCAAGCTCCGTCCCGCGATCCTCAAGGAGATCCAGGACGCGGTCGGCGCGAAGGTCGGCAAGGCGAACCCGTTCGACCTCGTCTTCCACGGCGGCTCGGGCTCGACCGAGGCGGAGATCGCCGAGGCGGTCGACAACGGCGTCATCAAGATGAACATCGACACGGACACGCAGTACGCGTTCACGCGCCCCGTCGTCGGCCACATGTTCACCAACTACGACGGCGTCCTGAAGATCGACGGCGAGGTCGGCAACAAGAAGACCTACGACCCGCGCGCGTGGGGCAAGCTCGCCGAGGCCGGCATGGCCCAGCGCATCGTCGAGGCGTGCCAGCAGCTGCGCTCGGCAGGCCACAAGATCGGCTGACCCAGGCCGAGGGTGCGCGAGCACCGACGACGACGGGCCCCGCGGAATCCGCGGGGCCCGTCGTCGTCGGTGGGGCGGGGGTGTCGGCCTGGGGCGGCCCGGTGCTGCCCGGCTCAGGCGACGTCGTCAGGGCCCGACGTGGACCGCCGGCTGCGCCCCGCGGGGCCGATCGTCGGGAGGCCGTGGTCCGGCTCCTCCGTCGACGGGGCGTCGGCCGCGTCGTCGTCGTCCGTGACGACGTCGAGCAGCTCGCCGATCCGGGTGACCTCGAGCAGGAAGCGCACCGTCTCGGGCGGACGGATCACGCGGATGCGCGAGCCCGAGCGGGTCGCGATGCGGGCGAGGAACGCGATGCCGGACGAGTCCATGAACGTGACGTGCTGCGCGTCGATGTCGATCGGCAGCCCGGTCGCCTCGGCGTCGGAGGTGGCGTCCTGGAGGTCGGGTGCGAGGTCGGCGTCGATCTCGCCCGACAGGACGATCCGCGTGCGTGCGTCCTGGACGATCACCTGGACCGAGCCGGGCTGGGACTCGCCGGCGTCGGACGCCGGACCGCGACCGGTCACGTTCTCGATGCTGCTCACCTCGTCACCCTGCGTGGCCTCCCGGGACCCGGGACCGCTACCGTCTCGCACGTCGCTCCCCTCGGCCGGTTCAGGACTCGCGTCCCCAGGACTCGAGACCGGTCCGGTCGCGAGTGGCATCCTGCCGAACGCTAGACGATCGTAGAGGGTGATGGGCAATTCCTCCGCGCCCGCGGGGCCGGCCGAGCTCGCCGCAGGGCTCGCCTCGTTGCGCGACCGCGCGCTCCAGGCCACCGACGTCGCGTTCGTGATCACGGAGGCCGCGCCCGGGAACCCCGTCGTGTGGGTCAACGACGCGTTCACGCGCACCACGGGGTACACGCTGGCCGAGGTCGTCGGCCGCGACCTGAACATGCTGCACGGCCCCGGGACGGACCCGGACGCGGGTCGCGCGCTGGGCCGCGCCGTCGCGGAGGGTCGCCCGGCCACGGCGACGATCCTCAACTACGCCAAGGACGGACGTCCGTTCTGGAACCAGGTCTCGTTGTCCCCGGTCGCCGGCGCCGACGCGACCGTGACGCACTGGGTCGGCATCCAGGTGGACGTGACGGCGCACGTCGAGCACGCGGGCGGTCTGCAGCGGTCCGTGGAGGCCGAGCGGCGCGCGCGCAAGGGCCTCACGGTCGTCGCGCAGACCTCCGAGCTGCTCTCCGACGTCGACGACCCCGCCGTCCTGCGCGAGATCGCGTCGCTCCTCGTCGACGACGCCGTGGTGTGGGCCGGGTTCTTCCTCGACGACGGCGGGCTGCACCGTGCCGACGGCATCGCGGCGAACGTCGTCGAGACCGCCTCGGTGCGCCGGCACGGCGTCCGCTCGACGGACGAGGCGTCGGCTGCCCCCGCTCCGGACGCGGTCCAGCGCGTGCTCGACGGCGTCGTCGACGGGCCCGTCGTCGTCTCGCTCGCCGACGAGCCGGTCGGCGAGACGACGGCGCGCCTCGTGCGCGAGGTCCGCGAGGCGCTCGGACGCCCCGACCGGCACGTCCCGTCCGACGTGCTCGACGGCGTGCGCCACGCGGTCGTCCACCCCGTCCCCGGGCGGCGGCGGACGCTCGGCGTGCTCGTGACCGTGCCGGCTCCCGGGCGCCCGGCGACCGTCGACGAGAGCGAGCGCCTCGTCGTGCACCTCGTCGCGCGCCGCGTCGGCACCGTGATCGACAACGTCCGCCTCTACGCGCGCGAGCACCGCCTCGCCGAGACGCTCCAGCGCGCGATGCTCCCCGAGCAGGCCGACGTGCGCGGGCTCGACGTGTGGACCTACTACGCGCCGAGCTCGGGGCACGCGCAGGTCGGCGGCGACTGGTTCGACGTGCTCCAGCTCGACGAGGACACCGTCGCGCTCGTCGTCGGGGACGTCGTCGGGCACGACGTCGAGGCCGCGGCCGCGATGGGGCAGCTGCGCTCGGTGGTGCGCTCCTACGTCTTCGAGACGACGGACCCGGCCGAGGTGCTGCGCCGCGTCGACCAGCTCGTCGCGGGCATGCGCATCCCCCGGTCGGCGAGCCTCGTGCTCGTCACGCTGCGGCGCACCGACGAGGGCTGGTCGGCCGCGTACTCGCGCGCGGGCCACCTGCCGCCGCTCGTCGCGCGTGGCGGGCGGGTGCTGCGCCTCGACGGTGCGGGCGGGCCGATGGTCGGCTTCGGCACGGGCACCCGGTCGGCCGGCGCGCACGACCTCGTGCCCGGTGACCTCCTGGTGCTCTACACCGACGGCCTCATCGAGCGCCGTGACCGGCGCATGAAGGACGGCCTCGACGCGCTCGTCGACGTGGTCGCGGGGACGGGGCGCGCGGACGCGGCCGGTGTCGGCGAGGAGCTGCTGTCGCGGCTCGCCGACAAGCCGGAGGACGACGTCGCCGTCGTCGTCCTGCGCGTGCCCGATCCCGAGGGCGACGCGGTCGACGGCACGTCCAGCCCGCGCCGTCGGCGCTGGAACCTGCCGAGCGAGCCGGCCTCGATCGGCCGCGCGCGGCAGGCCGTGCTGCGGACGTGCTCGGCGTGGGAGCTCGGCGGCGGGTCGAGCGCCGAGCTGGTCGTCTCCGAGCTCGTCGCGAACGCGGTGCTGCACGGGTGGGGCCACGTCGAGCTGCGCCTCTTCGACACGGGCGACGGCCTGCGGATCGAGGTCGAGGACGCCAACCCCGCGCCCCCGGTCACGACCGACGGCCACGTCGGCCGGGTCGGCGGCTACGGCATGCGGATCGTCGAGCGCCTCGCGGACTGGGGCTGGCGTCCCTCCGGCAGCGGGAAGCTCGTGTGGGCCCGCGTGCGCCCCGTCCCGATCAGCGCCGCGCTCGCCGACCAGCGCCCGGCCGGGCCGACGGGCACGCCCGAGCCGACGGTCTGACGGACCCGTCCATACGGGGGCCCGCGCCCGCGCGCTCAGGCGTCGGCGTGCTCGCTCGACCCCTCGACGGAGGGCTCGACGTCGGCCTCGGGCGCCCGGTCGCACGAGTGCTGCGTGTCGAGGCGGAACAGGTCCAGGGCGCCGCACACCTCGAGGACGAAGAGGTCGCGCTCGTCGCAGCCGCGCAGCACGGTCGCGCCGCCGCGCTTGCGCCCCGAGTCGGCGAGCGAGATGAGGAACGCCGCACCGGTGGAGTCCATGAACGTCACGCCGCACATGTCGATCACGAGCAGCTGGCGGCGCAGGCCCGTCACACGAGCGGCGATCTCGGGGAACTGCTCGCGCTCGGCGAGGTCGAGGTCCCCGGCGATCACCAGCGTCGTCGTCGCCGACGAGGTCGCGATCTCGATCATGGGTCTCCTGCTGACGTCGTACGGTGCCGTGCGACTGTAAACGACTGACCATGAGCGGTGCATGTCCTCGTCTGCTCGGGCGCGTCGCGCACCGCGCGCACCGGGGACACCAGGGGGCCGACCGGTGCAGGATGGCGCCATGGAGAACCTGCTCGGCCCCGAGCCCACGCGCCTGCCCCAGGACCACCCCGACGTCGCCGCGCGCGCGGCCCTGCACCGCGGGACGCCGGCGCACGAGCTCGTGCCGCGGTTCCCCGCGTCCTCGCTGCTGTGGGCTGTCCTGGCGGAGGCGGCGCTCGACCCGCCCATGAGCGCACCGGGTCACCCGGTCGACCCGCCCGACGCCGTCGCGGCGTACGCCTTCGCGCGCACCGGGTACCACCGCGGCCTCGACGCGCTGCGGCGGGCCGGGTGGCGCGGCGCGGGACCGATCCCCGCCGACCACGAGCCCAACCAGGGCTTCCTCCGGTCGCTCCTCGCGCTGGCCCAGGCGGCCGACGCGATCGGCGAGCGCGACGAGGCCGAGCGCTGCCGGACCTTCCTCGCCGACGCGGGCACGTCGCCCGACGCCGTCGCGCACCTGCGGCACGGCGGCCCGCACGGGGCCCACCGCTAGCCCACCGCCAGCCCACCACTCGCCCACCACTCGCTCAGCCGGGTTCCGCGGGACCCCGCTCCGGTAACCTCGGGGCGGCCCTCGGCGCCGCGGCACGGCCGCGCCCGACGGACGTCACCGACCGAGAGAAGGACACACATGCCAGCCGTCGTCGTGCTCGGCGCCCAGTGGGGCGACGAGGGCAAGGGCAAGGCCACCGACCAGCTCGGCTCGCGCGTCGACTACGTCGTCAAGTTCAACGGCGGCAACAACGCCGGGCACACCGTCGTCATCGACGGCGAGAAGTACGCGCTGCACCTGCTGCCGTCGGGCATCCTCTCGCCGGGCGTGACGCCGGTCATCGGCAACGGCGTCGTCATCGACCTCGCGGTGCTCTTCACCGAGCTCGAGGCGCTCCAGGCGCGCGGCGTCGACACCTCGAAGCTGCTCGTCTCGGCCAACGCGCACCTCATCGCGCCGTACAACCGCACGATCGACAAGGTCACCGAGCGGTTCCTCGGCAAGCGCCGCATCGGCACCACGGGCCGCGGCATCGGCCCGACGTACGCTGACAAGATCAGCCGCGTCGGCGTGCGCGTGCAGGACCTGTTCGACGAGAAGATCCTCGCGCAGAAGGTCGAGGGCGCCCTCGACCAGAAGAACCACCTGCTCGTGAAGGTCTACAACCGTCGCGCGATCACCGTCGAGGAGACGGTCGAGGAGCTGCTCTCGTACGCCGAGCGCGTCCGCCCGATGGTCGCGGACACGGGCCTCGTGCTCAACGACGCGCTCGACGCGGGCCGCACGGTCCTGTTCGAGGCCGGCCAGGCGACCATGCTCGACGTCGACCACGGCACCTACCCGTTCGTGACGTCGTCGTCGGCCACGGCGGGCGGGGCGTGCACGGGCTCGGGCGTCGGACCGACGCGCATCGACCGCGTCGTCGGCGTCATCAAGGCCTACACCACGAGGGTCGGCGAGGGCCCGTTCCCGACCGAGCTGCTCGACGAGCAGGGCCAGTGGCTCCGCGAGGCGGGCGGCGAGTACGGCACGACGACGGGTCGTCCGCGCCGCTGCGGCTGGTACGACGCCGTGATCGCGCGGTACGCGGGCCGCGTCAACGGCCTCACGGACCTCGTGCTCACCAAGCTCGACACGCTCACGGGGCTCGAGCGGATCCCGGTCGCCGTCGCGTACGACGTCGACGGCCGACGCCACGACGAGATGCCGTACGACCAGAGCGCGTTCCACCACGCCGTCCCGGTCTACACCGAGCTCGAGGGCTGGTCGGAGGACATCAGCGGCGCACGCGCGTTCGAGGACCTGCCGCCCGCGGCCCAGCGCTACGTGCTGACGCTCGAGGAGATGTCGGGCACCCGGATCTCCGCGATCGGCGTGGGCCCGGGCCGCGAGGCGACCATCGTCCGCCACGACCTCCTGACCTGACGCCCGCCGTGGCGGAGTGGAGTCCCGAGGTCGTCGTCGACGAGCAGCTGGCGGCCCGGCTGGTCGGCGCCCAGTTCCCCGACCTGGGCGGCGTCCCGGTGCGGAGGTTCGCCTCCGGCTGGGACAACGCGGTCTTCTCCGTCGGGGACGACCTCGTGTTCCGCTTCATCCACCGCGCGGTCGCGCTCGGGGGCTCGGCGCGCGAGATCGCCGTCCTGCGGCACCTGCCGGCCATGCCGCTGCCCGTCCCGCGCCCGCACTACCTGGGGCGTCCCACGCCCGAGTTCGCGTGGCCGTTCTGGGGCGGCCCGCGCCTGCACGGGACCGAGCTCGCGGCCGCGGGCCTCGCCGACGACGCGCGTGCGCGGCTCGCCACGGGCCTGGGCCGGTTCCTGCGTGCGCTCCACGCCCCGGACGTCGCGAGCGCGGTGACCGCGGGGTCGGCGCTCGACGGCGTGGTCCTGCCGGTCGACCCGCTGCGTCGCGGCGACCCGTCCTCGGTCGTGGTCCGCGCACGCGAGCGGCTCGCGCGGATGCGCGCCGCCGGGACGTCGTTGCCGTACGACGCGGTGGAGGACCTCCTGCGCGGGTCCGAGCACCTCGGGGCGCCGACGCGTGAGCCGGTGCTCGTGCACGGCGACCTGCACGTGCGGCACCTGCTCGTCGACGCCGACGGCGGCGCGGCGGGCGTCATCGACTGGGGCGACACGGCGCTCGCGGACCCGGCCGTCGACCTCATGATCGCGTTCGCGGCCTTCCGCGGCGCGGCGCGCCAGGCGTTCGTCGACGCGTACGGCGGCCTCGACGACGAGACGGCCCTCCGGGCCCGCGTCCTCGCGGTCCACGTGTGCGCCGCGCTCCTGGAGAGCGCCGGCCCCGACGACGGCGCCCTGGTCGCCGAGGTCACGGCGGCGTTCGACAGAGTCCTCGCCGGCTGACGGGGGTCGGCGGCCCCCCGCCCGGTCGACGCCCCACGCGGCCTCGCCCCGTCCGGCAGCCGGTCCCGCCGACGGCGACGCCGGGTCCGTCGATAGGCTCCACACCCGTGAAGATCCTCGTCGTCGGGTCCGGCGCCCGTGAGCACGCCGTCGTCCGTGCCCTCGCGACCGCGCGGGACGCGCGCGGTCCCGAGGAGGCCCGCGCCGAGCACGAGCTCCACGCCGCCCCCGGCAACCCGGGCGTCGCGGCGCTCGCGACGCTGCACGACGTCGACCCGGTCGACCCCGACGCGGTCGCGGCGCTCGCGACCACCCTCGGCGCGGACCTCGTCGTCGTCGGTCCGGAGGCGCCGCTCGTCGCGGGTGTGGCCGACGCCGTGCGCGCCGCCGGGATCCCGTGCTTCGGGCCGAGCGCCGAGGCCGCGCGGCTGGAGGGGTCGAAGGCGTACGCGAAGGACGTCATGGCGTCCGCCGGCGTGCCGACCGCGATGGCGCACGTGTGCACGACGCCCGAGGAGGTCGCCGCGGCGCTGGACGCCTTCGGCGCGCCGCACGTGGTCAAGGACGACGGGCTGGCGGCGGGCAAGGGCGTCGTCGTCACGTCGGACCGCGACGCCGCGCTCGAGCACGCGCGTCGCTGCCTCGCGGGGGGCGGCACGGTCGTCGTCGAGGAGTACCTCGACGGCCCCGAGGTATCGCTGTTCTGCCTGAGCGACGGGACGACCGTGGTCCCGCTCGCGCCGGCGCAGGACTTCAAGCGCGCGTACGACGACGACGAGGGACCCAACACGGGCGGGATGGGCGCCTACTCGCCGCTCACGTGGGCGCCCGAGGACCTCACGGCCGAGGTCGTCGCGCGCGTCGCGCAGCCGACGGTCGACGAGATGCGGCACCGCGGCGTGCCGTTCGTCGGCGTCCTCTACTGCGGCCTCGCGCTGACGCCGCGCGGCCTGCGCGTGATCGAGTTCAACGCGCGCTTCGGCGACCCGGAGACCCAGGTCGTGCTCGCGCGCCTCGCGTCGCCGCTCGCCGAGGTCCTGCTCGCGGCCGCGCAGGGCCGCCTCGACGACCTCCCGCCGCTGCACTGGCACGAGGAGGCCGCCGTGACCGTCGTCGTCGCCGCCCACGGCTACCCGGGCTCGGTGCGCGCAGGGGACGCGGTCGAGGGCGTCGAGGACGCCGAGCAGGTGCCCGGAGTCCACGTGCTGCACGCGGGGACCGCCCGCGACGACGACGGCACGCTGGTGTCGTCGGGTGGCCGCGTGCTGTCGGTCGTGGGGGTCGGGGCCGACGTCGACGCGGCGCGCGAGACCGCGTACCGCGGGGTCGAGCACGTCCGCCTGCGCGGCTCGCACCACCGCACGGACATCGCGGCGCGCATGCCCGTGGTCCCGACCGCCGACGCCTGAGGACGGACCCATGGCCAGCACGCCGAGCACCCCGACGCCGAGCACACCCGCACCCGGAACACCCGCACCGACCCTCCCCGGCTGGACGCACACGTACTCGGGCAAGGTCCGCGACCTGTACGTCCCGGAGCCGGGCTCGCCGCCCGCGACCGTGCACGGCGACGTCGTGCTCGTCGTCGCGAGCGACCGGATCAGCGCGTACGACCACGTGCTCGCGACCCCCGTGCCCGGCAAGGGCGCGGTCCTCACGCAGCTGAGCCTTTGGTGGTTCGACCAGCTCGCCGACCTCGTGCCGAACCACGTCGTCACGGCTGAGGCGGGGACGGCGGGCGTCCCCGACGCCGTCGTCGGGCGCGCGATGGTGTGCCGGCGGCTCGACATGTTCCCGGTCGAGTGCGTCGCGCGCGGGTACCTGACCGGCTCGGGCCTCGTGGAGTACCGCGCGGGTGGCGAGGTGTGCGGCGTCCCGCTCCCGGCGGGGCTCGAGGACGGCTCGCGCCTGCCCCGGCCGATCTTCACCCCGGCGACCAAGGCGGCGGTCGGCGAGCACGACGAGAACGTGTCGTTCGACGTCGTCGCCGCGCGGCTGGGCGCCGACGACGCCGCGGTCCTGCGCGACCTCACGCTCGCCGTCTACGGCCGCGCCGAGGAGGTCGCGCGGGCGCGGGGGATCGTCCTGGCGGACACCAAGCTCGAGTTCGGGCGCACGCGTGAGCCGTCCGGGGGGGTCGCGGCGGTCGCCGTGGTGCTCGGCGACGAGGTCCTGACGCCGGACTCGTCGAGGTTCTGGCCCGCGGACCAGTGGCAGCCGGGCCGCGCGCAGCCGTCGTTCGACAAGCAGTACGTGCGCGACTGGCTGACGTCGCCCGCGTCGGGCTGGGACCGGGCGTCGGACACCCCGCCGCCCGCGCTGCCCGACGACGTCGTCGAGCGCACGCGCGACCGCTACGTCGAGGCCTTCCAGCGCCTCACGGGACGCGACCCGCTCCTCTGACCCGCGCCGTCCGGCGGACGCCGTCCGGCTGGGAGCGCACCCCCTGCCCTGCGCCGAGGACGGACGTACGCTGCGCCCGTGAGCAGCGACCCCGCGACCCGGACACCCGCGAGCCGGACGTCGGCCGACCTCCCGGCGGTACCCGTCACCGTGCTGCGCGCCGCGCGCCTGGTCGACGTCGACGTGCGTGGCGGTGCCGTGGACGGCCCGGTGGACGTGGTCCTCGCCGACGGTCGCGTGCACGCGGTCGGCCGTCCGGGCGAGACGCTCGCGGCCCCGCGCGGCGCGGAGGTGGTCGACCTCGACGGGCGGTGGGTGCTCCCGGGCCTGTGGGACAACCACGTCCACATGGGCCAGTGGGCGCTCGCCCGGAGGCGCTACGACGTCTCCGCGGCGTCGTCGGCCCCCGAGGCCGCCGCGATGGTCGTGGCACGGCTGCGTGAGCGGGCCGGCGGCTCGGACGCCGCGTCCCGACCGCACGGCGCCCACGAGGACGCCGACCCGGACCTCTTCGTCGCCGTCGGCTTCCGGGACGGCCTGTGGCCCGAGGCGCCCACCGCGGCCGTGCTCGACGACGCGATCGCGGCGGCCGGTCTGCCCCCGACCCCCGTGGTCGTCATGTGCGGCGACCTGCACAGCGCCTGGTTGAGCACCGCGGCCCTGCGGCGCCTCGGCGTGACGCGCGCGACCACGGGCGTGCTCCGCGAGGACGACTGGTTCCCGCTCATGAGCGCGGTCCACGAGGTGCCGCGGGACGTCCTCGACGAGTGGGTCGCGGACGCCGCCGCCGCGGCCGCCGCGCGCGGCGTCGTCGGGATCGTCGACTTCGAGCTCGACGACAACGTGACCGCGTGGCGTCGGCGGGTCGATCAGGGCACGAGGGACCTGCGGGTCGCCGCCGCGGTGTGGCGCGAGCACCTCGACGGCGCGGTCGCGCGGGGTCTCGAGACCGGCGACGTCGTCCCGGGCACGCACGGGCTCGTCACCCAGGGCCCCTTCAAGGTGATCAGCGACGGCTCGCTCAACACGCGCACCGCGTTCTGCCACGACCCGTACCCCGGCGTCGACGGGCCCGACGCGCACGGCGTGCTGAACGTCGCGACGGAGGAGCTCGTGCCGCTCATGACGCTCGCCGCGCGCCACGGCCTGCACGCCGCGATCCACGCGATCGGCGACCGCGCGACGGCGCTCGCGCTCGACGCGTTCGGTGCCTCGGGCGCGGTCGGCAGCATCGAGCACGCGCAGATGGTCGCCCCGCACGACGTCGTCCGGTTCGCCGACCTCGGGGTCACCGCGAGCGTGCAGCCCGAGCACGCGATGGACGACCGTGACGTGGTCGAGCGCTACTGGGCCGACCGGGCCGACCGCGTGTTCCCGCTCCGGACGCTCCACCGTGCGGGGGTCCGGCTGGTCCTCGGCTCGGACGCGCCCGTCGCGCCGCTCGACCCGTGGCAGGCGGTGTCGGCGGCCGTCGACCGCGCGCGTGACGGCCGCGAGCCGTGGCACCCCGACGAGGCGCTGCCGGTCGAGGTCGCGCTGGCGGCGTCGGTCCGCTCGCGCGTGGAGCCCGGCCGGCCCGCGGACGTCGTCGTCGTCGACGCGGACCCCCTCACGACGCGCGGCGACGCGCTGCGCACCATGCCGGTCGCGGGCACGCTCCTCGCGGGGCGCTGGACGCACCGCACGCTCTGAGCCACGCTCGCGCGACCCCCCTCGTCGAGATCAGCGTCCGGGCGGCGTGTCCCGCGCGACACGCCGCATGAACCCTCATCTCGGCGGCTTGGCACGGAGGATGTCCGCATGAAGGCAGCCCTCATCCACGGTGGCGGCGACGTGCGGGTCGAGGAGGTCCCCGACCCCGTGCTCCGCGAGCCCACCGACGCGCTCGTCCGCGTCCTCCTCTCGTGCATCTGCGGGTCCGACCTGTGGCCGTACCGCCGCCCGGGTCCGCGCCAGGGCGGCCCCGGACGCATCGGTCACGAGTTCCTCGGCGTCGTCGAGGAGGTCGGCTCCGAGGTGGCGACCGTGCGGCCCGGCGACGTCGTCGTCGCCCCGTTCGTGTGGAGCGACGGGACGTGCCCGCACTGCCTCGCGGGCCTGCAGACGTCGTGCCTGCACGGTGGCGGGTGGGGGTCGGAGCACGTCGACGCGGGCCAGGGCGAGGCCGTGCGCGTGCCTCTCGCCGACGGCACGCTCGTCGTCGCCCCGGTGGCGCAGGACGACGAGCGGCTGCCCGCGCTCCTCACGCTGTCGGACGTCATGGGGACCGGTCACCACGCCGCGCTCGCGGCCGGTGTCGGGCCGGGGTCGACCGTCGCCGTGATCGGTGACGGCGCCGTCGGGCTGTGCGGCGTCCTCGCCGCGGCCCGGCTGGGCGCGGAGCGCGTCGTGCTGCTCGGCCGCCACGAGGACCGCACCGCCATCGGCCGTCGCTTCGGCGCGACCGACGTCGTGCCCGAGCGCGGCGAGGCGGCGGTCGAGCGCGTCCTGGGGATGACGGACGGGCTCGGGGTGCCGCACGTGATGGAGTGCGTCGGCATGCAGTCGGCGTGGGACACGGCGGCCGCGATCGCACGCCCGGGCGGGACGATCGGCTATGTCGGCGTGCCGAACGGGATGGAGGACGGCCTCCCGCTGCGCCGGATGTTCAGCAACAACGTCGCCGTCCGCGGTGGGGTCGCGCCGGTCCGCGCGTACCTGCCGGAGCTCATGACCGACGTGCTCGACGGGACGATCGACCCGTCACCCGTGTTCGACCTCGAGCTGCCGCTCGACCGGACCCCCGAGGGGTACGCCGCGATGGACGAGCGGCGAGCGATCAAGGTCATGCTGCGCCCGTGACGCCCGAGACCGCTCCCGAGCGGCCGACGCGGGAGGGCCCGGACGGCGGCACCATGCGCGCCGTCGTCGTCGAGCACTTCGGCGAGCCGCCCGTCGTGACCGACGTCCCGGTGCCCGCGTGCCCGTCCGACGGCGTCGTCCTGCGGGTCGACGCCACGGGCGTCTGCCGCAGCGACTGGCACGCGTGGCAGGGCCACGACGACGGCGTGACGCTGCCGCACGTCCTGGGCCACGAGCTCGCCGGGACCGTGCTCGAGGTCGGGCCCGAGGTGCGCCGGTGGCGTCCGGGCGACGTCGTGACCGTGCCGTTCGTGTGCGCGTGCGGCGACTGCCCCGCGTGCCGGGCGGGCGAGCACCAGGTGTGCGAGCGGCAGGAGCAGCCGGGCTTCACGCACGCGGGATCCTTCGCGGAGCGCGTCGCGCTGCACCACGCCGACGTCAACCTCGTCGCGGTGCCCGACGGCGTGAGCGCCGCGACCGCCGCGTCGCTCGGGTGCCGGTTCGCGACGGCGTTCCGGGCGCTGACCGTGCACGGACGGGTCCTGGCGGGGCAGTGGGTCGCGGTCCACGGCTGCGGCGGGGTCGGGCTCTCCGCGGTCATGGTCGCCGTGGCCGCCGGTGCGCGCGTCGTCGCCGTCGACGTGTCGACCGCGGCGCTCGAGGCCGCGCGCGCCGCCGGTGCGGAGGCCGTCGTCGACGCGCGCAGCCTCGACGGCCCCGCGGCCGTGGCCGGCCGGGTGGTCGCGGTGACCGACGGCGGCGCGCACGTGTCGCTCGACGCGCTCGGCAGCCCCGCGACCGCCGTGGCGTCGGTGCTCGGTCTGCGTCGGCGCGGGCGGCACGTCCAGGTGGGTCTGCTGATCGGAGGCGCACCACCCGTGCTGCCGATGGACCGCGTCGTCGCGTGGGAGCTCGAGCTCTACGGGAGCCACGGCATGGCGGCGCACGAGTACCCCGCGATGCTCGCGGCGGTCGCGGACGGCAGGCTGCGTCCGGAGTCGCTCGTGACGCGCACGATCGGGCTCGACGACGTGCCGGCCGCGCTCGCGGCGATGGGGTCGGGCACGGCCGGGGCGGGGATGACGGTCGTCGTGCCCTGACCGGATGCGCGCGGCGGAGGACGTCGTCGCGCGGTGGCACGCGGGGGAGTCCGGCAGGACGTCCGGCCCTCGACGCCGGGGGTGCGCCGGGTGTTGGCTCGACGGCGGAGGTGGTCACCATGGCCGAGGCGCGGTCCGTCGAGCCGAGGTCCGCCGGGTCGCGACGGGCGGCCGGGCGGAGGGTGCTCGTGCCGGTGCTCGGGGTCGCCGTCGTCGTGCTCCTCGCCGCCTGCGCACCCGGCGCGAACGAGCTGGTCGGCAGCGTGGCGCCCGACGGCGAGGGTCCGTTCGGGTTCTGGTGGGGACTGTGGCACGGCCTCATCGCGCCGATCACGTTCATCGTGTCGCTCTTCACCGAGACGGTCGGCATCTACGAGGCCCACAACACGGGTGGCTGGTACGACTTCGGGTTCCTGCTGGCGCTGACGGTCTCCCTCGGCGGCGGCCCGGGTGGCGCGGCGGCCCGACGGCGGTCGCGCGGCTGACCGCTCGCCCGCCGTCGGGCGCGCCGTCGTGCTGCCGCCTGGGCGGCCGAGGCGTGGGCACCGGACGTCCGGCCGCAGCCCCGCCCGGTACCCTGACGCCGCGCGGACGCAGCACGCGCCCCCGCGCCCACCCTCTCCGCCCGACCAGCACCGGGAGCACTCCGTGGGACGTGTCGTCGTCGATGTGATGCCGAAGCCCGAGATCCTCGACCCGCAGGGCAAGGCCGTCGCCGCCGCGCTGCCGCGACTGGGGTTCTCCGGGTTCACGGGTGTCCGTCAGGGCAAGCGGTTCGAGCTCGAGGTCGACGGGCCGGTCACCGACGAGGTGCTCGACCAGGTGCGCCGCGCGGCCGAGACGTTGCTCTCGAACCCGGTCATCGAGGACGTCGTGCGCGTCGCAGCCGCCGAGGAGCACGACGGGGCCACGGCGTGACGGGCACGACGACGCCCGCCTCGACGGTCGCGCGCTCCGCGCCGCAGGCCGGTATCACGGGTGCGCGCGTCGGCGTCGTGACCTTCCCCGGCACGCTCGACGACAGGGACGCGGCACGCGCCGTCCGCCTGGCCGGCGCCGAGGCCGTCTCGCTGTGGCACGCCGACGCCGACCTGCACGGGGTCGACGCCGTGGTCCTGCCGGGCGGGTTCTCGTACGGCGACTACCTGCGTGCCGGGGCGATCAGCCGCTTCGCGCCGGTGATGGAGCCGCTCGTCGACGCCGCTCGCGGCGGGCTCCCCGTGCTGGGGATCTGCAACGGGTTCCAGGTGCTAGCCGAGGCGCACCTCCTGCCCGGTGCGATGATCAAGAACGACCACCGCACGTTCGTGTGCCGCGAGCAGGTGCTCGCGGTCGAGAACGTCGACACGGTCTGGACGCGCGACTTCGCGCAGGGCGAGCGCATCACGATCCCGCTGAAGAACCAGGACGGGCAGTTCGTCGCGGACGAGCGCACCCTCGACGAGCTCGAGGCCGAGAACCGGGTCGTCTTCCGGTACGAGGGCTGGAACCCGAACGGCTCGCGCCGCGCCATCGCGGGGATCAGCAACGCCGCGGGGAACGTCGTCGGGCTCATGCCGCACCCCGAGCACGCCGTCGAGAAGGGCTTCGGGCCCGACGGCCCCGCCGGCCCGCGCACCGGCACCGACGGGCTGCGCTTCTTCACGTCCGTGCTGAGCACGCTCGTCCACGCGTGACGGCGCAGGGCACGGGCGCGGTCACGCTGCGCCGCGTCGAGTGGACGGACCCGGTCGCCGAGGAGATGCGCATCGCGCAGCAGCGTGAGGTGGCCGGCATCTACGGGGGGCAGGGCGACCTCGTCCAGCACCTGCCGACCGAGCAGATGCTCGCGACGGTCGTGGCCGACGTCGACGGCGAACCCGCAGGGTGCGTCGCGCTGCGGGCGGACGAGCACCACAGTCCCGGCGTCGGCGAGGTCAAGCGCATGTACGTGCGGCCCGAGCACCGAGGGCGCGGGCTGTCCCGGATCCTCCTCGCGGAGATCCACGGGCTCGCCCACGAGCACGGCCTGCGACGCCTCGTCCTCGAGACCGGCGACCGGCTGACCGCGGCCATCGCGCTGTACTCGTCGGCCGGGTGGACGCGCATCCCGAACTACGGCCCGTACGCCGACGAGCCCACGTCGCTCTGCTTCGAGTACCGGCTGGCGCCGGAGGCCTGAGGCGACGCTGGTGGGTGCGCGCCTATCGTGACCGCATGGCATGCCGGATCACGGAGCTGGTGCTGGACGTCCACGACCCCGAGCTGCTCGCGCGCTTCTGGTGCGAGGTCCTCGGCTACGTCGAGCTCGACCGGGACGAGACGGCGATCGAGATCGGACCGCCGGGCGTCGGGTCGGGCGGGCCGCAGCCGACCCTGGTCCTCAGCCGGTCCGACGAGCCCAAGACCACCAAGCTGCGGCTGCACCTCGACGTCAACGCGACGGACCGCGACCAGGACGAGGAGCTGGCACGGCTCCTCGCCGCGGGTGCGCGGCCGGTCGACGTCGGGCAGACCGGTGCCGAGTCGTGGCACGTGCTCGCCGACCCTGAGGGCAACGAGTTCTGCCTCCTGCGACGACGCGTGGTGCCGGTCTGAGCGACGACGTCCCGGAGCGCGGTCCCGCTCTCGCGTTCCGGACCTCCGCGCCGGTCGTCGTCCAGCGCGCGCCATGATCGGTGCGTGCTCCACGACCTCACGCTCGACGGGCCCGGCGTACGCCTCGTCCCGCTGTCCGAGGACCACGCCCCGGGCCTCCTCGCCCTGATCGACGACGCCCTCTGGGCGGGCATGTCGGTCCCCGTCCCCCGGACGACCGACGACATGGCGGCGCTCGTCCGTGCCGCGCACGCCGCGCCGGGACGTCTGGCGTTCACCGTCGTCGGCGACGACGGCGTCGTCCGCGGCTCGACGTCCTTCTACGACGTCGAGCACGGGCAGGGTCGGTGCGAGGTCGGGTGGACGTACTACGGCCGCGAGTGGTGGGGCGGCTCGACCAACCCGGCGTGCAAGCTCGCCCTGCTCGCGCACGCGTTCGACGCGTGGGGCATGCAGCGGGTCGCGCTGCGGGCAGACGCCCGCAACGCGCGCAGCATCGCGGCGATCCGCCGTCTGGGAGGCGTGCCCGAGGGGGTGCTCCGCAGCCACCGCGTCGCCCCCGACGGGTCGCGGGGGGACACCGCGTACTTCTCCGTCCTCGCCGACGAGTGGCCCGCCGTCCGGCGTCGTCTCGAGGAGCGCCTGGCCCTCTGAGCCGTGGCGCGGTGGCGTGCGCCTGACCCGTGATCGACATCACGGTGACCAGCGGGAAACACCTCCGGTCAGCCTCTTGCGCGAAGGCCCCCGCAGGCTGTCCCATGATCCCCTCGCGCGTCGCGCGGGCTCGAGGACGACCGGCGGCGCGGCCGGACGTGGCACCTGCCACGGGTCGCGGCACCGACGGCTGGGTACGACGGAGACCGGCTGTGCAGCACGACATCGTCCTCGGGGCGCACGACGTCACCCTGGTCCCGCTCGGCTACGAGCACGCCGCCGCGCTGCTCGAACTCGTCGACGACGACCTGTGGGCGGGCCTGAGCACGCCCCGGCCCCGGACGACGGCCGACGTCGAGCTCATGGTGCTCCGCGCGTGGGAGTCACCCACGAGATGGTCGTTCGCGGTCCTCGACGCGCGGACGGGTGAGGTGCGCGGCTCGACGTCGCTGTACGAGGTCGACCGCGACCACCGGCGCGCCGTGGTCGGGCTGACGTTCTACGGCCGCCGCTGGTGGGGCGGTCCTACCAACCCGGCGACCAAGCTCGCGCTGCTCGGGCACGCGTTCGACGGCTGGGGCCTGCACCGCGTCGCACTGCGCGTCGATCCGGCGAACGTCCGGAGCGTGGCTGCCGTCGAGAGGCTCGGCGGGGTGCGCGAGGGCCTTCTGCGCGGTCACCGCACGACGCCCGACGGTGCGACGGCCGACTCCCTGTCCTTCTCGATCCTCTCGAGCGAGTGGCCGGACGTCCGCGCCGGCCTCGAGCGGCGTCTGGCCGGCGCGCCTGCCCCGACCCCGCTCGCGCCCGCACCGGTGATGGTGACGCCCGAGCCGCGGTCGACCCTCCAGCCGGCGTGACCCCGGGCGCGCCCCCCATCGCCGAGATACGACTTCCTGTCGGCGTGTCGCTCGGCACGCCGACAAGAAGTCGTATCTCGACGTCACGGTGACCTGGGCGCACTCAGCCGACGGCGATCCCGACGAACGCCGCGAGGTGCGGGGCGAGTGCGGCGAGCTGCTCCTCGCTGACCCGCGCACCTCGCAGCGACCCGACCCCGTCGAGCCGCGCGATGTCGGCGCCGCGCAGGTCGACGTCCTCGAGCGTCGCGCCCGTCACGTCGACGCGGCGGACGGTGCAGCCGTCCAGACGGAGGCGCCGCACGCGTGCGCCGGCCAGGTCGAGCTCGCCGACGACGACGTGCGCGAGCGTGACGTCGGTGAGGCCGGCGTCCCGCAGGTTGAGGTAGTCGACCTTGCCACCGCGCAGCTCGACCCGGACCAGCTCGGACCCGTACGCGGCCACCGCGCCGATGCGGCAGTCGGTGACGGCGACGTCCTGGAGCGTGACCTGCGGCGCGTCGAGAGTCCCGCCGTGCACCGCGCCCAGGGACGTGTCGACGAGGCGCGCGTGGTCCAGGCGCAGGCCGTCCACCGAGCACGCGTCGAACGTGCAGTCGGTGAAGCGCGAGTCCGAGGCGTCCTGGCCGTCCAGGTCCTCGGCGAACGCGACGAGGTCGTGGTCACCGCCCGGCTCGAGGCGGCCGCGGAAGGGTGTGGGCTCCATGCGGCGACGCTCCCACACCCCTCCGACGTCCGGCACCCGGCCGGGTCGCGCCCTCAGCGCAGGGGCGTGACCGACCCTGTCAGGTGCGGCGTGCCCTTGCGCGGGTCCCACACCGCGTACCCGAAGCCGTCGTCGTCGGGCGCGACGCGGACGGCGACCGTCGACGGCAGCAGCACGGGCTTCGCGAACTCGACGTCCCACCGGTACGCCTCGCCGCGCGCCGGTCCGACCGCGGCGAGCGCGCGCGCCGCGGTGTGCATGCCGTGCGCGATCGTCCGCGGGAACCCGAACGCCTTGGCGGCGAGCGTCGTCGTGTGGATCGGGTTCCGGTCGCCCGACACCGCCGCGTACCGCTGCCCGACGTCGGCGCCGAGGCGCCACTGCCCGGTCGGGACGGGTGCCTCGAACGTCTCCCGCCCACCGTCCGGCTGCTCGGCGCCGTCGAGCCGGATGCCCTTGGCGAGGTAGGTGGAGACGCCCTCCCACGCGCGCTCGCCGTCCACGGAGACCTCGGCGACGACGTCGACCGTGACCCCGGCGCGGTGCGCCGCGAGGCCGCGCACGTGCACCTCGACGTCGAGCACCTCACCGAGCCGCAGGCCGCGTCGCTGCTCGACGCGGTTGGCGACGTGCACCATCCCGAGCAGCGGGAGCGGGAAGTCGGCCCGCACCATGAGCGCGGTCGCGACGGGGAACGCGAGCACGTGCACGAACCCCGCGGGCAGCACGTCGGACGCGCCCTCGTGGAGCAGGTGCTGGTAGTCGCTCAGGTGGGTCGGGTCGGGGCGGACACCGCTGACGCGCAGGTGCGTCGTCGGCAGGCTCCCGGGCCGCACGCTCCGCCTGCGGCTGACGGCCGCCCGGGCCGACCCGACGACGCCGCGCCCGTAGAGCCCGGCGAGCCCGGGCGTCGCGGGAAGCTCGACGACCAGCCCACCCGCTCGCTCCGGCGCGCCCGACCGACCCGTCGCGGTGCTCACCGGCCCACCATGTTCTGGCCGCACACCCGCAGCGTTCGGCCGTTGATCCCGCCGGCCTGCGGCGACGCGAGGAACGCGATCGTCTCGGCGACGTCGACCGGCTGCCCACCCTGCTGGAGCGAGTTGAACCGACGGGCGACCTCGCGCGTGGCGAACGGGATGCGCGCCGTCATGTCGGTCTCGATGAAGCCCGGCGCGACCGCGTTGATGGTCCCCCCGGCGGTGGCGAGCGCGGGCGCCGACGCCTGGACCATGCCGATGACGCCGCCCTTCGACGCGGCGTAGTTGGTCTGCCCGCGGTTGCCCGCGATCCCGCTCGTCGACGCGAGGCACACGACGCGCGGCGCCTCGCCGAGCGCCTCCGAGACGAGCAGCGCGTCGGTGATGCGCAGCGGCGCCACGACGTTGACGCCGACGACGGGGTCCCACTTCTCCGGCGTCATGTTCGCGAGCAGCTTGTCCCGGGTGATGCCGGCGTTGTGCACGACGACGTCGAGGCGTCCGCGGCGCGACCGCACGTGCTGGAGCAGCCGCTCGGCCGCGTCCGTGGCGGTGATGTCGAGCTGGAGCGCGGTGCCGTGGACCTCGTTGGCGACCTTCGCCAGGGCTTCGCCCGCGGCGGGCACGTCGACCGCGACGACCGTCGCGCCCTGACCCGCGAGCGTCCGTGCGATCGCGGCACCGATGCCGCGCGCGGCCCCCGTGACGACCGCGACGCGTCCCTCGAGCGGGTGCTCCCAGTCCGTGGGCAGCTCGCCGGCGTCGGAGTCGACCTCGACGAGCTGGCCGTCGACGAACGCCGACCGCCCCGAGAGCAGGAACCGCAGGGCCCCCACCGCGGACGGCGCCGACGGCGCGACGCCGTCGGCGAGGACGACGCCGTTGCCGGTCGCCCCGCCGCGCAGCTCCTTGGCGAGCGACCGGACGACGCCGTCGATCCCCTGGCGCGCCGCCGCGGCGGCGGGCGACGTGGTGCCCGACGCGGGCCGCGCGACGACGACGACCCGGCCGCCGGGCGCGAGCCGCTTGAGCACGGGGCCGAGCGCGAGCACGGGAGCGCTCAGGTCCTCGGGCGACGCGACCTCGGTGAGGACGACGACGGCCGCGCCGAACCGCTCCTCGGCGCCGGCGTGGCGACGCACGTCGAGGTCCCAGTCGAGGAGCTGCTGCGCGACGGTGTCGGCGTCCTTCTCCGACGCGGTGTCGTTGAGCACGACGACGGGTCCCGGGACGAGCGGGGCCCCGGGCCGGTGGCGCCGCAGCACCGCGGGCCGGGGGAGGCCGAGCTGCTTGGCGAGCTTCCTCGTGAACCCGGTGTTGACCAGGTTCAGGTACGTGTCGGTCACGCTGCCTCCATGATCATGGTGATGGCCTGGCCGCCCGCGGCGCACACCGAGATGAGGCCGCGGCTGCCGGGGCCCTTCTCGGCGAGCAGCTTCGCGAGCGTCGCGACGATGCGACCGCCCGTGGCGGCGAACGGGTGGCCCGCCGCGAGCGACGAGCCCGTGACGTTGAGTCGTGAGCGGTCGACCGGGCCGAGGGCCTTGTCGAGCCCGAGCCGCTCGCGGCAGAAGTCCTCGTCCTCCCACGCGGCGAGGTTGCACAGCACGGTGCCCGCGAACGCCTCGTGGATCTCGTAGAGGTCGAAGTCCTGGAGCGTCAGGCCGTTGCGTGCGAGGAGGCGCGGGACGGCGTGCGCACCCGCCATGAGCAGGCCGTCGCGTCCGTGGACGAAGTCCACGGCACCGGGTTCGGCGTCGACGATCGTCGCGAGCACGGGCAGCCCGCGCTCGGCGGCCCACTCGTCGCTCGCGAGCAGCACCGTGGAGGCGCCGTCGGACAGCGGGGTCGAGTTGCCCGCGGTCATCGTCGCCGGGGCGTCGAGGCTCTTGCCGAAGACCGGCTTGAGCCCCGCGAGCTTCTCGACCGACGTGTCCGCGCGCAGGTTCGCGTCGCGCGTGAGGCGTCGGTACGGCGTCATGAGGTCGTCGAAGAACCCGCGCTCGTAGGCGGCC
Organism: Actinotalea sp. AC32; assembly: GCA_031844515.1. GTDB lineage: Bacteria > Actinomycetota > Actinomycetes > Actinomycetales > Cellulomonadaceae > Actinotalea. Next base: position 5,993 of record JAUZVJ010000020.1, on the reverse strand, counting down.
GCGAGGCGGTGGTGGCTCGCGACGGCGAGCTCGTCCTGCGCCTCGCGCGTGATGCCCCAGGCCGCGGTCGTGAGCGCCTGGTGCTCGCCCATCGACAGGCCCGTGCGCGGCTCGCCCGTGGTCGGTGCGGACGGCGCGAGGTGCGCGGGACGCAGTCGCGCGACGGCCTTCAGGCGCTGCTGCGGGGTCTTCGCGCGGGACAGGTCCAGGAGGACCCGGCGCAGCGGCTCGCTCACGGCGATCGGGGCGTCGGACGTCGAGTCGACGCCCCCGGCCACCGCGGAGTCGATCTGCCCGAGGCGGATCTTGTTCGACAGGCCGAGCACGGTCTCCATGCCGGTCGCGCACGCCATCTGGACGTCGTACGCGGGCGTCTCGGGCGACAGCGCCGACCCGAGCACGGACTCGCGCGTCAGGTTGAAGTCGCGCGAGTGCTTGAGGACGGCGCCCGCGGCGACCTCGCCGATGCGCTCGCCCGCGAGACCGAACCGCGCGACGAGGCCCTCGAGGGCGGCCGTGAGCATGTCCTGGTTGCTGCTGTGGGCGTAGGGCCCGCCGGCCCGCGCGAACGGGATCCGGTTGCCGCCGACGACGACGGCGCGCCGGGTCGTGCCGGTGCCGGTGCCGGTGCCGGTGCCGGTGCCTGTCGTGGCGGGTGCGGGGGCCGGCGTGGGGCTGGTTCGGGGTGCCGCCATGGCGGGGTCCTCTCGTCGTCGAGCGGTGGCGCCTGGCCGGCTGCGGGCCGGTCGGCGAGGGGTCGTTGGTCCCGGGCGTACCTGGTGGCGTCCTGGTAGTGCCTCGCACCCACAGTACCTGATACTGTCGGTTTCGTGAGTCGGATCACATCGGCGACGACGCCGGGGACCGCGACGCCCGTCGCCGCCCCGCGCGACGTCCACGCGCCCGTCGACGGCCGCTCCTCCCGGTGGGACGACCACCGCGCCGCGCGGCGCACCGAGCTCGCCAACGTCGCGCGCAAGGCGGTCCACCGGCTCGGCCCGGACGTGTCGATGGAGGAGATCGCGTCCGAGGCGCGCACCTCCAAGTCGATCGTCTACCGGTACTTCGCCGACAAGAGCGGCCTCCAGGCCGCCGTCGGCGAGGTCGTCCTCGAGCACATGCAGGCGCGCCTCGACGAGGCCGTGACGAGCGCGACGACGCCGCGCGAGGGCCTCCGGTCGATGATCGGCGTCTACCTCGAGATGGTCGAGGGCAGCCCCAACGTCTACTGGTTCGTCACGCGTCCCGCCGCGGAGGACGCGTCGGCCTCCCTGAACCGGTTCCTCGACTCGATCGCCGCGCTCATCGCGCGCCCGTTCGTGCAGCTCGCGGAGGACCGCGCCGGGTCCGCTGCGCTCGGTCAGCACCTCGCCGACGTCTGGGCCGCGGGAGCCGTCGGGTTCGTCCGAGGCGCAGGGGACTGGTGGCTCGCGCACCGCGACGCCCCGGACGCGCCGTCGCGCGAGGAGCTCGTCGAGCGCGTCACCGCCTGGCTGTGGGCCGGGCCGGTCGGTGCGCTCTCCCGCGCCGGCGCTCCCGACCGCGCCCCCGACCGCGTGCCCGACCTCACGACGTCCGGCCTCACGACGTCCGGCCCCGACTCCCACCGCACGACCCACCGACCGCAGGTCTCCGCCCACCTCGACGACGAGGAGCAGTCATGACGATCCTGAGCGAGAAGCGCACCGCGCCCGACGCCGACGCCGATCCGCGCGTCGACGTCGACCACCTGGAGGAGGTGCTGCTCGGGCGCTGGGCGGGCATCCGCCGCGAGGCGCGTGCGTTCCTCCTCGACCCGCGCCTGCACCGCGACGAGTCCCTCGCGATGCCCGAGCACCGCGAGCGCGTGCTCGAGCAGCTGCGGATCCTCGCCAAGGAGGGCGACGTGCTGCGCGCCTTCCCGACCGCGCTGGGCGGCGCCGACGACCACGGCGGCAGCCTCGCCCGGTTCGAGGAGGTCATCACGGCCGACCCGTCGCTGCAGATCAAGGCGGGCGTCCAGTGGGGTCTGTTCGCGTCGGCGATCCTCCACCTCGGCACCGAGAGCCACCACGAGCGGTTCCTGCCCGGCGCGATGTCGGTCGACGTCCCGGGCGCGTTCGCCATGACCGAGACGGGGCACGGCTCCGACGTCGCGAGCATCGGGACGACGGCGACGTACGACCCCGAGGCCGAGGAGTTCGTCATCCACACGCCGTTCCGCGCGGCGTGGAAGGACTACCTCGGCAACGCCGCGCTGCACGGCACCGCGGCGGTCGTCTTCGCGCAGCTCGTCACCGCCGCCCCCGGCGGCACGCCCGTCAACCACGGCGTGCACGCGTTCTACGTGCCGATCCGCGACCCCGGGACGGGTCGGTTCCTGCCCGGCGTCGGCGGCGAGGACGACGGCATGAAGGGCGGCCTCAACGGCATCGACAACGGGCGCCTGTGGTTCGACCACGTCCGCGTCCCGCGCACGGACCTGCTCAACCGCTACGGCGACGTCGCGCCGGACGGCACGTACTCGTCGCCGATCGCGAGCCCGGGTCGCCGGTTCTTCACCATGCTCGGCACGCTCGTGCAGGGTCGGGTCTCGCTCGACGGCGCGGCGGTCAACGCCGCGAAGATCGGTCTCGTCACGGCGATCACGTACGGCAACCAGCGCCGCCAGTTCAGCGGGACGGGCCACGACGAGGTCGTGCTGCTCGACTACGCGGAGCACCAGCGTCGCCTGCTGCCGCTCCTCGCCCAGACGTACGCGGCGGCGTTCGCGCACGAGCGGCTGCTCCAGACGTTCGACGCGGTCTTCTCGGGCGCGAAGGACACGGACGAGGACCGGCAGGACCTCGAGACGATCGCCGCGGCCCTCAAGCCGTCGTCGACCTGGCACGCCCTCACGACCCTCCAGGTGTGCCGCGAGGCCTGCGGCGGCCAGGGGTTCATGGCGGAGAACCGGCTCACCGGGCTGCGCGCGGACATGGACGTCTACGCGACGTTCGAGGGCGACAACACCGTGCTGCTGCAGCTCGTCGCGAAGCGCCTCCTGGCGGACTTCGCCGCCGAGTTCAAGGGCGCCGACGCGGGGGCGATGGCCCGGTACATGGCCGGCCGCGCCGCCGACGCCGCGCTGCACCGCACGCCGCTCGCGCGGGTCGTGCAGACCCTCGCCGACGGCGGCAACGTGCGCCGGTCCGTCGGCCACCTGCGCGACACCGAGACCCAGCGCGAGCTGCTCACCGACCGGGTCGAGACGATGGTCGAGGAGCTCGCGCAGGCCCTGCGGCCCGCCGGGAAGCTGTCGCGCGAGGCCGCGGCGGACCTGTTCAACGAGCACCAGCACGCGCTCATCGAGGCGGCTCGCGCGCACGCCGACCTGCTCCTGTGGGAGGGGTTCACGGCAGGTCTGGCGCAGGTCCGGGACGAGGGCACGCGCCGCGTCCTGACGTGGCTGCGCGACCTCTTCGGCCTCACGGTGATCGAGCGCAACCTCGCGTGGTACCTCATCCACGGCCGGCTGTCCGCGGGACGGGCGCGGAGCGTGACGTCGTACATCGAGCGGCTCCTGCGCCGCGTCCGGCCGCACGCGCAGGACCTCGTCGACGCCTTCGGGCTCGAGCAGGGCCACGTGCGCGCGACCATCGCGTCGGGCGTCGAGGCCGAGCGGCAGGAGGAGGCGCGCGCGCACTACCGCCGCCTCCGCGCGAGCGGCGACATGGCGGTCCCGGAGAAGTCGCTCGGCGCGCGCGGCTGACACCGCGGCGACGGGGCGGCCGTCACCCCACGGGGGTGGCGGCCGCCCGTGCGTCCGGGCGCGGAGGGCGCGCGAGGCTCGGGGAGCTCGGGACCCACGTGCAGGTCGGGTCCTCGGCGAGCGGGTCGCCCTTCGCCGCGAAGGCCTGCGCGCGCGAGCCGCCGCACACGTCCTGGAACTCGCACACCCCGCACCGCCCGCCGAGGCGCGCGGGGTCGCGCAGGTCGCGCAGGAGCGTCGCGGTCCGGTACAGCGTCGCGAAGTCGTCGTCGCGGACCGAGCCGGCGCGCACCGGGAGGAAGCCGCTCGGGTACACGTCGCCCACGTGGTCGACGAAGGCGAACCCGCGGCCGGCGTTGACGTCGGTCGGCGCCCGTGGCGTCCGGCGCTGACGCTCGACGCCCGCGAGGGCGAGAGCTGTCGCGGCCCGCAGCTCGCGTCGCAGGGGCCCGGGCGGGAAGGCCTCGTCGAGGTCCCGCCCGGCCTCGACGGCGGCGGCGCGCTGGAGCGCGAGCCGGCGGAAGTGCGCCGCCTCGGTCGCCTTGACGGCCACGAGGTCGCCGATCTCGTGCAGCCAGTGGAGGACGTCCTCCTGCTCGACGGCCGTGAGGGGCTCGAGCGCGCGGCCGCGGCCCGTCGGCACGAGGAAGAACAGGCTCCACAGCGACGCACCCGCGTCCAGGACCGCGCGCAGGACCTGCGGCAGCTCGCGGACCGTGCCGCGCGCGCCCCCGGTGACGGTCGTGTTCACCTGGAGCCGGAGCCCGAGATCCCGGACGGTCGCGACGGCGGTGGTCGTCGCGTCGAACACGCCCGGCACGCCGCGGAACGCGTCGTGCGTCGCGGCGCTCGCGCCGTCGACCGAGACGGAGACGGCCTTGGCGCCTGCGTCGCGCAGCGCGGTGAGGATCGTCCGGTCCAGGCGGGGCGTGACCGACGGCGCGAGCGAGACGCTCAGCCCGAGGGACGTCCCGTACGCGACGAGGTCGGTGAGGTCGGGGCGCTCGAACGGGTCACCTCCCGTGAGCACGACGAGCGGCCGCGGCACCCCGAAGGAGGCCAGCTGGTCGAGCAGTCGGAAGCCCTCCGCCGTCGTCAGCTCGCGAGGGTCGCGGCGGACGATCGCGTCGGCGCGGCAGTGCAGGCACGCGAGCGCGCACGCGCGGGTGACCTCCCAGATGACGATGAACGGGCGGTCCGCGGTGTCGTGGTGCAGGCGGCGCACCGGCCGCGGTGGGCGGCCGCTCACGACGACGCGCCGGCCGGGACCGCTGCGCGGTCCGCGAGCCCGTCGGCGGCGGCGCGACCCGAGCGGATGCACGCCGCGAGGCCGAGCCCGTCGTACGACGCACCCGCGAGGACGACGTCGTGCGGGGCGAGAGCGGCGCGCGCGGCGGCGACCCGCTCGGCGTGCCCGACCTCGAGCTGCGGAAGCGCGGCGGGCCACCGGCGCACGAGGGTCTCGATCGGCTCGACACGGACGCCCGTGACCGCAGCCAGGTCGTCGAGCAGGCGCCCGAGGAGCGCGTCGTCGGGCAGCGCGCACACGTCGTCCTCGCCCGCGCGTCCTGCGGAGAGCCGCACGAGCACGTCGCCGCCCGCGAGGTGCGGCCACTTGGCGGACAGGACCGTGACCGCCTTGAGCAGCCGGCCCGCGGACGACGGCACGAGCACGCCGGTCGTCCCCGCGGGCAGCGACCCGCGGGGCAGACGGGCGAGCACGGTCACGACAGACGCGGCGCGGACGCCGTCGAGCAGGGCGGCGGCCTCCGGGGCGATCCCGCGGACGAGGTCCGCTGCGGGCCCTGCGGGGGTCGCGACGACGACCGCGGCGGCGGCGATCGGCCCGCACGACGTCGCGACGACGAGCCGGCCGTCCGCGCCGCGCCGCACCTCCTCGACCGTGGTCGACGTCCGCACGTCGACCGACGTCCCGCTCAGCACCGCGTCGGCGAGCGTCGCCATCCCGCCCGTCCAGGTCGCGAACCCCGGCCCGCCCGCGCCGCGGGTGCGGCGCGCGACGACGAGCGACCGGCCCTCGCGCGCCGCGGGCAGCAGCTGGGGCGCCGTCGCGGCGAGGCTCAGGCGCCGGACGTCGGCCCCGTGCAGCGTGCCGAGCAGGGGGTCGACGAACCGGTCGACGACCTCCCGCCCGAAGCGGTGCTCGAGGAACGCGCCGACCGACACGTCGCCGTCGACGCGCCGCCGCGCACGCACCGGCTCGAGGCCCGCGCGGAGCAGGCCCGCCGGTGAGAGCACGCCC
>JAUZVJ010000019.1:0-73700 GCA_031844515.1 Actinotalea sp. AC32 | reverse complement strand
CACGGGCCCCCTCGTGCGGCACACTTCCCCCGTTCCGACGGTGGCCCCCGCCCCGTCGTCCCCGGCGAGAGGACGGCCATGGCCCGCGACCAGGACGAGCGCGCAGGGCGGGAACCCGGGCCCGACGGCCGGCGGGAGACCCCCGTCGAGCGGCTCGACCGCAACTGGGGCGAGATCCTCCAGGAGCTCCGCGTCACGCAGACGGGGATCCAGATCCTCACGGGCTTCCTGCTCACGGTCCCGTTCCAGAGCCGGTTCACGGACCTCGGTCCGGAGCACAAGCAGCTGTACCTCGTCCTCGTCCTGCTGGCCGCCACGACGACGGCCCTCCTGGTCGCGCCCGTGAGCCTGCACCGACAGCTCTTCCGCCGTCGGGCCAAGTCCGTGCTCGTGACCGCGGCCGACCGCCTCATGCGCGTGGGGCTGGTCTTCCTCGCGCTGACCGTGAGCGGGGTCGTCCTGCTGGTCTTCGACGTGGTGGTGGACCGGACCGCGGCCCTGTGGGCCGCCGGCAGCCTCCTGACCGTGCTGGTCGGCGCGTGGTTCGCGCTGCCGGTGCTGCTCGGGCGGCGCTCGGACGGCGGCCCGTCCGTCGGCTGACGTGGTGCGCCCGCACCGCCCGGGACGACGTCGTCGGCGTCCCGGGCGGGCGGGTCGCGTCAGGCGCCCAGCCGCTCGCGCAGCCGGCCGAGCTGGGCCCGCAGCTCGGCGGGGACGCGGTCGCCGAACCGCGCGAAGAACTCCTCCGTGAGGTCGCACTCGGCCAGCCACGCGTCGCGGTCGACGGCGAACAGCTCGGCGAGGTCCGCGTCGGGAAGGTCCAGACCCGTCAGGTCGAGCGCGTCGTCCGCGGGGACCAGGCCGACCGGCGTGGTCCGTGCGCTGGCCGTGCCCTCGACGCGGCGCAGCACCCACTCGAGCACGCGCGAGTTCTCGCCGAACCCGGGCCACAGGTAGCGGCCGTCCGCGTCCTTGCGGAACCAGTTGACCTGGAAGATCCGCGGCGCGCGGTCGCCGAGCCGCTCCCCGGTGCGCAGCCAGTGCGCCCAGTGGTCGGCCATGTGGTAGCCGCAGAACGGGAGCATCGCGAACGGGTCGCGCCGCAGCTCGCCCACGGTCCCCTCGGCCGCAGCGGTCTGCTCGGACGCGATGGTCGCCCCGAGGAACACGCCGTGCGCCCAGTCGTCCGCCTCGAGCACGAGCGGGACGTTGCTCGCCCGGCGTCCGCCGAACACGATCGCGTCGACGGGCACGCCGTCGGGGTGGTCCCAGTCGGGTGCGATGCTCGGGCAGCGCTCCGCCGCGACCGTGAACCGCGAGTTCGGGTGCGCGGCGGGCCAGCCCGAGTCGGGCGTCCAGTCCTCGCCGCGCCAGTCGACGAGGTGCGCGGGCGGCGTGTCGGTGAGGCCCTCCCACCACACGTCGCCGTCGTCGGTCAGCGCGACGTTGGTGAAGACCGTGTCCGACGCGACCATGGCGACGGCCGTGGGGTTGGAGGTCTCACCCGTTCCCGGAGCCACGCCGAAGAACCCCGCCTCGGGGTTGATCGCGCGCAGCGAGCCGTCGGGCCCCGGGCGCATCCACGCGATGTCGTCGCCGATCGTCTCGGCGGTCCACCCGGGCAGCGTCGGGCGCAGCATCGCGAGGTTCGTCTTGCCGCACGCCGACGGGAAGGCCGCGGCCACGTGGTGCGCCCGTCCCTCGGGCGAGGTGAGCCGCAGCAGGAGCATGTGCTCGGCGAGCCAGCCCTCGTCGCGGCCGATCGCCGACGCGATGCGCAGCGCGAAGCACTTCTTGCCGAGCAGCGCGTTGCCGCCGTAGCCCGAGCCGTACGACCAGATCTCGCGGCTCTCGGGGAAGTGGACGATGTACTTGGTGGGGTTGCACGGCCACGGGACGTCGGGCGTGCGGCGGCCAGCGTCGTCGACGAGCGGCATGCCGACGCTGTGCACCGCGGGGACGAAGTCGCCGTCCTCGCCGAGCTGCTCGAGCACACGGGTCCCCACCCGCGTCATGAGGTGCATGCTGACGACGACGTACGGCGAGTCGGTGACCTCGACGCCGTACTGCGCGAGGGGCGACCCGACCGGGCCCATCGAGAACGGGATGACGTACATCGTGCGTCCGCGCATCGCCCCGGCGAACAGCGACGTGAGCTCGGTGCGCATGGCCGCGGGGGCGCGCCAGTTGTTCGTCGGCCCGGCGTCGTCGGGGTGCTCGGAGCAGATGAACGTGCGGCCCTCGACCCGCGCGACGTCGTCGGGGTGGGACCGCGCGAGGTAGGACCGCGGCCGCTTCTGCGGGTTCAGCGGGAGGAACGTCCCGTCCGCGACGAGCCGGCGGCACAGGCGCTCGTACTCCTCGGCGGACCCGTCGCACCACACGACGTCGTCGGGCCGGGTCAGCTCGGCGAGTGCCGCGACCCAGGCGCGGAGCGCGCGGTGGCGCGTCGGAGGGGCGCCCTGACCCGCCGGCGGGGGGCCGGACCGTCGGAGGTCCTCGCCTGCGGCGTGCGCCGGGGCGGCGGGGCGGTCCTGGAGCGTGGTCATGGTGTCCCTCCCGGCGCCGCCGTCCGGCGCCTCCTCCCCCACCGTGCGCCACCTGGGACACTCTTTCAACGCGAGGCCGCAGCAATTTCGGCGATTCTTTCGCTAGCGTCATGCCATGGCTGAGTCCCGCGAGTTCCGCACCCGGCCCCGCGCGATCATCGCGATCCCCGACGACCCGCGACCCGTGCCCGCGACCGGCGGCCTGCTCACCCTCGGCAGGCGGATCCGGCACCTGCGCACGCAACGCGGTCTCACGCTGGACCAGCTGGGCTCGGCCGTCGGGACGACGGCGAGCCAGCTCTCGCTCGTCGAGAACGGCCGCCGCGAGCCCCGGCTCACGCTCCTCCAGCGCGTCGCCGAGGCGCTCGGCACGACCACGACCGACCTGCTCGCCGAGGAGCCGCCCTCGCGGCGCGCGGCGCTCGAGATCGAGCTCGAGCGCGCCCAGGCCTCGGCGCTCTACGCGGGGCTGCACCTGCCCGCCGTCCGCCCGGGTCGCACGCTGCCCACCGAGGCGCTCGAGGCGCTCGTCGGGCTGCACCGCGAGCTCGCACGGCGCGAGGACGCCGCGATCGCGACGCCCGAGGAGGCGCGCCGCGCGACGACGGCGCTGCGGCACTGGATGCGCGAGCGCGACAACTTCCTGCCCGAGATCGAGGACGCCGCCGAGGAGACCCTGCGGCACGGCGGGTACACGTCGGGCGCGCTCACGCACCGGGCCGTCGCGCGCATGGCCGAGCACCTGGGCCTGACGCTCATCCACGTCGACGACCTGCCGCACTCGACGCGCACCGTGACGGACCTCGCGACGGGACGCATCTACCTGCCGCCCGCCTCGATCCCGGGCGGGCACGGCCTGCGGTCCCTCGCGCTCCAGGCCATCGCGCACCGCGTCCTCGGGCACGCCAAGCCGCGCAGCTACGCCGACTTCCTGCGTCAGCGCGTCGAGATCAACTACTTCGCGGCCGCGTGCCTGCTGCCGCGCACCGCGGCCGTCGCGTTCCTCACCGAGGCCAAGCGCATGAGGGACCTCGCCGTCGAGGACTTCCGCGACGCGTTCGGCGTGACCCACGAGACCGCGGCGCAGCGCATGACGAACCTCATGACCTCCCAGCTCGACGTCCGCCTGCACTTCCTCCGCGTGGGCGACGACGGCGCGCTGTACAAGGGCTACGAGAACGACGGCGTGCGGTTCCCCACGGACGGCACGGGTGCGATCGAGGGGCAGCTGGTGTGCCGGCAGTGGGCCGCTCGGTCGGCGTTCGAGCGACGCGACCGGACCACCGAGTACTACCAGTACACGGACACCCCCGAGGGCACGTTCTGGTGCACGACCCAGACGGGCTCGACGTCGACGGGCGCCTTCTCGATCACGGTGGGCGTGCCGTTCGCGGCGGCGAAGTGGTTCCGCGGGCGCGACACCACCACGCGCGCCACGTCGCGCTGCCCGGACCCGACGTGCTGCCGCCGCCCGGACCCGGGGCTCGCGGACCGCTGGTCGGCGCACGCGTGGCCGAGCGCGGCCCTGCACGCGCAGGTCCTCGCGCCGCTGCCGGGCGGCACGTTCCCGGGGGTCGACGACGCCGAGGTGTACGCGTTCCTCGAGCGGCACGCGGCGCGCGGCTGACGCGGTCAGGCCTCGGGCATCGGCTCGGGGACCGTGTCGGCCGCGAGCCCGTCGGCGGGCCGCGCGTCGGGGGCCGCCTCCCAGACCGGGTGGTCCTCGCGCTCCGCGGTGTGCGCGCGGGTCGGCCCGACGACGTCGAGCAGCGGTGCTGGGCGGCCCAGGAGGTAGCCCTGGACGTGACGGCAGCCGGCGGCCCGCAGCGCCGCGAGCTGCTCGGCGGTCTCGACGCCCTCGGCGACGACGTCGAGCCCGATCTCCTCGGCGAGCGCGACGACGCCGCGGACCACCGCGAGCGACGCCGCGTCGTCGGGCAGCCGCATGACGAACGAGCGGTCGATCTTGACCTGGTCCACGGGCAGCGCCTGGAGCCACGCGAGGGTCGAGAACCCGGTGCCGAAGTCGTCGAGCGCGATCCGCAGCCCCATCTGCCGCAGCTCGGCGATGTGGTCGACGACGCCGGGCAGGTCGACGAGCGACCTGCTCTCGACGACCTCGAGGTCGAGCTGGTCCGGTGAGACGCCGTGGCGGCGCAGCGCGTCGCGCACGGTGCCACCCAGGCGGTCGTCGACGAGCGTGCTGCCCGCCAGGTTGACGGCGACGCGCAGGCGGCGCCCGTCCTGGGGCCACGCCGACACGGCAGCGCACGCCGCGTCGACGGCCCACAGGTCGAGCTCGGTCACGAGGCCGGTCTCCTCGGCGAGCGGCAGGAACGCACCGGGCGCGAGGAGGCCGAGGCGCGGGTGCGCCCAGCGCAGGAGCGCCTCGGCCCCCACGACGACGGGCGCCCCGTCCCCCGCGATGTCGACCACGGGCTGGAAGTACAGGCGCAGCTGACCGCTCTCGACGGCGCGCCCGAGCTCCGCCTCGAGCGACGGCACGACCAGCCGGCTGGTCACGGCCCCCGCGAGGGCGACCTGGTTCCGGCCGGCCTGCTTCGCGTCGTACATCGCGGCGTCAGCGGCCGCGAGCAGCCGGTCGCCGCGACCGTCGGTGCCGGTGTGCAGCGCGACGCCGACGCTCACCGTGACGCGCAGCTCGCGCCCCTCGATGCGGAACGGCTGGTCGAGGGACTCGACCACGCGCGACGCGACCGCGAGCGCGCTCGGCTCGTCGACGGCGGCGAGCACGACGGCGAACTCGTCACCGCTGAGCCGGCCGACGAGGTCGCCGGGCCGGAACACGCCGCGCAGGCGGGCTGCGACCTGACGCAGCAGCTCGTCGCCCGCGGCGTGACCGAGCTCGTCGTTGACGTGCTTGAACCGGTCGAGGTCGCAGAAGAGCACCGCGGTCCCGGCGCCGGGCTCGGCCGCGCGCAGCGTCTCGTCGAGCGTGCGCGTGAACAGGACCCGGTTGGGCAGCCCGCTCAGCGCGTCGTGCATCGCCTGGTGCCGGACGGTCGTGAGCAGGCGCGCCTTCTCCAGGGCGGTCGCGGCCTGGGCGCTCACCGAGACGACCCGGCTGCTCGCCTCCTCGAGCGAGCGCCCCTCGAGGGCCGTCGTCCACCCCGCGGTGAGGACGCCCAGGAGCGTCGACCCGGCGACGAGCGGCGCGACGACGACGGTCTCGACCTCGAGCCCGTCGAAGATCGGGCGCAGGCTCGTGCTGACGTCGGACCGACGCAGGACGACCGGGTCGCGACGGGTCAGCAGCATCGCCATCTCGGGCGACTCGTCCGCGCGCACCTGGTTGCCGAGCAGGAACCGACGCTGCTCGGGCCGGAGCCCGCCCGACGCGACGGGGGTCAGCGCACCCGCTCCCGGATCCCAGAGCATGACGGTCGCCGAGCGGCTCCCGACCACACCGGGCACGGCGCCTGCCGCGACCTCGCCGACCCTCGTCTCGTCGTCGGCGCGCGCCAGGTCCTCCGCGAGGGCGAGCAGGGCCGAGGCGCGCTCGCCGTGCCTCCGCGACTCCTCGAGCGCGCTCAGGAGGTCCAGCGCGGCCGCTGCGTGACCCGCGTAGGCCTCGAGCATGCCGAGGTCCTCGGCGAGCGGCGCGTGCTCGGGCCCGTAGACGACGGCGAGCCGCCCGTGCCGCCGACGGCGGGACGCGACGTCGACGACCGCGACGGACGGACCCGCGGGCCGCCCCTCGAGGAGGTCGGACGCGATCGCGTCGCGGCGCTCGGGCGTCAGGCCCGCCGAGCGGACGTCGGGCTCGCCGCCCTCGTCGGGCTCGACGACCAGGAGGTAGGCGGGCGCGAGCACCGCGGCGGCCGCGCGCTCGACGATCCGGTCGAGCGCCTGTCCGACGTCGCTGCTGGCGACGAGGTCCGAGGCGGCGTGCTGGAGCTCCTCGATCTGGCCGCGCAACGCGCGCACCTCGACGTCGCGGTCGCGCTCGCGCTCGCCGGCGCGCAGCCGCCGCCGGGGGGCCCACGTCACCTCGTAGGTGCAGGACGGGTGGCCGTCGGACTGGCAGCGGTCGTGCCGGACGTGGCCGAGCGGCATCCCGAAGAGCGTGGGGATGGCCTCGAAGAGGCCCTGCGCGTACTCGCAGTCCAGGCGCGAGTGCTCGTAGCCGTCGTGGAGCCGGTAGTCGAGCTGGGTCGAGCGCGCCGTCGTCGTCAGGACGCGCATCGTGGACGTCGTCGTGAACTTGGGCACGGCCTTGTGCAGGACGCGGTAGACGGCACGCGGCGTGCCCATGCCGCGCAGCAGCACGATGAGCGCGTGGTGGGCGCCGTGGACCGCGGCGCTGCGGCCGACCTGACGCATCGTCGTCGGGTCGCCCAGCACGTCGGTCGCCGCCGCGAAGAGGCGGATCCGGGTCTCGTACGAGATCCAGGTCGCGGTGTCGGTCAGCTGCGCGGGTGAGAGCGAGACGTCCGCCCTCCGCAGCATCTCGGAGACCGCCGCGTCCCCACCCCGCTCACGGACATGGCCCAGCAGGAGGACCGTGGTGGCCCCCGACGTCTCCCGCGCCTCGTCGCTCATCAGGTGAACCATCGGCCACCACGGGCCGGACTCAACCCGATCGGCCCGACCGGCCGAGGGATTCACCCGGTGCGGACGTCCGCCGGGAGCCCGGGACGTGGGTCCCGCGCGGCGGGCGACGTCGTGCACGTACCGTTCTGCGACCGGGAACGCGACGCCCGGGAGGGAGAGCCGTGGCCAGGACCGACATCGCGGTACGTGGGATGACGTGCCGATCGTGCGAGGTGCGCGTGGGACGCGCCGTCCGGGCGGTGCCCGGCGTGCGCTCCGTCGACGTGTCAGCGGCCACCGGACGCGTCCGCGTGGTGACCGACTCCGACGCCGACCGACGTGCCACGACCGACGCGGTGCAGGCCGCCGTCGTCGCCGCGGGCTACTCGCTCGGGCAGGACTCGCGCGCGTGGGTCTCGCGCGACGCCCGGGTGTGGCGCGACGTCGCGCTCGCGACGGTCGCTGTCCTCGGCGTCGCGGTGCTCGCCCGTGCGGCGGGCGTCGAGGACGTCTCGGCGCGGCTCGGGGCGCTCGGGACGAGCGGGAGCCTCGCCCTCGTGGTGCTGCTCGGCGTCGCCGCCGGCCTGTCGACGTGCATGGCGCTCGTCGGCGGCCTCGTGCTCGCGGTCGCGAGCCGCCACGCGCAGCAGCACCCCGAGGCGACGACGGCGCACCGGCTGCGGCCGCACGTCGCGTTCAACGTGGGGCGCGTCGTCGGGTTCGGCGTGCTGGGCGCGCTGCTCGGCGCGGTCGGGTCGGCGGTGCGCATGAGCGGCGGGACCGTCGCGCTGCTGACGCTCGTCGTGTCGCTCGCGATGGTCGCCGTCGGTCTGCAGCTCACGGGCGTCTCGCCGCGCCTCGCGCGCGGCTCGCTCGCCCTGCCGGCGGGCCTCGCGGCGCGGCTGGGCCTCGAGGGCCGGGCCGAGGCGCGGTACAGCGACGCGCGGGCCGCCGCCGTCGGCGCCGCCTCGTTCCTGCTGCCCTGCGGGTTCACGCAGACCGTCCAGCTCTACGCGCTCGCGACGGGGAGCCCGCTGCGCTCCGGGGCCGTCATGGCGCTGTTCGCGCTCGGGACCGTCCCCGGGCTGCTGGGGATCGGCGGTCTCACGTCGCTCGCGCGCGGCGGCGCGTCGCCCCGGTTCTTCCGGGTCGCCGGCGTCGTGGTGCTCGCGTTCGCGGCCGTCAACGTGGGCGGGGCCGTCACGGTCCTGGCGCCCGGTCTGGGCCGTCCCGGCGACGCGCCCGGCGTGACGGGTGCGGCGGCGGGCGCGGTCTCGGCGAACGTGACGGTCGAGGACGGCGTCCAGGTGCTGCGCACCACGCAGGTCGTGGACGGCTACGAGCCGCAGGTCGCGACCGTGCTGGCCGGCGTCCCGCTGCGCTGGGAGATCGAATCGACCGTGCCCAGCTGCGCGAGCGCGCTCTACGCGCCCGCGCTGGGGACGGGGAGCGCGCCCGTGCTGCTCCAGCCGGGCGTGACCGTCCTCGACCTGCCCGCGCCGCAGGAGGGCCGGCTCGACTACTCGTGCGCCATGGGCATGTACACCGGGACCGTGCACGTGGTCGAGGCGCCCTGACGCAGGCCCGGGAGCGGGCCGGGAGCCGGCCGCGGCCCGGTCGGACGCGGACGCGCCCGGGTTCAGGCGGTCGCGGCCGCGACCGCCGCACGCGGCGCCGGGACGTCCGGGCGCTCGCGCAGCCGGATCTCGCAGGCGCCGTCGCGACGTCCGATGCTGTCGACCGTCAGCGGCCCCTCGTGGCGCGCGAGCATCCCGCGGGCGAGCCCCAGGTGCACGCCGCACACGACGTCCCCGTGCTCGGTGACGAGGTCGGCGAACGGGCAGTGCTCGAGGCGGAGCGACCGTGCCGTGCGGTCGAGCACGGGCGAGAAGCCGAGGTCGCGGAAGTGCCGCTCGAGCGCCGTCATCTGCGACTCCGCGGTGCCGTCGTCGTGGCCCGCCGTCGTGCAGGGGAAGTCGAGCGCCCAGCGCTCACCGGCCTCCTCGGCCATGGGGCGGCGGCTCTCGCGCTCCGTCCCGTAGCCGGCCAGCAGGACGCGCACGAGCTGGTCGCGGACGGCCTGGTCGGGGTCCGCGACGGGCACGACGGGCAGCGCCCGGTAGAGCATCCGGGGACGGCCGCGCGTCGTGCGCACCTCGGGGCTGCGCTCGAGGAAGCCCGCACCGACCATGCGGTCGAGGTGCTCCCGGACGGTGTTGACGTGCCGCCCGACGCCCGCGGCGACGTCCTCGACGCCCATCGGCGCCCCGTGGTCCTGCAGCAGGCGCAGGATCGTCTGGCGGCTCTCGCACGAGAGCACCCGGTACGCGTCCGTCGCCCGCCTGGCCATGGGACGATCCTCCCCCCGCGTCCCGGCGCAGTCGTGGGACCTTCGACGCGTCCCGCCCCACGCGGCCTGACGGGGCGCGTGCCGGTGCGTCATCCTGGGTGCGTGCGCCCCGACACGCCGCTCGTCGCGGCCCAGGCCCTGACGATCGCGGGTACCGCCTGGCCCGGCCGCGCCCGGTGGGCGCTCCCCCGCGCCGTCGTCGTCGCCGCCGTGTCGACCGGGCTCGCCGGTGCGGGGCTCTCGGTCGCGGGAGCCCTCCCGCACGGGTCTCGACTGACGCCGCGCGTCGTCCCGCCCGACGACGCGGAGCTCTTGACGGGCGGCGTGTACGCGGTGAGCCGGCACCCCGTCTACGCGGGTCTCGTCCTCGCGACGGGAGCGTTCGCGGTGCTGCGCGGACGGCCCGAGCCGCTCGTCTCGTGGCTCGGGCTCGTCGCGGTGCTCGACCGCAAGACGCGGCACGAGGAGGTCCACCTCGCGGAGCGGTTCGGCGCGGCGTACGAGCGCTACCGCCGCCGCACGCCGCGCCTCCTCGGGGTCCCGGGCCGCCCGGCCACGCACGACGACGGGCGCCCTCCGCGCGTGCGGTGAGCGCCCGTCGGGGCCGACCTCGTCGACGGCTCGTCGACGGCCCGTCGACGGCTCAGGACGTCGGGGGCTCGTCCTTGCCGGCCTCCTCCGCGGCGTCGGCCTCCTCCTTGGTGCGGTGCACCGCACCGTCCGCGTGCTCGGGCGGGCCGTAGACCGTGTAGAGGATCAGCGGGTTCTCGCCCGTGTTGAGGAAGTTGTGCTTCTTCCCCGCGGGGACGACCACGAGGTCGCCCGCCGCGACCTTGCGCTTCTGGCCCCCCACGACGGCCTCGCCGTGCCCGGAGACGAACGTGAGGATCTGGTCGATGTCCTCGTGGACCTCCTCCCCGATCTCACCTCCCGCCGGGATCGTCATGATGACGAGCTGGGTGTGCTCGCCGGTCCACAGGACGCGCCGGAAGTCGGGGCTCTCCTCGGCGACCTCGGCGATCGTGTAGTGCTCCATCGAGTGGGTCCTCTCCTCGGGTGGTGAGTGGTCGTGGGTGGTCGTCCGGCGGTCGTTGGCGGTCGTGAGCGGCCGGCGTCCGTCGGCCGGTCCGGTCGGCTCAGTCGGCGCGCCGCGAGCGGCGCGTGTCCGACCGGCCGTGACGGTCGGCCCTGTCGTCCGAGCGGTCGTCGGAGCGGTCGTCGGAGTCGTCGTCGGAGCCGTCGGACCGGCCCGCGGTGAGCCGGAGCTCGCGGCCCTTCTCGACGTCCTCCTCGTGCTTCTCCTGCTTCTTGACCGACGCCTTGGTGTCACGCGGGGGCAGCTGGATCGTCTCCTCGGCCTCGATCCCCGCGACCAGCTCGCGCGTCCGCTCGAGCTCGGCGTCGACCTCGGCGCCGAACAGCAGCGCGTTGTTCGTGAGCCACACCCACAGCAGGAAGATGATCACGCCCGCGAGCGCGCCGTAGGTCTGCTGGTACGTGTCGCCACCGCCGAACGACGTGAGGTAGAGCCCGAGCGCGGCGGTCGCGATGGCCCAGACGACGATGGCGATCACGGCGCCGACCGAGATCCACCGGAACTTCGGCTGACGCACGTTCGGCGTGAAGTAGTAGAGGATCGCGATGACGACCGCGACGAGCGCGACGATCACGGGCCACTTCGCGATGTTCCACACGGTCACCGCCGTCGAGCCGAGCCCGATGGCGTCGCCCACCGCCTCCGCGACGGGGCCGGAGAGCACGAGCGCGGCGACGATCACGGCGACCAGCACGAGCATCGCGAGCGTGACGAGGTACAGCGAGGCGCGCAGCTTGACGAACCCACGCCCCTCGTCGATCTCGTAGATCCGGTTCATCGCGCGGCCGAACGCGTTGACGTACCCGGAGGCGGACCAGAGCGCGAAGAGCACACCGACGACCGCAGCGAGGCCTGCGCCCTGCTTGCCCGTCACGGCCTCGACGATCGGTCGGATGGTATCGAGCGCGTCACTCGGCAGCCCCTGCTCCTCACCGAACTCGAGCACGCGCTGGACGGTCTGCTGGCCGTCGCTCACGAGCCCCAGGATCGACACGAGCGCGAGCAGCGTCGGCGCGATCGCGAGGACGCCCCAGTACGTGAGCGCCGCGGCGAGGTCGGTCGCCTGGTCGTGCTGGAACTCCCGGAACGCCTTGCGCGCGGTGTACTTCCACCCCGGCTTGGGCACGTCGTCGGGCGAGTCGGGCTTGCGGGGGTCGTCGGGGTGCGGTGCGGTCTGCGCGCGCTCGTGCGCGGACTGCTGGTTCCCGCCCTGCGGGCTGCTGTCCGAGGTCCTGCGGCTCATGTCGCTCTCCTGTCCGGTTCGGTCCGGGCGGCGGTGGGTGCGGGGCCCGACGCCCGCGCGCGCGTGCGGTCGGGGCGTTCGGCGGGGGTGTCGGAGGTGCCGTCGGGCGCCACCGGGTGTCGTCGCGCGGCGCCGTAGGCGGGACGGCGCACCGCCTCGACCCACGGGTACGTGCGCAGGCCGGGCGGCGTCCGCAGGGGGTCCAGCCGGAGGGTCGTGTCCGGGGCCGGCGCGTCGGCGGCCGCACCGCGGCGGGCCTCGCGGTCGACGCGCGCCTCGAGGTGGCCGAACGCGTGCCAGGGCGACCCCGTGCGGGCCCACGACAGGCGGAGCACGAGCGGCTCGGCGGCGAGCGCCTCGGCGAGGGCCTCGCGACCGGTCGGCAGGGTGCGCTGCGCGAGCGGTTCGGCCAGGAGCATCACGGGCCCGGCGTCGCTCTGGTACGGCAGCAGCGAGCTGTAGGACGTCCGACCGTGCCGTCGTCGGACGAACGGGACCAGGCGCAGCACGCGTGCCCGGCCCACGGGGCTCGAGAGCAGCACGTCGCCGTCGTCGCCGCGCCACGCGAGGCCCGCGACGTCGGGCAGCCGGCGCGGCAGGCCGCCGCCGCGCGACAGCCGGACGACGACGTCCGACGCGCCCGGCTCGTCGACCCACCGGGCGCCGCTGCGCTCCCCGGGCTCGGTGCCGTCGCGCACGACGTGTCCACGGAGCACCAGACCCTGCGGGTGGAGCGGGCGGCCGCGCCGGGCCCGGGCCACGCCGTCGACGACGACGCCGAGCGCGGCCCCCACGAGCCCGGCCCATCCGGGCGGTCCCGCTGGTCCCACGTGCGTCACCCCCTCCGGTTCCTCGACGGCTCGCCCGACGCCCGACGACGGGCGCCCCGCCGCGGTGCGGCGGGGCGCCCGTGCGGACGTCAGTACTGCTGGCGCTGCTCCTCGACGTGGTGCTGGGCGTCGGAGCGCACCGTGTCGGTCGCGGACTGCGCGTCGGACCGGACGCTGTCGGCCTCCGAGCGGCCCTCGTCCTTGAGCGTCTGCGCCGCCTCGGTGGCGCGCTCCTTGACGGCCTGCGCCGCCTCGGTCGCGGGCTCCTTGAGCTGCTGCGCGACCTCGGACGCCTTCTCCTTGGCCGAGTCCACGAGCGGCTGCGCCTTCTCCTGGGCGACGCGCGCGGCCTCCTTCTCCTTGGCGGTCGCGGGCAGCAGGCTGCCCGTGAGCCAACCGACGCCGAAGGCGATGAGGCCCGCGGCGAGCGGGTTGCCCTCGGTCTGCGTGCGCACCGTGCCGGGCAGGCCCGCCGCGGCGTGACCCACGCTCGACGCGGCCGAGCCGACCGAGCCCGCGGCGCTGTGCACCGCACCGCTCGCCGAGTCGCGCGCGTCGTGCAGGGTGCTGCTCGCCGAGCCGGACGCGCTGTGCGCGTGTCCCGAGACGGAGGACCGGGTGTCGTGCGCGGTGCCCATGACCTTCTCCTTGACCGTGCCCACGGCGTCGCGCACGCGGGCCTTCCGACGCTCGACGATGGCGCTCGGGCTGACCTTCTCCTCGAGGGCGTCCACGTCGTTGCTCAGCTCGGCCCGGGTGCGGGCGATGTCGGCTCGGATCTGCTCCGGGTCGGTGCTCATCGGTTCTCCTCCTCGTGGCCCTTCAGTGCGTTCGGGATCTTCTTGACCGTGTCCTGCGTCTGCGGCAGGCCCTTGACCCGCTTCATCTCGGCGCGGCCCTTGGCGGCCAGCACGGCTGCCACGACCCCCCAGACGACGGCGACGAGGAACGCCGCGAGCGCCGAGGGCATCCAGACGTCGAGGAGCTGCCAGAGGGCGACCGAGAGGAACACGAGGACGAGGTGACCGGCGACGCCGGCGCCCCCGAACATCCCCGCACCCTTGCCGGCCTTCTTCGCCGAGTCGGTCGCCTCGGCCTTCGCGAGCGCGACCTCCTGCCGGAACAGGGTCGACAGGTCCTCGGTGATGTTGGACAGGAGCGCGCCGAGCGACGGGCGCTCGGCCGCGTCGTCGGCGGGCGCCGCCGAGCCGAGCGGGGCGCCGGCCGTGGCACCGCTCGGTGCCCCGGGACCCTGGGTCATCGCTGCTCCTCCTCGCCGCTGACGGGCGTCCAGGGGTTGCTGGACTCGCGCTCGGGGGTCTCGCCCTCACCGACGCCGTAGCCGACCGTGCCGGACGTGTACTGGCCCTCGCCGGACGGCGGGTCCTGCGTCCCCGCGCCGTACGCGCCGTACGAGCCCTGGCCGTAGACCTGGGTCGCGGTGTCGTCGGCCGACGTGGTGCCGGTCCCGTAGGGGTCTGTCGTGCCCGCGCCGTCGGGGTAGACGGCCGTGCCGGTGCCCCCCTCGACGCCCGCGGTCGGGTCGCCGCCCGCGGTCCCGAGGGCGTCCTCGCCGTGCGCCGTGCCGTACGTGCCCGACTCGCCGTACACGGCGCCGGTCCCGTAGGTGCTCGTCGTCGGCGCGGCCGCCGCCCCGAACGCGGACGTCCGCGCGGGCGCCGCGCCGGTCGTCCCGGCCAGGCCCGCGGCCTCGGCCGCGTAGCCCTCGGTGCCGTAGCCCGTGGGCGTCGCGTAGTCGGACCGGACGGCGACCTCACCGGTCGGGCCGTCCGACGACGCGTCCTTGACACCGCGCGTGAGGCGGCCGGCCAGCAGACCGGCGCCCGCGGCGATCGCGAGGAACGTGCCCGGACGGTTGCGGGCGAAGGTCTTGACCTCCTGCAGGAGGTCGCCCGGCTCGCGCTGCTCGAGCCACTCGGCGAGCGTGTCGACCCGGTCGGAGATCTGGCGTGCGACGTCGGTGGCCAGGCCGGGCTGCTCGCTGGCGCCCGCCATGGTCTGGAGCTCCTCGCCGAACGTGCGCAGGCCGCCCGCGAGCTTCTGCTGCTGCGACGACGCCTCGTCCGTGAGCTGGCGGCGGCCCGAGTCGACGAGCTGCCGGGCCTGCTGACCGGCCTCGCGCCCGACCTCCTTGGCCTGGGACTTCGCCTCGTGGGCGAGGTGCTGGCCGCTCTCCTTGGCGCTGTGCGCGACGCCGGCCGCCTGCTCCTTGGCCGTGCTCGCAGTGTCGCGGGCGGCCTCCTTGGCCGCGTCCGTGCGCGAGCCGTCGGTTCCGCCGGTGCCGGAGCCGTACGGCTGTCCCGTCTGGTAGTCGTAGGTCATCGTGCTTCCTTCCGAGGGGTGTGCGCGTCGGTGGCGTGCGCCCGTCCGGGCGACGGTCCGCCGACGCGAGCGTCGGTGCAGTTCGCGGCCGGCTCTGTCCCAGCTCGGCCTGACCCGAGCCGGAGTCGCCTGGAGGACAGGTCGGCGACCCCGACGTCGTCGACGCTAGGCCGGGTCTTGACATCGCGCGAGCCGAACGAGTAGTGCGCGCTCGAGTTGCGTCGCCGCAGGTTGGCGGCATCATCACGCCGCCCGGGGCACACCCGTGGCCCTCGCCCGCGGCGCCACCGGCTGCTCCGAGCGGGTGGTCGGCCGACCGTCGGGGGCAGCGACCGGAGCTCCGGGCCGGGGCCCTGCCGAGCACGTCGCGGCGGCGACTGGGTCACGGTTTCATCACGACATTTGACACCGCGGAGTCATCCACGCCACCGTGGGCTCACCGCGATGAAACCGGTCCCATCACTCGGGACGGCTACCGTCGGCTCGAAGATGAGACCGGTCTCACCGCGGCACTCACGTGCGCCAGCGCCGCGTTCGGGCCCCCGACCCGCGGCTGGAGAGGGACGGCAGTGGAGCCGTCCACGAGACGAAGGAGTCGGACGTGCACACCAGGAAGTGGCTCACCCTCGGCGCCGGCATCGCGACCGTCGCCCTCGTGGCCGGGTGCGGCGGCGGGGCCGGAGACGGCGACGACACCGGTACGGGCAGCGGAGGCGAGGGCGGCGGCGGCGACGGGAAGGTCACGCTGACCATCGCGACGTTCAACGAGTTCGGCTACGACGACGGCCTGCTCGACGAGTACATGGAGCTCAACCCGAACATCACGATCGAGCACAAGCGCGCCGCGACGGCCGACGAGGCCCGCGACAACCTCAACACGCGCATCGCCGCGGGCTCCGGCCTGTCGGACATCGAGGCGATCGAGGTCGACTGGCTCGCCGAGCTCATGCAGTACTCGGAGAACTTCAACGACCTGTCCGACCCGGAGCTCGACGGCCGCTGGATCGACTGGAAGGTCGACGCGGCGACGACCGCCGACGGCCAGCTCATCGGCTACGGCACGGACATCGGCCCGGAGGGGATCTGCTACCGCGCCGACCTGTTCGAGGCCGCGGGCCTGCCCACGGACCGGGCCGAGGTCGCCGCGCTGCTCGAGGGCGACTGGGACACCTACTTCGAGGTCGGCAAGCAGTTCGTCGCCAAGTCCGACGCCGCGTGGTTCGACTCGGCCGGCGCGACCTACCAGGGCATGATCAACCAGGTCGAGAACGCCTACGAGGAGGACGACGACACCCCGATCGGCATCGACCACGACACCGTCAAGGACATCTACGACGCCGTCGTGACCGCCTCGGTCGACGACGAGCTGTCCGCCGGCCTGCGCCAGTGGAGCGACGACTGGTTCGCAGCCTTCCAGTCGGGCGCGTTCGCGACGATGGCCTGCCCGGGCTGGATGCTCGGCATCATCGAGGGCAACGCCGCGGGCGTCGAGGGCTGGGACATCGCCGACGTCTTCCCCGGCGGCGGCGGCAACTGGGGCGGCTCGTACCTGACCGTCCCGACGCACACCGAGCACCCGGAGGAGGCCATCGCGCTCGCGAAGTGGCTGACCGCCCCCGAGCAGCAGCTCAAGGCGTTCGCCTCCAAGGGCACCTTCCCGAGCCAGGTCGAGGCGCAGAGCAGCGACGAGCTGCTGTCGATGACGAACCCGTTCTTCAACGACGCCCCCACCGGCGAGATCCTCGTCAACCGCGCGGAGGCCGTCACGGCGACCCCGCACAAGGGTCCGAACTACTTCGCGATCCACCAGACGGTCCAGGACGCGCTGACCCGCGTCGACGTGGACAAGACCGACGACGCCGCGTCGTCGTGGGACAAGGCGCTCCAGGCGTACGAGGAGCTCGGCCTCGAGTGAGGTCCGCCGGGCTCGACCGAGCCCAGCAGCGCGACGGCCTGACCGGCTCTGAGCGCGCGTGAACCGGTGGGCCGGGTGGACGTCTCCCCACCCGGCCCACCGGAGCCGCCGAACCCCCCACTACCGAGGAACGCCATGGCCACCGTCACCCCGCCCCGGCAGGGCACCCCTGCCGCCGACGGCCCGCGGAACCCCGCGCCGCCGCGGACCGAGCCCTCCCGGCTCCGCACCACGCTGGGCCGCCTGGACGTGCGGCTCTCCCCGTACCTCTACATCGCGCCGTTCTTCGTCGTCTTCGCGCTCGTGGGGCTCTTCCCGCTCGTGTACACGGCTTTCGTCTCGGTGCACGACTGGCACCTCCTGGGTGGCCAGGGCGAGTTCGTCGGCCTCGACA
This sequence comes from Actinotalea sp. AC32, assembly GCA_031844515.1. Classification (GTDB taxonomy): domain Bacteria; phylum Actinomycetota; class Actinomycetes; order Actinomycetales; family Cellulomonadaceae; genus Actinotalea. Next base: position 56,426 of record JAUZVJ010000019.1, on the reverse strand, counting down.
ACTACGTCGACGTCATCCAGCAGCCGACGTTCCTCGTCGCCCTGCGCAACACGTTCAGCATCTTCCTGCTGTCGTCCGTGCCGCAGGTGCTCGCCGCGATCGTCATCGCCGCGGTCCTCGACGCGAACCTCCGCGCCAAGACGTTCTGGCGCATGGGCGTCCTGCTCCCGTACGTCGTGATGCCCGTCGCGGCCGCGCTGATCTTCTCGCGGCTCTTCGCGGACGGCGCCGGAATGATCAACACCCTCCTCGGCGGGATCGGGATCGAGCCGATCCGCTGGCACGCCGACACCCTCGCGAGCCACGTCGCGATCGCGACGATGGTCAACTTCCGGTGGACCGGCTACAACACCCTCATCTTCCTCGCGGCGATGCAGGCCGTGCCGCGCGACCTCTACGAGGCCGCCGTGATCGACGGCGCGAACCGCTTCCGCCAGTTCTTCTCCGTGACCGTCCCGATGCTGCGTCCGACGATCATCTTCGTGGTCATCACCTCGACCATCGGCGGCCTGCAGATCTTCGACGAGCCACGCATGTACGACCAGTACGGTCGCGGCGGTGCCGACAAGCAGTGGATGACGATCACCCTCTTCCTCTACGACCTCGGCTGGGGCCCGCAGAAGAGCTTCGGCCGCGCGGCTGCGGTCGCCTGGATCCTGTTCCTGATCATCGTCCTGATCGGGCTCGTCAACTTCGCCATCACGCGACGCATCGCGTCGGCGGGCGACATCGCCCGCACCAAGAAGACCGGAGGCGTCCGATGACGTCCGTGCCGATGATCCGCCAGACGGCTGGCCTCGGTGCCGCGCGGGCCGCCGCACGCAGGCGCGGCGTCCACGGCGGCATGAACCGCCGACCGGGCTGGGTCACGTACCTGCTGCTCACCGTCGTCGTGCTCGGGTCGTTCTACCCGATCTACTACGCGTTCCTGCTCGCGTCGTCGGACGCGCCGACGATCGCGCAGAACCCGGTCCCGTCGCTCGTCCCGGGCCCGCACCTGTTCGACAACCTCGGGCGCGTCATCAGCTCGGACATCCGCTTCTGGGAGTCCGTCCTCAACAGCCTCGTCGTCGCGGTCCTGACGTCGGTGTCGGTCGTGTTCTTCTCGACGCTCGCCGGCTTCTCGTTCGCGAAGCTGCGCTTCCGGGGGCGGCGCAAGCTCCTCGTCTTCATCATCGCGACGATGGCCGTGCCGTCCCAGCTCGGCGTCGTCCCGCTGTTCATCGTCATGCGGGAGCTCGGCTGGACCGGCAAGCTCGTCGCGGTCATCGTGCCCGCGATGGTCACCGCGTTCGGCGTCTTCTGGATGACGCAGTACCTCGAGGCAGCGCTCCCGTTCGAGCTCATCGAGGCCGCGCGCGTCGACGGCTGCTCGATGATCCGGACCTTCTGGAACGTCGCGATGCCGGCGGCCAGGCCCGCGGCGGCGATGCTCGCGCTGTTCACGTTCGTCGCGTCCTGGACGAACTTCTTCTGGCCCTTCATCGTCCTGGGCAGCGGGAACCCGACCCTGCCGGTCGCGCTCCAGCTGCTCCAGGCGTCGTACTTCAAGGACTACTCGCTGATCATGGCCGGCGTCGTCATCGCGACGCTCCCGCTGGTCCTGCTCTTCGTCGTCGCCGGACGCCAGCTGGTCTCCGGCATCATGCAGGGAGCCGTCAAGGGATGACCGTCACCACGAGCCCCACGCCTGCCACGTCCCCCGGGACGGCGCTGGTCTTCCCGCCCGGCTTCGTCTGGGGTGCGGCCACCGCCGCCTTCCAGATCGAGGGTGCCGCGGCCGAGGACGGCCGCGTGCCGTCGATCTGGGACACGTTCTGCCGCGTCCCGGGCGCGGTCGCGAACGGCGACACGGGCGACGTCGCGTGCGACCACTACCACCGCTGGCCCGAGGACGTCGCGCTCATGGCCGACCTCGGCCTCGGTGCGTACCGGTTCTCGACCGCGTGGCCGCGCATCTGCCCCGAGCCCGGCACGGTCAACCGCGCGGGACTCGACTTCTACTCACGCCTCGTCGACGGCCTGCTCGAGCGCGGAATCGAGCCGTGGCTCACGCTCTACCACTGGGACCTCCCCCAGTCGCTCGAGGACCGGGGCGGGTGGGCGTCGCGCGAGACGGTCGACCACTTCGTCGAGTACGCGCTCGTCGTGCAGGCGGCGCTCGGCGACCGCGTGCGGCGGTGGACGACGCTCAACGAGCCGTGGTGCTCGGCGTTCCTGGGCTACGCAGGCGGCCAGCACGCGCCGGGACGCCAGGAGCCCGAGGCCGCCGTCGGCGCGCTGCACCACCTCCTGCTGGCGCACGGCCGTGCGGTCACGGCGATGCGCGCTGTCGACGCGACCGCCGACTACGGCATCACGCTCAACATGTCGGTCTTCGACCCGGCCGACCCGGGCTCCCCCGCCGACGTCGCCGCGGCGGACCGCGAGGACGCGCTGCTCAACCGCGTGTTCGCGGAGCCCGTCCTGCTCGGCCGCTACCCGCAGGCCGCGCTCGACGCGTACGCGGGCGTCGGCGTCGCGCCGCCCGTGCACGACGGCGACCTCGCCGAGATCGCGGCGCCGATCGACTTCCTCGGCATCAACTACTACAACGGTGCGGCCGTGACGGCGCAGCGTCCCGCGACGGACAGCGCGATGCCGACGGGGGCGCCCGTCGAGCGGACCACGTCGTCGCCGAGCGTCGCGGCCGACCCGGTGTGGTCGGTCTCGCGCGGGCTCCCCCGCACCGCGATGGACTGGGAGGTGCAGCCCGACGGTCTGCGCCGGGTCCTCGAGCGTGCGCACACGGACTGGACCGGCCCCGCGGGCATCCCGATCCACGTGACCGAGAACGGCGCTGCCTACGACGACGACGTCGCCCCGGACGGCTCGGTGCCCGACGCCGACCGCACCGCGTACATCCTCGAGCACCTCCGCGCGGTCCACGCCGCGATCCGGTCGGGCGCCGACGTCCGCGGCTACTTCGCGTGGTCGCTCCTGGACAACTTCGAGTGGGCCTACGGCTACGAGAAGCGCTTCGGCATCGTGCGCGTCGACTTCGACACGCTCGAGCGGACGCCCAAGGACAGCGCCCACGCCTTCGCCCGCGTCGCACGCACGGGGCGCCTGGGCGAGGACCCCCGCGGCGGTACGGTCGTGCCGTGACGACCGAGGGCACGACGATCGAGGCCGGGAGCGCCGGGGACGCCGCCGGCGCGCCGGGCGACGGCGAGCGTGCCGGCGCGGCCGGCGACACGGCGGCGCCCGCGCGCACGCGTCGCAACGCACCGACGCTCCGCCAGGTCGCGGCGGCGGCGGGCGTCTCCCGTGCCACCGCGTCGCGCGTGATCAACGGCGGGCACCTCGTGAGCGAGCAGACGCGCGCCGTCGTCGAGGCCGCGATCGCCGAGCTCGGCTTCACGCCCAACCCGGTCGCCCGGAACCTCGCGAACCGGCGCACCGGGTCGGTCGCGCTCGTCGTGCCCGAGCCCAACCAGCGCCTGCTCAACGACCCGTTCTTCGGGCACGTCATCAACGGGCTCTCGCTGTCGCTCGAGGCCGCCGACCTGCAGATGGTGCTCGTCGTCGTCCGGCCCGGCGGCGCGGGGCACGACCGGGCCGTCCGCTACCTCACGACCGGGCAGGTCGACGGCGCGGTCGTCACCTCGCACCACCGCGAGGACGCGCTCAACCGTCGCCTGTTCGAGTCGGGCCTCCCCTGCGTCTTCCAGGGCCGCCCGCTCGGCGTCCCGCACGCCCACTACGTCGACACCGACAACGTCGCCGGTGGCCGCCTGGCCACCCAGCACCTCGTCGCGACGGGCCGCCGGCGCATCGGGACCGTCGCGGGGCCCGCGGACATGAGCGCGGGCATCGACCGTCTCCAGGGCTGGCGTCAGGCGCTCGACGCCGCGGGCCTGCCCGCCGACGCCGTCGAGCACGGCGACTTCACGCTCATGGGCGGTGCGGAGGCCGCGCGGCGGCTCATCCGCCGGCACCCGGACCTCGACGCGATCTTCGTCGCGTCCGACCTCATGGCGTCGGGCGCCCTGACCGAGCTCGCGGCCGCGGGGCGGCGGGTGCCGCACGACGTCGCCGTCTTCGGCTTCGACGACCTGGGCCTCGCGGCGGCCACCACGCCCGCGCTGAGCACCGTCATCAACCCCGTCGAGGCGATGGCCGAGCGCGCGGGCCGGATGCTCGTCGAGATCCTCGGCGGGGCCGAGCCGCCCGACGAGCCGGTCGTGCTCGAGGCCGAGCTCGTGCTGCGCGAGTCCGCCTGAGGGGTCCTGGGACCCGTCGCCGGGCACGCCGCGCGTGCGGTCCCGGCGCTCGGTCCCGCGCTCCCTGGGCCGCCCACGCGGCCCGCCCGTCAGCCGACGACGGTAGCGCCCAGGAGCGCCCCGATCCCGAACGTGACGCCCATCGCGAGCGCACCGCCGACGAGGAGCCGGAGCACCGCACGGACGCGGTTGGCGCCGCCGAACCACGCGCTCAGGGACCCCGTCACGACGAGCGCCACGAGCACCGCCGCGAACGTCACCGGGATCCGTGCTGCGGGCGGCGCGAGGATCATCGCGACCAGCGGCAGGAGCGCTCCGAGCACGAACGAGACGGCCGACGCGAGCCCCGCGTGCCAGGGGTTGGTCAGGTCGTCGGGGTCGAGGTTGTGCTCGACGTCGAGGTGGGCGCGCACCGGGTCGTGGGCGGTGAGCTCCTCGGCGACGCGCCACGCGGTCGCGGGCTGGAGCCCCTTGCGCTCGTAGATGCGAGCGAGCTGGGCGAGCTCGCCCTCGGGGTCCTCCGCGAGCTCGCGGGTCTCCTCCTCGACGATCGCGCGCTCGGTGTCGCGCGCGCTCGAGACCGAGACGTACTCCCCCAGCGCCATCGACACCGCACCGGCCGCGAGCGAGGCGACGCCCGCCACGAGGATGGCCGTCCGGTCGGTCGTCGCCGCGGCCACGCCCACCACGAGGCCCGCGGTCGAGATGATGCCGTCGTTCGCCCCGAGGACACCGGCCCGGAGCCAGTTCAGCCGGGACTTCAGGGCGCCGTTGACGTCGCCCGCGTCGTCGGCGGCCGCGCGCGGCGCGGCGGGCCCGGGTGCGGGCAGCGGAGCAGGCCCGGGCGCCGGCAGCGAGGCGGGTACGGGTGCGGACGCGGGCGAGGGGTCCATGCCCCCGACGCTAGGCACGCCGACCGACGCGCGCCAGCAAGGTGAGGCTCGCCGTACGTGCCGGGTGTGTCGCCCCACCGGCCCTGACACCGCGTGCGCGGCTGTGGCACGCTCGGGCATGACGTCGACCGTGGGGGGGCATGTGCGGGCGGACCTCGCGGAGCACGTGACGGCGCTGTGGTGCGCGCCCGGGCTCGGCGTGCTGGTGGGCGAGGCGGACCGCCTGCTCGACGCGAACGCCGCCTTCCTGGGCCTCGTCGGGCTCACGGCGGACGAGGTCGTCGCGCGCGGCTGGCGCGCGCTGCTGCCCGAGGACCGCGTGCACCACGACGAGGTGGCCTTCAAGCAGCTCACCGCGGCCGACGGCGCGACGTTCGCGACCGAGCTCGTCGGGCCGGACGACACGCGCGTCCCGGTCCTCGCGTCGGTCCGGGTCCTCGACCCCGACTCGCGTCGGTGGGTCGCGGCGGTCGTCGACCTGAGCCGCGAGTCCCAGCTGCGCCGGATGGCCGAGACCGAGGCGGCGATCGTCGCGACCCTGCTCGCGGACGCCCCGTTCGGGTTCGCCCTCATCAGCCCGGACCTGCGGTTCCTGCGGGTCAACGCCGAGCTCGCCGCGATGAACGGCTTCACGGTGGCCGAGCACGAGGGCCGGCCGGTCTTCGAGCTGCTGCCCGAGCTGCGCGAAGACGCCGAGCCGCTCCTGCGCCACGTCCTCGAGACGGGCGAGGCGATCCGCGACGTCGAGATCGTGGGCACCACGCCGGCCGACCCGGGCACCGAGCACGTGTGGCGCGAGTCGTTCTTCCCCGTGCGGGCGCCCGGCCGGCCCGCCGTCGGCGTCGCGGCGGTCGCGCGCGACGAGACCGAGCTCCACCGCCTGCGTGCCGAGCTCGAGCGCGTCTCCGACCAGCGACGGGTCGCGCTCGAGCAGGTCCAGCGGACCCTGCTGCCGACCGAGCTCCCCGTCGTACCGGGCCTCGACCTCGCGGCGCGCTACATGCCGGCGTCCGAGGAGCTGCGGCTCGGGGGCGACTGGTACGACGCGGTCATCCGTGCCGACGCCCTCCTCGTCGCGATCGGTGACGCCGTCGGGCACGGCGTCGACGCGGTCGGCCTCATGGCGCGGACCTCTGTCGCGCTCACCGCCTACCTCGCCGAGGGGCACCGCCCCGACGTCGTGCTCCACCGGCTCGACGGGCTCCTGCAGCGCGGCGACGCGGCGCGCCCCGACGACGGCGGGACGGTCGCGAGCGCGCTCGTCGCCGAGGTCGACACGGTCACGGGCACGGTCACCTACGCGGCGGCGGGCCATCCCTACGCCCTCCTGCGCTCGGCGGACGGACGCGTGCGACGGCTCGGCGCGGCGCAGGGCCCGCTGCTGGGCGCGAGGTCCCCGTCGTCGTACCCGTGCGCGACCACGCTCCTCGAGCCGGGCGGGGCGCTGCTGCTCTACACCGACGGGCTCGTCGAGCGGCGGGACGAGTCGCTCACGGTCGGGATCGACCGGCTCGCGGCGACGGTCGCCACGTCACGCGGGTCGGCCGAGGAGCTCGTGGCGGCGGCCGTCGGCGACTGCCTCGACGGACGCGAGCGCGAGGACGACGTGTGCCTGCTCGCGGTGGTGCGGCCGGCCTGACGGCTGGCGTGCGTGGGTCCGGGCCCACGGCCCGTGCGCCCCGCGGTCAGGCGGGGACGACCTCGTGGACCTCGACCCCGGGAGCGCGCTCGGCGAGGAGCCGCGCGTGCAGCTCGGCGTCGGCCTGGTCGTCCGCCTCGAACACGATCCGGGCGGCGCCGGTCTCGGCGTCACCGTCCTGCGCGACGACCTCGCCGTCGCTCGGGTGCTCGAGGAGCTGCTGGACGAACGGGCCCGCGACGGCCGTGTCGATCGCGGCGGGCAGGCGGAGCAGGGCGGCGAAGCGCATCGGGTGAGGTCCTCCTCGGGACGGGTGCGAGCACTGCGGGCGGGCAGGGTCCGGCGTCGCGCGTCGGAGGCCGCGCGTCAGGCCGCGTCCTCCTGGGCCGACCCGACGAGGGGCCGCTCGATCCCGTACGAGAGCCGGACGAGCGTCTCCGGGCGACCGGTCGCGCGGGCCAGGTCGGCCACGAGCCGGTCGATGGTGTCGGACGCCTCGACGGGGGTCATGTGTCCTCCTGGGGACGGGGATGTCGGCCCCCTTCGTCACCCAGGGTCCCCCATCGCCGCGAACTCGCAACTCACGGGCGGCCGCCCGCCCCCGCCGGGGCCTGCGGAGGGGCCTGCGGATCGGCCGGCGGGTCGGCCTGCGCCGCCTCCGCCCGCACGGCGGCGAGCACGACGTCCACGAGCCGAGGGTCCGTGAGCACCCGGAAGTGACCTGGGGTCGCGAGCTCGACGTTGTCGCGCGCACCGGGCAGCACCGAGCCTGCCGGGATGTGCGGGTCCCAGTGGCTGTAGGCCGACGTGATCCGCGCGTTCACGGACCGCTCGACCGCGAGGGCGGCGATCGTCGGGTCGGTCGGCAGGAACGCCCGCACGGCCCGCAGCGGCACGAGGCGCGCGAGCGACGACCCCCCGAACGGGGTCGCGACCGCGAGCATGCGCGCGATCCGCCGCTCGGGGTCGTGGCGCAGCATCGCGAGCTTGCCGATGAGGCCCCCCTTGCTGTGCGCGACGACGACGACGTCCCGCAGGTCGGCCGAGCGGAGGTGGGCCCCGAGGACCGCGGCGGCCGACTCGACCGGTCCGCGGTTGTAGCCGAGCGCCGGCAGCACGTGGACGGCGTGGCCCCGCGCGTGGAGCTCGTCCGCGAGGGGGCGCAGGAACTGCCAGCTCTCGTAGACGCCGGGCACGAGGACGACGTCGGGGTGCTCACGCGGGTCCGGGTCGAGGTAGACCTCGGGCCCTCCGCGCACCAGGACGCCGACGGCCTGCCGGTGCAGGACGTAGGCGTAGTCGCGCACGCGCCACCACGTGCGCCGCACCTCCAGACCCACGCGCGCTGCGGTCAGCACGGGACCCGCCTGCGCACCACCTCGCGCACGACCGCGCCCACGACGTCGGGCCGGGACCACATGACGACGTGCGCCGCGCGCGGGACCTCGACGACGCGCGCGTCCACGGCGACCGCGGCGAGCTCACGCACGAAGCGGCTCGGCGCGATCGGGTCCCGGACGCCGCGCACCACCGCGACGGGGACCCGCACCTGCGCGAGCCGCTCGGGCAGCGGGTGGTCGACCATGTGCGGGACGGTCCGGAGGTACCACGCGAGGCCCGTGCGCGCGTACTCGCGCACCTGGAGCGCGGCGCACGCGGGCGGCTCGCGGAGGACGTCGGCGGCGAGCCGTGCCGCCTGCCGCACGGCCGACGACGCCCGCGGGTCCGTCACGGGCCCGAGCAGGACGAGGCCCCCGACGAGGTCGGGCCGGTCGGCGGCGAGCTCGGTCGCGACCTGGGCGCCCATCGAGTGCCCGACCAGGACCGGCTGCTCGAGGCCCGTCTGCTCGACGAGCGCGGCGACCACGGCGGCGTGCCCGGCGATCGTGGGCGGGTCACCGCGCAGCGGGCTGCGCCCGAAGCCCGGCAGGTCGGGCGCGAGGACCGTCGTGTCGCGGCTGAGGTCGCGCTCGAGGGGGGCGAAGTACCGCGACGAGACGCCGATGCCGTGGACGAGGACGACCGCGGGGTCGGTCCCGCGCGTCCACAGCTCGAAGGACGCGACGTCCCGGCCGAGGAGGGACCTCCGGCGCAGGCTCACGCCAGAACTGTCCCCGTGGGTCGCGGTCGGCGCCACCGGGGCGACGGTCCGCCACGGCCGGACGGCCCGGGTGGGCTGCGGCGGCGGGCGGGAGGCCGCGCGGGTCAGGCGGTCGCGCCGACGTCGACGACGTCCACGGCGTCGCCCATGCCCGTGACCTCGAGGAGGAACGCGACCGTCGGGTGGCCGACGACGACCCGGACGCGCCCGGTGCCCTGGGCGGACAGGCGAGCGAGGAACGCGAGGCCCGCGGAGTCCATGAAGGTGACGCGCCGCGTGTCGACGACGACCGGCAGACCGGCCGCGACCGCGTGCTCGGTCGCGTGCGCGAGGTCCCGCGCGAGGTCGGAGTCCACCTCGCCGGACAGCACGACGTGCGTCGCGCCGTCGACCTCGAGCACCTGCACGGCACCGGGTTCGCCGCCCCCCAGGGCGGTGTACGGGTCCTCGGTCACGCGGATCTCCTCAGGACGGCCACGGGGAGGGCGCCGGGACGCCGATCCCGCGAGGGGGTGCCTCACCACTGCGGTGTCCTGCCGAGGAAGGCTTCCAGGCGAGCCTACCCCGTGGCGCGCGCACGGCCGAGGGTGCTCCACGACCGGTCGGGCGCGCGACGTCGCGGGCCCGACCGGGCCCGGGGCGCGGCGCTCACGATCCTGCCCGCCCGTCACCCGCCTGGAACCGCGTCGCGCCGAGGCGGACGGTGAACCACACGGTCTTGCCGCGGACCGCCGTGTCGACCCCCCACTCCACGGACAACCGGTCGACGATGTCGATCCCGCGCCCGCCGAGCTCCGAGGGCTGCGAGCGCCGCAGGACGGGGCGCCCGTGGCCGCGGTCGGTGACGCGCACGGTGACCTGGGCGGGCTGGTGCCGCCCCTCGAGCACGACGTCCTCGTCGCCGCTGCCGTGGCGCACGGCGTTCGAGACGACCTCGGTCGTCAGGAGCGCGAGGACCTCCTGGTCGACCGGGGTCGCGCCGAGGCCGCGGGCCCAGCGGACGACGGCGTGCCGCGCGGTGCGGACGGCACCGTGGCTCGGGTCCAGGTCGATGCGCAGCGACGAGGTGCGGGGGTCGGACATCGCCCCCCCTTCCCGGTCGTCGGCGCGTGTGACTGCTCCATCGTGACGGCGGATCCGGCGAGCGCAACCCGACGCGGGGTCCCCGCTCCGTCCCGCGGCGAGTCCCTCGGCCGGGTCCTCGGTGGTCAGTGCGTGCGCTGTGCGGGGACGTCGAGCCCGAGCACCGCGGGGACGTGCTCGTCGATCCGCCGGACCACGTCGCACAGCCGGTCGGCGGGGACGGGACGGCCCAGCCCGAACCCCTGCGCGAGGTCGCACCGCATGTCGCGCAGCAGCACGAGCGTCTCGTCGTCCTCGACGCCCTCCGCCACGACGCTCAGCCCGAGGCGCTGGCTCAGGTCGACGACGGACCGTACGATCGCGGCGCTCGCGTGCGACCGACGCAGGTCGCTCACGAACGTGCGGTCGATCTTGAGCCGCTGGACGGGCAGCTCCTGGAGGTACGCGAGCGAGCCGTACCCCGTCCCGTAGTCGTCGATCGACAGCGTCACGCCGAGCGCGGCGAGGGCGCGCAGCGCCGTGGCCGACCGGGCCTGGTCCACCATGGCCGACGTCTCGGTGATCTCGAGCTCGACGAGGGACGGGTCGATCCGGTGCCGCTCGAGCGCGTCGCGGACGTCGCCGACGATCGCGGGGTCCAGGAGGTTGCGGACCGAGAGGTTGACCGAGACGGACAGCGGCCGGTCGGCCTGCCAGCGCGCGCACTCCGCGAGCGCGTGGTCCAGCACGAGGCGCGTGAGCGGACGGATCTGACCCGTGCGCTCGGCCGCGGGGATGAACGCGTTCGGGCCGAGCAGGCCGTGCACCGGGTGCTGCCACCGGACGAGCGCCTCGGCGCCGACGACGCGTCCGGAGCACACGTCGACCTGCGGCTGGTAGTGGACGACGACCTGGCCCGCCGCCATCGCGTCGCCCAGCTCGGCCATGAGCTCGGGCGCGAGCGCGCCGCCGAGCTCCATGCGGGCGTCGTAGCGCGCGACGCGGTCGGGGACACCGCGCGCCGCCGACAGCGCGACGTCGGCGCGGTGCAGCAGCTCCGCGGGGTCGACCCCGTCGTCGGGCAGCACCACGAACCCGACGCCGCCGTCGACGTCGACGCCGAGGTCGCTCACCACGACCGGGTCGGCCAGCAGGTCCGCGAGGCGCCGGGCGTGGCGCGCGGCGTCGTCGTCGTCCGCGACGCCGGGCACGAGGACCCCGAACACGTCGCCGCCGAGCCGCGCGAGGACGGCGCCCTCGGGCGCGGCCGAGCGCAGGCGGGCGGCGACGGCCCGCAGCAGCTCGTCGCCGATGCGGTGACCGAGCGTGTCGTTGACCTCGGTGAACCGGTCGAGCCCGAGCAGCAGCACGGCCGACCGGCCGTGGGCACCGCGCCGCGCGTCGGCGGTGCGGCGCGAGAGCACGTGCACGAGGCGGCGGCGGTTGAGCAGGCCCGTGAGGAAGTCGGTGTCGGCCAGGGCCGACAGGTGCGCGGCCTGCCGCTGGATGTGGCGGAGCATGAGCACCATCCGCGCCGCGATCAGGCCGATGACCGCGGCTGACGCCGCCGCGGCCTCGGTGACGTGCGGCGTCTGGGCGAGCAGGTCCTCCACGAGCAGGGTCACGGGGAGGAACAGCGCGGCGCCCGCGAGGAACGCGATGCGCCCGCCCGCCTCGATCCGGGCGGGTCGGACGTCGCCGACCGTGCGCATCGACGGGTCGAGTGCGGCGGCCGCCAGCGCGAGGTAGCTGAGCGCGAACACCGGGTCGAGGACGTAGACCGAGCCCTCGTAATGGTCGACGTAGGCGAGCGACTGGAACGCGACGTCGGCGACGAGCACGAGGACGAGCGACACGGCGAGGAGCCGCAGGGACCGGTCCCTGACGACGGACGAGACCCCGAGGTGCACCAGGTACCCGAGCAGCACGGCGTCGCCGATCGGGTAGGCGACCGCGGTCGCCTGCTGCGCGAACGTGCCGACGGGCTCCGTCCACGTCGGTTCGATGAACGCGACCCACAGGACCAGCGCGACGCACACGCCGACGATCGCGGTGTCCAGCAGCGCGCGGACGGTCGTCCGGCGGTCCCGGACGGGCAGGAGCGCGTGCAGCCCGGCGGCGAGCAGCGGGTAGGCGGCGAGGTACGCGACGTCGGCGACGGACGGGAACGGGTCGATCCCCAGGACGTGGTCGGAGAAGACCCACAGCGCGTCACCGAGCACCCACGACGCGAGGCCGGCCGCGAGCAGGTACCAGGGCCGCGGCCGGGTCGGCCGGTTGCGCCGGATCCCGACGACGGTGCCCGCGACGGCGTACACGCCGATCGTCAGGAACAGGAGGTCGCGGACGAGCCCCACCGGCGTGAGGCCCTCGACGATCACGAGGGCTGTCCCGGCGAGGGCGAACAGGAGCGGTCCGCGCGTCACCACGTCCGGATCATCGGCACGTCCGGGCGCGACCTGAGCCGCCCGGGGGCGCGGGTGCGCCGACGTGTGCGCGGTCACACCCGGGCGCCGGCCGGTGGTCGACGGCGGTGACGCGCAGCCGGAGCGCCCCGGTTCACCCGTCCGTCACCCGTGGAGGTCCCGAGGCCCCCGGGGGTGGGACGCGCGCTGGCGCTACCCTGACCACGGACGTGACCGGGACCGGGAGGGGGTGACTGCCGAGCGAGCGCGCGAGCGCACCATCGGCTGCACCCGTCATGCACATCCTCCTCGTCACCCACCACTACGCGCCCGAGGTCGGCGCACCGCAGCGTCGCTGGGGGGCCCTCGTCCCGCGGTTCCTCGCGGCGGGCCACGACGTCACGGTGCTGACCCCGCCCCCGCACTACCCCGCGGGCGCGGTGCACGAGCTGGTGCCCGGCCTGCGCCCCGGCGACACCGCGCCGGGCGAGCACGGCGAGACGGTCCACCGCGTGCGCTTCCGCGAGCACGGCCACGGCATCCGGTCCCGCACGCTCGACCAGACCATCGCGGCCACCGACTCGGTGGTGCGCGGCGTGCGCGAGCTCGGCCGGCGTGGTCGCCGCCCCGACGTCGTCGTCGCGACGGTCCCCGGGATCCCGTCGATCGCCGCGGGCGTCGCGCTGCGGCACGCCCTGCGCGTCCCGCTCGTCGTCGAGATGAGGGACGCGTGGCCGGACCTCATCGAACCCAGCGGGATGATGGGCGAGACGCGACGGCGGCGCGGGTGGAAGGGTGCCGTGACGGCCGAGATCCACCGCGTCATGACGATGCTGCAGAAGGACGCCGCCGCGGTCGTCACGACCACCGACGCGTTCGGCGAGGTCCTCCGCGAGCGCGGCATGAAGCGCGTCGAGGTCATCCGCAACGGGGCCTACCTCGACGAGATCCCGCTCCTGGGCGCGCGGCCCTCCCCCACGACCGACCCGCTGCGGGTCCTGTACCTCGGCACCGTGGGGCGCGCGCAGGGTCTCGGCACCGCGGTCGCGGCGGCCGGCCTCCTGCGCGAGCGCGGCCGACCCGTCGACCTGCGCATCGTCGGCCCGGGGTTCGAGTACGCCCGCCTCGCCGAGGTGTCGGCGGACCGCGGCGTCCCGGTCGACCTGCGCGGACCCGTCGCACGGTCGGAGGTGTTCGACCACTACGCGTGGGCGGACTCGCTCCTGGTGTCGCTGCGCTCGTGGCTCCCGCTGCGCTGGACCGTGCCGTCGAAGCTCTACGAGATGATGGCGACCGGACGCCACGTGACGGCCGTCATGGCCGGCGAGGCCGCCGACATCGTCGAGGCGACCGGCGCCGGCCACGTCGTCCACCCCGAGGACCCCGAGGCGCTCGCGGCGCTGTGGCGGCGCCTCGACGAGGACCGCGACCTGCTGGGCGTCGACGGGCGGGCACGCGCGTGGGCGCGCCAGCACAGCGACTACGCACGCCTCGCGGCCGACTACCTCGCGGTCCTCGAGGGCGTGGTGCGGTGACCCACCCGCTCGCGGGCCGGGCCCTCGGCCTCGTGCGCGACGTCGTCCTCGCGGGCTCGGTCTCGGTCCGCCACCTCGGCGAGGACCCGCTGCACTTCCTCCTCCTCGCCGGGCGTCGCCTGCCGTCGCGCGTCACGGCGACGCTCGCCCGCGTGCTCACCGTCGGCCCGTCCGGGCCGCTCCGCTCGGCGCTCGCGGCGTGGCTCACCGACCACCCCGACCGGGCCGCGGTCGCGCTGCGCGGTGCGCGACCCCGCGGCGCGCTCGCTCGGCGCCTGCACGCGGAGCTCGCGACGCAGGTCGGGCGGGGGGCGGGTCCGCTCGGGGTGGCGTCCCGGGAGCCGGGGCCGGCACCGCACGCCGGGCACGACGCCGTGGTCGCCCGCGCGCTGTGGCTCGCGGGTGACGTGAGCGGCGCACTCGCCGTCGCGCCGCCGTCGTCGGGCCTGGCCGAGCGCTACCGCTCCGAGGCCGCCGTCCTCCGCGGCGAGGTCCGCCCCCGGCTCCCTCGCGCGGTCGCCGCCGGTCACCGGCGCCGCGGTGACGCGCCCGCCGCCCTGCACGTCCTCACGAACTCCGTCCCGCACACGCGCAGCGGCTACTCGGCCCGCAGCCACGCGGTGCTCCGCGCGCAGGCGGAGGCCGGCGTCCGGGTCGCCGCCGCGACGCGCATCGCGTACCCGGTGTCGATCGGTCGGCTGACGTCCGGGCGGGCCGACGTCGTCGACGGCGTGCGGTACGAGCGGCTCCTGCCGTGGACGCTGCCGCGCGGGGCCGAGCAGCGGCTCGAGCGCCACGCGGCTCTGCTGGCCCCCGTCGCCCGCGACGTCGCGCCGACGGTCCTCCACACGACGACCGACTTCACGAACGCGCTCGTGACGCGCGCCGTCGCCGAGGCGTCCGGCACGCCGTGGGTCTACGAGGTCCGGGGGCTGCTCGAGGACTCGTGGGTCGCGCGCCGCACCGCCGTCGGCGACACCGCGGCGGACGCGTCGGAGCGCTACGGGCTCCTGCGGGCGCGCGAGACCGAGAGCTTCCTCGCCGCCGACCACGTCGTGACGCTCAGCGCCACCCTCGCCGACGAGCTCGTCGCGCGCGGCCTCGACCGCACCCGCATCACGGTCGTGCCCAACGCGGTCGACGAGCGGCTCCTCGAGGACGACGTGGCGGCCTCGGACGCGCGCGTGCGCCTCGGGCTGCCGGCCGAGGGGTTCTGGGTCGGCACCGTGAGCAGCCTGGTCGACTACGAGGGACTCGGGACGCTGCTCGAGGCCGTCGCCCTGCTGCGCGCGCGCGGACGGGACGTGCGGGCCTGCGTCGTCGGCGACGGAGTCTCCCGGCCCGGCCTCCTACGCCGCGCCGACGAGCTCGGGCTCGCGGACGCTGCCGTCTTCCCGGGACGGGTCGGCCGCGACCAGGCCGTGCTGCACCACCGGGCGCTCGACGTGTTCGCGGTCCCCCGCCGCGACGTGCGCGTGTGCCGCGTCGTGACGCCCCTCAAGCCCGTCGAGGCGATGGCGTGCGGCCGGCCCGTCGTCGCGAGCGACCTGCCCGCCCTCGCCGAGATCGTCGGCGAACCGGGCACGGGGCTGCTCGCTCCGGCCGGAGACGCCGTCGCGTGGGCCGCCCGGCTCGAGGAGCTCGCCGACGACGCGGCGCTGCGCGCGCGGCTCGGCGACGCCGGGAGGTCGTTCGCGGCCGGGCGGACCTGGTCGCGTGCGGGCCGGGTGTACCGGGAGCTCTACGAGGGGCTCGCGCGGTGACGCCGTCCCGCCGCGACTGCGGCCGACGGCCGCGACCCACCGGCCGGCCACCGCACTGCTCGACGCCCTGCTCGGTGCACGGCTCGACGCCCTGCTCGGTGCACGGCTCGGTGCACGGCTCGACGCACGGACGTGGGCACGACGTCGCGCACGGCGCGGGGATACTGGGCCGGGTCGGGCGCCGGCGTCGACGGTGCCACCACCCCCTGCTCGCCGACGACGGCGCGACACGCCCCGACGCGACACCCCCGGAGGGACCGTGAGCATCCTGGTGACGGGCGGGGCCGGCTACATCGGCGGCCACATCGTCCGCGAGCTGACGCGCGCGGGCGCGGACGCCGTCGTCGTCGACGACCTCTCCCACGGGCGTGCCGAGCGCGTCGACGGCACGCCGCTCCTGCGGCTCGACCTCGCCGACGGCGCGGGCGTCGACGCGCTCGCGCGGTTCATGACCGAGCGCGGGGTCACGGCCGTCGTGCACATGTCGGCGCTCAAGCGGGCCGACGAGTCGACCGTGCAGCCCGCGCGCTACTACCAGCAGAACGTCGGGCAGCTCGCGACCGTCCTGCTCGCCATGGAGCAGGCCGGCGTCCACGAGCTCGTCTTCTCCTCGTCCGCGGCGGTCTACGGGCAGACCGGCGCCGAGCCCGTCCCCGAGACGCACCCGACCGAGCCGATCAACCCGTACGGCGCGACGAAGCTCGCGGGCGAGGACCTCGTGCGCTGGGCCGCGCGTGCGGGGCAGGTCCGCGCGGTCGCCCTGCGGTACTTCAACGTCGCCGGGACCGCCGCGCCCGAGCTCGCCGACGTCGAGACGGTCAACCTCGTGTCGATCCTCGTCGACCGCGTGCGCCGCGGGCTGCGTCCCGTCGTGCTGGGCGACGCGCACCCGACGCCCGACGGCACCTGCGTGCGCGACTACGTGCACGTCGCGGACCTCGCCCGGGCCCACGTGCGCGCGCTCGCGCTGCTCGGGGAGCCCGGCGGGCCGGCCGACGGGTTCGAGGCGCTCAACGTGGGCACGGGCACGGGCACGTCGGTCCTGGAGATGGTCCGCGCGCTGGGCGCGGTGCTCGGCCGCGACCTGCCGTACGACGTCGCGCCGCCGCGCCCCGGGGACCCCGCGTCGGTCGTCGCGTCCGTGGACCGCATCGCCGAGCGCGCGGGGTGGCGCGCCGAGCTCACGGTGGAGGACATGCTGCGCTCCGTCGCGGAGGGCGTGGCGTGAGGCCGTGCGGGGCAGCAGGAGCGGTCCGGCTCGAGGCACGGAGGGCGGCCCGGTGCGGGGCGCGAGGAGCGGCCCGGTGCGGGGGTCCCAGCGTGCGCTGGGTACTGTGGTCCCTTCCGGATGACGCCCTGGGGGACGACGAGTTGCGGTACGTGGCATGAGCGAGGCGCCGACGCGTGCCCGGGAGCGTCTGCGCGAGGTCGTCGACACGACGGGGATGCGCCCCGTGTACCGGCGTCCGGATCTGCCGACCTACCTCGAGCAGCTGTGGGACCGGCGGCACTTCATCCTGGCGGAGTCCCGGGGCAAGGTCGTCAGCGGGTCCCGCGGCACCGTGCTCGGTCTCGGGTGGCTCGTGCTGCGGCCTCTGCTCGACGGCGCGGCGTACTACATCATCTTCGGCCTCGTCCTCGGGACCAGCCGAGGGATCGACAACTTCCTGGGCTACCTGCTCATCGGGATCTTCCTGTTCCAGTACACGTCCCGGTCGCTGTCCACGGGTGCGCAGTCGCTGATCCAGGGCCGCAACCTGGTCAAGGCCTTCACGTTCCCGCGCGCGGCGCTGCCCATCGCCGTCGTCGTCCGCAACACGCTGACCCAGGTCCCCGTGCTGGCGGTCATGCTGGTCCTCATCCTGCTGCTGCCGCCGCAGGAGGACGTGACGTGGCGGTGGGCGCTGTTCCCGGTGGTCCTGGTGCTCCAGGGCATGTTCACGTTCGGCATCGCGCTGTGGGCAGCACGCGTCACGGCGCGTCTGCCGGACCTGAGCCAGATCATCAGCATCGCGACCCGGTTCTGGCTGTACGGCTCGGCGGTCTTCTTCTCGTACGACCGCTTCATCGACCATCCCCGGATCCTGCAGCTCATCGAGCTGAACCCGATGTTCATCGTGCTCGACGCGTCTCGGGACGTGCTGCTGTACGGGCAGACGCCCGACGCGGGCAGCTGGGTGCTCCTCGTGACGTGGTCCGTCGCGTCCGCGGTGGGCGGCCTGGTCTTCTTCTGGCGGGGGGAGGAGCGGTATGGCGCCCTCTGACACCACGGCCGGCGACGCGCCGCCGGACGCTCCCGAGGCTCAGACGTCGCAGGCGCTCACGACGTCGTTCGGGCCGGTGACCGTCGCGGTCTCCGACATCCACGTGCGCTACAGCGTCGCGTCGGGAGAGGCGGCGGCTCGCCTGCCGAGGGGTGAGCGGCTCGTCCGCAGGCTCGTCGGACGTCCGCCCGCGGTGCTCGTGCGGGCCGTCGCGGGCGTGTCCCTCGCCGCCAGGGCGGGCGAGTCGATCGGCCTCGTCGGCCTCAACGGGTCGGGCAAGAGCACGCTCCTGCGCATCATCGCGGGGCTCGAGCGGCCGCTGCGCGGGGTCGTCTACGCGCGCAGCACGCCCGTCCTCCTCGGTGTGAACGCCGCCCTGCAGCCGGAGCTGTCCGGCGCGCAGAACGTCCTCCTGGGCTGCCTCGCGATGGGCCTGACGCCCGACGAGGCCCGTGAGCAGTTCTCGACGATCGTCGACCTCGCCGACATCGGCCCGTCCATCCACCTGCCGATGAACACCTACTCGTCGGGCATGGGCGCACGGCTGCGGTTCGCGATCGCGCTCGCCGTGCGGCCGGACATCCTGCTGATCGACGAGGCGCTCGCCACGGGGGACGCGTCCTTCAAGGAGCGAAGCCGCGACCGGATGAACGAGATGCGCAAGGGCGCCGGCACGGTCTTCCTCGTGAGCCACGCCGCCCAGACGGTCGAGGAGGAGTGCACGCGCGCGATCTGGCTGCACAAGGGGCGGCTGGTCATGGACGGCGACGCGGTCGAGGTCGCCCGCAAGTACCGCTGGTTCGCCTGGAACCTCGCCAAGGGCGAGAGGGCCAAGGCGGCTGCGCTGCTCGAGGAGGCCTTCCTCGAGGGCTACGACACCGAGATCGACTTCGTCCACCCCCCGGCGCCGGGCGCGCAGCCGCGCCACGCCGCCGACCCGTCCCGTCGCCGCCAGGGGGCCGGCCGCCGGGGCGGCGACGACGTGGTCCACGCCGAGTCGCGGTTCGTCGACACCGGCAACTTCGACGACATCTTCCGGGACGACCGGTGACCGCGAAGGCGCCGGTCAGGCTCATGACCGTCTTCGGCACCCGACCGGAGGCGATCAAGGTCGCACCCGTCCTCCGGGGCGTCGCGGAGGCACCGCTGCTGCACGGCATCACGGTGGTGACCGGGCAGCACCGCGAGATGCTCCGCGGCGTCACGGACTTCTTCGGCATCGTGCCCGACCACGACCTCGACATCATGCGGCCCGGCCAGAGCCTCTCGGGCATCGCCGCACGCGTGCTGGACGGCCTGGACCCGCTGCTCGACCGCGAGCGCCCCGACGCGGTGCTCGTCCAGGGCGACACGACCACCTCGACGGCTGCAGCCCTCGCCGCGTTCCACCGCGGCGTCCCCGTGGTCCACCTCGAGGCCGGGCTCCGGTCGGGCGACATGACGTCGCCGTTCCCGGAGGAGGCCAACCGCGTCCTCACGTCGCGGCTCGCGACGCTCCACCTGGCGCCGACACCGGGGGCGCGTGACAACCTCCTGCGCGAGGGGATCGACCCGGGCGCCGTGGTCGTCACCGGCAACACCGTGATCGACGCGCTCGTCGCGGCGACCTCGACCGAGGTGCCGCTGCCCGACGCGCGGCTGCGAGCCGCCGCCGCGGGGGACGGCCCGATGCTCCTCGTCACCGCGCACCGCCGCGAGAGCTGGGGCGCCCCGATGGAGGCTGTGGGGCGCGCGCTCGCCCACCTCGTCCGGACGCGGCCCGAGCTCACGGTCGTGCTCCCCGCGCACCGCAACCCGGTGGTCCGCGACGCCGTCCTGCCGGGGCTCGTCGGGATGCCCAACGTCGTCGTGACCGAGCCCCTCCCCTACGCCCAGTTCACGCACCTCCTCGCCCGCTCGACGGTGGTGCTGACCGACTCCGGCGGCGTCCAGGAGGAGGCGCCGAGCCTCGGCAAGCCGGTCCTCGTGATGCGCGACACGACCGAGCGGCCCGAGGCGGTCTCCGCCGGGACCGTGCGGCTCGTCGGCACGGACGAGACGGTCATCGTGTCCGAGGTGTCGCGGCTGCTCGACGACGCCGACGCGTACGCGGCCATGGCGAACGCCGTGAACCCGTACGGCGACGGCCACGCGACGCCGCGGACCCTCGCCGCCGTCCTGCACCACTTCGGCCTGGCGGAGCGCCTGCCGGACTTCGGGGCCGTCCTGCGATGACGGGCGCGCCGCTCAGCGTGCTCATCTACGGGAGCTGCGTCTCGCGCGACTCGTTCGAGCTCTTCGACCCGGAGCGCTACGAGCTCATGGGCTACCACGCTCGGCACTCGCTCATCAGCGCGTTCTCGCGGGCACCCGAGGACGTCGTCGAGCGCGTTCGCCTCGACTCCCCGTTCCAGCGGCGCATGGTGCGGCAGGATGCACGCTCAGGCCTCGTCCGGGCGCTCTACCGACGGACACGCCCCGACGTCGTCCTGTGGGACCTCGTCGACGAGCGGCTCGGTGTGATCGAGCTGCCGGACGGTGGGCACCTCACGCTCAGCAACGAGCTCATCGCGTCCGGGGTCGCCCTGCCCGAGGGGCACCGGCACATCCCGTTCGGCACGGACGAGCACTTCGACCTGTGGTCGACGGCGCTGGGCGCGTTCAGCCGCCTCCTGTCCTCCCGGGGGCTCCGGCGACGGACCGTGCTGCTCGTCACCCCCTGGGCCGAGGTCCTCGACTCGGGTGAGCCGGCGCCGACGAGTCACGGCGTGACGTCCGCGCAGGCCAACGCGTCGTTCGACCGCTACCACGCGGCGGCGGCCGCCGTGCCCGACGTGCGGACGCTCCGGATGGAGCAGGCCGAGGCGGTCGGCTCGACGGAGCACAGGTGGGGTCCCGCACCGTTCCACTACACCGACGCCTTCTACCGGACGGTCGCGGCCAGGTTCGACGAGCTGACGCGACCCGCGTGACGGCGAGGCCCGAGGTGTGGTGAGGATCACGGGCGAATTCATCATGTCGGCCCAACGGATGCCGATGTCGAGTACCGAGGCGCGCGTGCCGACGTGCGCCCGGGAGAGGAACCGATGCACCGCAGAACGTCTGCCCTGACCGCCGTCGCCGCGCTCGTCCTGTCGCTCGTCGGGACCGGCACCGCAACGGCAGCCCCGGCCCCGGTGGCGTCCCCCGCCGCGACCCCCGTCGCGCTGGCGACCGCCGCACCCAAGGACTACGTCGCGCTGACGCCCTCCCGGGTCCTCACGGACAGCGCCGTACCGGCCGGGACGGTGCGCTGCATCCAGGTCGGCGGGCGCGCGGGCGTCCCCACGGGCGCTGCCGGCGTGTACGTGAACGTCACGACCGTGCGGCCGGCCGGCCCGGGCAACGTCCTCGTGTACCCCGACTCGGACGGCACCGGACGCACGCCCGCGCCCAAGGGCTCGACCGTGAACTTCGAGACCGGCGCCGACGTCGCGAACTCGACGTTCGTGCGCCTGCCAGCGAACGGGAAGGTCTGCTACGCGACCCAGGGGCCCCGGAGCGTCGGCGTGCTCATCGACGTCGCGGGCTACATGCCCGCAGGCTCGAGCATCGTCACGCAGGCCTCGCAGCGCCTCCTGGACACGCGCAGCACGTCGCGCGTCGGGTCGGTCGCGGGCCCCGTCCAGCCGCGCAAGACCTACACGGTCCGTGTCGCGGGGAAGGCCGGCGTGCCGACGGGAGCCACCGCCGCGATCGTCAACGTCACGGTCACCGGCCCGCGCGCAGGCGGCAACCTGCGGGTGTGGCCCGGCGCGCAGCCGCTCACCAAGACGTCGCTCATCAACTTCGCCCCCGGCCAGGACAAGGCCAACGGGGCGATCGTCCAGCTCTCGTCCGCGGGCGACCTGTCGTTCTACGCCGACACGGGCGCGTCGTCGTCGCAGAGCCCCGTCCAGGTGATCATCGACGTGGTCGGGTACGTCGAGGCGGACGCGGTGTACTCCCCCGTCACACCGACCCGCCTGGTGGACACCCGGTCGGGCTCGCGGATCGGCGAGATCGCCGGCCCGCTCAAGGCCGGTGCCGTGAGCTCGTTCCTCGTCGAGGGGAAGGCGTCGGTCCCGTCCGACGCGAGCGCCGTCGTCCTGAACGTGACCGCGGTGGGCGCCTCGACCCGGGGCAACCTGCGCGTCTACCCCGACGTCGACGGGACGCGCCGGACGAGCCCGCCGTTCGCCTCGAACATCAACTACGTCCCCGGGCGGGACATCCCGAACATGGTGGTCGCCGCCCTTCCCGCGAACGGCCGGGTGAACGTGTACTCGGACCAGCCGTCCGGCGGCACGGTCCAGCTCGTCGTCGACGTCGTCGGCTACGTCCGCGACGCGGGCGGTCTGACGGACGCGCCCGCACCGGGCGACGGCGGCTCGGGTGGCGACTTCACGCTGTCGGCCGCGGCGCGCGCCCTGACCCCCGACACCGGCGTGCTGTTCGGCGCCGCCGTGAGCCGCGGCTCGCACCCGGACATGGACACGGCCATCTCCGCGTTCGAGCGGATGGTGGACCGGAAGCTCGACGTCCACCGCACCTACAGCCAGTGGGACGAGCCCGCACCGGGCAACACCGTGACGGACACGGTCGCCCGCGGCCGGACGCCCGTCCACTCGATCGCACCCAAGCTGGTCAACGGGACTCGGCTGTCCTGGGCCTCGATCGCCGCGGGCAAGCACGACACGAAGATCCGTGAGCACGCGCGCGCGATCAAGGCGCTCGGGGTGCCGATCTTCCTGACGTTCCAGCACGAGCCCGAGCTCGCGCTCGCGCACGGGACGCCCGCGGAGTACCGGGCGGCGTGGCGGCACTACGTGTCCGTGTACCGCTCGGAGGGCGTGCAGAACGTCGTGTGGACGTGGATCGTGACGCCGACGGTGTTCGGCGCGAACGCCACCGTCACGGCCGACCAGCTCTACCCGGGCGACGACGTCGTCGACTACATCTCGATGAACGCCTACAACTGGTTCGGCTGCTCGACCAACAACAGCTACACGTCGTGGCGGTCGATGGAGTACCTGTCGCAGAACTTCCGTGCGTACGGCAAGGCGCACGCCAAGCCGCTCATGGTCGCCGAGTACGGGTCGAACGAGGACGCCTCGCAGCCCGGCCGCAAGGGAGCGTGGCTGCGCGAGACGATGGACAGCTTCACCTCGTGGCCCGAGATGAAGGCCGTCCTGTACTTCAACGTCCACGGCAGCTGCCCGTGGTTCGTCGAGTCGTCCCCGAGCTCGCTCGCGGCGTTCACGGAGATCGGTGACCGCCCGAGCGCGCACCGCCGGGCGCAGGCCTGGCTGAGTGCGTCGAAGACGCACGGCCCCGCGCCTCTCGCGGTGACGTTCACGGGCTCGGGCAGCACGGGCATGAACGCGACGACCGGGACCGGCATCGCGTCGTGGACCCTCGACCTGGGCGACGGCAGCGCCAGGAAGTCGGGCACCGGGCAGCCGCCGGCGTCGGTCGCGCACTCCTACCGGACGGGGACGTTCAAGGCGCGCCTCACGGTCACCGACACGGGCGGCCGGACGGCGACGGACACCGTGACGATCGTCTCGGCCCCCGCCCCGACCGTCCGTGCCGAGGCGAAGGACGTCACGTCGTCGACCGCCACGCTCGTCGGGTACGCCGACATGCACGGCTTCGCCGGAACCATGACGTTCGAGTGGGGCCGCACCGAGCAGTACGGCAACAAGAGCCAGCCGATCGCCGTGCCGCTCGTCTCCTACGAGAAGACGATCCGCCACGCGATCACCGGCCTGCGTGCCGGCACGGACTACTACGTGCGCGTCACCACCACGTCGCCGGCAGGCACGACCGTCACGAAGGCGACCTTCGGCACGCAGGGCCCGCCGACGACGTCGAAGACGTTCACGACGGACCAGACGTCGACCTCCGTGCAGTTCAACGCGCAGGTCGACCCGCACCGGCTCGCGACCGACGCATGGATCGAGTGGGGCACGGCACCGGACCGCCTGACGAACAAGGCGCCGGTCGTGAGGCTCCCGGCGGTCGGGTACGAGATGACCGTGCGGTCGGGGGTGGTCACGGGGCTCGAGCCGGGCGCCTCGTACTACTACCGGGTGGTCGCGCGGAACGCGCTCGGCAGCGTGACCGGGCCGGTCGCGAAGAAGACGATGGCGTGGAGCTGACCGGAGCCTGACAGGCTCCGGACGCCATGCACGACGAAGCCCCGAGGCGCGCGCCTCGGGGCTTCGTCGTGCCCGGTCCGGCGGGTGCGGGGGACGCCGACCGGTCGGGCGTCAGAGGTGGTGCTCGGGTCCCATGAGCTCCGGGCGCATCCGCCGGAAGGTGTCGTGGATGACCTGGCGCGAGTGGCGCGTCACGTAGTCGAGCCCCAGGAACGCCGAGAAGAGCCGGCGCGAGTTGTACCCGGGCATGCTCGCCGTCGCGAGCTCCGACTCGAGCATCGTGATGCTCCCCCACACCCCCATCCGGTGCTCCCAGTACAGGACGTCGTTGGGGTCCATCCCGAGGGCGACGGCGCGCTGCATGTCCGTCGTGTCCATCAGGTGGCGGAAGGCCGCCCGGGTGACTGCGGCACCCGCGTTGACGTCGTACGTCCGTGCGAGCTGGTTGGGCGACAGGTGCGTCATCGCGGTCGGCATCTGCTGGTAGAAGCCCCGCATCACCTCACCGCCGAAGCCACGCACCATCAGGTGCTCGGGACGGACCTCGACGTCCCGCTGGATCGCCCCCACCCATGCCGAGTTCCCGCCCCGGATCCCGCCGCTCGCCGAGCGGTACGCGACGTCGATGGGCCGGAGGGTCGTGTTGAGCGGGACGACGTCGCGCACCTGCAGGACCGCGACCGAGAGCCCCACCGCGGCCGCGAGGGCCTGCGCCGTCCGGGAGTCGTGGTTCGACTCCAGGCGC
This sequence comes from Actinotalea sp. AC32, assembly GCA_031844515.1. Lineage (GTDB taxonomy): Bacteria > Actinomycetota > Actinomycetes > Actinomycetales > Cellulomonadaceae > Actinotalea. The sequence continues at coordinate 31,593 of JAUZVJ010000019.1, read as the reverse complement.
CCGCCCTCGCTGCGCACGTAGGTGAACAGCGTCGGGGAGCCCTCGGCGAAGGCCGCCAGCAGCCCGCGGCTGTCCGTCCCCGCCGTCACGCCCAGGAGTGGTGTCCGCCCCGCCGACCGGAACCACTCCGCCTGGCCGACCAGGTACTCCTCGAGCGTGCGCGACGCGTCGTCGACGGTCACCGGGGCCAGCGCCTCGCGGGGCCAGTAGCGCTCGACGGTGCCCGAGCCGACGTCGAGCCGGGTGTTGGGGGTGAGGTGGAGGACGCCGTCGTACGGGGAGAGGGCACCCGGGAAGTACTTGACGTCCCGGAGCCGGTAGTTGCGGGTGGTGAGGAACGGGATGACGTAGTCGCGGTGGGTGCGTCCGAGATGCTCGGCGAGCAGCGCGGCGTGCGAGGCGCACGTCCCGCCCGCCTCGTCGTAGACCACCGCACCGGAGCCCATAGCGTCGTGCCAGGCTGTCGCGACCTCACCGCGGACCACGAGGACGCGGAACCGGCCCGCGAGGCGGTCGAGGAGCTCGAGGAGGTGCTCCTCTCCCCGGCGCACCACCTGGTGGACGACGTCGGCGACGCCCTCGGGCCTCAGCTCCGGCTGCCACGGGTCGAACGCCTCGCCGAGGAGGGCGACCTCGACACCGTCGCCCCGGACGACCACGAGCGCCGTGTCGGGGTGGGTCGACAGCACGTACGCCCCGAGCCGCTCGGCGCTCCAGCCGCTCCGGGCGGGTCCGCCGTCCACGGACCGCTCGAGGAGGAACCCCCGTCGGTACCGAAGCTCGTCGACCGCCGCCCGGTACTCGGCGGCCGAGAGGCCGACGCTCTCCGCCGCGTACTCCAGGACCAGCTCAGACGACGTCATGTTCGCGACACCTGCCACCCTCTCCTCCGATCGGGGCTCTCGCCCCGCCAGACGGTACGCGACCACCCGCCGTGCCCGCTCCCAGCGCGCCGCGCGGTCCCCCGGCCGGGAGCGCGGGCTCGGCTACGCTCCTCGTGCTCGGACCGCGACCCCCCGACGGCCGTGACCCGTACCGCGAGGACGGGGGCGCGCGCCGTCCACGGCCACGGGGGCGCGCCGCCAGCCGGCCCGGGCCCCGACCCCGACCCTCCGGTGAAGGCACCAGCATGGATCGCATCGCAGTCCTGACGCCCGTGTACGACGGCGCGCACCTTCTCGGACGCTTCCGGCGCGCTCTCGACGCGCAGACGCGACGGCCGGACAGCATCGTCGTGTTCGACGACGGCTCGACCGACGGCACGCGCGAGGCGCTCGAGGGCTGGGCGGCCGAGGACACGCGCGTCGTCGTCCTGCGGGGGGACACGAACCGCGGACGTGGCCACGCCCGCCAGGCGCTCCTCGACGCCGTCGACGCGGACTTCGTCACGTGGCTCGACGTCGACGACCACTGGCACCCCCGCAAGCTCGAGGAGCAGCTCGCGCACCACCGGGCGCTCGACCCCTCCGAGGGCGGACACGTCCTCCTCAGCGCACCGCTCTACCGGATCGACCTGCGCCGAGGCGGCGCGAAGCTCGTGACGCTCCCGCACGAGTACCGCCTCCGGGACTACCTGCGGCTCGCGCGTGACCGCAACGACGTCGTCATGCTCCAGAGCACGTTCGGGCGCACCGAGGCCTTCCGCGCAACGGGCTTCGACACCACGCTCAACTGGTCGGAGGACTTCGACTTCTTCCTCAGGTTCCTGGCGGACGGCGGACGGGTCGTCCCCCAGCCGGAGGGCTCCGCCGCGGTCGCCTACTACCACACGCTGCAGGGCCGTGACCCGGCGGCGATCGCCGCCGCGCACGACCACCTCTACGCGACGCACGAGCACCTGTGGGACGACCCGGCCGAGGCCGCGACCGAGAAGTGGCTGCGCCGTGTCCGCTACGTCCTGCACGCGCACCTCGTCAACGCGGACGGTGCCGGCGCGGAGCGCGCCCTCGTCGCGGCACGCCCCGTGCTCGAGGCGGGCGCCTTCGTGGAGGACCTCCGGGCGGGGGCGAGGACGGTCCTGAAGGCGTACGCCGGCGACGCCGGGGCCGCTCTCGCGTTCGCCCACCGCTGGGCCAACGAGGCCAAGCGGCTGCGGTGCACCCGCGTCGACGGCGGTTACGACGCGACGTCGGACGCAGCGAGCGCCGTCCGCTGGAAGGCGGCGGGGGAAGCCGTCGCCGAGGGGTCCCTCCTGACGGACGACGACGTGCTCGACCTCTACCTCGCGGGGGTCCGCGAGGTAGAGGTCGTCGAACGGGTCGACCGCGGGACGAAGCGACGCTTCAGCGTCGAGGTGCTCGCGGGTGGCACCGTCGGACTCATGCCGACGGGCGCGTTCTGACCACGGTCAGAGCGGGATCCGGACGTCGAACGGAGCCGCCTCGGCGAGCCGGACCAGGTCGATCGGGGTCTCCGGGTTGTCGACGCACTCCGCGGCGAGCGTGGACGTGACGCGCTCGAGAGCGCTGACGTCCAGCGGCTCCGGGGCGCTCCGGCCGACGCTGTTGAAGTAGTCCTCGAACTTCATCCCGTCGCCGTGGATCTGGCGCGCGGAGCCCGACGCCACGCACCAGCGGACCGGGATCCCGTAGGCGTGCGCCACGATCACGCCGTGCAGCGAGGTGGACAGCACCGCCTCGCACGAGAGCAGCTCACGGATGAACGCCTCGATCTCACCCGCACCGACACGGGCGATGTCGATGACCTTCACGTCCGGGTCGAGCGGAGGCGCCGCCGTCTGGTGGGTCAGGTGGAAGATCACGCCGAGACGGTGCGTCTTGGGGACGTCCGGGTTGTAGATCTTCGGCAGGAACCAGGCGGCGTCACCGTAGACCTCGTCCGCGCTGCCCCCGTTGGCGAGCACCACCTCCCGCGTGAGGGGGCCTCGGACCGCGTGGTACGTGGCCTCGGGGCTCAGGACCTGGTCGCGGCTCGGGCAGCCGGCGCCCCAGACGGACGTCCCCTTCTTCGCGAACTTGATGATCGAGCCGATCGCGAGCAGGCGGTTCGGGTTGTGCGTGAACTTCGGAGGGATCCCCGTGAGGCCCTCGACGACGTACGGGTTGATGATGTCGCCGAAGTTCCCCGGGTACGGGGTCTCCATCCACCACATCTTGACGCGGTCCTCGTCGGCGATGCCGGCCGCGGCTGCGCGGCGGTCGAGGTCGGTCCGGACCTGGCGGCTCTTCATGAGCGGGTACGACGGGCTGTCCCGCTTGCCGGCACGCTCGAAGAGCACGTCGGCGCGCGTCCAGTTCTCGCGCTCGATCGCGGCGAGGTAGTCGGCGCGCTCCACGGCGTCGAGGAAGCGCGGGTTCTTCCGGCTCTGCGCGACGTGGTAGTCGAACTTCTTCCACTGCTTCGTCTTGTGGAGGAACTCGAGGTACGTCTTGAGCGCGTTCGGGTCGTTCGGCGTGAGCCGACGGATGCGGTTGTAGAAGAAGCCGGCGGCCTCGCGGTCGCCCTTGCGCAGCGACTCGCGCGCGGACTCCTGGAGCACCCGGACCTGCCGCGGGATCGCGAGCGCGGCGATCTGGTGCTGCTCGGCCTCGCCCTTGAACGTGCCGACGTTGCCGGAGTCGCCGTGGATGAAGTACGCGGTCTCGGACCGCGCATCCTCCTTGTGGCGGCTGATGTCCGTGGGCTTGAGGAGCATCAGGCGGAGGTCGCCGTCCCAGGACGTCAGCGCCTCCTGGAGGAAGTAGTCGTCGGTCGCCCGGACGTCCGACTCGTCGACGAGGCGCACGGCGAAGTCGAGGAAGCTCAGCACCCGGTCGTTGTAGTTGAACGTGAGGTACGAGGGTGCGAGCAGCCGCGAGTGCTGCTCCGGGTCGAAGCCCACGAGGTACTTGAAGCTCCGAAGGAACGCCGTGAGGTCCGCGGTCGAGTCGAGCAGGGCGTCGGGCCGGCGGAGGATCTCGGTGTCGACGTCCATCCACGCGACGGGCCGCTCGTGCTTGACCAGCATGTCGCGGAAGAAGCGGATCTTCTGCCGGCAGATGTCGATCCAGTCCGAGCCCTCCGGCGTCTCGAGCCGCTGGATGTCGTGGTCGACCCCGAGCTCGTCGAGCTGCTCCTCGAGACGGTCAGCAGCGCGGAAGTAGTACTCCTTCCCCGCGCAGAAGCTGACGACGACCGCTTCCTTCTGGACTGGGCTTTCCCCCATCAGATCCCCTCATCGTGCACGGTCCTCACGTTGCGGACCGGCCAGGCATGACGACGCCTCACCTCGTGCGCCGCGCGCGCAAGACTACCGTGGGCGCCCTTCCGGCACGGCGGGAGCCCGCCCGCGGGACCGGTCAGCCGCCGACGACCTCGTTCGCGTCAGGCAGCGTCCGCGACCCCGCCGGGGCCCCACCGGACGTCCAGCGGAACCACGGCTGGAGGTGCTTGATCGAGTAGCCGCCCGCCTCGGCCGCGGCGTCGAGGTCCACGACGATGAACGGCTCCTGACCCGGTGTGCGCCGTACCCGGCACGGGACACGGCGGCGCGCCACGGCGAGGGTCACGGCCGCGAACCGCGGGTCCTCGGGCTCCACCCCGTCGACCGAGAGCGCCGTCACGAGCGCGCCGCCACGAGCCAGCTCGAGCTGGACCGCGGCCACCGGCACCTCACGCGGTTGCACACCGTTGTGGACGGCCAGCGCGGCCAGGACGCCCGCCGCCTCCCCGATGGCGGTGACCGTCGGGTGGACCCTGGCGGCACCCGCCGCGAGGCGCGACGTCGAGATGTTCTTCTCCGCCGCGACGAACCCGTCGACGAACGCGGGGACCAGGCAGCCGAGCGGGATCGGGAACGGCCCCTCACGCCACTTGTTCGGCTTGTCGGCCAGCGACTCGTCGAGCGACGCCTCGAAGTCCTCGTGGTAGCGCCGGCCGTGGAGGTCGGGGTGGTACGTGCCCACCGCGACGCTGTCGGTGCGCCACACGGCCTCGCGCCGGTTCGGCTCCCGGCTGATCGCCTTGCCCGTCAGCGTGGCCGTGCCGATCAGGCGTCGCGACTCGCGGATGTACGGGATCAGGGGCATGTGCCGCTCGATCGGCGCGTAGACCTCCGGCACGAGCGGGTTCCGCGGGGGCTCGGGCCCGTCGGCGTAGCCCTCGTCGGTCACCACCGACCACGGCAGGCCGAGCTCGGTCTGGAGGTAGTAGATGATGCTGATCGTGAGCAGCTTGGCAGCCGCCTCGTACTCGAGCCGCGCGCTCGGGTCGGTCAGGTAGTCCGCGGCCACGGGGAAGTCGTTCTCGTGGTTGAGGTTCGTGCGGGTCACGGCCTCGTAGTCGGCGCCGATCTGCATGTTCCCCGACGCGAGGTCGGGCGCGGCGCGGAACCCTGCGAAGCCGACCGGACCGGGCTTGCGCTTCTTGGGGTCCGACTTGCCTGCCGGCGGGTAGCCGCGCACGAAGCGCTCGCGCGCCTCCTCGTAGCCCGGAGGCGGCTCCGGGACGCGGAGCTCCTCGGGAAGGCCCTCGGGGTACGCGCGGATGGTGGCCGTCCAGGTGATGTCCTGGATCGCCTTGGTGGGCGACGTGATGCCCCACACGGTCGTGCCGTTGGACACCCCGTTGCTGATCCGGTGCGGCACGCCGGCGAGCGCGAGGACGATCCCGTCCTCGGTCGCGTCGACGACCACGGGTGCCGTGACCGTCCCGGCCCCGGTCACGACCGCGACGACCTTGGCCCCGTCCCGCAGGGCACCGACGATCGCCGTGCTGCGCAGCACCTCGACGCCCGCCTCCGCGAGCATCTCACCGAGGACACGCTCGACGACCACCACGTTGGGCGTCAACGAGACGTTCCGGTAGTGCCCCACGTTGACCGGCCGCTCGAGCTCGTCGTCGTAGATCGCGATGGTCCGGCGGACGACCTCGCCCCAGATGCCGTAGTCGTTGAGCGCGTGGTCGTAGTGGAACGTCACGTCGAAGGCCGAGACCCCGGCCGCGGTCGCCTGCCCGCCGAGCATGTGGGTCGGCTCGACCACCACCACGCGCATCCCGCGGCGCGCGGCCGCGATCGCGGTGGCGACACCGGACAGGCCACCGCCGGCCACCACGACGTCGGCGTCGCGGTCACGGCGCTCCGGGACGGTCTTCCACGCGCGCCGCTGCTCGTCGGTGACGGGACTCGTGAGCCGGGGCGTCGATCCGGGCTCGAACTCCCGGAAGCGCGGGATCGTCCTGGTCGCTTCGTTCCTCATGGGTGTGATCGCGCTCCGCCGGTCGTGTCAGTGGGTCGGTGATCGGGCGCGCCTCGCCGTGGCGCACCGGTCGGAGTGTAACGGCGTGGCCGTCGCCGTCCGCGGCCCCGACAGGACGGCGACCACCCGCGCGCCCGGCCGCCGTCAGGCCTCGGGCGCGACCTGGTCCGGGCCGTCGGAGACGCCACCAGGGACCCGCTCGCCGGCGTCCCGCGAGCGGTCCGGGGGCTCGTCGGCGGACCGCGCGAGGGTCGCCTCGACCCGCCGCAGGCGGCGCTCCAGCTCCTCGGCGCGCTGCTCCGCCATGCGCCGCTCGGTCTCGAGGACGCCCATCACGCGGCGGTCGTGCTCGCGGATCTCGGCCACCAGGTCGCCCCACTCGTGGAGCCGGCCCGAGACGGAGCGCACCAGACCCGCGAGGCCTCGCTGCTCGCGGAACAGCTGTCGGGTCTGCTGCGCGCGACGGCCGTCCCGGACCCGCTGCTGGTACAGCAGCGCAGTCTGCGCACCGGTCAGCCCGGCGAGGCCCACGACGGCGAGCCCCCACCGCTCGGCGAGGCCGGCCCCGGCCGTGCCGACCACGACGGCGGCGACGACGGCCCATCCTGCGAGCCGTCGGATGCGGACGCTATCCATCAGACCTCCGGTTCGGGATCCCTGCGTCCGTCCGGAGCAGGCCCTGGACCGCCGAGACGTAGTGGTGGGGGGCGTGGCGCACGAGCACGGCCTCCCGCAGCTCGTCCGAGCGCGAACGGTACCGCCTCGGGTCCGAGCGGAGCGCCATGATCGACGGGGCGACGGCTTCCGGCTCGAGGTACTCGGCGACGTCGCCGACGTGCTCCCTGGCGTGCGGCGGGAGCACCGCGACGGCGCCGGTCGCCACGGCCTCGACGACCGGGCGTGCCGAGGCGGACCTCGCGTCCACGTCGACCCACGACACGTAGAAGTCGACGGAGTGCAGGAAGTCGGCGAGGGAGAGGTCGCCTGCGCCCTGGAGGAGCCATGCGGGCGGGGTCCGTCGCATCCCGAGCCGACGCAGCGGCGTGTCGGTCTCGGTGTCCCCGAAGAAGCGGACGTCGACGGACCCGTCGACCGGGTAGAGGTCCCGGATCTCACGCCCGCTGATCGGCCAGGCCGCGCCGTCCGTGGCCGTGTGCGACCCGACGACCGCTCGGGTCGAGCGAGGACCACGTCTCCGTGTCGGCGCGAACCCCGGGTCGAGCACCACCGGGAGGTCGACGGCCGTGAGCCGGCCCGGCCCCACGAGCCCCTCGAGCACGGAGCGCATCCCGCCCGCAGCCGGCGCCCAGAGCGGCCGTGAGCCGAGGAGGCTCTCGACGTTCGCGTCGACGTCGTCGACGACGTACCGAGGACGTCGCACGCCCGGCCGCTCGGGCGGCTCCGCAGCCGCCACCACGACGTCTCGGACGTCCCAGCGGTGCGCGAACGCCCCGACGAACTGCACGAGGGCCGGCTCCCCCACGACGACGAGGTCGACGACGACGTCGTCGTCGGGCAGCACGTGGACGAGCGACCCGGCGTTGACGAGCGCGCGGACCTCCCGCCGCAGCCGACCCGCGCCCGCCGTGGGCGCGAGGACGTTCTCGAGCTGGGCGACGCCGACGGCCATGCCCGCGTCCACGAGCGCGCGGACCTGGTCGAGCGCGGTCCGCTCGACGACACCGGCGCGACGCCAGTCGAGGACGTGCACGACGTCGAGGTGCCGCGGTCCGCTCCGACGGACGCGGAAGCGTTCGGGGACGGGGACCGGCGACGCACCCCCGGCATCGAGGACGAGGCGGCTCCTGCCGGACGTCGTGTGCCAGTGCGCGTAGGCGTCGCGGAACGCGCGGCGCGCCGGGTGGCTCCAGCCTGCCCGGAAGTCCCCGCGCGACAGCGAGTCCGAGCGGATCCGGTAGACCGCGAGCGGCTCGTCGAGCTCGAGCACCTGTCGGCCCGTGAAGGCCTCCAGCCTCTGGTGGAGCTCGTTGTCCGCGGCCTTGCGCATCTCGAGGTAGCCGCCCAGGCGACGCGCGAGCTCGGTCCGGAAGAGCAGCGTGGCGGCGTGCGGCGCGACCGGGTCGTAGCCGGGCCGGGAGAGGCGGAGGTCCTCGTCGGCCGCGAGGGCCGGCGCCCGTGTCCCGGGAAGCTCCGGGTCCGCCAGGAGCGGCAGGACCTGACGCTCGACCCGCCGGGGGTGCGACCAGTCGTCGTCGTCCTGGTTGGTCACGAGCTCGCCCCGGGCCTCGCGGAGCGCGACGTTCCGTGCGCGGTACGTCCCTCCGTTCTCGGTGAGCCGGATGACGCGGACGCGGTCGTCGAGGGCGGCGACCTCGTCGAGGAGGTCGGAGAACGCCGTCGGCGACGCGTCGTCCACCACGAGGACCTCGAGGCGGCGCCACGACTGCGCGAGCACCGACCGCACCGCGGCCAGGAGCGGCTCGCGCTCCGGCTCGAAGGTCGTCATCATCACGGTCACGAGCGGCCCGTCGTCCACCAGTGCGGTCGGCTCGGCCGTCAGGCGGTCGAACGGGGTGCCGTCGCCGTCGTGCACCGCGACCGGCTCGAGCCCGGCCCGGACGAACGGTCGGGAGAAGCCCTCCGCCCAGCGGACGACCTCGCCGTGCGTCCCGAACGGGTTCTCGACGTCGACGGCGTAGTAGCCGTCGAAGAGCTCGGTCAGCCACGGGTGCTCGCCGAGGACGGCGCGTGCCTCCGCCGTCCGGCCGTCGGCGAGGAGCAGCTCGACGAGCAGGCGGTGGAAGCGACGCGGCTCGCGCGGCAGCCGCGGCACCGCGAGCCGCAGCGCGGCGGTCGCGAACGGCCGGTCCGAGGGAGAGAAGTTCTGCAGCGCGGCGACCCGCGCCAGCCGGGCCAGCCATGTCGGGTCGACCCGCTCGACGTCACCGGTCCGCACGGCCGCCTCGAGCTGCTCGAGCGACAGGCGGCCGCGCGTCGCGACGTGGGCCAGCAGCCTGCGCAGCTCGATCGACTCGGTGCGGATGGCCGTCGCCTCGACGGCGTACCCGTGCGTCCGTGCCGTCCGGGCGTACTCCTCGAGCAGGGCGCGCCGCACCTCGTCGGGTGTCACGCCGGCCTCCCCCGCCGGACCCCGCTCCCGGCCACCGCGAGGACCGCGTCCCCGGCCGCGCGCGCACCGTTGACGGGCTCGCGGTCGGCCAGCCGACGGCGCATCGCGTCGAGCACGCCGTGCCGTGCGAGCGTGGCGACCGCGGTGGCGACGTCGTCGCCGGTGCGCGCCACGATCCCGAGGCCGAGCCGCTCGACCTCCTCGACGCGTGCGACCTGGTCGTCCGTGGTCGTCGCGGTGCTCGGCACGTAGACGGCGGGGAGCCCCAGCGCGAGGTTCTCGTGGACGGAGTTGTACCCGCCCGCGCACACGGCGAGCTCGAACGCGTCGAGGTACCGCGCGAGCGGGTAGACGCCGCTGATCACGGTCGCGAGCTCGGTCGGGACGCCGCCGTGGGAGGACATCGGCGAGGCGACGACGACGGGCGTGAACCCGTGCTCGCGCAGCGCGGACGCAGCGGTCGCGGCCACGGTCGAGACGTCGCCGACGTTCCCGCCGCCCACCTGCACGAGCGCGTAGCGCCCCGCGGGGTCGAGCCCGAGCCGCTCACGCGCCTCGTCGGCGGGCAGCGCCCCCGACCGGTCGACCACCGTGATCGGCGGGCACACCGTGACCCACGGCGCGGCGACGTCGAGCTCGGGCAGGTCACCCGACACGTCCTCGGGGACGAGCACGTGGTCGCAGTGCTGCAGCGGCGAGGCGAGCTGCGTGCGGTCGGCGTCGGCCCGCCACGTGCCGCGGCACAGCCACACGAGCGGCACGTCGAGGCGGTCGCAGACCTCGGTGAGCCCGCGGTAGACCCACGTCCCGTCGAACACGACGACGTCGACCTCGTTCGCGCGCACCAGTGCCTGCAGGTGGCGCGAGAAGCGGCGGTGCCAGCGGGGCCACGGCTCGCCCGTCGTCGCGGGGCTGGGTACGTGCTCGACGTCGTACCCCATGCCGGCGACGGCGTCGTGCGCGGTCGAGAGCGTCACGACGGCGGCGCTGATGCGGTCGCGGTTGTGGTCCGCGACCGCGAGGCACCGCGTCAGGTGCCCGAGGCCCCCGCCGTTGCTCGTGACGAGCAGCACGCGCGTCCTGCCCTCGTCGGAGGGCGTGAACGTGAGAGTGCGGGCCTGGCCGCCGTAGAGCGCCCACGAGTGGCCCTCGACGTCGGCGCGGACCGCCTGGACCGCCTGCTCGACGCGTGCGAGCGCCGCCTCCTGGCGGTACTCGTGCCGCGACTGCTTCTCGCGGACCTCGTCGACGCGCGTCGCGACCGCTGCGGTCCGGCGGCGCAGGTCCGAGGCCGCACGCCGCTCGCCGAGCTCGGCGGAGGCCGCGCTCACGGCGACGAGCAGCAGGAGCATCCCCAGACCCGCCTCGACGCCTCGGAGGTCCGCGCTCCCGAGGACGGCGCGGAGCACCAGCCCGGCCCCGACGACCGCCGCGAGCGCCGCGAGCACGACACGGGCGCCCGTGACGACGCGCGTGAGCGTGCCGCGGGTGCTCCGGCCCGGACCTCGGCTCACGTCCACACGGCCTTGACGTCGACCAGCACCTTCTCCGCGAGGCCGAGCGCTGCGGGGTTCGCCGCGCGGAACTGGGCGTGGTCCACGAGCACGAGCACGATGTCCGCGTCCGCGACGGCGTCCTCGAGCGAGGTGAGCCGCACGTTGGGCATCGCCGCGAGGTCGTCGGGCAGCGTCTCGATGTGCGGCTCGACGGCAGCGACGTGGCCCTCGGGCAGCGCCTGCGCGAGCTGCGCGACGATCCGGCGCGACGGCGACTCGCGCAGGTCGTCGATGTCGGGCTTGAACGCGAGGCCCAGCGCGGCGACGCGGGGCGCACGGAACCGCCTCGCGTGCGCCAGGACGCGCTCGACCACGTGGTCGGGCTTGGCGTCGTTCACCTCGCGCGCGGTCCGGATGAGCCTGGCCTCCTCGGGAGCGGCCTCGACGACGAACCACGGGTCGACCGCGATGCAGTGGCCCCCGACGCCGGGCCCGGGCTGCAGGATGTTGACCCGCGGGTGGTGGTTGGCGAGCCGGATGAGCTCCCAGACGTCGATGCCGAGGCGCTCGGCGATGAGCGAGAGCTCGTTCGCGAAGGCGATGTTCACGTCGCGGTAGGAGTTCTCGACGAGCTTGCTCATCTCGGCGGTCACGGCGTCGGTCACGAGCAGCTGCCCCTGGCAGAACGTCGCGTACAGGTCCCGCGCACGCTCGGCCGCGGCGGGCGTGAGCCCGCCGATGATCCGGTCGTTCGTCACGATCTCGATCATGATCCGGCCCGGGAGCACGCGTTCGGGGCAGTGCGCGACGTTCAGCCCGGGCCGGCCCGGGGCGTCCTCGAGCGAGAGGTCGGGTCGGGCGGCGAGGAGCCGTTCGGCGAGGTGACGCGTGGTCCCCGGGGGCGACGTGGACTCGAGGATCACGAGCTCGCCGCCGCGCAGCTGGGGCGCGATGCCGTCGGCGGCCGCGTCGACGTACGACAGGTCGGCGGAGTGGTCTCCGCGCAGCGGCGTGGGCACCGCGACGATGTAGACGTCCGCCGGGGGCGTCTCGGTCGTCGCCTTGAGCCGACCCTGAGTCACCGCACCCGCGACGGTCGCCGCGAGGTCGGGCTCGACGAAGGGCACGATGCCGTCGTTGACCGCCTCGACCGTGGCGGGGTTCACGTCGACCCCGATGACCTGCGCGCCGCGCGTCGCGAGGACCGCCGCGGTCGGCAGCCCGATGTAGCCGAGCCCGATGACGGCGACCGTCGTGTTCTCCACAGCTCCCCTTACCTAGAAGACGACGTGCGTCGCGCCGTCACCGAACATCACGACCTCGCCGGTCGCGAGCAGCTCCGCGTCCGACGGCGTCCACGTGTGGGCCGCGTCGGAGCGCCGCACCTGGACGAAGTTGAAGCGGTCGGCCGAGTACACCCGGCCGCCGCGGTCGACCACGTCCCGCAGCAGCTGCGTGTCCTCCCCCAGCCCGACGGCGGCGAACGGCACGTCCCGCAGGACGTCCCGGCGCGCCACGATCGTCGGCCCCATGACGAGGTCCGTGAACCGGTGCTCCTTCTCCGCGAAGCGCAGGAGCAGGGTGTCACGCTCGACGAGGTGCATGTAGTGCGCCTGCTTGCCGACGACGTCGGCGCCGCTGTAGCCGAGCGCGTGCACCTGGTCCGACAGGTAGCGCGGCCCGTACACGTCGTCGTCGTCCATCTTCGCGAGGACGTCTCCCCCAGCCGCGCCGACCAGCAGGTTGAGGCACTCGCCGAGCGTGAGGGCGGCGTCACCGCGCAGGAGCGTCACGCTCCCGACGCCGGCGTCGCGCGCGCGGGCCCGCAGGTCGGCCTCGTCGACGTCGAAGCCGTGCGCGAGCAGCACGAGCTCGACGTCGAGCCCCTCCTGCGCGCCGACGGTCGCCAGGACGTGGTCGAGCTGGTGCGGCCGGTTGGTGGGGACGAGCGCCGAGACGGACCGGCGACGGCTCGTGCGCGGCGCGTCGAGCCCGACCCGGTCGAGCACGTCGTCGACGCGGTGGCCGTACGTGTGCGCGTCCCAGATGCGGCGCTGCGCGCGGTGCACGAGGCGGTCGCGCAGCTCGGGGCTGCGCACGAGCGCGCGCAGCGTGTGCTCGGCGTCGTCCGCCGTGTCCACCTGGGGCACCTCGCCGTCGGGGAAGACGACGTCGATCGCCGGGCTCGGCGTGCTCACGACGGGCGTGCCGGACGCGGTGATCTCGACGATCCGCCGCGCGCACATCGTGGGCGAGCCCACGACCGTGTTGACGTTGAGGAAGACCTTGTACGCCTTGTAGGCGGTCAGCATGCGCGGGTAGTCCAGCGAGCCGACGACGTGCGCGTCGTACGGCGCCGGGAACTGGTACCGCTCGTCGCCGCCGAGCTGCCGCGAGAAGATCTCGAGCCCGTGCTCGGTGCGTGCGCCCGCCCGGATCGCGCCGTCGAGGAGCGTCACGAGCTGGCGCCGGCGGTCCTCGTGGCGGTGCGCGAACCACATGCCCGCGAAGGCGATGTCACGCTCGGCGTGCCCCGCGCCGGGCCGCACGGGGTTGTGCAGCGCGGGCTGCGCCGCGAACGCCATGACCCCGACCCGGTCGTGGCCGAGCTCCTCGACGTACGCGGGGACGCGCGTGACGTCGGTCGTCAGGACGTGGTCGAACAGGCGCGCGGTCGGCAGGAAGTCCGCGAAGTGCGCGGGGTCCTCCTTGTTCCAGAACACCGTCGGCACGCCGTGGTCGCGGCACCACTGCACCATCTCCACGAGCGCGGGCCGCGGCGCCGTCGGCCCCGTGAGGTGGTAGCGCCACGCGCCGCCGTTGCCCGCCCACGCCGACTCGACGAACAGCAGGTCGGGAGCGTGATCCTCGAACGACGCACGCCACGACGACGGGAGCACCTCGCGCTGGTCCCACTCGAACCGGAGCGCGAGCCGCGAGAAGTCGTCCAGGACGACGGCGACGCGCAGACCCGGCCGCGCCGGCTCCCGCGTGAGCGGGACGGTCGGCTCGAACGTGAGGCGCCCGTCGCGGTCGGTCCGGGCATGGAGCGCTCCTGTGCGCGGGACCGCCCGCCGACGACGACGCCACGTGCGCAGCTGGCTCACGCCACCGGTGCGCAGGTGCCACGCGGCGCGGCGCACGTCGGCCACCGTGAGGCGGCTCGCGCGTGCGGGTCGGCTCACGGCGCGACCGCGGGCAGGGTGTCGACGACGTCGGGGTTGGCCGCGAGGTACTCGTCGACCGTGTCGGCGGCGACCGCGTCCATGAGCTCGTCGAAGGCCGGCTGCGCGAGGACGACGATGCTCTGCCCGTCGTCGCTCGTACCCGTGCCCTGGATCGGCACGGTGAAGAACCCGATGTCGGTCGAGCCGAGGTCCCGCACCCGCGCGAGGACGTCGTTGCGCACGGCGGTCGTGAAGCCGTCGTCGAGCGCGACCGACTGCGTGACGGCGTCGAGGAACGGGTACGACTCGGCGGGGTTCTGGAGCGTCTGCTCGTTGCGCATGCGCGCGAAGATCGCCCGGACCCACGCCTGCTGCCGCTGGACGCGGTCGAAGTCGCCGCGCGCCAGGTTCTTGCGCTGGCGGACGTAGGTGAGCGCCTGCTCCCCCGTGAGGAGCTGCTGCTCCCCGGCGGGCACGAGCACCTCGCCGTTGTGCACGAGGTCCTCGGCGAGCGTCATGCGCACGCCGCCGAGCACGTCGGTGATGCGCTCGAACGACTCGAAGTCGGTGACGGCGACGTGGTCGATGCGCACGCCCGTGAGCTGCTCGACGGTCTGGATCATGAGCGACGGCCCGCCGAGGGAGAACGCGGCGTTGATCTTCGCCTGCCCGTGCCCGGGGATGTCGACCCACGAGTCGCGCGGGATCGACATGACGTAGGCGCCGTCGTGGTCGGCCGGCAGGTGCACGAGCATGATCGCGTCGGTGCGCTGCGCACCGGCCTCCCACTGCGACGGGTCGCCAGCGGAGATCCGGCTGTCCGAGCCGAGCACGAGGATGTTCATCGGCCCCTCGCTCGGCTGCGTCTCGGCCCCCTCGGGCGTGGGCCGGCCCTCGAGCCCCGCGAACGGGTCGCCGAGACGCTCGACGTTGCTGTCGAGCCGCGACTGGAGCACCTGGACCGCGGCCACGCCGCCGACCCCCAGCAGGGCGACCACGATCGCGACCACGACGAGGACGCGTCGACCGCGCCCGCTCCGCCCACGCGGACCGCGCACGCGGCGCGGGGTGCCCGAGATGTCCGGCCCGTCCCGTCGGTCGTCCGACCCGACCCCTGCGAGGAGGTCGTCCGCTCGCCCCTGCCCGTGCTCTGACACGCGGACCAGGGTAACCAGGCGACGCCGGGGTCCCGGCGAGGGAGGTCCCGGGTGGGACCCGGAGTCCCGTGCGCCGGGGCGCCTCGGCGTCCGTCAGGGGGTGTAGTCGGTCCCGTACGTCGCGACGTAGCGCGCCACGTCGTCGTCCCGCAGCGCCGCGCCGAGCTCGGCAGTCCGCGGGCCGTCCACGAGGTTGACCGACGCGCCGCCGATGTTCCCGAAGCCCGTGATCGGCACCTGGAGGCTGACGACGTCCCCCGCCTCGAGAGCGCCGACCATCGGCGCGAGCGCGATCATGTCCTCGAGCGAGACGTCACCCGTGACCTTCACGTTGCGGTGCAGCATCGTCACGAGCTCGACGAAGCCCTGCGGCTCCTGCGCGCGCTGCTTGACCCGCTCCATGATCCCGACGAGTGCGGCGCGCTGCCGCTCGGCACGGTCGAGGTCCCCCAGGGGCAGGCCCTTGCGCTGGCGCACGTAGATGAGGCCGTCGGTGTTCTCGAGGCGGATCCTGCCCTGCGGGAACTCGACCACGCGGCCCGTGCTGCTCACGGTGACGGTGCTCGCGTGCCGGTTCTCGACCTCGAACCCGTCGAGCGCGCGCGTGAGCGCGATGAAGCCCGCGAAGTTGGTCTGCACCGTCACGTCGATCTCGACCCCGCCGAGCAGCTGCGACACCGTCGCGGCGAGCGTCTCGGTCCCTCCGCGCGAGAACGCCGAGTTGATCTTCCCCTCGCCGACGCCGGGGATGGGCACCCACATGTCGCGCGTGAAGGACACCAGCGCCACGGAGGCACGGTCGGCGGGCAGGTGCACGAGCATGATCGTGTCGGCGTTGCCCGTGAGGTCGGCCGGGTCCCGGGAGTCCGTGCCGACGAGCAGGATGTCGACCGGGCCCTCGCCGAAGGGGTCCACCGCCTCGGGCGTCGGCGTGGGCGTCGGGGTGGGCGTCGCGGTGCGCGTCGGCGTCGGGCTCGTCGTCGGCGTCGGCTCGGGCGCCCGCGGCGACGTGCACCCGGCGAGCGCGGTCGCGACCGCGACCAGCGCGACGCCCCAGCGGACCGCGGATAGCCTCGTCCCCGCCCGCCTGCGTTCCGGGCGGGTCGTCGCTGCGTCGTCGGTTCGCGGTGTCACGGGTCGAGGCTAGACGTCCGGCGGAGGGAGAGGCAGGCGCTCATGGCGGACGGGACCTTCCGCGTCCTCGCGGTGTGCACGGGGAACATCTGCCGCTCCCCCGCGGTCGAGCGCCTCCTCGCGCACCGCCTCGGCGCCGGGTCCTCGGGCGTGGAGGTCGCCAGCGCCGGCGTCGGGGCCGTCGTCGGCGCCACGATCGCGCCGGGCATGACGCCGCACCTCGCACGGCTCGGCGTCCCGACGGACGGCTTCGCCGCGCGTCAGGTGGCCGAGCGCGACCTGGCGTCGGCCGACCTGGTGCTGACGATGACGCGCGCGCACCGGACGCGCGTCGTCGAGCTCGTCCCCGGCGCGGTCCGGCGCACGTTCACGCTGCGCGAGCTCGCGCGGATCGTGGCCGGCCTGGACCTGGCGCTCCTGCCCGACGGCAGCCCGGCCGAGCGGCTCGCGGCCCTCGTCCCGCTCGCCGCGGCGCGCCGCCGCCCGCCCGCAACACCCGCCGACGACGACGTCGTGGACCCCTGGGGCGGCGACGAGGGCCTCTACGCCCGCGCCTTCGCCGAGCTCGCACCCGCCGTCGACGTCATCGCCGACGCGGCCCTCGGCCGCTGAACCCGGCCACGGCCGCGACGTCGTGGCCGGCGACTCAGGGCGCCTGGGCCGGGAGCCGGTCGACCTCGTCGGGGTTCTGCGCGAGGTACTCGTCGACGCGGTCCTCGCGCACGGCAGCCATGAGCGCGTCGAACTGGGGCCGGTCCAGGAGCACGATGCTCTGCCCGTCCGCGCTGGTCCCCGTGCCGTCGAGCGGCACGGTGAAGAAGTGCAGGTCCGCACCCCCGACGTCGCGCACGCGCATGAGCAGCTCGATCATGCGGTTCCGGTCCAGGCCCGGGTCGACGGCGACCGCGTTGGTCACGGCGTCGAGCAGCGGGTACCACCGCGTCGGGTCGCCGAGCGTCCCGCTGTCCCGTGCCTGCTGGACCATCGCCCGGATCCACGCCTGATGGCGCTGGACGCGGTCGAAGTCGCCACGCGCGAGGTTCTTGCGCTGGCGCACCCACACGAGCGCCTGCTCGCCCGTGAGGCGCTGCTCGCCCGCGGACGCGATGAGCTCACCACGCTGCACGAGGTCGTCCTGCAGGTCGATGCGCACGCCACCCAGCGCGTCGGTGATCGCGACGAAGGACTCGAAGTCGGCCATCGCGAAGTGGTCGACGCGCACGCCGGTGAGCGCCTCGACGGTCTGCAGGAGCAGCGTCGGCCCGCCGAGCGAGAACGCCGCGTTGAGCTTGGCCTGCCCGTGGCCCGGGATGTCGACCCACGAGTCGCGCGGGAGCGACATGACGTAGCCCGCGCCGCCGTCGGCGGGCAGGTGGACCAGCATCATGACGTCGGTGCGCTGCGCACCCGCCTCCCACTGCGACGGGTCGCCCGCGGAGACCCGGCTGTCCGAGCCGAGCACGAGGATGTTGACCGGAGTGGACGTCCCCTCCTCGGCGTCGTCGGCCGGGGTGGGCGCTGCCGGCCGCGTCGGGAGCGCCTCGAAGGGGTCCTCGATGCGCTCGACGTTCGCGTCGAGCCGTGCGGCGAGCACCGCCGCCCCGCCCACGACGAGGACCGCGAGCGCGACGAGGCTGCCGAGCACCGCCAGGAGCACCTTCCGCTCGCGCAGCCGACGGCGGGGCCGCTCGCCGTCACCGGGAACGGGGTCCAGGCCGAGGTCGTCGCGCAGGTCGCTCACGGCGCGAGGGTAGACCCGGGGGCCCGCCTGCCGGGCGGTCCCGACAGGGGTCGAGGACGTCTCCCCGGGACCTTCACGAGGCCCACGCACGGATGTCACCCGTTCGCCCGTCCCAGCGGACTGCACACCGAGTCTCAACGTCCATTACTCTGGCCCAGGCCGGACGGCCGAGCGCTCGACGTCCGTCCCTGGTGCGCAGGGGCCACCAGGGACACGTCGGCGGTCTCGCCCCGCGGTGATCACCCGGCACGGACCCCCGGCACCCCACGACGCGCCGCTGCGCGTAGGCTCGAAGGCGTCACCCAGTCGAGGGAATGAGGCGCCGATGAGCGAGTCGACACCCCTGGCGCCCGAGGACCTCCCCGCCTCGCGGGGCCGCCTCCCTGCCGCCGAGGTGCGTCGCCGGATGATCCAGCAGGGTCACCACGTCATCCGCGAGCGCGGGCTCACGGTCGGGCTGGACGACATCCGCATGGAGGACCTCATCGCGGCGGCCCAGGTCCCGCGGTCGTCGGTGTGGCGCCTGTGGACGTCGAAGGCCGAGTACAGCGCCGAGCTCATCAGCACCGCGGTCGACCCCGACGGTGCCGACCTGCGCCGCGCGAACTTCGACCCGACGTCGCGCGACGTGGCCGTCGAGATGCTCGGCACGTTCGAGGGGCGCCTGGGGACGCCCGAGGAGCGCCGGGCCGCCCTGTGCGAGCTCACGCGCGTCCTCACGCGGCGCAACGTCGAGCGGCTGGTCGCCTCCCCGGCCTGGCGCACCTACAGCGCGCTCCTCGCGACGGCCCCTGCGGTGACGCCGACCGAGGCCCGTGCGCGCCTCGTCGGCCGTCTCGAGGAGGCCGAGGCGCAGTACCACGACGCGATGACGACCTTCTACGAGACCGTGTTCCCGCGCCTCGGCCTGCGGCTGCGCCGACCCGAGTACACGTACCGGCACCTCGCCGTCGCCGGGGCCGGCGTCGTCGAGGGCCTCGCGCTGCGCGGCGTGCTCGCGTCCCTCGCCACGGACGACAGCGCCCCCGTGTCCGCGGTCGCGCACCCGCTCGCCGCGACGCTCGCGGAGAACCTCCCGGGGCCGGGCGAGGGCGAGTGGGGACTCGTCGCGCTGGCCGTCATGGGCGTGGTGGACGCGTTCGTCGAGCCGGACCCGGACGGCCCTCGCGGCTGAGACGCACGACGACGGCGCAGCTCGTGCCCGCCTGCTCGGGCTCGCTCGGGCTCGCGGACGCGCTCCGTGCTCGCTCCGTGCTCGCTCCACGCTTGCTCCGTGCTTGCTCCGTGCTCGCTCCGTGCTTGCTCCGTGCTCGCTCCACGCTTGCTCCGTGCTTGCTCCGTGCGGGTGAAATCGACCCCTCGGGGTGCGGAAGGTCCCTTGCGGTCGAAGACTCGGTCCATGGACGAGCTGCGGGTGTACGTGACCAGCGCCGACATCCAGGCCGCTCGGCAGGCCTGGGAGGCCGCCCGCGCGAGCGACGCGCCCGACGCGACCGTCGACATGCTCCGCCGTGACATGGAGCAGCTGTGGCGCCTGCAGGCGCACCAGTTCCGCGAGGAGTTCCGCAGCACGCACGGCCGCACCGAGGTCTGACCGCCCGCTCCCCGACGACCCCGACGTGCCCCGAGACGACGCCGGCGACCCGTGACGACGACCTCACCGCGACCCCCGCGCGCGCAGCACCACGTGCGCGCCGTTCATCCTTCCGCAACGATTCACCCTGGGGGTCCTCGCGGGGACGCCGGGCGGCGGCGGCAGGATCGGCCGACAGACGACCGACGGGAGGGGTGCGCAGTGCCCAGCACCGACCTCGTCCTCGTCGGGGAGTTCGGACCGTACGACGAGCTGTCCGACATCGCCCACCAGCAGTACGTCGACGGGTACGCGGCACGCGGTGTCGCGATGTGCCGCCGGTGGCAGCGCCTCACGCGCGCGGCCGGCGACATGACGACCTACCGGTTCCTCCTCTACACCGAGTCGATCTGCCTCCAGGACCTCGGCCGCCACGAGGAGGCCGTCGCCGTCGCGCGACGCCTCCTGGGGGTGACGGACCAGGCGGACGCGGTCTGGCGCGCGAAGGCGCTGGCGATGGTCGCCGAGGCCAGCACCCGGCAGGGCAACCACGCCCGTGCGATGGGCGCGCTCGCCGAGGCCGACTGGGCGATGCACACCATCCCGCCGGGCTCGTACGGGCACCTCTCGGCGAGCATGGCGGTCGCGCTCGCCCTGCGGTCGGTCAACCTCTACGAGAACGCCGACGAGCGTCTGCGTGCGCTGCAGTTCGCGGCGGACCCGGTCGTGCGGCTCCTCGTCGTCCACGAGCTCGCCGAGCTGAGCGCCGCGTGGGCCGTGAGCCTCACGCTCGTCGGCGACGACGCGGCGGCCGCGGGCCACTACCGGCGGCTCGCGGGTCGTGCGCTGAACATGCAGCGCTGCGCCCGCGCCGCGGGCAGCCCCGCGATGATGGCGCGCGGCGAGGTCTTCGAGGCGTTCGCCCTCATGCACCTGGGACGGCTCGACCTCGCGACGGCGCGCGTGCGCGCGACGACCAACCGCTTCGACAACCGGCCGGAGCTGCTCGAGACGCAGCTCGCGCGGCTCGTCCTCGCACGCGCGGCGACGGAGGCCGGTGCCTACGAGGGCGCCCGCGTCCTGCTCGAGCTGTCGATCCGGGACGCGCAGTCGAACGGGCGCGACACGTGGCTCGCGACGGCGCTCGAGGCGCTCGCCGACGTCGACGTCGCCGAGCACGGCCGGACGCCGGCGGCGGGCATCTGGAAGGCCGTCGCGCGGGGGGCGCTCGCACGGCTGTGGGCCGAGCGCGAGGGCCGGTTCTCCGCCCTGCAGGACCGCGACCACATCCGCCGCCTCACCGCGGAGACGGACCGGATGGGCCGGGTCGCGCTCCAGGACCCGCTCACGGGGCTGGGCAACCGCCGCCTGCTCGTCTCGACGCTCGAGTCCGCGACCCGGCCGCTGTCGGTCGTCTTCATCGACGTCGACGACTTCAAGTCGATCAACGACCTGCACTCGCACGCCGTCGGGGACGAGGTCCTGCGCCGCATCGGCCAGATCCTGCGGGCCCAGTGCCGCACCGAGGACGTGATCGTCCGGTACGGCGGCGACGAGTTCATCATCCTCACCTCGAGCGACACCGAGCGCGCGCGGACGGTCGCCGAGCGCGTGCACGAGGCGATCCGGTCCGCGGGGTGGCGCGACGTCTCCCCGGGCCTCGCCGTGACGGTCTCGGTCGGGGTCGGGCTGCCCGACGGGGAGGACGAGAGCCCGCTCGTCGCCGCCGACATCGCGCTGCTCGCCGCCAAGCGGGCGGGTCGTGACCGCGTCGCCGGTGCGACCGCGCCGCCCGCCTCGCGCGACGCCGACGACGACTGGGACGAGCTGCGCGAACGCGGGGCCTGAGCCGAACCGGACGCACCCCCGGACCCCGTCGTCGGCGCGGGCCGCTCAGGCCGAGCGGGGCGCCGTCCGCGGGACGCGCATGAGCAGCGCCCCGAGCTCGGCCCCGGTCATGGGCCGGCCGATGTGGAAGCCCTGCGCACGACCGCACCCGAGGCGCTGGAGCGCCGCGAGCTGACCCGCCGTCTCGACGCCCTCGCCGACGACGCCGAGGCCGAGCGTGCGGGCGAGACCGATGACCGCCTCGACGATCGCCGTGTCCTCACCCGGCCGGTCGAGCCCGTTGACGAACGACCGGTCGATCTTGACCACGCTCACCGGGAACCGCTTGAGGTACGACAGCGACGCGTAGCCCGTGCCGAAGTCGTCGATCGCGAGCCGCGGGCCCGCGTCCGTCACGCGCGCGAGCTCGCGGGCGGCGTCGTCACCGGCGTCGAGGAGGACGTGCTCGGTGATCTCGAGGAGGAGGTGCGACGGGTCGGCGCCCGACACGCGCGTCGCGTCGGCGACCTGGTCGGCCAGGGCGAGGTGACTGACCTGCCGGGTCGACACGTTGACGGTCACCTGCATGTCGGGGGCGACCTCGACCCAGCGCGCGAGCCAGCGGCACGCCTCCTCGAGCACCCACCGGCCGATCGGCACGATGAGGTCGCTGCCCTCGGCGACCCCGATGAAGCTCTCGGGGCCGAGCAGGCCGCGCGTGGGGTGCTCGAGACGCAGCAGGGCCTCCGCCGAGACGATGCGGCCGTCGGCCGTGTCGACGATCGGCTGGAAGAGCAGCCGGAAGCCGTCGTGCGCGAGCGCGCGCCGCAACGACTCCTCGATGTCCAGCCGCTCGAGCGCGAGGCGGTGCATGGGCTCGTCGTAGAGCGCCCACCGGCGCGGGCCGCCGCCCTTGGCGTGGTGCATCGCGAGGTCGGCCTCGCGCAGCAGGTCCTCGGGCTCCGTTCCGCCGCGCGTCGTCGTGACGCCGACCGAGCCCTGCACGACCAGCCGGAAGCCGCGCACCATGACCGGGCGCGCGAGGTCCCGCACGACCCGCTCGGCGACGCGGGTCGCCTCCTCGTCGTCGGCGACGCGCAGCGCGAGCACGAACTCGTCACCGGCGAGCCGCGCGACGGTGGACGGCAGCGGCGCCAGGCGGGCGAGGCGTCCGGCGAGCTCGCGGATCACGTCGTCGCCCGCGGTGTGGCCGAGGGTGTCGTTGACGTCCTTGAACCGGTCGAGGTCGAGGAAGAGCACCGCGAGCACCGCACCGTCGCGCTCGGCCGCCTGGACCGCGGAGCCGAGGCGGTCCATGAGCAGGACCCGGTTGGCGAGCCCGGTCAGGGGGTCGTACAGCGCGCGGCGCGCGAGCTCGGCCTCGGCCCGGCGGCGTGCCGTGATGTCCTCGACGTGCTCGATCACGTAGGCGGGGACCCCGTCGCGCGCGACCGCCGACGCCGTGGCGCGCACCCACGCCCAGCTCCCGTCGGCCCGCAGCAGACGCTTCTCGTGCTGGTAGCCCTTGCGCCGCCCTGCCGCCATGTCGGCCGTCTCGAGACGGACCGGTGCGACCTCGTCGGGGTGGAGGAAGTCGTAGCACGAGCGGCCCACGAGGTCCGCCGGGTCCGCGTCGACGATGTCGGCGAGCGCCTGGTTGACCTCGAGGACGGTGCCCTCCTGCCCGGGCTCGAGGCTCACGATGACCATGCCGACCGGCGCGCCGTCGAACGCCGAGCGGAACCTCAGCTCGCTGTGCTCGCGCTCGCGGTCCGCCGCGCGGTGGGCGGTGACGTCGCGCGGGCTGACGAGCAGCTCGTCGTCGGCGAGCGGCACGACCCGCAGGTCCGCGTACCGCCTCGCGCGCGTCCCGGCCACGGGGACGGCGTCGAGCACGAACGCGCGCCCGTGGTCGACGGCGTCGACGTACCGGTCGAACTGCGCACCCACGCCCGGCCCGCCGTCCGGTGCGACCCAGAGGGTGCCCTCGGTCAGCCCGCGCCCCGCGGCCACCGCGTTGGCGTGGACGACGACGAACGCGCCCACCACGCCCCGGTCGTCCCGGACGGCCCGCACGACGACGACCGGGTCGACCAGGTTCTCGAGCGCTGCGTGGGCCCGCTCCTGGCGACCCGGCGGCGGCGTGGACGTCACCACGGTCTCCGGCGGGCCGGCACCACGGCCGACGACACGGCGGCCACGCTACGCCCCCGCACGCAGGCACGGCGAGGCGCCCGACCGGCGGCAGCGGGGCTGCGGCCGATCGGGGGAACCGTCACGGAATCCCGGCGCTCGACGTCCACGATTGCCCATCCTTGTTCACGTTCGTCCGAATCGTCGCGGTGAGCGGCCCCCCGCCGCGCCACGACACGCACGACCGAGCAGATCGGAGCCCGATGAACCCGTCCGCAGCGCCGCAGACGCAGCCCGGCCAGCCCCGCACCGCGTCGTTCCCGCACGACGTCGTCGGCGCCGTCGCCCGTCCCTGGCTCGAGCTCGCCGAGCGCCTGGGCCACGACATCTGGATGCGGGACGCGTTGGTCCACACGGGCTACGCGCACGGGTTCCGCGCCGTCGTCGGCCTGACCGGCATCGGTGCGGGCGACCTCGCGACGGCGGAGCTCCGCGCTGTGGAGCACGAGGGCCGTGCCCGGACGTACGTCGAGCTCGTCGGCTGGCGCGAGTACACCGACGTCGTCCGCCGTCTCGCGCCCGACCTCAGACCCCTGTGACGAGGACCCGTGCGACGCCGGGAGCATCCGGCGTCGGGCGGGACGGGCGGCTCAGTGCCGTGGCTTGCTGAGACCGGTGTCGTAGTCGATGTCGTCGAGAGCGGCCGACGGGTCGTCGTCCGTGCGCACGGAGACCCCGTACACGGCACCGACGACGCGCAGGACCTGGTCGACGGGCTCGTCCGAGCTGAACGTGACCTGCATGGCGCACCTTCTTCCTGGGGGGCCGCGCGCTCGACGCGGTGCGGCCAGGCTAGGGCTCGGCCGTGCCGCTGACCAGCCCTTCCAGGGTGACGGACTCGTCGCCCGAGCGGGCGTCACCCCTGTGCCCGAGGCCCCAGGCGGTGTTGAATCGACCCACCGGAGGCCCCCATGCCCGACCTGCACGACCAGCACGCACCCGGACCGCTGCCCGAGGGCACGGTCACGATGCTCTTCAGCGACGTCGAGTCCTCGACCGCGCTCCTGGCGCGCCTGGGGTCGCGCTACGGCGACGTCGTCTCGACGCAGCGGCGACTGCTGCGGGAGGCGTTCGCGCGCTGGGGCGGGCGCGAGCTCGGGACCGAGGGCGACAGCTTCTTCGTCGTCTTCACGTCCGCGACGCACGCGGTCGCCGCGGCACGCGAGGCGCAGGAGGCCGTCGCCGCGGCGTCGTGGCCCGACGGCGCGGTCGTGCGCGTGCGCATGGGCCTGCACACGGGTGAGCCGGTCCGCCACGAGGACGGCTACGTCGGCATGGACGTGCACCGCGCGGCGCGGGTCGCCGCGAGCGCGCACGGCGGTCAGGTCCTGCTGACCGAACCCGCCTACCGGATCGCCGTCGGCGCCCACGACGCGGCCTCGGCCCTGCGCGACGTCACGTTCCGCGACCTCGGCACCCACCGGTTCAAGGACGTCCCCGAGCCCGAGCGCGTGCACCAGCTGTGCGTCCCCGGGCTCCCGGACCGCTTCCCGCCGCTGCGCAGCCTCGGCTCGGCGTCGGTCCTCCCCCGCCCGGACACGAGCCTGGTCGGACGCGCCCCCGACGTCGCCGCGCTCGCGGAGGTCGTCACGGCCGGTGCGCGGCTGACGACGCTGACCGGCCCCGCGGGCACGGGCAAGACCCGCCTCGCGCTGGCGGCCGCGGAGGCGCTCGACGGCCGGTTCGCCGACGGCGTCTACTTCGTCTCGCTCGCGCCCGTCACCACGGTCGACGTCATGTGGTCGGCGGTCGCCGACGCGCTCGGCACCCCCGGGGAGTCCAAGGCCCCGCCGTCGTTCCTCGAGCACCTCGCGCCCCGGCAGGTGCTCCTCGTGCTCGACAACCTCGAGCAGCTGCCCGACGCGGCGACCGTCGTCCGCGCCCTGCTCGAGGCGTCACCGCGGACCCAGGTGGTCGCGACGTCGCGACGCCCCCTGCACCTGTCGGGCGAGCACGAGGTGCCCGTCCGGCCGCTCGACGAGGACGCGGCGGTCGAGCTGTACGCGAGCCGCGCGCGGCTCGTCCGCCCGGGCTTCGAGGTCACCGCCGGGAACCGCCGCGACGTCGTGGAGATCTGCCGGCGGCTCGACCACCTGCCGCTCGCCGTCGAGGTGGTCGCCGCGCGGGCGAAGCTGCTGTCGCCGCGCGCCACGCTCGACCGGCTCGACCAGGTCCTCGAGCCCAACCGACCGCTCGTCGACGTGCCCGCGAGGCAGCAGACGCTGCGGGCCGCGCTCGACTGGAGCCACGAGCTGCTCCCTGAGCACCTGCGCCGCACGTTCCGCCGCCTCGGCGTGTGCGAGGGCGACGTCGACCTCCCGACCGTCGCCGCGCTGACGGGGACCGCCGACCCGCTCGACGACGTGGCGGAGCTCGTCGACGCGTCGTTGCTGACGGTCGCCGACGGCGACGACGGCGAGCCCCGGGCGCGCATGCTGCGGACCGTCGCGCGCTACGCCCGGCAGCGGCTCGACGAGGACGACGACGACGCCGACGGCGTGCGCGACCGGCACGCCGCGCACTTCCTCGCGCGCGCCGAGGACGCCGCCGGACGCCTGCGTGGTCCCGACCACCTGCGTGCGCGGGACCGCCTCGAGCACGACCTCGACGACCTGCGGGCCGTGCTCGACCGGGGCCTCGGGTCGGAGGGGGGTGCACGGACGGGTCCGGCCAGGCCTGCGTCTGCCGGCGGCGCCGCTCCCACCAGCCCGGACGAGCGGTTCGAGGTCGGTCTGCGGCTGTGCGCGACGCTCTCGTGGTTCTGGTACGCGAGCGGCTACCAGGCCGAGGGGCGCCGCCACCTCGAGGCCGCCGTGGCCGCCGTCGGCGACCACCGCACGGACGAGGCGATGACGGCGCTGCACGGCCTCGCCGTGATCGTGCTCCAGCAGGGTGAGGCCGAGCGCGCCCGTGACCTGCTGCGGATGTGCCTCGAGCACTGGCGCGGCTCGGCCCGGGGCGACGCCCAGGCCGCCGTGTCGGCCGAGCTCAACAGCCTCGCGCTCGCGCACCGCGCCCTCGGCGAGCCGGACACCGCGCGCGAGCTGCTGCACGAGGCCGTCGACGCGGCCCGGGCCGCGGACGACGCGTCGCGCGAGGTCAACGCGGTGTCGAACCTCGCGATCCTCGCGACCGACGCGGGCCGGCACGAGGAGTCGATCCCCCTGCTGCGCAGGTGCCTCGAGCTCGACGAGGCGCTGGGTGACGCGTGGGGCACGGCGGCCGACCACGTGAACCTCACCAACGCCCTGCTCCGCGCGGGTCGGGTCGACGAGGCGCACGCGCACCTGACGCGGCACGGCGCCGCGTGCGTCGAGGTGGAGGACGTCGAGATCACCGCCGACGTGCTGGGGCTCTTCGGCGTCGTCCACGCGCTGCGCGGCGAGGTCGACCTGGCGGCGCGCGCGCTCGGCGCGGCAGGACGCCTGCGGGAGCAGGCCGGCATCCCGCTGGCCGCCCCGGACGCCGCGTGGCTCGACGAGGCCGTCGGCCCCGCGCGCGACGCGTCGGACCCCGACCGCTGGTCGGCGGGCGTCGAGGACGGTGCGGGCCTCGGCGTCGAGGACGCGCTGCGCATGGTCGGCGTGGTGACGACGAGCGGTTGACGCGGTGGGCGCCGACCGACGGACCTACGGGCTCACGTCCGCGCCGGCGGCTCAGTGGTGACCGCGGACCTTCATGCGGGGCGGGCGCCCGTCGGGGTCGACGACGGCGCGGTACGCCGGTGAGGCCAGCACGCGCTGCCACGCCGTCGGCGTCTCGAGGAGGTGGCGGCGCAGGCGACCCGGCGGGCGTGGGCCGACCTGCCCGCCGTCGTACCACGCGTCGAGCGCCGCGACGCTGCGCCGCAGGGTCGCGATCGCCTCGTCCGGGTCGACCAGGCCGTCGTCGTCGCTGAGGCCCAGGTGCTCGCGCCAGAGCTCGAGCCGCAGGTCGCGCGCGTAGACGCGCGCACCGTCGCCGAGACCGCCCGGGTCGCGGGGCTCGCGCGGGTCCAGAGCCTCGTCGACGATCGCCGCGGTGAGCTCGGAGTCGTGGGTCCAGGACCGGCGGTTGAAGTTGTCGCTGCCGACGGTCGCCCAGGCGTCGTCGACCACGCAGACCTTCGCGTGCACGTACACGGGGTCGCCGTGCTCGTTCTCGACGTCGAGGACGAGGACGCGGTCACCACCGGCCCGCTGGACGATGTCGAGCGCCTGCGAGTGCCCGTGGCGGACGACAGGGATGCTGAACTCGGCGTCCTGGTCCGGGAAGCGGGGCACCACGGCGACGAGGTGGAGGCCCGGCTCGCGCTCGAGCGCGTCGGCGAACACCTGGGCGACGTTGTCCGACCACAGGTACTGGTCCTCGAGGTACACGAGCCTGCGCGCGCGACGCAGCGCCTTGGCGTACCCGCGCGCGGTCGAGCGCTCGCCGTGGGGTGCGAAGGGGTAGCCGGGCCGCCTGTTGGGGTAGGTGCGCAGCAGCTGGATCGCGCAGGTGCCGGCCTCGGGCGGGTCGGGCAGCGCGGGCGGGAGCGGCTCGGCCCGGCGCTCGGGAGGGCCCACGTGGTGCGGGAGGAGCTGCCAGGGGCGGCGGGACAGCGCCGCCGGGTCGTGCCAGCGCTCGCGGAACGTCTCCTCGACGTCGCGCACGGCGGGGCCGCGGACCTCGATCTGGACGTCGTGCCACGCGGGGCTGCCCCCGTACCACTTGGCGAAGGGCATCTTCTGCGGGTCGCCCGCGTGCTCGGCGTCGTCGCGGCGGCTGTGCGCGAGGTCGATCCCGCCGAGGAAGGCGACGTCGTCCTCGGGGCGGCCGGGGTGGCGGATGACGACGAACTTCTGGTGGTGGCTGCCGAACGGACGGACGCGCTGGTCGAGGAGCACCTCCGCCCCCGCGGCGTTGAGGCCGCGCGCGAGGCGACGGTTCTGCTTGCGCGAGAACCTCATCCGGTCGAGCTGCGAGCGCCACATGAGCCCTCGGACGTCCACGCCCCGTCGCGCCGCGGCGGCGAAGAGGTCGAGGACGGTCGTCCCGTCGTCGCGGACCAGCTCGTCGGGGTCGCCGCGCCACGCGGCGACGAGCACCAGGTCACCCGCACGCGTGCGGTCCACGGCGTCGGCGAGCGCCGCGAAGTACGGCTTGCCGTGCGCGAGCGTGCGGACCGCGTTCCCCTGGCTCCACGGCCGCAGCCACGTCGCCGGGTTGCCGCGCTGCGACGCGCTCAGGAACCACGCGTGGTCCCGCTCCTCGCGGGTCGCGGTCGGCACGGCGAACTCGTCGGCCGCGGTGAGGCGCACCCCGTCCACGAGGGAGAGCGGGAACCTGGCCACCCCCCCACCGTGGCACAGCAGCGCCGTCCCCGCTGGGGAGCGGCGGCCACGACGGCACCGTGTCCCTCGCGCGTGTGATGCCGGGCTCGCCGCAGGGTCGTGCTTCCCGCCCGCCCCACGGGGTCCTGCCGGAGCCGGGCCGACCCGCCCGACGAGGTCCGGCCCGGCCCTGGGCCCACCCCGGCGGGGCCCGGCGGGGAGCCGGGCCGCCGCGGCCGGTCAGTCGGCGTCGGCGAGGAGCGGGGGCAGCTCGAGCTCGGGGCGCTCCCGCTGGAGGCCGCGCATGCGCCAGACGTCGCGGAACAGCGCGAGGCGGACGCCGTCGGTCCGGTGCGCGAGCTCGACGCCCGACGTCCCGGCGAGCAGCTCGGCGTCACGGTCGGTGGCGAGCCGCGCGACGCCGTAGCCCAGCGGGACGGTCCGGATGGGTGCGCGGAACTCGTGCTCCATGCGGAACGAGGCCACCTCGAACTGCAGCGGACCGACCGCCGCGAGGATCGGCTCGCCGTCGCCGCGGGCCTCGGACACCAGGACCTGCACGACGCCCTCCTGCTCGAGCTGCGCGATGCCCTTGCGGAACTGCTTGGAGCGGCCCGGGTCGGCGACGCGCGCGGAGAGGAAGTGCTCGGGGGCGAAGACCGGCATCGGCGGGAAGCGCACCGCGGGGCCCTCGGGGTCGAACAGGGTGTCGCCGACGCTCAGGGCGGTCGCGTTGACCAGTCCCACGATGTCGCCCGGGTAGGCCTCGTCGACGACCTCGCGCGAGCGGCCGAACACCGACGACGCGTACTTGGTCGCGAACGCGCGACCGGTCTGCGCGTGCGTGTAGACGCTCCCGCGGTGGAACACGCCCGAGTTGACCCGCAGGAACGCGACGTGGTCGCGGTGGTTGGGGTCCATCCCAGCCTGCATCTTGAACACGACCCCGCTGAACGGGGCGTCGAGGGGCCGGACGTGGCCGGCGACGTCCTCGCGCGCGCCGGGCGCGGGTGCCAACGTGGCGACGACCTCGAGGAGCTGACGGACGCCGATGTTGGTCAGCGCGGCGCCGAAGAGCAACGGCGAGGTGCGGCCCGCGCGGAACGACTCGGCGTCGAACTCCGGCAGCAGACCCATGCTGTCGACGGCGTCCGGCATCCGGTCGGGGAGTCGCTCGTGCGCCTGCTCGGTCGTCAGGTGCTCCTCCTCCGCGAGGAGGGCGCCCCCCGGTGCGCGGCGGTAGAGGGTGACGGCGTCGGGCGACCGCGCGTCGAGGAGGCCCTGGAAGTCCCCCGCCTCGCCGACGGGCCAGGTGATCGGCGTCGGCCGGAGCTGGATGCGCGTCTCGAGCTCGTCGCAGAGCTCGAGGGCCGA
Organism: Actinotalea sp. AC32; assembly: GCA_031844515.1. Lineage (GTDB taxonomy): Bacteria > Actinomycetota > Actinomycetes > Actinomycetales > Cellulomonadaceae > Actinotalea. The sequence goes on along the minus strand of JAUZVJ010000019.1, from coordinate 1,349 downwards.
CCGCCCCGGACGGTCCCACTTGTTGACGAAGGTGATGACCGGGATGCCACGCCGACGGCAGACCTCGAAGAGCTTCAGCGTCTGCGGCTCGAGGCCCTTCGCGGCGTCGAGGAGCATCACCGCGGCGTCGACCGCCGTGAGGACGCGGTAGGTGTCCTCCGAGAAGTCCGCGTGCCCGGGGGTGTCGAGCAGGTTGATGACCACGTCCTCGAACGTGAACTGCAGCGCCGCCGAGGTGATCGAGATCCCGCGCTTCTGCTCCATCTCTAGCCAGTCCGAGACGACGCCCGCGCGGTTGCCCTTGCCGTGGACGGCACCGGCCTCCTGGATGGCTCGCGCGTGCAGGGCGAGCGCCTCGGTCAGCGTCGACTTGCCCGCGTCCGGGTGGGAGATGACGGCGATGCTCCGTCGTGGCCCGACGACGGCGGCCGTGGTGCCCGGGGCCGAGGACACTGCCCCTGCTCGGGCGGCGGGAGACGGGGCCGGGCTGGTGTCGGCACGCGTGGCGTCGGCCGGGGTGGTGTCGGCCGGCGTGACATCAGCGGACGCCGCGGGCGCCTGGTCAGCGGGGGGCTCGGTCACCGCCGCCGTCGAGGCGCCGGTCGTCGGGACGGCGGTCATCGTTCTCCTGGGTGGGCGGCCTGCAACTCTATCGCGGGAGACCTGGAGGGCCGACGCCCAGCGGCGTCGCGGAGCGCACGGGCGATCACCTGGAGGCGCCGGTCAGCCCCTCGCGCGTCGCCGCAGGCCTGCGTGTGTCGCTCGAGGTCAGAACGGTGGCGGCGCGCCGGCGTCGTTCGAGTCACGGGCGGCGTCCGACCCGGAGACGGCACGGCCGTCTGCGCCGGCGGGCGCTCCAGGGGGCGGGGTCGTCGGTGCGGGATCGTGGCCCGACGGTTCTCGCCACGAGCCATCCGCGTCGGCCAGGCGTGGCCTGTCGCGCCGGGGAAGGGGCCCCGGTTCCCACGGCACGGGATGCGGGTCTCGTGTGTAGGTCGAGCCGGTCGGGCTGGTCCAGGTCGTGACACCCGTCGCCGCGTCGCGGCTCGGGGTCCACCGACCGTGCGTCTTGAGCCGGTGGTGGTGGCGGCACAACGCCGCGAGGTTGCCCGTCCTCGTCTGGCGTGCTGCGTCGGTCTCGGGGTCGAAGGGGACGGTGTGGTCGAGGTCGCAGCGGGCGGCTGGCACGGCGCACCCAGGGAACGTGCACGTGACATCCCGGTCCAGGACCGCTGCGGCGACGGCGGGGCTCGGGCGGTAGGCCGAGGTCGACCGGTCGACGACCTGCCCCGTCATCGGGTCGACCGTGAGGAACGTCCAGGCTGCCTCCGCGGCGATCCGCCGGGCGA
>JAUZVJ010000018.1:0-74678 GCA_031844515.1 Actinotalea sp. AC32 | reverse complement strand
ACCGCCGTCGGCCTGGGGGCGGTCGCGGCAGCCGTCGCGGCCGGGGTCGGCGTGGCGACCGGGGCCCTGCCCGGACCGTGGGCCGAGCGGGCCCCGGTCGTCGAGGCGCGAGGGGCGGTCGTGCGCCTCGAGCCCGTGGGCGGCACCGGGGTCGAGGGGTGGGTGCGCGTCGAGGACGTGAGCTGGGGGACGCGCCTGGAGGTGACGTGCCGCTACCCGGACGGCCCGACACCCGGGGACGCGGGGGCGTACGGCTACGGGGCGGACGCCGCGCCGTCCTACGCGCTGGTGGTCCGGACCGCCGACGGGTCGACCGTCGAGGTGGCGACGTGGCGTGCGGGGGGCGGTGAGCACGTCGTCCCCGCGTCGACCGCGGTGCGGGTGGACCAGATCGTCGGGGTCGAGGTGCGCTCGGGCGACGGGACGGTGCTCCTGAGCGCGCCGGTGTGACCCCGCACGCGAGAGGATGCGCACGTGACGATCATCGACACGACCGAGAACGGGCGACGGCTCCGCTGCGCGCTGTTCGTCGACTTCGACAACGTGTACATCGGGCTGCGCCGCCTCGACCCCGTCGCGGCCGAGGCGTTCGCGACGTCCCCGGGGGACTGGCTGACGGCGCTCGAGAACGGCAGCGACGCGGACGGCGACTTCACGCGGCGGTTCCTCGTGCGCGCGTGCTACCTCAACCCCTCGACGTTCTCGCAGTTCAGGCCCAACTTCACCCGTGCCGGCTTCAGCGTCGTCGACTGCCCGTCGCTCACGCAGCAGGGCAAGAGCAGCGCCGACATCAACCTCGTGCTCGACGCCGTGGACGCGCTGAGCGCCCCGACGCGGTACGACGAGTTCGTCATCGTCTCGGCCGACGCGGACTTCACGCCGCTCGCGCTGCGCTGCCGGGCCGCGGACCGCCGCGTCACGATCATCACCGCGAGCCCCGCGGCCAGCGCGTACCGTGCCGTCGCCGACACGGTCATCACCGCGGACGAGCTCACCGAGCTGGTCCAGGCGCCGCAGCGGCTGCTCGACGAGCCGGCGCCCGTCCTGCGGGGCGCGACGGGCGGCGCGGACGCCGCCCCGGGCGTCGCCGTGCCCGGCGAGGCCGCCGAGGCCGTCGCCGCGACCGGGACCGCCGGGTCCGGCGCCCCGGCCACGCCACCGGGAACCCCGGCGCGTCAGCGGGCGCGGCGTGCCGTGCTGCGCCTCGTCCGGGCGGCGGACCGGCCCCTCAACGGGGGAGCCGTCGCCCAGGCGGCCCAGAAGGCGGAGCCGGACCTCGTCCCCGGCTGGGACGGTGCGGGCGGCTTCGCGTCGTGGCTGTCGCGGACCGTGCCCGAGGTCGCCGCGGCGTCCGGGTTCGTGTGGGACCCGAGTCGCTTCAGCGAGGCCGACCTCGCGGGACCCGGCGGCGTGGACCTCCCGCCGCTGCAGCGCCAGGTCGTGGACGTCACCGACATCCCGAACCTGCCGACCGAGCGGTACCGCGTCCTCCTGACGGCGCTGGCCGAGGACGTCGCCGCGCACCCGTTCGACCGACCCGAGACCGTGCGCCGCGTGCACGACGCGTGCCAGACCGCGGGAGAGCCCATCGGCCGCGCCTCGGTCAACAACGTCGTCGCCGGCGTGTCGTACGCGGGCCTCGACCTGGCGGCGCGGCCGTCGCTGCGCAAGGTCGCCGAGACGTGGGCCGACAACGTCGTGGGGCTGTGCCGCGGCGCCCGCATGGAGCTCTCGGGGCACGACCTCGCGGCGGTCCGGTCGTGGGTGAGCGGCGGGCTCCTGCGCCGGTGACCGGGCGCGCCTGGGCGGTGCCGGGGGAGGCCACGTGATCCGCACGCTCGCCGTCGAGGGGTACCGCTCGCTCGACGAGCTCGTGGTCGACCTCGGCCCGCTCACCGTCGTGACGGGACCCAACGGCAGCGGGAAGACGAGCGTCTACCGGGCCCTGCGGCTGCTCGCGGACCTCGTGCGCGAGGGTGCGATCGCGTCGCTCGCGCGCGAGGGCGGGCTCAGGTCCGCGCTGCACGCGGGCGAGCGCGGCGCGGGTCCGGTCGCGATGCGGCTCGGGTTCAGCGCGGACGACCTCTCCTACGCGATCGACCTCGGGCTGCCCCAGCTCGGCCCCTTCCACCTCGACCCCGAGATCAAGGTCGAGGCCGTGTGGTCCGGTCCCGTGCTGCGGCCCGCCACGCTGGTCGCCGACCGGCGCGGCCCCCGCGTGCGCACGCGCGACGACGACGGCGCCTGGCGCGTCGCGCCGTGGCGGCTGGGCGACCACGAGTCGCTCATGGCCGCGCTCGTGGAACCCTCCGACGCGCCCGAGCTGTACGCGCTCCGCGAGCAGGCGCGGCGGTGGCGGTTCTACGACCACCTGCGCACCGACGCCGACGCGGCGGGTCGACGGCCCGGCGTCGCGACGTTCACGCCCGTGCTCGACCCGACGGGCGCGGACCTCGCCGCCGCGCTGCTGACGATCCAGCGGGTGGGCGTGGCCGCGGGTCTCGACGCCGCGGTCGACGAGGCGTTCCCCGGCTCGCGCCTGGAGGTGACCGAGGACGACGAGGGGACGTGCCGCGTGTGGCTGCACCAGCCCGGGCTGCGCCGCCCGATGGGTGCCGCCGAGCTCTCGGACGGGACGCTGCGGTTCCTGCTCCTCGCTGCCGCGCTGCTGTCGCCCCGACCGCCCGCGCTGCTCGTGCTGAACGAGCCCGAGGCGAGCCTGCACCCCGCCGTCGTTCCCGCGCTCGCGGCGCTCGTCGTGGACGCGGCCGAGCGGTCGCAGGTCGTCGTGGTGACCCACTCCGAGCCCCTCGTCCGAGCGCTGCGCGACGTGTCCCGCCTCGTCGAGCTCGAGCGCTCGGGCGCCGCGACGCGCGTCCTCGGCCGGCTGCGGTTCGAGGGGCCCGACTGGGTGTGGCCGTCGCGCAGGGGATGACCCGGACCTGGTGACGCGGGAGGAGTGACCCCGACGTGGTGACGCGGGAGGGATGACCCGGACGTGGTGACGCCGATGACCGGGCGGCCGCGAGCGGGCGGGTGTCAGCGGGCGCTGTTCTCGGTGCCGGTCTCGCGGTCGATCTCGATGTCGGCGTCGTCCCGGGCGTCGTCCTCGTTCCGGTCGCTCGCGGGCGGGGGAGGCGCCGTCGGCACGGTGGGGGTCGTGGGCGTGGGTGTGGTCGTCGTCGGCGTGGTCCGGTCCGCCTCGCGGTCCGTCCTGGTGCCGCCGTCCGCGGCCGGCTCCTGGGCGGGGTCTTGGGCGGGGTCCTGGGCCGGCGTCGGGTCGGTCGAGGTGGGAGCGTCGGTCGGCGTCGTCGTGTCGACCGACGCGTCGCCGTCGCCGTCGTCGGCCCCGGGCCCGTCGACCGCCGAGGTCAGGTCCGTGCCCTCGGGTGCGTCGGTGGGGGTGTCGACCACGAGCACGGCGTCGTCCCGCGACGGGTCAGCGTCCGTCGCACCGACCGGCTCCGAGCCGTGGCCGTACGCGTCGCCAGCGGGGCCCTCGTCGGTGCCCACCAGCGAGGCGGCCGCGCGGCCGGTCTCCGGCGTCACCGGCGGGGACGACGCGTCGCCGGGACCGGCGACGGCCAGCGTGATCGCGACCGCCCCCGCGACGGCCGGCGCCGCGACCGCGGTCGCGACGGTCGCCGATCCCTGCGCGATCGAGGACAGCGGGGCCTGGAGCACCTGCAGGCCCGGCAGCGCCGAGAGGACCGACATGGGTCCTGCGATGCGGTGCAGCCGGACGAGACCGATCCGCAGGAACGCGCGCACGACCTCGGGGTCGAACTGCTCGCCGGCGCAGCGCGCGAGCTCCGCGCGGGCCTCGGCGGCGGGCAGCGCGCGCTTGTACGGACGGGCCGACGTGATCGTGTCGAACGCGTCGGCCACCGCCACCACACGGGCCGCGCGGCTGATCCGCGTACCCGCGAGGCCTGCGGGGTACCCGCCGCCGTCCCACCGCTCGTGGTGCTGGCCGATCGCGTCCAGCGCGGGCCCGAGCCACAGCGCGAGCGGTCGGGCGATCTCCATGCCTGCGGCAGGGTGCGTCGCGAGGAGCGCCCACTCCTCCTCGGTCGGCAGCGCAGGCTTGGCGATGACCGCCGCCGGGACGCCGAGCTTGCCGATGTCGTGCAGCAGCGCGGCCCAGCCGAGGCGGGCCACCTCGTGCGCGGGCAGTCCCATCTCCTGCGCGACGAGCGTCGTGTACGCCTGGACGCGCTCGCAGTGCAGGCGGGTCCCGTGGTCGTGCGCGTGCAGCGCGGTGACGAGGTCGAGCAGGACCGCGGCGTGCGTCGACGACGCCGTCGGCACACCCGCGCCCCCCGCGCTCCGGAGCGCCGCGGGGGAGTGACGGCGCATCGCGACGCGCAGGCGCGACGGTGCCCGGTCGGCGAACACCGTGGTGAGCCGCAGGAGGGTCGCGAGCGGGAGGAGCGTGCGTGCCGCGCGCGTCAGCCCGAGCAGGAGGACCGTGACCGCCGTGATCTCGACCGCGATCCACAGCCAGGGGTCGACGCCCAGGCGCGCGGGCGGGAGCCAGCGCACCGCGGCGAGCCCGGCCGCCAGGGCGACGAGGCCCGGACCGACGACGACGACGGCACGCAGCGTCCACGCGAGGGCAGGGCGGGGCCGCCAGACGGCGGCGGGGGCGTCCGCGTAGTTCTGGGTCGGCCCCGGCGTCCGCACCGGCATGTCGACGTGCACGCCCCCACTGTGCCGTGGACGGGGTTCCCCCAGGGGCCCGACGGGCCCGTGGAGCGGCAGGAGCACCCGCGCTGCCACCCGGACGGCGCAGCGTGGCGCGGGGCGTCCGCGGGGCGGGCCTGTCGGCCGGCGTCAGCGGGCGGTCTGCTCGACGGCGTCCGCGACGACGTGCGTGAGGTCGCCCGTCGCGTCGAGCACGCGGCGCTGCCGGTCGGCGCCCGTGCCGTGCGCGAGCAGCTCGTCGACCGCCGTCCCGACGAGGTCGAGGTCGCCGGAGCGCTCGAGGGAGGGCCGCACGTGCTCGACCAGCGCGGTGACGGCGACGGCCGCGGGGACGGTGCCGCCCGTGAGGGGGTGGACGAGCTCATCCGTGAGCCCCCACCGGCTGGCCCGGAAGGACGCGAGCCGCACGAGGGCGCTCGGCACCGGCGGCGCCGGCTCGCCCGCGGCCCACGCGTCGGCGGCCGTGTCGACGAGCGCCCGGACGAGCGCCGCGACCGCGACGGCGTCGTCGACGCGCAGGCACACGTCCGGGACGCGCACCTCCACGGTCGGGTAGCGCTGGGAGAGCCGGGCGTCGAAGTAGACCATCCCGTGGTCCAGGACCACCCCCGTCGCGAGCATCGCGTCGACGCGTCGGCGGTACTCCGCCGGGGAGCCGAAGACGTCCGCGGGTCCCGTGCCCGGCCAGCGCTGCCAGACCTGGGTCCGGTACCCCGCGTACCCGCTGTCACGCCCGTCGACGAACGGCGAGTTGGTCGCGAGCGCGGTGACGACCGGCAGCCATGGCCGCAACCGGTCGAGCGCGGCGACGCCCTCGTCGTCCGACGCGACCCCGACGTGCACGTGGCAGCCGCCCGTGAGGTGGTCGTCGCACATGACGCCCGTCAGGTCGCGGATACGGCGGTAGCGGGCGTCGGGCGTGAGCTGCGGGACCACCGGCAGCGGCGACGTGCCGAGCGCCGCGACGTGGGCGCCCGCGGCCGTGGCGGCGTCGACGACCTGGCGGCGCAGGTCCCGCAGGGCCGCGGCCACGTCAGCCATCGAGGTGCGCACGGGCGTCCCGGTCTCGACCTGCTGCTGCTGGAGCTCGGTCGTGATGGGCGCCGACGCCTTCGGGTCGTGCTCCGTGACGACGGCACCGGACAGGGGCACCGGCACACCCGTGCGCGGGTCGACGAGCAAGAGCTCCTCCTCCACGCCGACCGTGCGCAGGTCCGGGCGGCGACCGGGGATGGCGGACGTGCCGCCGGTCGCGGCGCTCGTCGCCGGGCCGGGTGCTTCGTCCGTGCCGGGGCCGGGCCCTCGGCGCGCGGCCGAGCCCGGCGCGGTGCTGACGGTGTCGGTGCTCACGGTGGACCCCTGTCGGCGGAGGGTGCCGGTCCGTCGTGGCCGGTGGCACAGCGTCACACGACCCGGTGCGCCTCGCGACCGCTCGGCGGGCACCCTGGGGCGATCATCCGCCGTCGGTGGGGGTGCCGTCGAGCCCCTGCCCCGACCGCGCGCCCGCCACGTCCTCCGGGTCGAGGTCGAGCAGCCGGAGCCGCACCGGGACGGGGTCGCCGACCGACAGCCGTTCCGCCGTCCGGACGGCCTTCTTGACCGGCAGCACGTAGGTCCGGCGCGCCGAGTCGGGGAAGATCGACGTCCGCCAGACGGTGGTCCCGACCGTGACCTCGACGCGCAGGGAGCCGAACCCGCGCGACAGGGCGCCCGAGGTGTCGAGGATCTCGTCGGCGAGGTCCGTGGGGAGGCTCACGAACGTCCAGGTGTCGACGCGACGCGCGTCCCAGAGCCAGAGCTCACCGATGAAGGAGTGGTCCACGGGGCCATCGTGGCGCCCACCACCGACACGCGCCGTGCGGCTCCCTGCTCGGCGGTGCCTCGCCCGGACGTGCCCGGCTGCGCCCCCGCCGCGCCCAGCCCCCGCCCGCCCCGGCCCGGCCGGCGCGCGTCCCGTCACACCCGCGCGAGGAGCACCGCGACCTCGTAGTGGCCGGTGTGCGGGAACATGTCGAGCACCCGGGCGCGCACGGGGCGCAGGGACGGCATGGCTGCGAGGTCGCGCGCGAGCGAGACGGCGTTGCAGCTCGAGTAGACGACGTGCCGCACGCCCGACGCGTCGAGCCAGGCCGCGAGCCGGTCCCCGATCCCGCGCCGCGGGGGGTTCACGACGACGAGGTCGGGGGCGTCGTCGGCGGCGAGCGCGAACGCCGTCGCGTCCTGCGCGATGAACCGGACCCGCTCCAGACCGGCGCGCGACCGGGCCGCCTCCGCGCTCTCGACCGCCTCGGCGCTGAGCTCGATGCCGACCACGTCGCGGTCGGGCGCGGCGAGGTGCAGCGCGAAGCCGCCCACGCCGCAGTACAGGTCCCACACGCTCGTGGGGGCGACCTCGTCGACCCATCCCCGGGCCTGACGGTAGAGCGCCTGCGCGACGGGCGTGTTGGTCTGGAAGAAGCTCTGGGGCCGCAGCAGCAGCTCGACCTCGCCCAGCCGCATGGGCAGGGCCGCCTGCTCGGTCAGCAGGATCTCCCGCTCGCCCTCGAGCACGGCCCGGTGCTCGGGGAGCACGTTGACCGACACCACGCGCAGCGCGGGCACCTCGGCGACCAGGCCGGGGAGGTGCTTGCGGATGCGCGACACGGCCTCGGTCGAGCGCAGCACCACGCGGAGCATCAGCTCGCCGTCGGGCGACTCGGTGACGAGCAGGTGCTTGAGCTCGCCGCGACGCGCCGGGACGTCGTAGGGCGTGAGGTCCGCGGTCGTGACGAACCGGGCCAGCGCGGGCAGCGCGCCGCGCACCGCCGGCGTGTGCAGCCCGCACTCGCGCAGGTCGACCCCGCGACCCGTCGCGTCGAGGATGCCCACCGTCGGCGCCGCGGCGGTCCCGCCCACGACCATCTTCGCCTTGTTCCGGAAGTCCGACTCGGCGCTCGCGACCGGGGGGAGCCAGGTGATCCTCGGGTGCTCGCGCAGGAGGTGCCGGCAGTGCTGCTCCTTGCGGGCCAGCTGCTCGGCGTACGGCTGCTCGAGGTGCGTGCACGACCGGCACGAGTCCGCCTCGTAGTAGTCGCACCGCATGGCGGGGAGTGTACGAAGCCCACCCGAGCGCGCCCGGCGCCGGATCCACCCCGTCCGACACGTCAGGTCCGGTCCCCGGGTGCCGATGGGACCGAGGTGACCCAGTGGCGACTCCACCTCCTGGTGGGGACCGGCCTCGTGCTGGCGTACCCGCTCCTGCCGGGTACGTGGGCGGACGGCGCGTACCTGCTGGTCGGCGCGCTGTCGGTCGCGGCCCTCGCCGTCGGGTCGCTCCGGCTCACCCCGGCGGCGCGCACGCCGTGGCACCTCCTCGCGGCAGGCCAGGCCGCGTTCGTCGCGGGCGACGCGGTGTGGACGTGGCTCGACCTCGCCGGCCTGTCGCCCTTCCCGTCCGTCGCGGACGTGCTCTACCTCGCGGGCTACCCGCTGCTCGCGGCCGGGATGCTCGTGCTGCTCCGGCGGCGCAGGCACGTCGCGGACGTCGCGGGCGTGGTCGACGGCGCGATCGTGACGCTCGCGCTCGGGCTCGTCGTGTGGGTGGTGCTGGCCGCTCCTACGCTCCGTGGCGACGGCACGCTGCTCGAGCGGGCCGTCGCGGCCGCCTACCCGGCCGGCGACGTCCTGCTCATCGCGATCCTCGCCCAGTTCCTCCTGGGCGCCGGCGGCCGCACGGCCGCGTTCCGGCTGCTCGTGGCGGGTCTCGGCCTGCTGCTGCTGGCCGACGCGGGCTTCGCCGTGGTCGAGTCGGCGTCCGGGTACGAGGGCGGGGCGTTCGACCTGCTGTGGCTCGGCTCCTACGTCCTCGTCGGGACGGCGGGGCTGCACCCGTCGGCGGCCAGGCTCGCCGCGCCGGCGACCGTCGTCGCGCCCTACTCGACGCGCCGCCTCCTCGCGCTGGGGCTCGCGGTGCTGGTGGCGCCGCTGACCCTGGTCGTCCAGCTGCTGCTCGGCGTCCCGCTCGACGCGTGGGCCGTCGCGGTGGCCTCCACCGCGCTGTTCGGGCTCGTGGTCGCGCGCATGGACCTCGCGATCCGCGCGATCCGGGCGTCGTCCGAGCAGCGCGACCGGCTGCGCGAGAACCTCGCGCACCTCGCGGCCCACGACGCGCTGACCGGGCTCGCCAACCGGTCCCGGACGGTCGGGGAGATCCGGTCGGCGCTGTACCGCGCGTGCCGCTCGGGGAGCCCCGTCGGGCTCCTGTTCGTCGACCTCGACCACTTCAAGGACGTCAACGACACCTACGGGCACGCGGCAGGTGACGAGGTCCTGCGCGTGACGGCGGGACGGCTGCTGGACACCGTCCGCGCAGGGGACACCGTGGGGCGCATCGGCGGTGACGAGTTCGTCGTCCTCGTCGAGCACCCCGAGTCCGAGGAAGGGCTCGTGGCGCTCGCGCAGCGCGTCGTCGACGCGGTCGGGGAGCCCGTCCGGGTGGGTGAGCACGCGACGACGGTCGGCGCGAGCGTCGGCGTCGCCCTCGCCCGCGACGGGTCGACCGACCCGGACCGCCTGCTGCACGAGGCCGACGCGGCGGCGTACCGCGCGAAGTCGGGCGGCCGCGGTCGCGCAGAGGTCTTCGACGAGGCACTCAGCCGCGAGCTCGTCGAGCGGGGGCGGCTCGAGTCGGCGCTGCGCACCGGGATCGCCGCGGGCGAGCTCGTGCTGCACTACCAGCCGATCCTCGACACGGTGTCCGGGGAGGTCGCCGGCTACGAGGCGCTCGTGCGGTGGGACCGTCCGGGGCACGGGCTCGTCGCACCCGCGGACTTCATCCCCGTCGCCGAGCGGTCGACCCTCGTGTGCGACGTCGGGCGCTGGGTTCTCGCCGAGGCCACCGCACAGCTCGTGCGCTGGACCGCCGAGGGGCGCGGCGAGCACCTCACGGTCTCGGTCAACCTCTCGGGCCGGCACGTCGCGCAGCCCGGTGTGGTCGCCGACGTCGCGGACGCGCTCGCCGTGTCGGGCCTCGCCCCGCACCGGCTCGCGCTCGAGATCACCGAGACCGTCGTCGTCGACGTGCTCGAGGTCGGCGAGGCGCTCCGCGCGCTGCGGGACCTCGGCGTGCGGATCAGCATCGACGACTTCGGCACGGGCTACACGTCGATCAACCAGCTCCAGCACCTCGCGGTCGACACGCTCAAGATCGACCGGAGCCTCGTCGAGGCGACGACGCCGGGTGTGCTCGCCCTCGTGGGTCTCGTCGTGCAGGCCGCGCACGCGTTCGACCTCACGGTCGTCGCGGAGGGCGTCGAGGAGCCCGAGCAGCTCGAGCGCCTACGGGCCCTCGGCTGCGACTCGGTCCAGGGCTTCCTCTTCGCGCACCCGGAGCCGGCCGGGCTCGTCGCGGACGACGGCCCGCTCGAGCCCCGGGTCACCGAGCCGCGGGGCGGCTGACGTCCACGAGCCACGCGAGCGCCTCCTCGGCGCGGCTCAGGACGGAGACGTGACCCGCCCCCGGGTCGACCCTCAGCTCGGCGGCGGGGAGCCGACCCGCCAGCCAGTGGGCGTGGCCGACCGGCACGACGCGGTCGTCGTCCCCGTGCAGGAGCAGCGCGCGGACCGTGACGGCGTCCGGGTCGAAGCCCCACGCGGCGACGTACGCGAGGTCGTCGTCGACCATGCCGTCGGGGACGCCGTCGGCGCAGGCGCGGCCCGCGACCCCGGAGAGCCACCCCCAGTCGCCCTCGAGCGCGCTGTGGTCGGCGGCGACGAACTGCGACGGGTCCCACTCGTCCTCGGTCAGCACGCGCCGCAGCTCGTCGGGTCCACGGGTCGCTGCGCGCAGCTCCGCCTCGCCCCCGGGCGCCATGCCGCCGAACCAGGCGAGCCCCTCCGCGTCGTACGGCGCGAGGCCGCTCACGGACACCGCGCCCGTGACCCGACCAGGCAGCAGCGCCGCGCACGCCAGCGCGTGCGGGCCGCCGCCCGAGTGCCCCATGACCGCGAAGCGGCCCACGCCGAGCGCGTCGGCGACGAGCGCGGCGTCGCGCGCGACCGAGGCCACGTCGCGGCCGGGCAGGCGGCCCGAGCCCCCGTACCCGGGGCGGTCGAACGAGACCCACCGCACGCCGAGGCGACGTGCCGCGGGGATGAGCGGGACGGGAGGCTCGCCGACGTTGGGCGTCCCGTGGTGCCACATGACCGTGAGCAGCTCGTCGCCGTCGTCCGTCGGCCGGAAGTCGTACGCGTGGAGGAGGCGCCCGTCGGCGGCGGGGACGTCGAGCTCGGTGTACATCCCCCGAGGTTAGGTCGGGCGTCCGACACCCGGGCTACGGTCCCGGCATGGACCCGATCGGGGCGTCGCCCGACACGGCCACCTGGTGGCGCGACTTCGGGCGGCTCGAGGCGAGCGGCGAGTCACCGCTGCTCGCGCAGTGGTGCGTGGAGGTCGCGCGCGACCCGGAGGTGCTCGCACTCGTCGACCGGCTCCCGTGGCGACGACGCCAGCCCAACCTCGTCGTCGCGGCGGCGCGACTCCTCGGCGCACCCGACGAGCCCTACCCGGCGTTCCGCGCGTGGCTCGTCGCGCACTGGCCCGAGGTCGAGGCGGTGGCGCTCACCCGCACGACCCAGACCAACGAGGCCGGCCGGTGCGCGACGCTCGTGCCGGTCCTCGCCGAGCTCGACGGTCCGCTCGCGCTGCTCGAGGTCGGTGCCTCCGCCGGTCTGTGCCTCGTGCCCGACCGCTACGCGTACCGCTACACGACGCCGACGCGCGTCGTCGTGCTCGAGCCCACCGTGGGCCCCCTGCCCCCGGGTGTGCCCCGGGTCGAGCTGCCGTGCCGGGTCGACGACGACCGGCTCGTGCCGACGCACGTGCCGCGCGTCGTGTGGCGTGCCGGGATCGACCTGTCCCCGCTGGACGTCCGGGACCCCGACGACGTCGCGTGGCTCGAGGCGCTCGTCTGGCCGGGCGCGGACGACCGCGTCCGCCGCCTGCGCGCCGCGGCCCGCGTGGTGGCCGCCGACCCCCCGACCATCGTCCGCGGGGACCTGCTCGACCGGCTCGCCCGGACCGCCGCGGGGGCCCCGCGGGACGCGACGCTCGTCGTCCTGCACACCGCGGTGCTCGCCTACGTCGACGCCGCCGTGCGCGACGCGTTCGCCGACGCGGTCCGCGACCTCGGCGCGGTGTGGGTGAGCAACGAGGGGCAGTGCGTCCTGCCGGCGGTCGCGGCCGGGCTCCCGCGCGGCGTGGACGCGGGCGGTCGCTTCGTGCTCGCGCGCGACGGCGTCCCGCGCGCGCTGACGCATCCGCACGGCACCGCGATGAGCGCCGTGCCCTGAGGAGGGTCACGCACCCCCGCACGTCCCCGGCGGGCCTCCCGGCGCACGCGAGGCCGGCGGGGGACCGGGGCGGGGACCGGGCGAGCGCCGGTGGGGCCGGGGTCCGGGTCGGTCCGCGTCGGTCAGGGTCGGCCCGCGACGCGACCGACGGCTGCCCAGGCGACCGCGTCCACCGTGAACGGCGGTCGCGGCAGCAGCTCGGCGCACCGCGCACGCAGCGCCGCACGCGCGACGTCGTCGAGCGTGGCCACGTACGCGCCCGCCGGACCGACGCCCAGCGTGAACGGATCCCACCACCGCGCCACGTCGTCGAACCTGCGCGTGACCGTCAGCGTCGTGTCCTCGACGTCGCGGAGCCCGGCCTCGCCGAGGAGCCGCGCGAGGTCGCCGCGACGTGACCCGGGCAGCGCGGCCTCGTCGTGGACGTCCGGGTCGAGGTCGCGCGCCGCCTGCCAGAACGCCGCGAGGGGACCCGAGCCGTGCGCGTGGTCCCACACGCACGCGGCGACGGTCCCGCCGGCCCGGGTCACGCGCGCCATCTCGCGCAGCCCTGCGACGGGGTCGCCCATGAAGTGGACGACGAGCTGTGCGAGCGCCGCGTCGAACGAACCGTCCGGGAACGGCAGCTCCTCCGCGCTGGCGCGCCGGACGTCGACGCCCGGCAGGCGCGTGCGGGCCGCGTCGACGAACGGCGCAGACGGGTCCACGGCGGCCACGGCGCCCGGCCCGAGCCGGGCGACGAGGCGTTCGGTGAGCGCTCCCGGGCCGCAGCCGACGTCGAGCGCCGTGTCACCCGGCCGCACCCCGGCGAGCGCGACGAAGCCGTCCGCGAGCGGCTCGGACCAGCGGCCCATGAACGCGCCGTACCGGTCGGCTCCGACGTCGAACATGCTCGGACGGTACGCCCGGTGGGGGTGCGGGGGGAGACCCGGCGGTGCCCGACGGGCCGCGAGGGAGGGGTTCGTCGCGCGGGTGCGGCGGGGGCCGGCAGGCGGGGTGGCGGGGCGATCGGGCTCGGCGCGCGCGGCGTACCGTCGGGGGATGGGGCAGGAGGGCCGCACGCGTCGACGGCTGCTGCGCCTCCTCGGGCGCACGCTGAACCCGTGGACCCTGCGCGCGGCGCGGGCCGGTCGGGGGTTCGCGCTGGTGCGTCACGTCGGCCGTCGCAGCGGACGGACGTACGAGACGCCGCTCGTGCTCGCGCCGGTGCCCGGCGGCTTCGTCGCCGAGCTGACGTACGGGCCCCGCGTGGACTGGTACCGCAACGTCGTCGCGGCCGGGCGCTGCGTCGTCGTCGTCCGGGGCGTCGAGCACGTCGTCGTCGGGGTCGAGCCCCTCGCGGCCGACGTCGGCCGGGCGGCTTTCGGTCCTGCCGCACGGCTCGTGCTCCGGCTGCTGCGGCGCCGCGAGTTCCGGCTGCTGCGCGTCGGCGCCTGACGGGCTCGGGCCGGGCACGGCGACGGCCGCCACCCCGGTGGGCGGCGGCCGTCGTGGGGTCGCGTCAGACGTCTGCGACCTGGATGAGCGAGGTGTCCGCACCGGCCGCCTCGGCCGTCGCGTAGATCCAGTCGATGACCTCGGTCGTGTCCGTGCGGTAGGCGAAGTCCGTCCCGCGGCAGTACGAGTTGAGGCCGAAGGACGTCACGGCGACGACGAGGTTGGACTCGTACCCGCCGAGGAAGACGGGACCGCCCGAGTCGCCCGAGCACGTGCCGCCCTTGCCCTTGCCGTTCCCCGTGGCCTGGAGGTTGAAGCCGCCGGTGTTGGCGCTCACGAGGTTGGTGATGCGCGCGTTCGCCATGAGGCGCTCGCGGTAGGAGACGACCTCGGTTGGGCTGCTGTAGCTGAGGCCGTAGCCGCTCGCGGTGACGGTGAGGTCCTTGAGCCCGCGCTGCGTGGCGTACGGGTCGAGGGTGCCGGGCGCGGCGAGCACGGCGTACTCGTCGACCACGAGGGGTGTGTCGAGGATGACGAGCCCCGCGTCGAGCGTGTTCGGGAAGCCCTCGAAGTCCGCGAAGCCGTAGTCGAAGACCTGGCTCGCGTACGAGCACAGCACGCCCTCGGTCCCGGCGGCGCACGTCTCCGGGTACCCGGACACCGGGTCGTACCCGAGCTCGGCGTCGTAGTTCACGCCCGCGTCCTGCTGGAGGTACACGCGCGCCGACGTCGCGCCGTCGGTGCAGTGCCCGGCGGTCAGGAAGATCTCCGGGGTCAGGAGCGAGCCGGAGCACCGGCCCATGAACTCGCCGTTCTCGTCGTACATGACGAGCAGCCCGACGAACGGGTGCTCGTCGTCCTGCACGTAGTTGCCGGTGATCGCGCTCGCGGGTGCCGCGACGCCCAGGAGCAGCGCGAGCGCCGCTCCGAGGCCGAGCAGGGACTTCCTCATGGGTCCTCCTCGTGGGGGATGGCCGCGGTGCGGCCGACGGTGCCAGGGACGATATGCCCGATGTGACCTGCGCAACAGTCCCGACGCGCGGATCGGTGCCTCCGTCCGGGTGCGTCGGGCCGACCGCGTGCCCGTCGCGCCGATGACTTCCGCCGTCGGGACGGGTCGGTCCCGGTGACAGCACACCGGACCGGAGGAGTGACGAGATGAGCAGCGACGTGGGAGCAGGCACGGGCACGCAGGAGATCCCGACGACGACCCGGACCCTCGAGGTCCCCGGAGCGACGCTGACCTACGACGTCCGCGGCCCCCTGCCGACGTCGGACGGCGCGCCGCCCCTCCTCCTGGTCGGCCAGCCGATGGATGCGTACGGCTTCACGACGCTCGCCTCGCTCGTGCCCGAGCGCACGGTGATCACGTACGACCCGCGGGGCATCGGCCGCAGCGTCCGCACCGACGGCGTCGAGAACCGGCCGGAGCAGCAGGCGGACGACCTCCACCGGCTGATCGACGCGCTCGGCGTCGCCCCCGTCGACGTCCTCGCGAGCAGCGGGGGAGCCGTGACGGCGCTCGCCCTGGTCGCCGCGCACCCCCACGACGTCGCGACGCTCGTCGCGCACGAGCCGCCGCTCCTGCAGGTGCTGCCCGATGCGGACCGGGCGCTCGCGGCCGAGCGCCGGGTGCGCGAGACCTACCACGAGCGCGGCTGGGGCGCGGGCATGGCGGCGTTCATCGCGCTCACCTCGGTGCAGGGAGAGATCCCCGCGGGCTGGGACCCCGGACCCGTCGACCCGGCCGCCTTCGGGCTGCCGGCCGACGACGACGGGTCGCGCGTCGACCCGCTGCTGTCGGGCGTCTCCGCGGCCGTCACGGCGTTCCGGCCGGATCTGGACGGGCTCCGGTCGGTGCCGACGCGGCTCGTGGTGGCCGCGGGGGAGGAGAGCCGCGGCGGCCTGACGTGGCGGACGTCGGAGGCGCTGGCCGAGGCGCTCGGGCAGGACCTCGTGGTCTTCCCGGGCGGCCACGGCGGGTTCCTCGGGCCGGAGTACGGGCAGCCGGGCCGGCCCGAGGCGTTCGCGGCGCGTCTGCGCGAGGTGCTGGCCGCGGGGTGACGCGCCGCCGGGTGACCGGGGACCCGTCGCCGGGCCACGTCGCGTGCGCGGCGCCGCCGGGGCCACGCTGCGTGCGCGGCCCCGGCGGAGGAGTCACGCCGTCTGGAGCACCTCCTCGACGAAGCGCGCCGACCGCTCGCGCAGGTCGGCCACGCGTCGCTCGACGATCGCGGCACGGACGTGCTCGGCGTCCGTGCCCGCCTCGGCGCGCGTCGGGCGGCGGCGGACGTTGGCCGAGCACACGAACTCGGTGCACACGAGCGTCCCGATGGTGTTGCCGCGACGCCCGGAGGCGCCGGCGCGCCGCGCCACGTAGAGCGAGACGTCCTCGGTGACGACGACGTCGGTGCACCACGCGCACACCGCACGCCGACGCGCGCGCGCCGTGTCCCGGTCGCCGGCGCGCAGCAGGACGCCGACGGGGCGCCCCTCGAGCTCGAGGACGACGTAGGCGGACAGCGGCGCACGACGGTCGCGCCAGCCGAGGTAGTCGAGCCGCTCCCAGGGGGTCGACGAGAGGTCGGGGAGGGTGGCCTGCGACGCCTCGCGGCGGCTGGCATTGACGAAGGACGTGCGGATCTGCTGCTCGGTCAGGATGTTCACGGCTCGGGCTCTCTGTGTCCCGCGCAGGTGCTGGGCGCACCCGCGCGGCGGGGCACCAGGTGGTGTCCCGCGGGGTGGGTGGAGGATCCGGCACGCGGCCACGCGGCGGCGACGGGAGGTCGTCGACGGCGGAGGTCAGGTCAGGCGTGCGCGGGGAGGGCGCGGGGGTCGCCTGAGCAGGCCCCGTGGGCCACCCCGCAACCTGCGGTGCCGTGCATCGCGCTCTCCTCGCCGTGGGTCCCGCTTCCCGCAGGACCGGGAGGATGCTACCGGGCCCTGGCCTTCGAACACGTGTTCGAGTAGCGTCGACGCATGGCCCGGGGCGCGACGATCCTGCATGCCGACCTCGACGCGTTCTACGCGTCGGTCGAGCAGCTGCTGGACCCTGCGCTGCGTGGCCTGCCGGTCGCCGTCGGGGGCGGGCCACGCGGTGGCGTCGTGCTCGCGGCGTCGTACGAGGCGAAGGCGTACGGCGTCAGGGGCGGCATGCCGGGCTGGCGGGCCGCCGGCCTGTGCCCGCGCCTGCGCTTCGTGCGCGGCCACTTCACCGAGTACCAGAGGCTCGGGGACGCCGTCATGGCGGTCCTGCGGGACGTGACCCCGCTGGTCGAGCGCATCTCGATCGACGAGGCGTTCCTCGACGTGTCGGGCGCGACCCACCTGTTCGGCCCACCGCCGACCATCGCCGCGACCATCCGGTCCCGGGTGCGTGCCGAGGTGGGGCTGCCCATCTCGGTGGGTGCGGCGACCACCAAGCACCTCGCGAAGATCGCCTCGCAGGTCGCCAAGCCCGACGGCGTGGTCGTGGTGGAGCCGGGGACCGAGCGCGAGTTCCTCGACCCGCTCCCCGTGGGCCTGGTCTGGGGCGTCGGGCCGGTCAACGAGCAGAAGCTGGCCGAGCGGGGGATCCGGACGATCGGTGACCTCGCCGGGACGCCGTCCTCCGCCGTCGAGCGCGTGCTGGGTCACGCCGTCGGCGCGCGCCTCAGTGCCATGGCGCAGGACGAGGACGCCCGTCGCGTGGTGACCTCGCGGCGTGCTGGATCGGTCGGCGCGCAGTCGGCGCTCGGCCGACGACGACCGGACGTCGACGGCGTGCGCGCGGTCCTCGCCCACCTCGCGGACCGTGTGTCGCGACGGCTCCGTGCCGGGAACCGCGCCGGTCGGACCGTGACGGTGCGCGTGCGCTTCGTCGGTATGCGGTCGGTCACGCGGGCGAGGACGCTCCCGGAGCCGATCTCCGCGACGCTCACGCTGACCGAGGTGGCCGAGCGGCTCGTGTGGTCGGCGCTCGCGGACGCGGGGCAGGACGCGGAGATCACGCTGCTCGGGATCTCGGTGTCGCACCTGACCGACCAGCGGGTCGTCCAGCTCGAGCTCGACCTGCGACCGGCGGACCCGTGGCGACCGGGCTCCGTCCCCGGCGCGGCGCGGCGGGCCGTCGACGGGCAGGTCGACGCGATCCGCACGAGGTTCGGCACCGACGCGGTCGGGTACCTGCCGGCGGTGCTCCGCGGCCCGGGTTCGGTGCCCGACGCCTTCCGCGAGCTCGCGGAGCACGAGCTGTGAGCCCCGCCCGGCCGCACGTCGACCGGACCCGCGCGCTCAGCAGCGGGGCCGCGAGGCGCCCGCGCGGGCCGTCACCGAGGCGGCGCGCCGGCGCGCAGGTCGGCCGGGTGGCGCTGGCGGCCGCTGAGCACGAGGAACGGCACCGCCGCGAGCTGGACCAGAGCGCCGGCGGCGTACGACGTCCCGTAGCCGGCGAGGTCGGCGGCCCGGCCGAGGGCCGGCTGGACGACGACGCCGCCGCTGCTGGCCATGAGCGAGTCGAACGACAGCACCGTCGCGCGCTGCCGCGACGGGATGAGGTCGTTGAGGTACGCCTGACGGATCGGCGCCGTGGCGGCTTCGACCAGCCCCCACGCGACCACGAGGGCCAGCGCCACCGCGAAGCTCCGGGTGACCGCGAGCGACGCGAGCGCGACGCAGGACGCGGCCGTGGCGAGCGCGAGCGCCGTGGTGCGCCGCGCCACCAGCGTGCGCAGGCGCGCCGCGAGCAGGCCACCCGCCATGCGGGACCCCGCGACGATCGCCGCCGCGAGCCCCGCGACCCAGTAGGCGTCGTCGTCGCCGTACAGGTCGAGCAGGTACGGCTGGAGCGCGTAGAACGCGTAGATGCCGACGCCCGACACGAGGGGTGCCGCGAGCATGAGCCACCGCACGGGCGGGTTGCCCAGCCCGTGCTCGACCGACGAGCGCAGGATGGTGCGCACCGCCTCGCGCGCCGGCACCGACCGGTCGGGGGTGAAGCCGAGGTCGTGCATCGCGACGGCCGCGACCACGGCGAGGCCGAGGAGCGCCGCGACCCGGACGAGGAACGGGACACCGAGCGACGTCGCCTGCGCGAGCACCCCGCCGCCCACGGCGCCGACGAGCATCGCGGCGCCGCCCACCGACTGCGCGCGTCCGAAGACCGTCTCGAGCTCGCCCGCGTAGCCGGTGGCGGCCAGCGCGTCGACCAGCCAGGCCTCGGTCGCACCCGAGAAGAACGTGAAGCCCAGCCCGAGCAGCACCGACACGACCGCCCACAGCCAGAAGGGGCCGTGCGCGACCCACAACGCGTAGTACAGGAGCGTCGACGCGGCGAGGACGACCGTCCCCAGCAGGTACGACGTGCGGCGTCCGCGCGCGTCGGCGACGACGCCCGTCGGGATCTCGAACACGACCATGCCCAGCGTGAAGAACGCGTTCGCGGCGAACGCCTCGAGGTTCGTGAGGCCCGCGTCGAGCAGGAAGAGCGTGTTGATGCCCCAGATGACGGACGTCGCGAGCATGTTGCCGGCCACGAGGACCAGGTAGGTGCGCTCGACGCGGCGAGGCGTGACGGCCACGGACCGAGCATGGCACGGTCCGTGCGGCCGGCGTCAGAGCAGGGTGAACCGCTCGGGCAGGGGCGAACGCCCCGTCGCTGCGAGCACCAGCGGGCCGACGCGGCCCTGCTCGACCGCGAGCTCGCCGAGGAGGCGGACCACCAGTGCCGCGGGCCCGGCGGGTGGCTCGACCGGGAGCCCGAGGGCGGCAGCCAGGTCGAGCGTGTGGACGACGAGCTCGAACGTCCGCGTCGGGAGGTAGTCGGCCAGCCGGATCCCACCCGCGAGGGTCGTGACGAGCTCCGTGCCGTCGGTCTCGTCGAGGAGCGGGAGGACGCGCGCGGCGAGCACCGCGACGGACCGCACGGGGTCCTCGCCCAGGGCGCGACCGGCGTCCCGGCCGCGCTGGGCGACGGCGGGACCGACGGACATCGCGCGCGTCGCGCGGTAGTAGTCGGCGGACGACACGACGTCCGCCCGGTCCGCGGGCACCCGCAGGTACTCCTCGACGGTGACGAGCGAGCGACTCGTGTGGCCCACGAGCGCGCGCACGTCCCACTCGCCCAGGGCCGGTCGGTCCCAGCGGTCACCCACGTGCTCGGCGACGTCGAGGAACCACGCGGCCGCCTCGGCGAACGCGGCCCGGGACGCCTCCCATGCGGCGGTGTCGGTGCCCATGTCCGCACGGTAGCCGTGTCCGCGAGCGGGCGGTCGGCGCGCGTACCGACGACGGGGTGCCCACTCCGGACCCGCGGACCGTCGAGCCCGGACCCGCGGACCGTCGGGGCGGGACCCGCGGACCGTCGTGCCGGGACCCGCCGGACCGTCGTGCCGGGCCGGGGACCTCCGGCCCTTCCGTCCCTCACCGCGCCGGTCGACGCTGGCGGGAGGACGGAGGCGTCACGCATGGCCGCGGACGAGGTACCGGCGCCGGGCGGCGCCGACGGATG
Source organism: Actinotalea sp. AC32 (assembly GCA_031844515.1). Lineage (GTDB taxonomy): Bacteria > Actinomycetota > Actinomycetes > Actinomycetales > Cellulomonadaceae > Actinotalea. Next base: position 54,718 of record JAUZVJ010000018.1, on the reverse strand, counting down.
GGTGGGACTGCTGCGCGTCGGTGCGTGGGCGGCGGTCGCGAGCGTCGGGCTGATCGTCGTCCAGGTCGGCATCTACGTCCTGTGGCCACCCCCGACGACGACCGAGGGCTTCTACCTCCTCCTGGTGGAGCGGCCGCTGCAGGGCCTGCTGGCGCTCGACCTGCTCTACGTCGTCTCCAACCTGCTGGCCTACCTGCTCTACTTCGCGCTCGGCGTCGTCCTGTGGCGCGTGAGCCGCTCGGCGGTCGTCGTCGCGCTCGCCTTCGGCGTGCTCGGCATGGCGGCGTACACGGCGTCGCCCCGGCCGGTCGAGATGCTGCACCTCGCGCAGTCCTACGCCGGCGCGACGCCCGACGAGCGGGTCGCGCTCCTCGCCGTCGGCGACGGCATGCTCGCGACCTGGATGGGCACGGCCTTCGACATCTACTACCTCTTCAACCTCGTCACGCTGCTCGTCCTGGCTCTGCTCATGCTCCGGTCACCGCTCTTCGGGCGTGCGACCGCCGTCTGGGGGCTCGTCGCGGCGGTGCTCATGGCGGTGCCGTCGAACGTCGGTGTCGTCGGCCTGTGGTTCGCGCTGGCGTCGCTCGTGCCGTGGTCGGTGTTCGCGCTGCTGGTGTGGCGCAGCCTGGTGCGCCTCGCCGACGCGTCACGGGCGGGCGAGCGGTCGGTCGTGGGCGTCGGCTGACGCCGGCGGCGCCGCGCCGGCGTCCGCGTCGGCGGAGTGGGACGTCGGCAGGACTGCGTCCACGTCGGCGGCGCGGTCCGCGGGTGGACGTGGCAGTCCGAGGCCGCGGATCCACACTCGGTCCATCCCCCGCGCGCCCAGCACGGTGCGCATCATCAGGATCACCCGGGCGTCGCGTCCCACGGGCGTGCGCGGCCGGGCGCGGCGGCGTCCCAGCTCGCGCTCGACGGCACGCGCGACGTCGTCCGGAGGCGCGGCCCGACGACGCAGGTCCGCCAGGACGCGGCGCTCGCCCGCGAAGTGGCCGGCGTACAGCGCTCGGAGCCCGGGCTCGAGACCCGCCTCGAGCTCGTCGAGGACGTCGTCCATGTGCTTCCACGTGTCGGTCGCGACGACCCCGGGCTCGACGAGCGAGACCTGCACGCCGAACGGCGAGAGCTCGACCCGCAGGCAGTCGGCGACGGCCTCGACCGCGAACTTCGACGCGTTGTAGATCCCGGTGAACGGGAACGACACGCGCCCGTTCACCGACGAGATGAACACGATGCGGCCACGGGCCCGTCGCAGCCTCGGCAGCACGGTCCGCGTGACGTCGAGGGGACCGACGAGGTTCGCGTCGAGCTGGCGGTGCATGTCGTCCGGCGAGAGGGTCTCCAGGGGTCCGGCGACGCCGATGCCGACGTTGTTGACGAGCGCGTCGAGGCGAGCCGGCAGGACGGTGTCGAGCGCCGCGACGTGCCCACGGTCGGTCACGTCGAGCTCGACGGGCGTGATCGCGCCCGACGCCTCGGCGAGCGCCTTCGCGGCAACGTCGGTCCGCACCCCCGCCCAGACGCGCCAGCCGGACGAGGCCAGTCGCAGCGCGATGGCGTTGCCGATGCCGCGTCCGGCACCGGTGACGAGGACGGAGCGCGGCTCGTTCACGGGGATCACCTCTCCTGGCGGGTGCCTCGACGGTCGCGCGGACCGCCGCCCCCGGCGCGAGTAGTGCGGTACGCGGATCGTCGTCGCTAGCATCGAGACGTGCTGCGGCCGTGGCCGCTCACGGGCAGGGAGGCCGAGCTGCGCCGGATCACGGCGGCCGCCCGACCCGGTGCGGCCGGGATCCTGGTGGTGGGACCCGCGGGTGTGGGGAAGACCCGCCTCGTCCGGGAGGCGGTGTCGCGCTCCGGGACGCCCGTCGCGTGGGCCCTCGCCAGCCGCGCGACGACCACGCTCCCGCTCGGCGCCTTCGCGGGTCTCGTCGACGTGCCCAGCGGTGACGCGTCGTCGTCGGTCGGGGGAGTGCTCGCGGCCCTCGCCCGACGGCGGCCCCTCGTGCTCGGCGTGGACGACGCGCACCTGCTCGACGAGCTCTCGGCCGTCGTCGTCCACCGCGCCGTGGCTCGCGGGCTGTTCCCCGTCGTCGTGACGGTCCGGGACGGGGAACCGGCCCCCGACCTCGTCACCGCGCTGTGGAAGGAGGAGATGCTCGCGCGCCTGGACCTCGCTGCGCTCGACCTCGCGACGACCAGGACGCTCGTCGCGCGCGTCCTCGGCGGACCCGTCGAGTCCGCGTCCGCGCGTCGGTTGTGGACCCTCACGCGTGGCAGCCCGCTCTTCCTCCGGCACCTGCTGCCCGGTGAGGTGGGGGCCGGTCGCCTCAGCCCGGCGTCGGGCATCTGGTGCTGGTCGGGCGACCCGCACCTGTCGCGCGAGCTCGCCGCGCTGCTCGAGCGCGAGATCGGTGCGCTCGAGGCCGACGTGCGCGACGTCGTCGACGTGGTCACGCTCGGCGAGCCCCTCGCCGTCGACGCGCTCGTCGACCTCACGGGTGCCGACGCCGCCGAGGAGGCCGAGCGGCGCGGGCTGGTCCGGACGGACCCGACGCCCGACGGTCCGGTGGTCCGGCTCGCGCACCCCCTGTACGGCGAGGTGCGGCGGGGCTCGATGGGCGCGGTGCGGGCACGCCGCCTGCGCGGCCTGCTCGCGGTGCGGCTCGACCCCGACGCGCACGCGATGCGCCGCGCCGTCCTCACGCTCGAGTCGGACCTGCCGCCCGAGCCCGACCTGTGGCTGCGGGCCGCCGAGGAGGCCATCGGCTTCCACGACCTGCCGCTCGCCGAGCGGCTCGCGCGCGCCGCGGCGGCAGGCGGGGGAGCGTGGCGCGCGCGCCTCGTCCACGCGTCGGCACTGTCCTGGTCGACCCGCGGTGACGAGGCCGAGGCCGTCCTGCGTGGGCTCGTCGAGGACGCGCCGGACGGCCCGGCCCGCGCGCGCCTCGCGGCTTACCGCGCCGGGAACCTGCTGTGGACGCTGCGGCGCATCGACGACGCGCGGGCGGTGCTGACCGAGGCCGCGGCGGCGCCCGACGTCGGCCGGGAGCGGGTCGTGCTCGACGCGATGGCGGCGGCGGTCGACGCCGCGACGGGTGACGCGGGCGCCGCGCTCGCCAGGGCTCTCCCGCTCCTGCGGCACGGGTCGCCGGACGACCTCACGCGCGTCGTCCTCGCCTCCGTCGTCGCCGCCGTCGCCGCGGTCCGGGGACGCGTCGACCTCCTCGACGAGGTGTCCGGTGGACCGGTGCTCGCGTCGGTCGGCCACACGGTGCCCGTCTTCGGCCTGGTCGACTGGCTCGTGCTCGGGTACCGCCTGGCCGGCGCGACCACGGACGCGCGTGAGGTCGCCCGGGGGCTCGAGGAGTCCACGGCGCAGCTGCCCGGACCCGCGCACCTCATGGGACTCGTCCTCGCGGGGCACGCGGCGCTCGCGTGCGGGAGGGTGCGGGACGCGGCGGTCCCGCTGCGGGAGGCGTGGGCCGGGCTCGCAGCCACGCGCCACGAGTTCCGGTTCCGCTGCCGCACGCTGCTCGTCACGGCCTACGCGCTCGCGGGCCGGTCCGACGACGCCCGCCCGCTCCTCGAGGAGATGGTCACCGAGACGCATCCCGCGTACGCGCTGCTCGCACCCGACGACCTCCTCGCGAGGGCGTGGGCGGCGGGGGCCGAGGGCGCCCTGACCAGCGCCGTCGGGCTCGCGGTGGCGGCCGCGTCGCTCGCGCGGGCGCAGGCGTCACCCGCGCTCGAGGTGACGGCGTGGCAGGTCGCGACCCAGCTCGGCGGGTCGCCCGACGCGGTCGTGCGCCTGGACGCGCTGCGGCGTGACGTCGCGGGGCCGCGGGCGGAGCTGGCCCTGGGGCACGCCCGGGCGTGGGCAGCGGCGGACGCCGACGCGCTCGCCGTCGTCGCGCGGGGCTGGGAGGAGGTCGGCGACCTCGTCGCCGCGGGCGACGCGCACGCGCAGGCCGGCGACGTGCTCCGCCGGCACGGACGCCAGGGCTCGGCGCTGACGGCCGTCGCGAGGGCGCACGAGCTCGCGCGGCGCTCGGGTGCGTGCACGCCCGCCGTCACCGCCGCGGTGCACCCCGTCCCGCTCACACCGCGCGAGCGCGAGGTCGCCCTGCTCGCCGCGCACGGGCTGTCGAACCGGGAGATCGCCGAGCGGCTCACGGTCTCCGTCCGCACGGCCGAGGGCCACCTCTACCGCGCGGGGCTCAAGCTCGGGGTGTCCGACCGTGCGGCCCTCGCGACGGTCCTCGCCGTGCCGCCGCAGGTGGGGAGCGGATCCGCGTAGTGCGCTACGCGGGCCTCGCGGGGCGTGCGCCCGCACGCTGGTCGGGCGCTAGCCGGTACCCACGCCGGCACCGACGCCCGGCGGGCGGACGAGACGGGAGGACGACCATGACCACCACCTGGGTGCGGCCCGAGGAGGGCCTCCACCACGCGATGATCGACGGCGACCACGTCGCCAAGGCGACCGTCGAGGGTCCGGACGGCGCGTTCGAGGTCTTCGAGGTGCACGCCGCCGCGACGCCGCCCGCGCCGATGCACGTCTCACCGTGGAGCGGAGCGCTCTACGTGCTCGACGGGACGGTCACGGTGCGTGCGGACGGCCGCGTCGACGAGCTCGGGCCGGGGGCGATGGTCGTGCTGCCTGCGGGGACGCCCTGCACGTTCCACGTCGCCGAGGGTGAGGCGAGGTTCCTCGCGGTGACGACCGGGACAGGCGCCGGTCGGTTCTTCGCGGAGATGGCTGCGGCCGTCCCTGTGGGGGCGCCTGGCCCTGACGCCCTGAGCGCGATCGCGTCCGTCGCCGCGAGGCACGGCGTCGGCGTGCAGGTCTGACGAGCCACGCGGCGACCGGGGCGCGCCCGCCCCTCGTGCGCCCCGAGCGGGTCGGCGGCCCGCCCGGGTGCGGGTCAGGCCGTCGCGGGACGGGCGGTGCGGACGCGTCCGAAACGCCGCGGTGCCGAGGCCGTCGAGCCCGTCCGCTCGACGCCGGTCCGCTCGGCACCCGCGGTGAACGCGCGGATCTCGGCGAGCTGCTCCTCGAGCGCCGCGGTGCGCTCGAGAGCCTCGGCGGTCGCGGCCTCGGCCGTCGCCAGCAGGTCCTCGAGCTGCTCGATCCGCCCGTCACGCTGGGCAAGCGCGACCTCGTGCTGGGCCCGGCGGTCGGCGATGTGCTCGTCGCGCTGCCGGACCTGTGCCTCGAGGTCCGGCACGCGCGCCGCCTCCTCCTCGAGCCGGTCGAGGGTGGCAGCCAGGCCGGACTCCACGAGGGCCCGGCGCCCGAGCTCGACCCGCGCCGCGCGCTCGCCGTCGCGCAGCGCCTCCCAGGTGACCCCGCGCATGAGCGCGTACCGGGTCCGCTCGATCGTCTCCGCGAGGTCGTCGATGTCCATGAACGGACGCTAGGTCCGCCGCGAGGCGGCGGAACATCCCTGATGTCCGCTTTTCACCCGCCGCCCGGTGCGACGTCACGCGACCGGGCTAGCGTGGTGGCACCGATGCGGGACGGCAGAGCCGCTCGTGCCCGCCGCGCACCTGTCACGGGAGGGCCCATGGCCGTGGACGTCCGGACCGAGGTGCTGATCGCGCGCCGCCGCGAGGAGGTCGCGGCGTTCGCGTCCGACCCGGACAACGCACCTCGGTGGTACGTCAACATCGACGAGGTCCGGTGGCGCACAGCGCCACCGCTGCGGGTCGGCACCCGGCTCGACTTCGTCGCCCGGTTCCTGGGCCGCCGGCTCGCCTACACGTACGAGGTCCGTGAGCTGCTACCGGGGGAGCGGCTCGTGATGAGCACCGCGGACGGGCCCTTCCCGATGGAGACGACGTACACGTGGTCGAGCCCCGAGGAGGGGACGACGCTCATGACGTTGCGCAACCGCGGTCGGCCCGCGCGCGCGTTCGGCGTCCTGACGCCGCTCATGGCCCGCGCCGTGCGCGGCGCGAACCGGAAGGACCTCGCGAACCTGCGGCGGATCCTGGAGTCCTGACCGGCTCGACGACCGCGACCCCAGCAGGCTCGCCCGCGTCCCTCGTCCGGGTGACGCGGCCGGACCTCACCCGGCCCGCACGAGCCCAGCGGAGGCGACAGCGTGTCCCACGGTGGGACAGTCGACGCAGGGGAGTGCCGTGCGGCGCAGTGCGGCACAGGACCCGTCGTCGCAGGGAGGCCGGGGTCGTGGTGGTGCGTGTCGGCAGGGGCTCGCCCGTCGTCGCGATGCTCGTCGTCGGCCTCGTCGCGACCGCGGCGGTGCTCGGCCTGCCCTTCCTGGGCTTCGCCTACCGCGCGCCCGCCGTCCACGTCGCGGTGGAGACGGCCAACGCGGTGGTCGCCCTGTTCGTCGCGTACCTGATCCACGCCCGCTTCCGGCACACGCGACGTGTCCAGGAGCTCCTTCTCGTGCTGGCACTCGCGGCCGTCGCGGTCGCGAACCTCCTGCTGACGGCCGTCCCGTCCGCCGTCGCGCCCGACGCGGCCGAGCTCGTGCGCTGGGCGCCCCTCGGGATCCGTCTGGTCGGCACCGTCCTGCTCGCGTCCGCCGCGTGGTGGCCGCCGGACCGCACGGTCGGTCGGCGCGGGGCGACGGTCACGGTCGGCGCGCTCGTGGTGCTCGGCCTGGCGATCACCGCGGGCGGCCTGGCGTGGGCGTCGGCGCTGCCACCGACGGTCGACCCGACCGTCGCGCTGGACGACAGCTCGCGACCGCTGCTCGTCGCGCACCCGGTCGTGACGGGCGTGCAGGCGCTGAGCGTGCTGCTGTACGGGGTCGCGGCGCTCGCCTTCCTGCGGCAGGCGCGACGTCACGACGACGAGCTCCTGCAGTGGGTCGCGGCGGGCTGCGTCCTCGCCGCGTTCGCCCGCGTGCACTACGTCCTGTTCCCCTCGCTGTACTCGGAGTACCTGTACACCGGCGACCTGCTGCGGCTGGGGTTCTACCTGTGCCTCCTCGTCGGAGCCGCGCGCGAGGTGGACTCGTTCTGGCAGTGGCGCGCCGAGGTAGCCGTCCTCGAGGAGCGCCGGCGGATGGCCCGGGACCTCCACGACGGGCTCGCCCAGGAGCTCGCCTACGTCTGGAGCCGGTCGCGGGCGCTGGCGGCGCGGACCGGGGACGACGACGCCGAGCGCATCGGTGGTGCTGCGGCGCGCGCGCTCGACGAGGCCAGGCGCGCGATCGCCGCGCTCAGCCGCCCGTTGGACGAGCCGTTCGCGACGGTGCTCCGGCAGGTCGGCGACGAGCTCGCGGCCCGGTACGACGTCAAGGTGGTCGTCGAGGCCGACGAGGGTGCCCCGGACCCGGCCGCGGGTGAGGACGTGCTGCGGATCGTGGCCGAGGCGGTCCGCAACGCGGCCCGGCACGGGCACGCGGCGCGGGTGCACGTGGCCTTCGAGCCGGTCCCGCTCCGGCTCGTCGTGACGGACGACGGCGTGGGGTTCGACCCCCGGGAGGCGGCGGCACGGCGCGCGCCGGGCTTCGGGCTCACGAGCATGCGGGAGCGTGCGGCGGCGCTGGGCGCCGACCTGCTGGTCTCGTCCGGACCGGGTGACGGCGCTCGGGTCGAGGTGAGGCAGCGGTGAGCGAGCCGTTGCGCGTCGTGCTGGCCGACGACCACGTCCCGACCCGTGCCGCGGTGCGGGAGGCCCTCGAGGCGGACGGCTTCGTCGTCGTCGCCGAGGTGGGCGACGCGGACGCCGCGGTGACCGCGGCGCTCACGACGTCGCCGGACGTGTGCGTCCTCGACATCCACATGCCGGGGAGCGGCATCGTCGCGGCCGCCGAGGTCGCCGCCGCGCTCCCGGGCACGGCGGTCGTCATGCTCACCGCCTCGCGCCACGACGACGACCTCTTCGCCTCGTTGCGCGCGGGCGCCGTCGGCTACCTGCTCAAGGACACCGACCCGCACCGCCTCGGACCCGCGCTGCGCGTCGTCCTCGCGGGGGAGGCGGTCCTGCCGCGCGCCGTCGTCGCGCGCGTCGTCGGCCAGCTGACGGTGCCGACGCGAGCCCGCCGGGGGCTGCGACGCCGTGCGCCGGGCTCCGGGCTGACGCCACGCGAGCAGGAGATCCTCGGCCTCATGGGCGAGGGTCTGACGACGGACGAGATCGCGCGCAGGCTCTTCGTCGCCCCCGTGACGGTGCGGACGCACATCTCGGCGCTGCTGCGGAAGCTGCGCGTGCCCGACCGTGAGGCCGCCGTGCGGCTCGTGCGCGAGCGCGGCTCCGACGGATCGTGAGGTGGTTGCTCCGAGCGGGTGACGCCCGGTCGGGACGGCCGTCGTCGTCCGTGCGTGGTGAGACGTCGGGGCGTTGAGATGCACCGATCTCAACGCGTCCGGACACGTTCGGCCGTTGTGGGCGGTGGAGAACGGTTTCTACCTTTCGGGTGTCAGACCGCGAGCGTCGACACCGTGCCATCCCCCTGGTCGCCCCCCGGGCACGGTCGAGCGAATGGCGAAACCGACGCGGTGATGTTCCGACGCCCCCTGGAGTCCCCCCATGCGCTCTGTCCGACGCACGTCCGCCGTCGTCGCCACCGGTGCGGCGATGCTCCTCGCCGCCAGCGGCGCCGCCCACGCCAGCTCGGTCGACGCCTCCGTCGTCGACACGACCACCTCGCTCACCTCGGTGAGCCTCGACCCGGGCGACAGCGCCGGCATCGACATCGACCTCCGGGTCACGGGCAACCAGGCCGGCACCGCGACGTTCGAGGTCTACCGCGACTACGACCTCGTGAACGGCGTGTTCGTCGGCTCGAACCCGATCGAGCTCACGGTGGCACCGCGCACGGCGCAGGACCCGGCGACGACCTTCGCGACGACCGGCACGGTCGAGGTCGGCGCCGACGAGGCGAGCGGGACGTTCGCGCTCACCGTCGGCGTCTTCGACATCACCAACACCAACGCGACGGGCGCCAAGCTCGGTGCCGGCACGGCCGGCACGATGCAGGTCACGGTCAACGAGGTCGTGGTCGTCCCGGTCGACACGACGCCCCCCACGTGGGACAGCCCGCTCGTCGACCTGACGGCGACGGCGACGGCGAACAGCGCCGCGACGGTCACCTACGCACCGACCGCGACCGACGACGTCGACGGCGCCGTCCCGGTCACGTGCACGCCCGCCTCCGGCTCGACGTTCGCCGTCGGCGCCACGACCGTGACCTGCTCCGCGAGCGACGCCGCGGGCAACGTGCTGACCGGCTCGTTCACGGTCACCGTGAGCTACGCGTGGAACGGCTTCCTGCGCCCGATCGACGACGAGCCGGTGCGGAACGTCGTCAAGGCCGGCAGCTCCGTCCCCGTGAAGTTCAGCCTCTCGGGCAACCAGGGCATGTCGATCTTCCGCGCGGCGCCCGGATCCAAGGCGATCACGGCCTCGTCGTCGAGCACCGACGTCGTCGAGGAGATCGCGACGGCCGGCGCGTCGGGCCTGCAGTACGACGTCCTCACCGACACGTACACGTACGTCTGGAAGACCGACAAGGCGTGGGCGGGCACGAGCCGCCAGCTGGTCATCGCGCTGGCCGACGGGTCGACGCGCACCGCGAGCTTCAACTTCACGAAGTAGCGATCCGACCGACGACGCGGGGCCGACCCGGTGGCGGGTCGGCCCTGCGTCGTCGGGGCGCCCGGTCACGCCCTCGTCACCGGGGGCGGTCAGCCCGCGCGCTCGGCGCCGTCCGACCGGTCGGCGGCCGTCGCGACGTACACCGTGTTGGTCGCCTCGCCCGTTCCCCACGCGTCGGGGAACGTGACGACGTGCGCGGCGACGTCGTGCATCGCGCCGCGCAGGCCGGCGAGGTAGTCGTCGTCGGGCGGGTCGTTCGACCACAGCGCGTACACGCCGCCCGGGTGCAGGTGCGGGGTGAGGGCGGCGATGCCGTCGGGCTCGTAGAACGGTGCGTGGGCCGGGTGCAGCAGGTGCCGCGGCGAGTGGTCGATGTCGACGACGACGGCGTCGTGGCGGCTCGCCCCCGTCCCGTCCAGACCGCCGCCGCCCAGGGCCATCGCGAAGAAGTCGCCGTGGACCAGCTCGCAGCGCGGGTCGTCGGCGATCCGGCGGCCGAGGGGGACCAGCCCACGTCGGTGCCACCCGATCACGGGCTCGAGCGCGTCGACCACGACGAGCCGCCGGACGCGCTCGTCGTCGAGCACGGTCGCCGCCGTGTAGCCCAGCCCGAGGCCACCGACCACGACGTCGAGCGGGCGGTCGGGCGCGTGGGCGAGCGCGATCCGCGCGAGCTCGACCTCGGCCGTCGTGAAGAGGCTCGACATCAGGTAGTCGTCGTCGAGCTTGACCTCGTACACGTCGTCGCCGCCGGCGGGGTCCGCACGCCGCCGGAGGCTGATCACCCCGATCGGCGTCTGCTGCCAGTCGAGCTCCTCGAAGCGGGGACGTCGCATGGGCCCACTGTGCCGTACGTGCCCGGACCCGGGTGGGCGGAGGTCCCGGCGGGCGGCCGGGGGTCGACCGGCGCCGTGCGGCCCGTGCTCGCTAGGCTGGCGTCGCCCCGACCCCGCCGTCGCAGCGCGGCACGGACCGCATCGGAGACGTTCATGGCGGAGCAAGGCGACCAGCTCGAGGCCGTGCGGGGCGGGTACCTGGTCGAGGGCCCCGCGATCGAGCTCGGCGCCGCGGTCGCCGACGGCACCGCCCACGCAGACGTCCCCGTGCGCATCCCGCTCGCGTCCCTCAACCGGCACGGCCTCGTCGCCGGTGCGACCGGCACGGGCAAGACCAAGACGCTCCAGGTCATCGCCGAGCAGCTGTCCGCGCACGGCGTCCCGGTGTTCCTCGCGGACGTCAAGGGCGACCTGTCGGGGATCGCGTCGCCCGGCGCGGCGAACGACAAGGTCGCGGCGCGCGCCGCCGACGTCGGGCAGGAGTGGGCACCGACCGCGTACCCGACGGAGATCCTGTCGCTCGGCGGCGAGGGCGTCGGCGTGCCGGTCCGGGCGACCATCACGAGCTTCGGTCCGACTCTCCTCGCCAAGGTGCTGGGCCTCAACGCCGTGCAGGAGTCGAGCCTCGCGCTGGTGTTCCACCACGCCGACCAGAACGGGCTGGCGCTCCTGGACCTCAAGGACCTCCGGGCCGTCATCACCCACCTCGTCTCCGACGAGGGCAAGGCGGAGCTCGAGGGTCTCGGCGGTCTCTCGAAGGCGACGGCGGGCGTGATCCTCCGTGAGCTCGTCGCGTTCGCGGCCGCCGGCGCCGACGTCTTCTTCGGCGAGCCGGAGCTCGACACCGCCGACCTGCTCCGGACCACGCCCGACGGCCGGGGCGTCGTCACGTGCCTCGAGCTGCCGGGCGTGCAGGACAAGCCGGCGCTGTTCTCGACGTTCCTCATGTGGATGCTCGCCGACCTGTTCCAGGAGCTGCCCGAGGTCGGCGACCTCGACAAGCCCAAGCTCGTGTTCTTCCTCGACGAGGCGCACCTGCTCTTCGACGACGCGAGTGAGGACTTCCTCGACGCGATCACGCGGACCGTGCGGCTCATCCGCAGCAAGGGCGTCGGCGTGTTCTTCGTGACCCAGACGCCCAAGGACGTGCCCGCCGACGTCCTCGCGCAGCTCGGCAACCGCGTCCAGCACGCGCTGCGCGCCTACACGCCCGACGACGCGAAGGCCCTCAAGGCCACCGTCTCGACGTTCCCGCGCTCGGCGTACGACCTGGAGGAGCTGCTCACGGTCCTCGGCACGGGCGAGGCCGTCGTGACGGTCCTGTCGGAGCGGGGTGCGCCGACGCCGGTCGCGTGGACCCGGCTGCGCGCGCCGCAGTCCCTCATGGCGCCGTCGGACCCCGCGGTCGTCGCCGACGTCGTCGCGGCGAGCCCGCTCGCTCCCCGCTACTCCCAGACGCTCGACCGCGAGTCGGCGTACGAGATGCTCACGGCGCGGCTCGCGGACGCACCGACCGGCCGTGAGGCGGACGGGCGCGGGGCGGGGGAGGGCTCGGACGCGTCGCCGGGGACGACCTGGGACGGCGAGCTCCCGGACGGGACGACCTGGGACGAGCCGGGACGCGAGCCGGGGCGGGCACCCGCGCCCCGGCAGGAGTCGGCGCCGCGACGAGAGCCCGCCCCGCGTGACGAGCCGTCGGTGCTCGAGACGGTCGTCCAGTCCCCGGCCTTCCGGTCGGCCCTGCGGTCGGCCGGGACGGTGATCGGCCGCGAGATCACGCGCAGCCTCTTCGGCACCGCGCGTCGCCGTCGTCGGCGCTGAGAGGAGTGCGCGTCGAGCGGTCAGGCGCCGGCGCGCGGCAGCGGGATGACCGGGCAGACGAAGGACCGGACGACCCCCGCGTCCACGGCCGCGCCCGCGGCGACGGCCGCCATGATCTCGGCGTCGGAGTCGAGCACGCCGTCGTCGTCCAGGTCGCCCGCGGCGACCGCAGCCGCGTACCCGGCCGGGAAGGTCAGCGCGTGGACCCGCCACCGACCACCGTTGTAGTCCCGGTCCCCGGGGGCCGCGGTCGCGACGTTCATCTGCGCGCCGCCGAGGTCGTAGATCCGGTCGAAGCTGTGCGCGGGAGCGCCGGTGGCCGCGAGGTCGGTCGGTGTCGCGACCGTCCGGTAGGCCTGTCCGTCGACGTAGAACGCCGGTCCGGTCACTCCTGCGCTCGCGGAGCCGGCGGCAGCGATGCCGGCGGCGAGCACGAGAGCCGTCGTGGCGGCGGTGGCCGGTCCTCGGTTGCGTGTGCGCATGGTCGTCTCCTCGTCGTGGGCCCGGGTTCTCCCCGGTGCGGCCGCTGCGGCCGACGCCTCGAGCCAAGTCCGTCCGGAGGCCGATGGGGTGACGTGGCGCTCACGGTGATGTGACGGCGGGATGACGTCGTCCCATGACCGGTCCTTACCGCTCGGTGACGGCGGCGCAGCGTGCTCGTCGTGGATCGCACCCGGTGCTTGACTGGCGGCATGGCGCCCAGGGTGCTCGTGGTCGACGACGACGCGACGATCCGCGACGTCGTGCGGCGCTACCTGGAACGTGCGGGGCACGAGGTGCTGCTCGCGGTCGACGGCCCGGGCGCACTGCGCCTGGCCGCCACCGGACGTCCCGACCTCGTCGTGCTCGACCTGATGCTGCCGGGGATGGGCGGCCTGGAGGTGTGCCGCCGCTTGCGCGCCACGACGCCCGTCCCCGTCGTCATGGTGACGGCCCGCACGGACGAGGCGGACCGCATCGCCGGGCTCGAGCTCGGCGCGGACGACTACGTGGGCAAGCCGTTCAGCCCGCGTGAGCTCGTGCTGCGCGTCGAGGCGGTCCTGCGCCGCAGCGGGGCGGCCGTCGGCGGTGGGGGCGCGATGACGGACGGCGACCTCGTGGTCGACCTGGCGGCGCACGAGGCGCGCCGCGGCGGTCGTGCGCTGGTGCTGACCGCGCGCGAGTTCGACCTCCTTGCCTTCCTCGTGCGCCATCCACGCACCGCCTACACGCGTCAGGACCTCCTGCGCGAGGTGTGGGACTGGTCGTTCGGCGACGAGTCGACGGTCACGGTCCACGTCCGGCGCCTGCGCGAGAAGATCGAGGACGACCCCTCCGACCCGAGGCGGATCGTCACCGTCTGGCGCGTGGGCTACCGGTTCGACCCGCAGCAGGTGCGGGAGCACGCGTGATCGGCGCGCACGACCTGGTCGTGGTGACCGGCGTCGTCCTCTGGGTCGCCGTCCTCGGCTCGGCGGGCGCGGCGGTGGTCCTCCGCCTCCTGAGACCCCGGACCATGTGGGCGTCGGTCGCGGTGGTCGTCGCTACCGCAGCCGCCGTCATGGCCGCCGGGGTGCTCGCGCTGGGCCGCCTGATGCTCGTGAGCGACGAGGCGCTCGGCGTGCTCGTCCTCGCGGTCGGCGTCGCCGCCCTGACGGCAGGCCTCGTCGCGGCCCTGCTCGCGCGTCGGTTGGCGCGCAGCAGCCGGGCGCTCGCGGCAGCCGCACGGCGCGTGGGTGACGGTGCCGCCCCGGGGCTCACGGAGGAGCCCGACACGCGAGAGCTGCGTGAGCTCGCGACGGCGCTGCACTCGGCGGCGCAGCGGCTCGAGGAGGCGCGCCGACGTGCGCGGTCCGTCGAGGCCTCCAGGACGGAGCTCGTCGCGTGGGTGAGTCACGACCTGCGCAGCCCCGTGGCCGCGATCGGCGCCATGGCGGAGCCGCTCGAGGACGGCGTCGTCGTCGACCCGGGCACGGTCGCCGAGTACCACGCGCGCACCCGACGTGAGTCGGTGCGTCTGGCCCGGATGATCGACGACCTGTTCGAGCCCTCCGGGATCCACGCCGGTGCGCTGCGCGTCCGGCCGCGGCGGACCTCGGTCGAGGAGCTCGTCGACGAGGTCGTCCACGGCGCCGAGGCGGCCGCCGTGGGGAAGGGTGTGCGGCTCGTGAGCCATCGTCCGCAGGGGAGCGCCGTGGTCGTCGCCGACCCGGACCAGCTCGCGCGTGCCGTGCGGAACCTGGTCGACAACGCCGTCCGGCACACGCCCGCCGGGGGGACCGTGGTCGTCTCGGCCTCGGCAGGAGCGGACGAGCCGGTGGTGATCGCCGTGGAGGACGGGTGCGGGGGCATCCCCGAGCGCGAGCGCGAGCGCCTCTTCGACGTCGGCTACCGCGGTGAGGGTGCCCGGACGCCCGGTGAGGGCGTGGGGGCCGGGCTCGGCCTGGCGATCGCGCAGGGGATCGTCGCCGCCCACGCCGGGAGGATCGACGTCGGCGACTCGCCGGAAGGGTGCCGCTTCACCGTCACGTTGCCGGCATCCACGACGACCCACCCTGACGAGGGCGCGGACGGCCCGCCGGAGGTGCCCGTCCCAGGCGCGCGGCACCCCCGGGGCGGTGAGACGGGGCTGAGCGCGGTGCGTCCGGGCTGAACGCGGCGCGGTCGCCGTCACCGCAGGACCTCGGGGCACGCCCGTCCTTTCGGACGATGTGCGACGGTGCCGGGGCGCGCACGATCGGGTCATGGACGAGACCGCACCGGGCCACCGGTCACCGAGCAGCACCGCGACACCCGCACCCCGTGTGCCACCCCGCTGGTTCGTCCGGACCGCGTGGCGCATCCATCGCGCGCTGTACCGGCTCGGCCGCGGACGGTTCCTGTGGCGGACCGGTGGCCGGCGCGGCTGGGGAGCGCTGCGGCTGACGACGGTCGGTCGCCGCTCGGGCCAGGAGCGCAGCGTCATCCTCGGCTACCTCGAGGACGGTCCGGACCTCGTGACCCTCGCGATGAACGGCTGGCAGGAGGGCCACCCGGCGTGGTGGCTCAACCTGCGGGAGCACCCCGACGCGGTGGTCCGGCTCGCGGACGGCGAGGCGCGGCGCGTCCGCGCCCGTGCCGCCGAGGGTGCCGAGCGTGAGCGGCTCTGGCGCCTGTGGTCGACCGTCGACACCGACCTCGACGGCTACGCCGCACAGCGCACGACGACGACACCCGTCGTGGTCCTGGAGGTCGTGGACGGGTGATCCCGGGCGACCCAGGGTGCGCTCGACGGGCCGTCGTCGACGCACGTCCACCGTCGAAGGGGGTGACGCACGAAGGCCGCCACCCCGAGGGGCGGCGGCCTCCGATCCGCTGGACCTTGCGGTCCGGCCGTCAACCGGGCTTCACCAGCTCGGTTGCACAGGTGGTCGTCGCGGGCGCCGTTCGCAGCACCACTGACGGTCGACCGTAGCACCCCGCCCTGGGCGCGTCGGGGGCCTGCGGCCCTGGCGACCTCGGTGCGCCGTCCCCGCGGCCAGGCGCCGTCCCGCACCCGCCGTGAGGTACGTTCCGCGGATGCCGCACCGCACGCACCTCCGTCGACCGGTGGGCCGGTGAGCATCGCGACCGTCGTCGGCGGCGGGCCCGCGGGCCTGATCGCCGCTGAGGTGCTCGCTCGCGCCGGCGTCGCCGTCACGGTGCACGACCGGATGCCGTCACCCGCGCGCAAGCTCCTCCTCGCCGGTCACGGCGGCCTCAACATCACCCACTCCGAGGGTCTGCGGCCGATGCTCGGCCGGTACGGGGACTGCGCCGACGTGCTCGCGCCAGCGCTCGAGAGGTTCGGTCCCCAGGCGCTGCGCGCGTGGTGCGCCGAGCTGGGGGAGCCGACGTTCGTGGGCTCGAGCGGCCGGGTGTTCCCGCAGTCCTTCCGCGCGACCCCGCTCGTGCGCGCCTGGTTGACCCGCCTGGACGAGCTGGGCGTGACGATCGAGCGGCGGCACCGGTGGACGGGGTGGACCGACGACGGGACGGGCCTGGTCCTCGTCGGGCGGGACGACGCGCCGATCGAGGTCAGGAGCGACGTCACCGTCTTCGCGCTCGGCGGTGCGTCGTGGCCGCGCCTCGGGTCGGACGGGAGCTGGGTGCCGCTCTTCGCTGCCCGTGGCGTGGCCGTGTCGGACCTCCGCCCGGCCAACGTCGGTGTGCGGGTCGCGTGGAGCGACGTGTTCGCGGAGCGGTTCGCCGGCACGCCGCTCAAGCAGGTCGGCGTCGCGGTCCCCGGAGTCGCGTCGTCCCGCGGGGACGCGATGGTGACGAGCACTGGGCTCGAGGGTGGGCCGGTCTACGCGATCGGTGCGGCGGTCCGGGACGCGCTCGACCGCGGTGGGCGGTGCGTCGTCGAGGTGGACCTGCGGCCCGACCTCGACGTCGACCGCCTCACGCGGCGGCTCGCGAACCGCCGCGTGAAGGACTCCGGGACCACGTGGTTGCGGCGGACGGTCGGCCTGGACCCGGTCGGGGTCGCGCTGCTGCGCGAGGCCGGCGGCGGCGCGCTGCCGACCGGGGCGTCAGCGGCCGCTGCGCTGATCAAGGCCGTGCCCGTCGTGGTCGACGGGACCATGCCGATCGACCGGGCGATCTCGACGGCGGGCGGCATCCGGTGGTCGGAGGTCGACGCGACGCTCATGCTCCGTGCGCTGCCGGGGACCTTCGTGGCCGGGGAGATGCTCGACTGGGAGGCGCCCACCGGGGGATACCTCCTGCAGGCGTCGTTCAGCACGGGGGTCGCGGCCGCCCACGGGGCGCTCGCGTGGCTCGGTCGCGCCCGCTCGGGTGCGTGACGGGCGGACGGCCCGCGACGGCGGCGCGTCGTCTGCGGACGGTCCCACGACGCACGAAGGCCGCCGCCCCTGGCGAGAGGGACGACGGCCTTGATGTCGCCTGCGTGCACGCGAGGCGCGCACGCAGAGCGGTGGGGTTTTCGTGGATTCGCGCCGCTGCAGGTCGGGGCACGTTTTCTACGAAGTGGAATCCGAAGTCGCACCCTCTGGCGTCGAAAACAGCACCCGGACAATTCGGACGCCCGCTCCCGCCACCTTCGCCGAAATGCAACGAGGGGCCTGGGTAATTCAGGCCCCTCGTCGTCTGTTACCGGAGGCATTCCGGGAGCGGGTAGCCATCCCGCCGCAGGCGCTCGGTGACGAGACGTCGTGTCTCGCTGACCTCGGCTGGGGTGCTGGCTCTTGTGTTGGCGTGCCACGTGCTGCTGCACGGGCACTGCGGGCAAAGCATGACGCCCATGGGCGCAGGGTCTTCGCGGACCATGACGAGCACGTGTGCGTCGTGGTCGTGCTGGCATGTGGGGCAGGGTCGGATGTGATCGGTTCTCGTCATGCCGGGGACTGTGTCGGCGTGCCCCAGGGGCGCAAGGGCCGGTCGGTTCAGGACTCCACGGTGCTCACAGCAGGGCGCATCGCCTCGCCGCCCGGAGCCCTCTGCGCAAGTTCAGCGGCCGTCAAGATGTTCCGCGAGTTCCTGCATCACCCGCGCAGCATCAGCAGTCGGCGCGTAGGGCCCGGGCATTCGGAAGACCTGGGAGCCGGCGAACGCCTTGGGTTGAAAGCCAGGCGCGACCGCCCGGCCAAGGAGTGCCTCGACGGCGGGCTTGAAGACACAGACGACTAGCGGAACCCGGCGAGCCGCCAGCTCCGCTCGTAGGCGCGCACGGCCCTCCTCCAGTTCCCGTCCGGCCAGATCGGTGGACCGCCGTGTCGGTCGCTTGACGACATCGGTGAAGCCGATGCCCGCCGCCACCGCCTCGTCGTCGGTGAACCCGCCACCAGCGGGCGGAAGCAACCCGGCAGCGCGCAGACGCGACATGGCCCTTCGGCCATCGGACCCCTGGTAGTAGTGACCAGCTTCCACGCTCCGCGGCGCGGGGTTCACTCCGACGATCACGGCCCTGCACGGCTCCGGCCACAGGTCCGCGAGCGTGACGATCAGCTCCCCGTCCAGGGCGACGTTGACCTGATGGCCGATCACGAGGGCGTCTCGCCCTCGAGCTCGGAGGGCGTCCAGATCTGCACTCCTGCGGTAGCCGCCCCGGCCCGGTCGGCCATGAGGTGGATGAAGTCCTGCCGGGTCAACTGCAGCGTGGCGGCCTGGTCGCCGTGCCGCTTGCCCAGCAGGGTTCCTACCCGGGTCAGGTCCCCGGGGAAGACGAGGACGGCTGAGACCGTCAGGTCCTCCAGGATGACCAGCGCGTAGCGGTCGACGCCGGCCACGGATCGGACCACGTGCTCGTTCACCCACCTGTCGGTGTCGGTGTTCGACAGGGTGCGGACCTGGACGGTCCCATCTGCCGTCATGACGTCCCAGCCGGCCTGGACCCGCGACGCGGCGATCTGGCCGCCCAGCAGGCCGGCCACGAGGTGCTCGGCCAGCTCCGGCACCGGATCGCGGTTGCTGGCAGTCAATCCGAGCAAGTCCAGTAATCGGCGCCTGGCGCTCCGGTACTCGGCCAGAGCGGAGAGGAGCTCCGCCGCTCGTCCCGGCGGGGTCGTGCTCCCTGTGCGCCGCGTGTCGTCGCTCGGTCGTTCCACGCGGCCAGCGTAGGAGGAGCGCCCTACAGTCTGCCTCCGAACGTAGGTTGCCAGCCTGTCCACCCCTGAGACACGAAGCCCGATGCCCGAAGGGCCTCGAGGATCCGCTTCTCGTCGTCCTCTGTGCAGTTGCCGAGGCGCACCCCGGGCTGGCCTTGACCGTGGTGGACCACCTCGAGGACGTACATCGTGAGCTGCGCGGCCTCGTGGAGGTGCGGTAGCAGCGACTTCCACGCCGGCCATTCCCGGGCCCCGCACCACTGTCGGGCGGCGGGCAGCGCCCGATGAACTGCGCTCAGGTCAGGCGGTGCCGGGGCCGGTGCAAGGGCGTGCCGGAGGTCGGCTTCGGTCGTGACCAGGGCGGCTCGGATGGCCTGTGCCTCGGCCTGGGCGTGGGCCTCGGCCCAGACCTCAGCGCAGGTGCTGATGCCCACGCGGCGTGCGTTGTCGACCGAGCACATGGTGGGGGTCCCGTCACGCAGGTAGGGGAGCCCGTCAGGACCGGGTCCCGCGACCCGGACCCCGACCACTCTCAGGGCGCTGTCGCGGCGCACCTTGGGCGGCACCCCGAGCCCCGCGAGGACGCGCACCGCCTCGCCTGGCCGCGGTCCGTGCGCTCCCCAGAACCACACCCAGCCCGCCCCCCGGAGGTGGACGAGGTAGGCGGCCAGAAGCGACTCCGCGTCGGTCCGACGTGCGGCGGCCTGCAGTGGGACGAAGTCCGTCAGTCCGCGGGGGTCGACCGAGAAGCCGTGGTTGGAGGCGAGCGCCTCGAGAACCGCCCAGCGCCACTCGTCGGGCGCCGCCGTGGTGATGGCGGTCTCTGCAGCCTCGGTGGGCGCGTCAACCACGTCCGGGAGGATGCCGATGGCGTGCTCGATGAGGTCGCGCTGAGGGCGCCACCGGTCCTTGCGTTCCTGGAGGGCGGCGCTCAAACGGGCGACCCGCTGCCGGCGTGCCTCGTTGGCGCGCGCTTGGGCCGCCGCGGTGGCTGCCTGCTCGCGTGCGAGTTGCTGCCGGCGCTGGCGTTCGCGGCGCTCGGCCTCCGCATGGGCGGCAAGCCGACGTTGCAGTGCCGCCTCCTCGCGGTCCCGCTGCGCGGCCTCGCGCTGGAGGTGGTCGAGCCACTCGGGATGCCCGGCCCTGGCTCGTTGGATCTGCTCGCGCACGCCGGGGATGTCGATGACGCCCTTCGTGGCGGGCATGTCCATCAGGGCGACGCGCTTCTCGATGCTCACGAGTGGTGACCACAGGTCGGGTGGCTCCACCCCGGCCGCAGTCAGGAGCCTGTCGACGGCCTGGCCAGTCCCGAGGGCGACGGTCTCGGTGAACGGGTCGATCAGCAGAACCGGGTGGACCGCGGCGAGCACCGCGCGGAAGACCGGGTGCAGCTGGACCTGGCCTGCGGTCCCGTCCCGCGCCGGAACGAGGCGGTCGTAGTGCCTGCCGCCGAACAACCAGACGTTCTTGATGCCTTGCGTCGCGTAGCGATCTCGCCGGCTCTGCCACTCAGCGGCCGTGAGCGAGGCGAACTGAACTTCGTAAGCGACCCGGGTGCCGTTCTCGAGCACGAGGAGAACGTCCGGGCGCTGCCCAGTCTCGACCTCCTGGGTGTCGGGGAAGATCTGCGCGCCCGGGTAGAGCTGGCGCAGCCATCGCGCGATCAGGTGCTTGGCGGTGTGGTGAGCGATGCTCTCCGGTGAGTGATGGCCGGCCCCGCCGCGGTGCTTGAAGTGGTGGCGGCGCTCGGTGCCGCCGTAGACGATGAACCGGTTGTCCCGACAGTCACCCAGCGGGCACACGAGGTACCCGGCCCGCGCGTCCTCACGCAGGACTTCGGCTTGACCCGGGGGCAGGAAGACCAGGGACGCTTCGTGAGCCAGTCGTGTGTCACGAGCGAAGACCTGCGCTATGGACTGCCCAGGGTGACGGCGGCCAGGTCGCGGCTCTCCGGCGCTCGCCGGTTCCTCGCTGATCACTTCACTGGTCACGGGGGACTTCTACACCCGGGCCCTGACACGCTGCCGGAGCCGCACTTGCACCCTGGGCGACCCGGGAACGGTTCAGCCCGCCAGCGCCTCGGCGCTGTCGACTGCGACGACCGTGTCGTACAGGCCGTAGTGGCGAAGGCCCGGATGAGAGTCGATCCCGGTGTAGGCCAGGGACGCGTCCTCGTACCGGCGGAACGCGAAGATGGCCTGGTTCATGTGGGTTGCGTTGAACACCCCGAGGTTCACCAGCAGGTGGAAGTCGGCGACGGTCAGGCCCGTGACGGCCTTGAACAGGTCCGGTTCGAGCTTCGTGATGACGTCCTGCAAGGTGTTTTCGCGGTAGTCGGTCAGGTACATGAACGCCGGGATGCGCGTGGCGAACTTGATCAGCTTCTCCTGGATCTGCTTCCGCTTGGACTTGTACTCCTTCTCCTCGGCGGTCAGCACCTTGCGCTCCTCGCGGTCCAAGGTGTCGCCCCGCTCGCGCTTCGTCTCAGCGACGGACTCGCTCTTGTTGACCACGGTCTCGAAGATCGCCGAGCCCAGGGCGCGGAAGCCCTCGATGTTCATGACTGCAGCCATGGCTTCGGCGTTGCCCATGATCTTGCGCAGGGTCGCGTTGTCCACGTTGACGAGGATGGCGGACTCCCACTTGCGTGCCAGGAGGGTCGCCGAGGTGCCGGACATGGCGATGTCGAGGATGCCACCGGCGTCGACCTGGGTCATGTTGGACCCGTCGTAGGCAAGGACCGGCAGGAAGTTCACCAGCTCCTCCACGGCCCGTTCGGGGTTGGGCGTCTCCGGCGACAGGCCCATGCCGTAGTCCGCGAGCTGGCGCAGCGCCCGGGTGGGAGCGAAGTCGAACACGAAGCACACGGGCTTGAGCACAGCCTCGGCGTTCGGGTCGTCCCCGTCCGGGTTGGGGATCGACCACGGAGACTGCACTCGGAACGCGGCCTGGAAGTAGGTTTCCGGGGAGTTGAGGTTGCGGAGCATGAGGATGGCCGACCACTGCTTGACGGTCACCCCCGTCGTCAACTTCCCGCACGACAGAGTGATGGTCTTGGTCTCATGCCCGTCACCGATCGCGGCGCGCACGGGGGGTAGGGCGTCCAGGCCGATGCCGGCGCGGGGGCCGGCGACGGTCAGGACGGTGTAGTCGTGCCAGAAGGTGTTGTGCGACTCGGCGAGGAGGTTCGCCATCGCCTCGCATGCTGCCACGCTCGGCAGGAACCACAGGGAGTGCTGCAGGTATGGCAGCAGCCGGGCGTCCGAGTACGGGAACGGCGGGCGGGTGCCCATCCGCATGGCCTCGACCTGGGTCGGCAGGTAGCCGCCGCGGATGATGTCGAGCCACTTCTGCACGTCGTCCTTGTGCCTGAACGCAGCGTTGGTCCCGGTGCCGTCGGCCTCGAAGAAGGCTCCAAGGTCGAACTCGTCGAACTCGCCCTGGTGCGCGATTGCGATCAGCTCGTCGGGCATCTGGTAGGTGAGCAGGCGCATCTCGGGCAGTGCCGCGTAGGGGTTCCGCTCCCCGGGGTGAGCGGTGGCGTAGGCCGCCTTAGCGCGCTGCTCGTCGGTGTAGGTCCAGTTGAAGATCTGCTCTTCGATGAACTCGCCGTTGGCCAGGGCCTTGAAGGGGGTTCCGGACAGGTAGAGGTACGCGCGGGTGGTGATGGGGAGGAACGCGTCTTCGTTCTCGGAGAGCTCGGCCAGGCCTTCCTCGAACGCTGCCAAGTCTGGGTTGAACTCGGCGGCGAGTTCCTGCCTGGCCACGGCGGCGTCCTCCCCGGCGAACAGTTCCTGCGCGGAGTCGCGCCAGGCGCCGAAGTGGTACTCGTCGAACACCACCAGGTCCCAGTTGGTGGTGTGGATCCACTCGTTCTTGGCCTTGATGAGCCCGGTCTGCCTGTCGCGACCCAGCAAGTCCTGGAAGGAACCGAAGTACACCAGCGGCCGGTCCCGGTCCGCGGTCTGCGGGTCGCGACCGGTGGAAGCGGAGAGGTACTGCCACCCGTCGAAGTCGGCGTGGGACTGCAAGTCGGTTTGCCAGGAGTCCTCCACGGCCGGCTTGAACGTGACCACGAGGACCTTGACCGGACGGCCCGCGTCAGCCCCCAGTCGCTTCGCAAGCTGGTAGGTGGTGAAGGTCTTGCCGAACCGCATCTTGGCGTTCCACAGGAAGCGAGGCGTCTCCTGGGGGTCCTCGGCCCAGATCGACGCGTAGTAGGCGAGGGTCCTGTCAACCGCGGCGGCCTGCTCGGCTCGCATGGGAAAGGTCTGGTGGTGTGTGCCGGTCAACTGCTGCCCGATGCGTAGCTCGGTGACCGCGGTGCGCACGTCGTCGGGGGTGCACCGTATCCACTCGCGGGACGAGCCGAGGACTGGGTTGGCGAAGTCCTTGTCGATCAGCCTCTGGCGGACGTCGCTATCGCGGAAGACCGTGCCGTCGGGTCGGTCGGCCGGCTCGTCGACGTGCAGGGTGTAGGCCTGCTGCATCTGGCCCTGAGACTGACGGATGCGGAGGTTGACGTCGGCCTTGGTGGTCTCGCCCACCTTGATCAGCCCGACGTAGTCCGCCGGCGGGTCGTTGGGTGTCCAGGCGTAGATGCGCAGCCGGGTGTCGGGCTTGGCCGGCAGCAGTTCGTCGATGGAACGGCTCACTCGGTCAACTCCATCGGACGCACGATGGACTCGATGAATGCGATCTCGTCGTCCGTCAGGCCGTACTTCTCGTACAGCTCGGCGTCAGTCCAGGTCTTCGTCCACTCCTGGGTCGGCACGAACGTGTAGACCCGGCGAGTCGTGTCCTGCGACGGCTTGTGCAGTAGCACCAGGAAGCGTGTAAGTCGGCAAGTCAGGTAGGACAGGACGCTCTCAGCTTCGGTCCTCGAGTTGAACGGCCCGATGTACAAGTAGGTCCACGATGAGATGCTCCCGGGCTCGCCGAGAAACGGTGTGCTGAGGATGCGGTGCGGATAGGTGTCCCTGTTCCCCGTCCCCGGCGCGGCCCGGCCGATGAAGACCTTCCACTTGTCGAAGGCGTGCTGTTCCCTCGTGACGTCCGCCCGCGCGATGTAGCCGATCCCGCCGTTCCGGTAGACCTTGAGATCTCCGTCCATCTTGCGCTGACGCCCCCTGAACGTGCTGTCCAAGCCGAAAGGCCCGATGGCGCTGACAAGGTCTCGGAACCGCCGGTCGACGGGAAGTTCGAGAGTGCCGCCACGCCCTTCGACTTCCGCGACCTTCTTGAGGATCGATACTCCCTCGTTGAAGCGGATGAAGACGTCGGCCCCTTCCTCCAGGAGTGGACGCGTCGCCGTCGACGGTTCGCTACTCCCATGATGTGTAGTGATCCTGCACGGACCGGGCCTGTCTCGATCCCACAAGAAGTAGCAGACTCCCCCTTTCCCGCCCATGCCCCCTTTGAACACGTCCGATGCGTCGAGGTAATCGTCGATGGAGCGGAGGCGCTGGTCCGTCAGCATGGACTCACGGAAGTCATCAAGGCCCATGCCCCCTGAGAACCACCTTGAAGGGACGATCATCGTCAGCAGGCGGGGTTCAAGCCTCTTCGCCTGCTCCACGAACAGGTGGTAGATCGGCCGCGCCTGACGGCCGTGACCTTCAGTTTCGAGCTGGTATGGCGGGTTCCCGATGATGACGTCGAACTGCATGGCTTCTCCAAAGATCTCGCCGATGCGAGTGGTGATGTCGTCGGTGTGGATGAAGGCGTAAGCGTGGGTCTCGAGGTCCTCGCCGCGTCCGTAGTCGCCTTCGCCTGCACCGCAGTGCCGGCAGCGGCGGTCCGTGTAGACAACGAGCTCTTCGCCCGTGGTCGGGTGGACGCGCGACTCGCGCCGGCCGCCCGCCCAGGTGTGCTCAGTCCGCTCGAACCAGATGTTGCCGTCTGAGTCCTCGAAGGACTTAGCGATCGAGTGTTTCCCGTTCGCGGCTTTCGAGCAGTACACGCTGCGGCGGGCCAGCAGTGAGGTCAGCCTGGTGATGCCGATCCCATACACCTGTCGGGTCAGGATGTGGTCCACCCGCTCGTTGAGGTCGGGAATGGTGGGCGCGAGGCCGGCCACGAGGCGCCGGGTGACCTCTCGCAGGAACACCCCCGACTTGGTGAAGGGGTCAAGGAACGTGACGTCAGGGTCAGCCCAGATGCTCGCTCCGTCGTTCGCCGCCGCCCAGCGGTCGGCCACCAGGTCGAGCATGGTGTTCGCCAGCTCGGGCGGGGTGAAGACTTCGTCGTTGGACAGATTTGCGATCGATGTCAGGATGTCGGGGTTGTGGCCGCGCAGAGCGAAGGGGGCCTGGGTCATGCTGCGCTCACCTGCCCGGCGAGGTCGGTGACGGTCATCGTCGGGAACGTCGCCGCCGGGGTGAACAACTCGTGGCCGAGGTCCGCGAACAGCGAGCCCTCGACCTCGAACTCCGACCGGCGTGTCAGGGCGTCGTAGCGGAAGTCTCTGCGCTGGTACTTGCCCTTCCCCAGGTAGCCCCACTCGGCGAACGTGATCGGGCGGGCGCCGGTTGTCGTCATCGTTAGCGCGTCGCCCTGAACGATGTTCGTAGCGAGGACGGCGCGTGCGGCCCGGGCCCACACGTCGTCGGGCGCGACACCGAGAAAGGCGTTGTACACCTCGGCGAGGTTGTCGCGGCACTCGCCAGCGTTGTCGGCGAGGAGCTCGATCCCGTACAAGCACATGAGGGCGAACAGCGCGTAGTGCCGCCGGGCGAAGTCGTTGCCGCCGTGGGTCTTGTGAACGGTCGCGAGCTTGCGCGCAAGGGCGGCAACGAGGAAGTTCCCCGCCCCACAGGCAGGTTCCAGCACTCGCGCATCGATGCGTGCGGCGTCTTCGCCCACCAGGTTGAGCATGTCCTCAACGAGCCAGGCGGGGGTGAACACCTCGCCGTGGTCGGCGACGCGCTGCTTGGACTTGACCAGTGTGGCGACACGGCGAGCCTTCGCCGTCATCTCCTTGCACCTCCGTCCAGCGCCGGACGCTGACTGCTTCGCCCCAGATCGGGCACCGCGGGGCCGTTCCGGAACGGGAGGGTCAGCTTGCCAGGGGTTCGGACCACGGACCCATCTTGGCGTGTGCCGGCAACGCTTGCGGTGACCGCCACCCGTTCGGCGCGTACGCGAGTGGCCGGCGCGGGAAGAGCGCCGCCACCCGGGGTCGGGTGGCGGCGCTGGGGTCATGCAGCGGGCCGCAGGGGAGCGCGCCGTGGGTGCGCGCGGCAGATGCCGCATCGCGGGTTGTACTGGCCCGGCTCGTGGCCGGTCTCGCCGATCTGGCTGACCCAGGTCGGGAAAAGCGCGGCGTGGACGTCGGGGTACAGGACGGCGATCTCCTCCTCGACGTTGGCCATGAGGGTGAAGACGTCCCCGGAGTCGTCGAGGCTGTGGCAGTACCGCTCGGTGGACAGCCGGGCGAACATGTCGCGCATCTCGAGCAGACGCGTGAGGTGGCGGGTGCGACGCAGTCCCGTGAGGGGGACGGCGTACTCGTCGTCCCGGACGGGCTCGATCCTGTCGGGGTTCGTCGTGGTGGTCACTGGACCTCCTGGGTTGGACACGCAGGCCGGCGGGGTGCCGACCCGTCGTGCGGAGCGCCGGAGCGCTCGACGTACCCCGTTGGCGGCGAGTCGGGTGTCGCAAGTGCGGATGACGCCGTGTGCCGGTGGCTGGGCCGTGCCGTATCACCTCCTCTCTGGGAGGCCCCTCCACCAGCACCGGCGTCCCCGGGGATGCCGCCGTCCTGAGTCGTCCGGCCCGTGCCGTATCACCTCCTCTCGTGCGGGCCGGGTGACGGTTGGACGGCTCGTGTGCGCGTCGTTGTGCATTTCGCTGTGGAGTTCTCAAGGTGCAGTGCCGTGCTGACGGGGCCGACCGTGCGGGGCGCCCGGCGGGTCGGCAATCACCGCACGCCTCGCCGCGTGAAGCCGTCTGCACCAATGGCGGGCCGGTCAGCGCAGTGCGCTGAAGCGAGGCCGTGCGTGTCGTCCTCGTAAGGGGAGGAGGTCTTGCGGCCCCCGGCCGCGCGGCAACCGGGTCCGCGGTGCCGGCGTGCGAAGGCCCAGGCCACTGCCAACGGTCCGGTGACCGTCACCGTGCAGACCATGGACAGCGAAGCGCACGAGAACTCGTGGTTGCCGGAGTGGGCCGCTGCCTGCGAGCCCGGAACCCTGAACCTCGCCGTACTCGACCAGGCTTCTGTATGGGTGACGGCGCAGGCCGTGCCGCTACGAATCGCCGAGATGTCGACAGTGCATCTGCGCAACGTGGTGGCGTTCCTGTCGGCTCGCGCGGAGGAGTTCTACACCTCCGCGGTGCTCGCCTCGCTGTGGGCCGTGGTGGTCGCGGACGCCTCTGGGGAGGAAGTCGCAGGGGAGAGGCTCGCCTGGGAACTGACCGGGCACAGCATCGCTGATCTTGAACCCGCTGCCTGGCTAGAGTCGACCGCGCTGGTGCGAGCTCTGCGCCGTGAACTGGCCGCGCGGGGGAACGGCTGAGGACAAGCGCACGGCGCGTCCCGCGCGGCGGTCACGGCTACGGTGAAGCTCGAGCAGCTCCGCGATGTGGTGGCCCTGTGGGAGAGCGAGCTCATCTCTGCCGGGGAGGCGTCCAGCACCGTCGCCACCTACGTCGGCCGCACCGGGACGTTCCTGCGATGGCTGGAAGGGGACGCACAGGCCTCGCTGACTTGGCGACATGCGTGGGTCGGCGGGAGCCGTCCTGTCCATCCCGCGGTCGATGAAGCCATGAGGACAACGATCTGCTGCGGGTCGCCCTCAGTCGCTCGCGTCAGGGGCCGCCGAGTCGGGCGCCAGTCGTCCGACCGCGACGATGCGTTGGTCGTACTCTCGCTTCCGGTCGTCGGCCAGTAGCCGCAACACCCGGTCCGCGTCTGAAGTCCGGTGCATCGTGGCTGTGTGAGCTGGTTGACGTGACGGCTGCACCCCGGACCGTGCACGGGCATGACGACGATCGCCGCCACCGACGCCTTGACCGCTCATGTCCGCGCCCGACTGGAGGACTACCGGCCCACCGGGGTCCCAGCAACCACCTGGGAGGTGGTGCGGGCGGAGGCCGTCGATCTCGCGCTGCTCGCCGGGCCGAACGACGAGGCACGTGCGCGAAAGGACCTGGAGCTCATCGGCGATGTCGTGCGGCACCTGCACTCGACCGGCGTGGACATCACGGTGGGCCAGGTGCTCTCCGACGCGACTCTGGCGAGCTACGACACGGCGCAGCTGGCGGGCGGTGCCGCCGGTGGCACGGTGGAGAACAAGCGCGGCCGGTTCCGACGTCTGCAGGCGACGCACCGCGGGGTGCCCTGGCGCAAGCCCCGCCGCGCCGACGGCGAGCGCCTCGAGAGCCTCGTCCAGCCGGAGGTCCTCGAGGACCTCGCCCGCATGATGCCGAGTGGTGCCGCGCCGGATCCGGCTGCCCGTCACGGTGCGCGGGCTCTGGCAGCCGCGTGGGAGGACGCGAGGCAACGTCGGCGTGGTAGTGACTCGTCGTTGCCCGCAGCGGTGTGGGCCTCGGCGCGGGAGTACGCGCGCTCTCAGGGCCGACCGATCACGCGGGCAGAGTTGGACGCCGCTGCCACGTACGAGATCCTCGCCGAGCCTCAGCCGGCGGCGCGGCTGATGCAGTCCTACCGCCTGACCCGGCGCGATCTCGACTGCGCCGTGGTCCTCGCCGGCCGGCTCCCCGAGACTCCCGAGCCGGAGCACCGAGGCCTCCTGCGGGGGTGAGTGTGCGGCCATTGCCGCGAAGGCGGACCCCGTCACCGTCCCTACCTGCCAGCACCAACCCGGCAGGAAGGAACACCACCGATGTCCACCGCAACCACCCCGCGGCGCAGGGTCTCCAAGGCCGAGGCCCAGCGCCAGCGTCGAGCCGCCGAAGCTCAGGCGGGCGCGCCCCGCCCGCTGTCGTCGACCGCGGCGACCATCGTCGCCTCGTTCGACATCAGCCGGTACGGGTCCAGCACGCAGCCGATCCGCCCGTTCCTGGCCGAGACGCTTCGCCTGAGCAACCTCACCGGCGAGGAGAGCATCCGCAAGCACTGCCGGCACCTGACCGCCCTGGCGGTGTTCTCCGACGCACAGGGCCTTGCCCTGACGGTGGAGCAGGTCCTCACGACGGACAACATTGACCACTACATCCGTCTTGGGATGGCGCAGGACAGCCCGGACAACCGCTCGGAGCGGCGTCGGCGGCTGCTGTGCGTGGCCAGCACCGCCAACCCGGGGCCGACGGTCCCGGCCAAGCTCAGCCCGGTCGGGTACGACTCCATCAAGGCTCCGTACACCCCGGCCGAGCGGGGCACCATCCTGCGCGCCGCCCGTACCCAGCCCACGGCGCGCAAGGGCCAGCAGCTCGGTGCGGTGGTCGCACTCGGGTTCGGCGCCGGCGCGGACTCGGTGGACCTGCGCGAGCTGCACGTCCGGGACATCGTCGACCACGGCCAGGACGGGCTGAGCGTGGCCTTCCACGGTTCACGGCCGCGGGTGGTGCCGGTCCGCCGCGTTGCCGAGGACCTGCTGCGCAGCGCCATCGCTGGCCGGGGGGCAGACGAGCTGCTCATCGGCAAGGACATCGGGCGGCGCAACACCGCGGCCCGGGTGATCGAGGACGCGGCGCTGTACAAGGTCCCGCACATCGAGGCGTCCCGGATGCGCGCCACCTGGCTCGCGGACCTCATGACCGACTCCATCCCCCTGGCCGTCATCCTCCAGGCGGCCGGGCTGAAGTCCGCCCGCACGCTGGTTGACGTCCTCCCGCACACCGAGCTGTGGCTGCAGGCCAAGGGCGTGCCGGCCACCGGTGGCGACGTGGTGCGGGGTGGTGCCGAGTGAGCGCGAACCTGCACCTGCTCGCTACTGGTGTGGCCACGGCCGATGTCGACGCCGAAGCAGAGCGGCTGATCACCAAGCTCAGCGACAAGCGGTTGCGTCCCGAGGTCATCGCCCGGGCGGTCTGGGTGATCGACACCAGCGGAGTTGTCGACCTGCTCGTGCCGCCGCGGGCCAAGGGCGCCCGGGGTCGCAAGGGGAACCTTCGGGAGAACGTCCGGCTGTTCCTCATCGGCCTGAGCCTGTGCACCCGCCTCGGCTACGAGACGACGGTCAAGGGGGTGCACGAGGTCCTGACCGAGGCGGTCGACCGTGAAGCCCAGTGGGCCCTGGGGGTCCTGCGCCCTCGGGTGACGAAGTCGACCGCCCGCCACCCGAAGGGCGCTGTGCCGGGCATCCTCGCCCCCGCACTGGTCGAGAACGGCAAGCAGCGCAAGCGGGTGTTCCCCAATGGCGCCGAGGAGGTCAGCTACGACGACCTGCACAACGCCACCCGGCGCCTGCGTCAGCGGTGGGACTACGGCTTCGGGTCCGCCCCGGGCCTGGAAGCGGACGAACGCGCGCGTCGCGCGAGGACCATCGGGGACGTCGTCGAGGCCCTCATCGTGACCACCTCCATCCCCCGCCAGAGCGGGGCCTCATGGGCGATCGACGGCACGGGCCAGTGGGCGTGGGACCGGGGCGGGGCGCGCGGCAAGCGGGCCCTCGAGCAGGCCGCCCGCGACAGGACCAAGGAGCAGGTCGACGACCTGGTCGTCGAGGCCATCGAGGTCGACGAGGACGGCAACACCGCACCAGAGCAGCAGGAGCAGGCCATCCCGGCTGCCATGCGCGTCGCCTTCAGCGACGGGGCCTGGGGGTACAAGACCGGCAAGGACGGGCGCAAGGAGGTCGGATACGGCTTCCACCAGCACACCATCGTGCGGGTTCCGGACTTCGACACCCCGCCCCGCTCCGAGCCCTTGCTGGTCGACGGATTCGTCCTCACCCCGGCCAACGCGGACGTCGTCGACGCGTCCCTGGACCTCATCGACCGGATCCGCGCCCGGCACCCCTTCAAGCTCCTGCTCGGGGACCTGCTGTACTCCAACCTGCGCGCGGACCGGTGGGCATACCCCCTGGCCCAACGAGGCGTCGAACAGGCGCTGCGCCTGCGCAGCGACCAGCACAAGGTCGTGGACATCCAGGGCGCGCAGATGCAGCACGCGTGGCTGCACTGCCCGACGGCCCCCATGCAGCAGCGCCCGTTGCCCGAGGACAACGCCGACCCGGCCCGGTGGGAGGAGATTCACACCGCCTCCAAGGCGTTCAAGGACCACTGGGCGTTCGACCGCAAGCAGCCCGGCCTCGGCGCGGACCGCGAGACCAAGTGGGTCTGCCCCGCCCAGGCCGGCCGGGTCGGCTGTTACGCACGCCCGGCTACCGTCGACGTCGCCATCCGCAACCAGCTGCCGCTCATCACCCCGCCGGACGACTGGCAGGACCGGCCCTGCTGCATCCAGAAGTCCATCGACTTCACGCCGGACCTCGTCGACCCGAACCACCAGCGCAAGATCGCCCAGCGCGAGTACGTGGGCACCCGCCGATGGAAGAAGAAGACGAACCTGCGCACGCTCGTTGAGGGCACGTTCGGGATCCTGAAGAACCCGAGCCGCCAGCGGCTGCGCCGGGGCCAAAACCGCCTGCCCGGCCTGGCCATGGCAACGCTGGTCGCCGCCGTGAAGGTCGCCGTCTTCAACGAGGAGCAGCTGCGCATGTGGCACGCCGAGACCGGCCTCGGCCCCGCCGATCACCCCTTGCTGCAGCCGGACCAGCCGGACTGGGGCTTCCGCAACCTCACCAGGGAGGAGGCCGAGGCCATCGACCAGCGGCACCTCATCCGTCCCGTCGAGGGCGACGCCGCCGTCATCGACGGGTCGGCCGGGGCGAGCGCGGCGTGAGCGGGCGCGGCCGGGGACCGAGAAGCCACTCCGCTCCTGGCCGTCTGCCGGGGGCACGTGTGGCGAACTCCTGGCCGTCCCGCACGCCTACGCCCGGACCGGCCGACGGTGACGTAGCCTCGCCGCCCAGGAGGGGTGACATGCCGCCGTTCAAGCTCGATGACCGCCTCGTCGTAGGCATCGCATCCAGTGCCCTGTTCGACCTCACAGACTCCGACCAGGTCTTCCGCACGCAAGGCGAAGCCGCCTACCGGCGGTACCAGGAGGAACACCTCAACGACACGTTGGAGCCGGGGGAGGCATACCCGTTCATAAGGCGACTGCTGTCCCTCAACGACCTCGCTGACGCTCCGGACGATCCCTTGGTCGAGGTCATCGTGCTCTCCCGGAACGACCCGGACACGGGCCTGCGCGTGATGAAGTCGATCGAGGCCCACTGCCTACCGATCACGCGAGCGGTGTTCATGCAGGGCCGGTCGCCGCACAAGTTCATGCCGGCCTTCAACATGTCGCTCTTCCTGTCCGCCAGCGCGCGCGACGTGAAGGAGGCCGTCAGTGCCGGGCTTCCGGCCGGGCAGGTCCTGCAGTCACCCGCCGTCGAGGAGGACGAGTCTGGTGACCTCAGGATCGCCTTCGACTTCGACGGTGTCCTCGCGGACGATGCGTCCGAGGGGGTGATGCAGGAGGGTGGCCTGCCCGCGTTCCATGCCCACGAAGTGGCGAACCTGACGACGCCCCACACGCCTGGCCCTCTCGAGCCTTTCCTCGCGGCCATCAACCGGATCCAGGACCGGGAGGAGGCACGGCGACTCGAAGATCCCGAGTACCGCGCACGAGTGCATGTGGCGATCGTCACGGCACGGAACGCGCCGTCTCACGAGCGCGCGGTGGCCAGCCTGAAGCGGTGGGGTGTCCGCGTGAACGACGCCTTCTTTCTCGGCGGGGTCGAGAAGGCGCGCGTCCTGGGGATCTTGAAGCCGCACATCTTCTTCGATGACCAGAAGGGTCACCTCGAGGGAGCCGCGAAGGTCGCACCCAGCGTGCACGTGCCGTTCGGAGTGATCAACGAGGCGTGACGTCGTCACCGTCTCCGGTGATCAGGCCGGCGGAGCTTCGTGCATGGCCTCGCTGTCCGGGTCTCGAACGAGTGCACCGAGCTGATTCCTCGCCCAGCTCTGTCCCGAGGCGTCACGGAATGCCACCCAGACGTCGTCGGCGATCGGGGACGACGCGGCGGCCGCCAGTGCCGCGCCCGGCATGACGGCGTGCGCGTACCCGTCCTCTTCCAGGACCTGTCGGCGCTTCTTACGTCCGTACCCGTAGAGACCCACGTCGAAGATCGGGAGGTCCGAGGTGTTGAGCAGATTCACGCCATCACGGTCGTCGCTCGAGTCACCCCAGAGCTTCCACACGAACACCTGTCGCGCCTGCCGCTGAACGGCCGCGGCTCGGTCGGCTTCCTCGCGCGCTCGCAGCGCGGCTTCGGCAGCTCGGCGGTCACGCCTCTCGAAGGACCACAGGATGGCTGGGACCGCGGCAGCAAGGAGCGTGCCAACGGCCGTCACCCAGTTCAACGCGTCGCTCATCCGTGCTCCCTCGCGCCCTCGGCGGCCGCTCAGGACGTCGGCCCACCACAGGATGTCAGGTGGTGGTCGAGTCCCAGATCTACCGGCGCCGGAGGGGGTGCCGCCGGGAAGGGCGTGCGTATCGTTCACGACGGAACGAGAGTGTGGTCGCCGCCGGCGATGGAGGAACACCGTGACGGTCCGCAAGGCGTGGGTCATCACCTGGCTGGGTTTCGCGACACACGTGGGAGTGCCCGTTGGTGCACCACTGGCGCTCCTTCCGGGTAGAGCCAGCCAGGCTCGGGTGGAGGGGGCACTCGTGGCGCTACATCAGGTGCTCCGCGGATCGGTGCCGTCCGACGCGATCGGGGGTCTCAGGCGCAGCCCGGCCTATGAGGTGGAGTGGGACTACCTCAAGGTCAACGCTCGCATCGGCCATGACCCGGAGGTCTTCGCCCACCATGCGGAGGTCCGGCACAGCACGCGTCACCGCAATCCCCGCACCGGCGAGGGTGAGCTCTCGTACACGCACGCGAAGTGGACGACGAGGATCGAGCTTCGCGAGATCGCCAACGGCTTGATCGACGCCGGGCAGGTGGACGTGTTCGCAGCGTTCGAGGCCGCAGAAGCTGCCCTGCGGGTGCGCGTCGCAACGTGGCCCGCGCCTGTCGGACGAACGTGAGGCCCGTCCCCAGTAGGGGCGGGCCTCAACGCAATCTACGAAGAGTGTCTTCGCAATCTACGAAGACCTCGCGGTGGAGGTGGCGGGAATCGAACCCGCGTCCGACGGCAGTGAACCAGGGCTTCTCCGGGTGCAGTCTGCTGATGAGTTTCTCGGCCCCAGCGATCACGCAGACGAGTCGCTGACGGGCTCAGTCACCTGAGAGTCCCCGCAGCCCCGGTGACATGGGCTACGAGCAGTGGCTTCCTAGATGACGCCAGGAACTGAGACGGAAGCTAGCTCAGGCTGACGGACTCCGGGACTCGCTCAGGCGGCGAGTGCGAAGTCGGTGCGCTTGGAATCGGCACCTATTGGTTTGCAAGGAGCGTTGACGAGATGACCTTGCATCCTCGACCCGCTTCACCTGGATCGACGACCATCGTCGAAACCGATCACCCCCTGTGCAGTTGTCAACCACCCGGCACCGTCCCGAGGGGCGGCGACTGTCCGAGCAGGTCCAGCGTACGTGACAACGGCGGCACCGTCACACGTATTCCCGCCGGTCAGGCGCTCCCGGCGGCCGCCTCGGCGAGCGCCGCGACGACGTCCTCGAGACCCCAGGACAGCGACAGCGCGGTGGGCGGCGAGGTCGCGGCGATGAGCTCGGTGCCGACGACGGGAGCGATCGCTCCGCCGCTCACCTGCGGCATGGCCTGGGCGTAGCCGGCGCCGAGGAACGCGTCGACCTCCTCCTGCGTCGTGCCGTAGACGACGAGGACGTCGCTCGTCAGCTCGCTGAGCCGCTCGTGGCTGAGCGTGAAGTAGAACGTCGACTCGTCGGTGTCGAGCTCGTCGACGGCGGGGGCGTTCTCGAAGCCGAGGTCGAGCATGAACTCGACGCGCGGGTCCTCGTCGGCGTAGACGTAGAAGGTCCCCGCGAGGTCCCACACGGCCGCAAGGGTCTTGCCCTCGAACTCGGGGTGCGCCTCGCGCTGCGCGGCGAGCTCGGCGTCGATACCCGCGAGCACGTCCTCGGCCTCGTCCTGCTTGCCGAGGGCCTCGCCCGCGATCGTGACGACGTCGCGCCACGGCGTGGACCAGGCCTCGTCGGGGTACGCGACGACGGGCGCGATCTGGCTGAGGGTGTCGTACTGCTCCTGGGTCAGTCCCGAGTACTGCGCGAGGATCACGTCGGGCTGGGCCGCGTCGACCTCCTCGTAGGGCACGTCCTCGCCCGCGTCGGGCAGGACGGTCGGGATCTCCTCGCCGTTCTCCTCGAGCGTCTCGCGGATCCAGGGCAGGACGCCCTCCTCGTCACCGCCGTAGCTCTGGAACGGGATCGCGACCGGCGTCACGCCGAGCGCGATCGACGCGTCGGCGGCGCCCCAGCCGAGCGTGACGACGCGCTCGGGCGCCTCCTCGATCGTCGTCTCGCCGAACGCGTGCTCGATCGTGACGGGGAACGCGCCGTCGTCGGTCGCGGTCGTGCTGGTGGCCTCGCCCTGCGGCTCGTCGTCGGCGGGGCCGCCCGAGCAGCCGGCGAGGACGAGCGCGGAGAGCGCGAGGACGGCGCCTGCGGCGTGGCGTCGGCGTGCGGGGGTCACGGGGGCTCCTGTGGTGAGGTCTGACGCCCGGGCCCGGGGGCCCGACGGGGACCGCGCGGCTGCGGCGTGCTGGGTGCGGTGCGGATCGGGAGCCGATGATCGACTCGTGGTGAGGCTAGCCTAACTAAGGCAAGCCTTGCCAACTCGTCGGTTCAGGAGTCGTCGTCGCCCGGCGCGGCCCCGGACGACGACGTGACCGACGACGCGACCGACGAGCCGACCGACGAGCGCGGCAGCACCACGGGCCGTCCCGTGTCCGGGTCCTCGAGGACGCGGGCCCGCACGCCGAACGCCTGCTCGACGACCGCCTCGGTCAGCGTGGCCCGCGGCTCGCCGCGCGCGACGACGCGCCCGCCGGCCATGACCACGACCTCGTCCGCGTAGCGCGCGGCGAGCGTCAGGTCGTGCAGGACGAGGACGACCGTGCGGCCCGCTCGCACCTCCGACCGGAGCACGTCGAGCACCTCGACCTGGTGCGCGACGTCGAGCGCGCTCGTCGGCTCGTCGAGCAGCAGGACGTCGGGCTGCTGCGCGAGGGCCATCGAGATCCACACGCGCTGGCGCTGCCCGCCGCTGAGCTCGTCGACCCGGCGGTCCACGAGCGACGCGGTGTCGGTCGCGGCGAGCGCCGCGGCCACCACGGCGTCGTCGTCGCTGCGGTGCCCGCGGAACAGCGAGTGGTGCGGGTAGCGGCCGTGTGCCACGAGGTCGCCGACGCGGATGCCGTCGGGCGCGACCGGCGACTGGGGGAGCACGCCGATGGTCCGCGCGACCCGCCGGCTCGGGAGGCGGGCCAGGTCCGCCCCGTCGAGCGTCACGCGGCCCGCCAGCGGCGCCAGGAGCCGCGCGAGGCCCCGGACGAGGGTCGACTTGCCGCACGCGTTGGCGCCCACGAGGACGGTGAGCGTGCCCGGTGCGACGGTCAGGTCGACGCCGTGGACGACGGGCACCTTGCCGTAGCCGAGGGTCAGGCCCTCGGCGCGCAGCACGGGACGGGCGGTGCTCATGCAGGGGACTCCTTGCGTCGCTCGCCGCGGACGAGCAGCCAGACGAGGACCGGTGCACCCAGCGCACCGGTGACGATGCCGACGGGTGGCCGCAGCGTCCCCGGCACGCCGTGCTGCGCGAGGAGGTCCGCGCCGACGACGACCGCGGCGCCGACCAGGGCGGCCGTGACCAGCGCCGGGCCGTGCCCGCGCAGGCGCCGCGCGATCGGACCCGACACGAAGGCCACGAACGCGACCGGCCCGGCGACCGCGACGGCGACGGCCGCGAGCACGCTCGACACGAGGATCGCCCCGACGCGCGTCGCGACCGGTCGGCCCCCGATCGCCCGGGCTGTGTCGTCGTCGAGCGCGAGCGCCGCGAGCGGACGTCGCCCCAGGGCGAGCACCGCCGCCGCGGCAGCCAGCACCCCCGCGACCCGCGCGACGTCGCCCCACGGTGCCGAGCCGACGCTGCCCACGAGCCAGAAGAACGCCTGCTCCGCCTCGCTGAGGCTCGCACGCGTCAGGCCGTAGCCGAGCACGCCCTGCGCGAGGAACGCGACCGCGACGCCGACGACGACGAACCGGGTCCCGGTGACGCCCCGACCGCTCAGGGTGAACACGAGCACCGAGGCGCCCACCGCGCCGACGAGCGCCGCGCCGTCGACCGCGACGCCCGTGGCACCCGCGGCGATCGCGAGCACGGCCGAGGCGCTCGCACCGCCGGTCAGGCCCACGATGTCGGGGCTCGCGAGCGGGTTGCGCACGACCGACTGCAGGAGCGCGCCCGACAGTCCGAGCGAAGCGCCGACCGCGACGGCGAGCGCGAGGCGGGGGAGCCGCAGACCCGTCACGACGAACGTGCTGCCCTCGCCGCCGAGCGCCGCGACGACCTCGGCCGGGCTGAGCGGCACGGCGCCGAGCGACAGCGCGGCGAGCGCGAGACCGGCGAGGAGCACGGCGAGCGAGCCGAGGACGAGCGTGGCCCGGCGGCGGTCGCGCGAACGCAGGCGCTCGAGGTCGTCGACCGTGGTGCGCCCCGTCGCGCGCCGCGCCGTCGCTCCCTCGACCCCGGCCGCCATGACGACATCCTCGACCGCGCGCGGGCGCCCCGGACCCGCGACGCGCACGTCCGTCGTCTCCGTTCCCGCAGCGGAGGTCCCGCGAGCAGCCGCGTCCCCGACGGCTCCGTCGTCCGCGCCTCGCGCCGCCCCGTCCCCGGCGCCTCGCGCCGCGTCGACGCCCACCGGCCGCGCCCTCACAGCGCGACCCGTCGGGACCGGACGAGCCCGATGAGCAGC
The DNA here is from genome assembly GCA_031844515.1 of Actinotalea sp. AC32. Classification (GTDB taxonomy): domain Bacteria; phylum Actinomycetota; class Actinomycetes; order Actinomycetales; family Cellulomonadaceae; genus Actinotalea. The sequence continues at coordinate 16,993 of JAUZVJ010000018.1, read as the reverse complement.
GGGGCGCCGAGCGCCGCGACGACGATCCCGACCTCGAGCTCGCCCGGCGGCACGACGACGCGTCCGAGCGCGTCGGCGAGCACGACCACCGACGCGCCCGACACGGCCGCGACGGGCAGGAGGCGCGAGTGGCGCGTCCCGACGAGCGCGCGCGCCCCGTGCGCGGCGAGCAGCCCGACGAAGACGAGCGGGCCGGCGAGCGCGGTCGCGGAGCCGCACAGGAGGACGATCGCCCCGATCGCGGCGGCTCGCGTCGGCAGGAGCCGGAAGCCGAGGCCCCGCGCGACGTCGTCGCCGAGGCCCAGCGCGTCGAGCGCGCGCGCCAGGAGCAGCGCGACGACCGCACCGAGCGCGACGACGGGCGCGAGCTGCAGCGCGGTGTCGAGGTCGCGGCCCGTGAGGGAACCCACCGTCCAGAAGCGGTAGCGGTCGAGCGCCGCGGCGTCGCCGAGCAGCACGAGCGTCGTCAGCGACGTCAGTCCGGCCGTCACCGCGGCGCCCGCCACGACGAGCAGCGCCGGGGCGGACCCGGTCCTGGCCGAGACCGCGATCCCGGCGACCAGGGCCGCCGCGGCCAGCGCGCCGACGAGCGCGAAGCCCATGAGCCCGACGAAGGACGTGACGCCCACGACGCTCAGCCCGACGACGACCGCGAAGGCGGCGCCCGCGTTGATCCCGAGCAGGCCCGGGTCGGCGACCGGGTTGCGGGTCACGCCCTGCATGACGACGCCCGCGACACCCAGCGCGGCGCCGGCGAGGAGCCCGATCACGGTCCGCGGGATGCGCAGCTGGGTCACGACGACGACGTCGGGCGCGGTCGGACCGCCGAGCGCCGCGGGGTCGAGCAACGCCGTCAGCACCGTCCCCGGGCTCGTGGTCCGCGCGCCCACCATGAGGCTCACCGCGACCGCCCCGACCAGGATCGTCGCCAGAACGGCACCGCGCACGACGAGCCCGCGTCCGCGCACGCCGGTGCGCAGCGGCGAGCGCCGCGCGGACCGGTCCGTCGAGGGGGAGCCGCTGGGCGCGGCTCGGGTCACTGCGCCTCGGCGCGGCCGCGACGCCAGTAGCCCATGAAGGCCACGTTCGCCCGTGCCACCCCGACCTCGCTGACGAGGTGGCGGCGGATGAGCTTGACCGTCCCCGCCTCCCCGGCGATCCAGGCGTAGAAGTCGCCCGTCGTCGGGTCGACCGGGGAGTCCCACAGCAGCTCGGTGTCGACGTCGACGTCCTCGAGCTCCTCGGGCACGGGCCCGACGGCGCCCGCGACGTGGCTCATGTGCCGCGGGACCCACGAGCGGACGGCCTGGGCGAGCATCTCGCCGTGCGGCGCGATCGCGTGGAAGCCCTCGGCGGTCTCGCACCCGGCGTCGCGTGCGAGCCACGCGACCTGCGAGCGGCCGCGCGGGTAGACGTTCAGGATGTCCGCGCCCGTCGGGACCTCGACGAAGGCCTGAGCGGTGACGTGCTCGGGCAGCGACTCGACGATGCTGCAGATCGCGGGGGCGGCGGTCTCGTCGCCCGCGAGCAGGAGGTGGCGCGAGGCGCCGGGACGCCAGTCGAGGCCGACCGTCGGGTCCGGCGTGCGGGCGTCGGGCCCGATGACGCACAGGCGGTCGCCGACGGCGGCGCGGCGCAGCCAGGCCGCGGCCGGTCCGTCGGCGTGGCCGGGCTCCAGGTCGTGCAGCACCATGTCGACGTCGAGCTCGCGGCGCTCGGGCCGGATCGACCGCACCGTGTACGTGCGGAACGGGTTGCGCTCGGCGTCGGGGATCGAGCGCCACGTCGCGTACCAGGAGCCGTCGAGCACCGCCTGCTCGTCCGCCGCGCCGACGTCGCAGATCCGGCCGTCGGGGTGGGGGAGGATCAGCTTGATCCGCTGGTCGAGCGCCGCCGTCCCGAACAGGTGCAGGTCCGGACCCGTGAACGTCACGCGGACGAAGTGCGGGCTCAGCGGGAGCAGCCGCTGCACCGTCACGTCGAACGGGCGGTACGCGGGGTAGGTCGGCTCGACCTGGACCGGCGCGGGGGCTGCCTGCGCGGTCGCGGAGGCAGCGGACGCGCTCCTGTCGGCCTGCGCGGCCTGCTGGGTCCCGACGGAGGTAAGCATTGCCTTACCTTAACGCCGCCTCGTCGTGATCTGAACCACCTGGTCCGGGAGTGACCCGGATCACAGGGCCGGCGGTCAGCCGTGCTTGCGCAGGCTCATCGACGCCTGGGCCTCGCGGAGCTCCTGACGCTCGCGCAGCGCGTGCCGCTTGTCGTACTCCTTCTTGCCTCGTGCGAGCGCGATCTCGACCTTGGCCCGGCCGTCGACGAAGTACAGCGCGAGCGGCACGATCGTGTGGCCCTTGGCCTGCGTCTCGTGGTCGAGCTCCTCGATCTGGCGCCGGTGAAGGAGGAGCTTGCGCTTGCGCCGCGGCGCGTGGTTCGTCCACGTGCCCTCGGTGTACTCGGGGATGTGGACGCGCTCGAGCCACGCCTCCCCGCCGTCGATCGACACGAACCCGTCGACGAGCGACGCGCGCCCCGCGCGCAGCGCCTTGACCTCGGTCCCGGTCAGCACGAGGCCCGCCTCGAAGGTGTCGTCGATGTGGAAGTCGTGACGTGCCTTCTTGTTGCTCGCGACGAGCTTGCGTCCGGTCTCCTTGGCCATGGGACAAGGCTAGACGCGGCCCGGTGCGCGGGTCGCCCGGTTATGCGCGGGGCGGACGGGCGGGCGGGGGCGGACGGGTCAGGGCAGCCAGTTCATCGGGTCGACGGTCCCGCCGTTGACGTACACCTCGAAGTGGAGGTGGCACGCCGTCGACGTCCCGGTCGTGCCCGAGTAGCCGACCACCTGCCCGCGCGAGACCCACTGGCCGGAGCGCACCGCGAAGCTCGACAGGTGGTTGTAGCTCGTCATGAGCGACTGCCCGTTGTGGTAGCCGTGGTTGATCATGACCTGGTTGCCGTAGCCGCCGCGCATGTACGCCCACTCCACCTTGCCGTCGCCGGCGGAGATGATCGGCGTCCCGCAGTAGGCGCGGAAGTCCGTGCCCGCGTGGAGCCTGCGGTAGCCGAGCACGGGGTGCAGGCGCCAGCCGTAGCTCGACGTGATGTACGGGGGGTTCATGGGCGACGGCCAGCTCAGCGGGCTGCTGCCGGACGTGTCGGTCGACGGCGGCGCCGCGACGGGCGGGGGCGGCGGCTGGTTGTTGCGTGCGGCCTCCTCGGCGGCGCGGCGGCGCTCCTCCTCGAGGCGGCGGCGCTCCTCCTCCTGGCGGCGCCGCTCCTCCTCCTGGCGCGCGATGATCGCCTGGAGGTCGGACTCGAGCTGACGCTGCTGCGCGGCGAGCTCGGCCTGCTTGGCGACCTGCTCGGCACGCTTGGCCTCGATCGCGGCGACCCGCTGCTGCTCGGCGGCCTGCAGCTCCTCGAGCGCGACCTTGGCCGCCTCGGCGGCGGCCCGGGCCTGCTCGGCCTCGACGACCTTGGCGTCGGCCTCGGCCTTGAGGACCACGATCTCCTCGCGGACCGCGGTGAGCCGCGCCTGCCGGTTGCGGTTGACACCGTTGAGCTGCTCGAGGTCGCGCAGCGCCTGCGTCTGCGCGCGCAGCGCGGTCGAGGCGAGCTCGGACTGCTGGACGAACTCCTCGGTCGTGCGCGCGTCCAGGACCGCCGACAGCGTCGAGGCGGCCATGTCGCCCTTGTAGGCGTCGCGGGCCATCTGGCCGATCGCGACGCGGATGTCGTCGGCGCGGTCGGCGTCGGTGTCGATCTGGGTCGAGATCGACGCCTCCTCCTCCTCGGCGACGACGAGGCGCTCCGCGATGAGGGCCGCCTCGCGCTGCAGCCGGGCCAGCTCGTCCTCGGCGGCCTGCAGGGCCGCGATCGCCCCCGGGATCTGGGCCTGGATGCTCGCAAGCTCGGCCTCGGCCTGCGCGAGCGCGGTGTCGGTCTCGTGGATGTCCGCCTGGATGTCCTCGAGCGCACCCTGGTTGGCCCGCTGGCGGTCCTCGGCCGCGCGCCGCTGGTCCTCGAGGTCGTCCGCGGTCGCGGGCGCGAGGACCCCCGTCCCGAGGGTCGCTGCGGCCAGCACCGCGACGAGCGCGGCGCGCAGACGGCGACGCCGCCGGGACGAGGGAGCGGTCATGGTCCTCACACCTTCGTGTATCGGCTCAAAGTCACGACGGATGAGATCGCGGCGAGCCCGATCGCGACGACGACGAGCAGCGGGGCGATCGTCCACACCGCGCTCGCGTCGATGTAGTCGACGAACTGCACCGACTGGGCGAGCCAGTCCTCGACCAGGTAGGTGACGGCGAACCACAGGCCCGCGACCGCCATCGCGGCCCCGAGCGTCGCCGCGATGGCGCCCTCGAGCATGAACGGCAGCTGGATGAACAGGTTCGACGCGCCGACCAGCCGCATGATCCCGGTCTCGCGGCGACGGCTCATGGCCGACAGGCGGATCGTCGTCGTGATGAGCAGGACGGCGGCGAGCAGCATCACGGCCGCGAGGCCGGCGGACATGAGCGTGGCGCGGTTGAGCACGAGGATGAGCGGCTCGATCACCTGCCGCTGGTCCCGGACGTCCTCGACGCCCTGCCTGCCGGTGAAGACGTCGGAGACCACCTCGTACTGCTCGGGGTCGACGAGCGCGACGCGGAACGAGGGTTGGAGCTGGTCGGCCGTGACGCCCTGCGCCCACCACTCGTCGGCGTACCGCTCCTGGAACGCCTCGAAGGCGTCCTCCTTGGACTCGAAGAACACCTGCTCGACGTAGGGCTCGAGCGCAGGACCCTCGAGCTCGGCGCGCAGAGCGTCGAGCTGCTCGTCCGTCACCTCGCCACCGGCGCACGTGGGCTGCTCGGACTGCTCGGGGCACAGGAAGATCGAGACCTCGACCCGGTCGTACCAGTCGTCCTTCATCTGGTCGATCTGGATCTGCAGCAGACCGGCGGCGCCGACGAACGTGAGCGACACGAAGGTGACGAGGACCACCGAGACGGTCATCGAAAGGTTCCGGCGCAGGCCGAGCCCGATCTCGGACAGGATGAACTGCAGTCGCATCGGTCGTCCCCCTCAGCGCGCCGAGCCGTAGACGCCGCGCGACTGGTCACGGACCATCCGACCGGTGTCGAGCTCGATCACGCGCTTGCGCATCTGGTCGACGATCTCGTCGTCGTGCGTCGCCATGACGACGGTCGTGCCGGTGCGGTTGATCCGGTCGAGGAGCCGCATGATCCCGACCGACGTCGTCGGGTCGAGGTTCCCCGTCGGCTCGTCCGCGAGCAGGATCGAGGGGCGGTTGACGAACGCGCGCGCGATAGCGACGCGCTGCTGCTCACCGCCGGACAGCTCGTGCGGGCGCCGCTTCTCCTTGCCGCCCAGGCCGACGAGCTCGAGGGTGTCGGGGACGGTCCGCATGATGTGGTGCCGCGGCTTGCCGATCACCTGGAGCGCGAACGCGACGTTCTCGAAGACGGTCTTGTTCGGCAGGAGGCGGAAGTCCTGGAACACCGCGCCGATCTGGCGGCGCAGGTGCGGGACCTTCCACGTGGACAGCGTCGACAGGTCCTTGCCCGCGACGAACACCTGACCCGCCGTCGGGCGCTCCTCGCGGAGCACGAGGCGCAGGAACGTCGACTTGCCCGAGCCCGACGCGCCGACGAGGAAGACGAACTCGCCGCGCTCGACCTCGAGGTCCACGCCGTCGAGCGCCGGGCGGGCGCCGCGTGCGTAGACCTTGGTCACGTTCTCGAATCGGATCACGAGGTTCGGCCAGTCGTCGGGGGCATGGTCGTGGGCGGGCACGGGGTCCGTCCTGCTCGGAGGGTACGGACGCCACCTGGGACGACCGGGACGTGACACGCCGCGCGGCGCGGGCGATCTCGGGCGGCGGGCGTCAGGACCGGGACGGTCCGGGCATTCCGGGCGCGCCGCGACGCGCCCGGGACCCGGGGGACTCACCCCGGCGCGTTCAGGGGCGCGTCGCGACGAACGCCGTGCGGGGCGGGCGGTCGTCGTCGGTGACCTCGGCCACGGCGCGCGCCTCGAACCCCGTCTCGCGCAGCAGCGCGAGCCAGGTGCCTGTCGCGAAGAGGCCCGTCCGGTGGGTCTCGTGGTGGACGGTCACCTCGCCGTCGGCGGACCGCAGGGCCAGGACGTACTCGTCGCGGGCCTCCTCGGCGTCGTCGTCGGGGCGCCAGGACCACACGAGCAGGCGCATGCTGCGCCCGTCGGGTGCGTCGTGCTGCTCGAGGTCCGTCGCCCCGGTGAACGTCTCGGCGACGTCGTCGGGGACGAGCACCGCGGTTCCGCCCGGCCGCAGGTGGACGAACGCGGTGCGCAGCGCCGCGGCCAGGTCCTCGCGCGTGCGCACGTAGGCGATCGCGTCGTGCACGAGCACCGCGTCGGCGACGACGTCCAGGCGCAGCGTCCGCATGTCCCCGACGTGGTGGGGGAGTGCCGGGTTGAGGGCGCGCGACACGTCGAGCATGGCCTCGGAGAGGTCGGTCAGGACGAGCCGCGCGTGCGGCGCGAGGTGGTGCGCGAGGTGCCCGCCGCCGCTGCCGAGCTCGAGGACCAGCGGCGGGCCGCCGTCGGCCGCGCGGGGCAGGAGCGTGCGGATCCACGCGGCCTCGGACGCGTAGTCCTCGACGGGCGAGACGACGGGCCACCACTCGGCGAGGTGGTCGTAGAGCTCGTGGCCCATGCCGTCCTCCTCGTGCGGTCCGCCCGCCGACGGCGCCGACCGGGCGGGCGGGTGCCGCGTCAGCTCTCGGCGGTCTGGCTCCGGCGCCAGCGGATGCCGGCCTCGATGAAGCCGTCGATGTCGCCGTCGAAGACCGCGGACGGGTTGCCCACCTCGTGCTCGGTCCGCAGGTCCTTGACCATCTGGTACGGCTGGAGCACGTAGGAGCGCATCTGGTCGCCCCAGCTGGCCTTGACGTCGCCCGCGAGCTCCTTCTTCTGCGCGGCCTCCTGCTCCTTGCGCAGCAGGAGCAGGCGCGACTGCAGGACGCGGAGCGCGGCGGCGCGGTTCTGGATCTGCGACTTCTCGTTCTGCATCGAGACGACGATCCCGGTCGGGATGTGGGTCATGCGGACCGCGGAGTCCGTCGTGTTGACGGACTGCCCGCCGGGTCCGGACGAGCGGAACACGTCGACCTTGAGCTCGTTCTCGGGGATCTCGACGTGGTCCGTGCCCTCGATGAGCGGGACGACCTCGACGGCGGCGAACGACGTCTGGCGGCGGCCCTGGTTGTCGAACGGCGAGATGCGGACGAGGCGGTGCGTGCCGGCCTCGACCGACAGGGTGCCGAACGCGTAGGGCGCCTTGACCTCGAAGGTCGCGGACTTGAGCCCGGCCTCCTCGGCGTAGGACGTGTCCATGACGGTCGTGCCGTACCCGTGGCGCTCGGCCCAGCGCAGGTACATGCGCATGAGCATCTCGGCGAAGTCCGCGGCGTCCACGCCGCCCGCACCCGCGCGGATCGTGACGACGGCGTCGCGCTCGTCCCACTCGCCCGACAGCAGCGTGCGGACCTCGAGCGCGCCGAGGTCCTTCTTGATGGCGGTGAGCTCGTTCTCCGCGTCGGCGAGCGTGTCGGCGTCGTCCTCCTCCTGCGCCATCTCGACGAGCGTCTCGAGGTCCTCGATGCGCTGGTCGAAAGTCTCGATCCGCTCGAGCTCGCTCTGGGCGTGCGAGAGGGCGGACGTGACCTTCTGGGCGGCGTCGGTGTCGTCCCACAGGTCGGGGGCGCTGGCCTGCTCCGACAGCTCGGCGATCCGCGAGCGCAGCGCGTCGGGGTCGCTGACCGCGCGGATGGTGCCCAGGGTGCTCCGGAGGGCGGCGATCTCGGCGGGGAAGTCGGTGGCAGCCACGATGGTCGAGGCTACCGCGTGGGTGGGCGGTACGGCCGCGCGGGGCCGGTCAGCCGGCGCGGGCGCGGGCGGTGGCCTCGAGGCGGATGCCGTCCGACCACGCCGCCGTCACCCAGGAGACGAGGGGTGGTCGGGACACGGCGGTGAGCGTCACCTCGGCCGTGCGACCGTCGGTCCATGTCGCGACGACGGCGAGCCCGTCGAGGTGGGACGGGGACGCCTCGAGGTGCTCGTCGACGGCGTCGCGGACGCCGTCCGGCGTGAGCCGGACGAGGTGCTCGCCGGGCGCCCCGGGTCGCGCGTAGTAGGCCGGGTCGTCGAGCGAGTCCGCCGCCGCGAGCGCCGCGGTGTCGGCGAGGACGAGCAGGCGCTTGCGCTCGAGGTGGACCGCGGACGCCGAGACCACGGCGGTGACGAGGAGCAGGGCGATCACGACGTAGCCGATCGACAGGAGCATCACCTGCCCCTCGTCACCGCGTCGCGTCGGCCGCGCGAGCCCGACCGACACCCTCACGGCGCGCCGTCCGGTGCACGGAAGTCGTCGACGGGTGCGGTGAGCCGCGCCCCGACAGGGACGGAGACGGGGACGACACCGGACAGGAAGCCGGGCACACCAGGCAGGTCGACCTCGGTCTCGACCTCGACCGTGACGCGCGAGCCGGCGGAGGTGCAGTCCGGGTCGCACAGCACCGTGAGGGCGTCTTCTGCCGTCGCCGGGTCCAGCCCCTGGTCGTCGAACGCGAGCGCGACAGCCGCGACAGCGCGCTGCTCGCCGTGCGGCGGGCCGGTGACGACCGCGCGGGCGGCCTCGCGGGCCGCGCCGTCGACCGCGAACGTCGCCGCCTGGACCGCGGCGAGGACGAGGACGAGGTAGACGACCGGGACGATCAGCAGCAGCGACGCGCCGATGAACTCCAGCACGGCGTTGCCGTCGTCCCCGCAGGGGCGTGCCTGCCCCGCGGAGCCGGCGCTCGCGGGCTCGGCGTCCCCGCCGTCCCCGTGCGGACGCGCGGTCGGCGCCCACCCCGCCCTCACGCGCCGCTGCCGCAGCACGCCCCTGGTCCAGCCCCGTGTCATGGGAGCTCCGCGAGCGCGTGCCCGTCCACCTCGACGACGCCACCCGGCCCGAGCAGCCCCACGACGGGCAGCGGCGCGCGGACCGTGACCCGGACGACCGGGAGCCCGTCGACCGTCGTGCGGATCGCCGTCACGTCGTCCGCGTAGCCCTCCGCGAGGGACATCGCGATCAGCTCACGGGTGCGGGCGGCACCGTCGGCGGGCGTGCGGTCGGCGAGCGCTCCGTGGCGCGCGCCCTCGGCGGCGCAGTCGACGAGCGTCGTCCGGACGTGCATCGCCAGCGTCAGCTGGAGCAGCGCGGCGAACAGGACGGTGGTGAGGGCCGCGACGAGCGCGAAGCCGACGACCGCCGAACCGGCGTCGTCGTGGACCGTCCGCGCTCCCCGGGGTCGCACGTCAGGGCCTGACCGCCGTGACGCGCGAGATCGCGGCGTCGAACGTCTCGGTCAGCGCGGGGCCCGCGACGGCCCAGAGCGCGATCACGAGGCCCGCCGTCATCAGGGTCACGAGGACCCAGCCGGGCACGTCGCCCCGGTCGTCGAGGCGGGGTCGGGCGGGTCGTGCGGGTCGTGCGGGTCGCTGCGGCGTCATGTCTCTCCTCGGTCGGGTGCCCGTCCGGGCCGGTCACAGATCCATCCGCAGGGCGAGGAGCCCCGGGAAGACGGCGAAGACGACGGTCACGGGCAGGATGAGGAAGACGACCGGGACCATCATCGCGAGCTCCTTGCGCCCACCGGTCTCCATGAGCTCGCGGCGGCCCGCGGCGCGAGCGTCCTGCGCCTGGGCGCGGAGCACGTCGGCGAGCGGCGTCCCGCGCTCGACCGCGACCGAGACGGCCTCGCAGAAGCGCGCGAGCGCGACCACGCCCGTCCGGTCCGCGAGCCGGTCGAGCGCGACGGGCAGGCTCGTGCCGGACCGGGCGTCGGCCACCACCGTGCGGAGCTCGGCGGCGAGGGCACCGCGGGCTGTGCGGACGACGCGCTCGAGCCCGCCGAGCGCGCCCTCACCCGCCGTCACGGCGAGCGCCAGGAGCTCCGCGACGGTGGGCAGCTCGGCGAGGAGCAGGCGCTCACGTCGCCGGACCTGGGCGGTCAGCACCTGGTCCTGGCACACGAGACCCGTCAGCGCGCACACCGCGACGAGCGCCGTGCCGGCCGCCGTCCCCGTCCCGCGCGTCGCCGCGAGCAGGAGCGCGAGCCCGAGGCCCGCTGCGGCGCCGACGACCGTCCACACCACCTGCTCGGCACGGAACTGCTCGACGCCCTGCGTCCGTCCCGCGCGGACGAGGCGACGGCGCACGTCCGACGAGGGCGAGCCCACGCGCTCGGCGACCCGGACGGCGTCCGCCATCACGGGTGCGAGGAGGCGTTCCACCACGGGGAAGGGCGTGCGCGCGGCGCTGACCGTGAGCAGCGACGACCGGGTGGGGCGCGGCCGCAGGTACGGCGCGAGGCGGCTGTCGAGCGAGGGCCGCCGGGCGGCGACCCGGGCGAGCACGAGCCACAGGCCGAGGCCCGCGACCGCGCCGACCGCGGCTCCGGCGGCGGTCGGCGACGAGAGCACGAGCGCCGTCACCGCAGCACCCGCGCGTCCTCGGGCAGGCGTGCGACCCGCAGCATCGCCTGGTAGGCGACCACCGTCACGAGGGCGCCGCCGACGACGACGAGCGCCCCGGCCGGTGTGTCGTAGGCCCGAGCCGCCTCGGGTCTGGAGGCGAGGAGCGCGAGGACGAGCCAGGGGGCGGCCGCAGCGAGCCGGGCCGCGTTGACCGTCCAGCTCTGCCGTGCCTCCAGCTCGCCCCGCGTCCGCAGGTCCTCGCGGAGGAGCTGCGAGAGCGCGCGCAGGAGCCGGCCGAGGTCGGTCCCGCCGACGTCGGCCGTCAGGCGCAGCGCCTCGACGATCCGGTCGGCGACCGGGTCCGCGAGCCGTGCCTTGAGCGCGTCGAGGCACTCGGAGAAGCGCCCCGTGACGCGGTGGTCCTCGGCGAACGCGACGAAGACGGGCCGGAGCCGGGCCGGACCGCGGTCACCGAGGCGGGCGACGGCCTCGGGGAGCGACAGGCCCGCCCGGATCCCCGACGCGAGGTGGTCGACGACCTCGGGCCACACCTCGCGGAGCTGTGCGCGGCGTCGGCGGGCCCGTGAGCGGACGAGCGCCGTCGGGCCGTACCCCGCCAGGGCCGCGAAGGCCGCACCGACCGCGGGCGCGCCGGTCAGGGCGGTCACGACGACGAGGACGGCGCCTGCGAGCCCGACGCTGACGCCCACGAGCGCGCCAGGGCTCACCTCCGACGCGCCGGCCTGCACGAGCAGGTCGGTCGTGCGCTCGGACCACGCGCTGCGCCCCGCGCGGGCGGGCGGCGGGGACGTCCACGACCACAGCACGAGGCAGAGCCCGGCACCGAGCAGCAGACCTGCGACGACGCCCACCCTCAGCCCACCGACGCCGCGTGGTCGTGCGCACCGACGAGCATCGCCACGACGTCGATCCCGGCACGGGCGTAGCGCTCGGGATGGGGCGGGAAGCCGTCGGCGCGGACGAGCCTGCCGTCGCGCTCGCGGAAGACGTCGGCGGTCTCGACGACGCCGGACTCGACGCGACCCGTCACGGCGACGACCTCGCGCGTGCGCCGTCGACCGTCCGCGTCGACGTCGAGGTGCACGACGAGGTCGACCGCCGACGCCACCGTCGGCACGACGAACGCCGCCGACACGTTCTCCCCGGCGAGGAGCGGCAGGGTGCACAGCTTGGTGAGCGCCTCACGAGCGCTGTTGGCGTGGATGGTGCACATGCCCGGCACGCCCGCGTTGAGCGCGATGAGCATGTCGAGGCTCTCGGCCTCGCGCACCTCACCCACGACGATGCGGCTCGGGCGCATGCGCAGCGCCTCCTTGACGAGACGGCGCAGTGTGATCTCCCCGGTCCCCTCGAGGTTCGGCTGCCGGCACTGCAGCGAGACGACGTCGCGTACGGGGACCTGCAGCTCGAAGACCTCCTCGCACGTGATGACGCGGTCACGGGGCGGCACCGAGCCCGCGAGCGCGTTGAGCATCGTCGTCTTGCCGGCCTGCGTCGGGCCGGAGACGAGCACGTTGAGGCCCGCGACGACCGACGCGTGCAGGAACCGCGCCGCGGCCGGGGTCAACGAGCCGAGCGCGACGAGGTCGTCGACCCGGGTGGCCCGGACGACGTACTTGCGGATGTTCACGGCCCAGGAGTCGCGCGTCACGTCGGGGATCGCGACGTGCAGGCGCTGGCCGCCGGGGAGCGACGCGTCGACGAAGGGGCTCGACAGGTCGAGCCGCCGGCCCGAGACGCGGAGCATGCGCTCGACGAGCTCGCGGACCTGGTCGTGCGTGAGGATCGTCGTCGTGAGCTCGGGTCGCCCGTGGCGCGCCACGAAGACCTGCGCGGGCGAGTTGATCCAGATCTCCTCGACCTCGTCGTCGTCGAGGTACTGCTGCAGCGGGCCGAGACCGCCGACCGCGTCGTGCAGCGCGCGGCGTGCGGCGCCCGCGTCCTCGAGCGGCGGCACGTCGCCGCGCAGCGCTCGGTCGTCGTAGTCGGCGAGGACGGCGCCGACGAGCGCCTCGAGCGACGCGACGTCCCGCACGGGGTCGATGCCTCGGCGCCGGACCAGCTCACGGACGTCGTGCTCGAGCTGGACGACGGCGTCCCGCGCGCCGGCCGTGCCCACCGCCCGGGCGGTCCCCGGCGTGCCTGAAGCGACCACGTGTCCCCCCGCGTCCGACGATGCGGGCCCCCCGCACGGTCGCCGAGCATAGGGGAGCGCGAGGACGAGTCGGGGCGAATCGGACAGCCTGTGGACAACCCGTCCGGGTGGTCCGCGGGTGGTCCGCGGGTGGTCCGCGGCTCGGTTCACGGGTGGTCGGGCCGGCCCGCCGACGGCCGCCGGCGCCGCCCGTCTGCTCACGCGTGGTGCGCGTGCCTCCGGTGCCGCTCACGGCCCTTGCGGCCGGCGCGCGGGGCGTCGCCGCCGCGGGCGAGGGCGGACCGCCGCCGCTCGAGCCTGCGCTCGAGCTCGCGCTCGGCGTGGTGGTAGACGACGAGGTACAGATCCGGGTGCACGGGGTCCTCCTGCACTGCTGGCGGCCGGGGCCGCCGGGGGTTCACCGCGCAGGCGGGTCGCGTCGTCGCGGTGGGCGGACCGGGGTGGTGGTCCGCTGCCTCGAGCGTGGCACCGCGGCGGCGTCGTCGTGGGCGCTTCGGGGGTGAAACAGGTCTCACGCCCGGCCGGTGACGACCTGCGGCTCGGTCCGCGCCCCGCTCGGTCCGCTCAGCCCCGCGCCCCGCTCGGTCCGCTCAGCGTCCCGTGCCCGCGGGACCGGTCGGGCCGCCGGCGCCCACCGGCTCGCGGGGCTCGCCCGCGGGGCCGGCGGGGCCGTCGTGAGCGGCCGACGACGCCGTCGTCGCCGACCGCCGCATGCGGGACCGCAGCGCGAGCGCGGCCAGGAGCACGACGCCCGCGAACAGGGCCCACGGCAGGAGGACGCCGAGCACGAGCAGCGCCGCGCCGAGCGTCGTCAGGAGCGAGTCCCAGCCCGACTGGAGCCCGCCGAGGAAGCCGGTGCGCTCCGGCGCGATCTCCGGGGCGGCCTCGGCGGTCCACAGCTCGACGCGCAGCGTCGACATCTCGACGCGGTCGGCGAGCGACGCGCGCTGCGACTGCAGCCGCTCGAGCTCGACCTGGCGGTCGGTGAGGGTCTGCTCGGCGGACACGAGGTCCGACGTCGTGCGCGCCTCGGCGAGCATCGCCTCGAGACGCCCGATCGAGATCTGCAGGCCGCGCACGCGCGCGTCGAGGTCCTGGGCCTGGCCGGTCACGTCGGTGCTGCTCATGCGCACCGAGACGACCTCGCCGAGCTCCTCGAGCCGCTCGAGCACGCCCGTGACCTCGGCCGCGGGCACGCGCACGACCACGCTCGCCGACGCGTCGAGCGCGTCCTCGCCGCTGCCGGCCCGCTCGACGCGCTCCTCGACGTGGCCGCCGACGCGCTCGGCGACCAGCGCGACGTCGCGCGCGGCGCCCCGCGGGTCCTCGACCGTGAGCGTGACCGACCCCTCGGTGACGACCTGCCGCGGCGAGGCCGTGAGGTCCACGCCGTCGGCCGCCGGGGCCTCGGCGCCACCGCCCGCGCCACCGCCCGCACCGCTGGTCGCCTCGTCCGCGGCGGTGCCCTCCTCGACCGCGTAGCCCGCCTCGCCGCCGCCCGCCGACTCGGCCGTCGCGTCGCCCGACGCCGAGCAGCCGGCCAGGGCGAGGAGGGCGACGAGGGCGAGGGCGGGGACGGTGCGCATGCCCGAACGCTAGGAGCCGCCGCGGGCCTGACCGGACGGATCGGGCGGATCGTGACGTGATCGATGCGCCCGGGCGTGGACGGTGACCGGTCCGTGACCGCGGCGTCGGCGGGCCGTGACCTGAGAGCCGGCTGAGGACGGCGTCCCGCTGCGGCGAGAAGCGGTGCGGTGGTGCGTGTGACGATGACCCGATGGCGCCCCCCGCACGTCCCGCTGCCCGACCCGCCCCCGCGAGGGAGGCCGTCGGCGCGGCCCGTCGTGCCGCCGGCCAGGCCGGGACGGCGGCGCGCACCGTGCAGCAGCGCGCCGCGCACGCGCTCCTCACGCGCGTCGCGGGGCCGGACCCGTCGGCCGCGCGCGACGCGATCCACGCGACCCCCGGACCGCGCTGGTTCGACCCCGCGAGCCCCGTCGGTCGCGTGCACGGCGACGCCTCGATGTTCGCGGGCGGCGTGCGCGCGCTCCTCCTGCAGTCGCTGCACCCGCGGGCCATGGCCGCCGTCGCCGGCCACTCGGGCTACCGCGCCGACCCGTGGGGGCGCCTGCAGCGCACCGCGACGTTCCTCGCCACGACGACGTTCGGGACCGTCGCCGACGCCGAGCAGGCGATCGAGGTCGTCAAGGCCGTGCACCGCCGGATCCGCGGGACCACGCCCGACGGCGAGCCCTACGACGCGTCGGACCCGCACCTCCTGCGGTGGGTGCACGTCGCCGAGGTCGACAGCTTCCTCGCCGCGCACCAGCGGTACGGACGTCGTCCGCTCGACGCCGCCGGCTGCGACGAGTACGTCCGCCAGGCCGCCGTCGTCGGGGAGCGTCTCGGGGCGACGGGCCTGCCCCTCACGTACGCCGAGCTGCAGGAGCAGCTCGACGCGTACCGGCCCGAGCTGCGCGCGACACCCGCCGCGCTCGAGGCCGCGCACTTCCTGCTCCGCGAGCCGCCGCTGCCCGCCGTCGTGCGACCGGCCTACGGGCTCATCACCTCGGCGGGCATCGCCCTCATGCCGCGCTGGTCGCGCGCACCGCTGCGCCTGCCCGACGTGCCCGTGGTCGACGCCGCGGTGCTGCGCCCGGTGGGCCGGTTCGCGACCGGGGCGATCCGCTGGGCGCTCGCCGCCGCGCCCCCCGCGCAGCCGCCTGGCCCGCTCGTCCTCACCCCGCCGGCGGCCCCGACGGGCACGACGCACGTCACCCGACCGTTCACCGACGACGACGCGACCGCGACCCCCACCACCCGGACGGACGCCGCGCTCGCGAACGGCTGACCCGCGCGCCGTACGCTCGACGCGTGCCCCCCGAGCCCGCCGTCCCGGCCCTGCGGCTGCGCGGCCTCGGCAAGCGCTTCGGCCGCACCGTCGCGGTCGACGCGCTCGACCTCGACATCCCCGCCGGCTCCTTCTACGGCGTCGTCGGCCCCAACGGCGCGGGCAAGACGACGACGCTCTCGATGGCCACGGGCCTCCTCGAGCCCGACACCGGGACGGTGCACGTGCACGGCGTCGACGTGTGGCGCGAGCCGGCGCGGGCAGCGGCGCTCGTCGGGGTGCTGCCGGACGGGATGCGCCTCTTCGACCGCCTGACCGGTCCCGAGCTCATCGCGTACGCGGGTCTCCTGCGGGGCCTGCGACCCGACGTCGTCGCCGCGCGCCGCGACGACCTGGTCGCGGCCCTCGACCTCGCCGGCGCGGGACGCACGCTCGTCACCGACTACTCCGCGGGCATGACCAAGAAGGCCGCGCTCGCGTGCGCCCTCGTGCACGCGCCTCGCCTGCTCGTCCTCGACGAGCCGTTCGAGGCCGTGGACCCGGTCTCCGCCGCGGCGATCCGCGGGATCCTGCGCTCGTTCGTCGCCGAGGGCGGGACGGTCGTGCTGTCGAGCCACGTGATGGCGCTGGTCGAGGCCACCTGCGACCACGTCGCCGTCGTCGCGGCCGGACGGGTCCTCGCTGCGGGGACGGTCGAGGAGGTCAGCGCGGGACGCGGCCTCGACCAGCGCTTCGTCGAGCTGCTCGGCGGCGGTGCCGGGCCCGTGGAGCTGTCGTGGCTGCGACCGTCCTCCGGCTGAGGTCCGCGCTCCTGCGCAACACGCTGCGCGCCGAGCCGTGGCGGCTCGTGCTCCTCGTCGTGGGCGTGCTGTGGGCGCTGCTCGCGCTGCCGAGCGTCCTCAGCGGCGCGGTGTGGCTCTCGGGCCAGGGCGTCGACGTCGCGCACGACGTGCTCGTCGTCGCCGGCACGGTGCTCGCCGTCGGGTGGGCCGTCGTGCCCGTCGTCCTGCCGTCGCTCGACGACTCGCTCGACGTGCGTCGCTTCGCGACGAGCGGCGTCCCGCCGCACCGCCTCGTCCCGGGACTGCTGCTCGCGTCGCTGCTCGGCGTGCCGACGGCCTTCACCGCGATGGTGTGCCTCGCACCAGTCATCGTGTGGGGCGAGCCGGGTACGCGCCCCGCGCTCGTCGTCGCGGCTCTCCTGGCGCCCGTCCTCGCGGCCTCGTGCGTGGTCGCGTCGCGCGTCGCGACCGGTGCCGTCGCCCGTGCCCTGGGTGCGCGGCGTGCTCGCGAGGCGGGTCTGGTCCTCGCACTCGTCGGCGTGCTCGCACTCGTCGCCGTGGTCGCGGGCGTCGGACGGCTCGGCCTGGAGGGCGCGCTCGAGCGGGTCCCGGCCGTCGCCGAGGTCCTCGGGTGGACGCCGCTCGCGGCAGGCTGGGCCGCCCCGGCCGCGCTCGCCG
>JAUZVJ010000017.1:0-78446 GCA_031844515.1 Actinotalea sp. AC32 | reverse complement strand
CGTCGTCGCCGTCGTGCTCGCCGCCGTCGTGCGGCGGGCGCGCGCCTCGCGGACCCTCGCGGCCTGGGTCTAGCCCCCTACGACGGGCGCGGCGGGACGCCTCCGGGCGGCCCCGTCCGTCGCCGCCCGACGCCCGCCTCCCGTGGCCGGCCGTCGCGCGCCGTCGCCGCCCGTCGCCGCCCGCCGCGCGTGCCGACCCGCGGCGGGCGACGCGCGCGTCAGTCGTTCCAGTACACGGTGCCCGACGCGCCGACGGGGGAGTACGCGTCCCGCGTGTTCGGGTCCACGAGCTGGAACTTCTTGTTCCCCTCGGGCGTCGTCCACCGCACCGTGCCGCCACCGCACGGGACGCTCGCCGTCGCGCTGCGCGCGTAACCGCCCCACGACGTCGCGACCAGCAGGTGGACGGTCTGGCTCGTGCCGCAGTTCGTGAACGGCCGGACCGCGAGCCGCACCTCGCCGCCGTCGTGGTGGAAGTACTGGGAGGTCACGGTCCCGGCGTACGACGCGCTCCAGTCCCGTGAGCGCCTCGTCGACGCGAGCGAGGTGAGGCGCAGCGACGTCGTGGACGCCGTCGAGGACGTGGTGCCGGGCGCCTCGAACGTGAAGGTCGACCCGTCGTCGTACGACGAGGTCGTCGCGCCGTCCGGCCCGACCGTCTCCGCGACGAGCCCCGGGGTGTCGGTCGTCGTCGCGAGCGGCGGGGCGCCCGCCGTGAGTGCGCAGGTCAGGGCGAGCGCGCCCAGCGCCGCCGTCGTCCGTCGTCCAGGCCGTGCCATGGATGGTCCCCCTCGGTCCAGCGGCGTCCCCATGATCGCCGCACGTCGGACCCTAGCGGCGGTGCGGGCGGGGACGGCTCGGCGCGTGTCGGTGCGGTCACCTAGTCTGACCATGGCCGTTCCGCCCGCTTCGTCCGCAAGTGCCCGCACGTCACCGACCCCCAGGAGGGTGCGTACGTGATCGAGTTCGCCTCCGTGACGAAGCGCTACCCCGACGGCACCACGGCCGTGGAGGACTTCTCGCTCGTCGTCCCCTCCCACCGGACCGTGGTCCTGCTCGGGTCGTCGGGCTCGGGCAAGACCACGCTCCTGCGCATGGTCAACCGCATGGTCGAGCCCACGAGCGGG
The DNA here is from genome assembly GCA_031844515.1 of Actinotalea sp. AC32. Classification (GTDB taxonomy): domain Bacteria; phylum Actinomycetota; class Actinomycetes; order Actinomycetales; family Cellulomonadaceae; genus Actinotalea. The sequence continues at coordinate 77,319 of JAUZVJ010000017.1, read as the reverse complement.
TCGGTCCTCATCGACGACGTCGACGTCCGCACGCTCGACCGCGTGCGCCTGCGCCGCAGCATCGGCTACGTCCTCCAGGCCGGTGGCCTGCTGCCCCACCGGACGGTCGTCGACAACATCGCGACGGTGCCGGTGCTCGACGGCGTCCCGCGCCGTACGGCGCGCACGCGGGCGCTCGAGCTCCTGGAGAAGGTGGGCCTGCCCACCGCGCTCGCTCAGCGCTACCCGGCGCAGCTCTCGGGCGGCCAGCAGCAGCGCGTGGGTGTCGCCCGCGCCCTCGCGTCGGACCCGAACATCCTGCTCATGGACGAGCCGTTCGGCGCGGTCGACCCGATCGTCCGCGCCGACCTCCAGGCCGAGCTCCGACGCCTCCAGGGCGAGCTCGGCAAGACCATCGTCTTCGTCACGCACGACGTCGACGAGGCGTTCGCGCTCGCCGACGAGGTCGTCATCCTGCGGACCTCGGCGCGCGTCGCGCAGGTGGGTGCGCCCGCGGAGATCCTCGCGCACCCGGCCGACGAGTTCGTCGACCAGTTCGTCGGTGGCGGTGCTGCGCGCCGGACGCTGCACCTGCGTGACGAGGGCGGGCGCACGGTCGTCGTCGACGAGAACGGCCGGCCGGCCGGGGTGCTCGCGCCGTGAGCTGGCTGAGCCAGAGCTGGCCCCTGATCCGCGAGCTGACGCTCGAGCACCTCGTGCTGTCGGTACCGCCCGTCCTGCTGAGCCTCCTGGTCGCCGTGCCGCTCGGCTGGGTCGCGCACCGGCACCGTCCGGTGCGCGAGCTGCTGCTCACGACGAGCGGCCTGCTCTACGCGATCCCGTCGCTCCCGCTGCTGATCATGATCCCGATCGTGCTCGGCACGGGGCTCCGCTCACCGACCACGATGGTCGTGGCGCTGACCCTCTACGGCGTCGCGCTGCTCGTGCGTGCGGCGAGCGACGCGTTCGGGGCGGTGCCGGCCGAGGTGCGCCAGTCCGCGACCGCCATCGGGTTCTCGCCCTGGGCGCTCTTCTGGCGCGTCGAGCTGCCCCTCGCCGGACCCGTGCTGCTCGCGGGCCTGCGCGTCGTCGTCGTGTCGACCGTGAGCCTCGTGACCGTCGGCGCGGTGATCGGGATCCGCAGCCTCGGGACGCTCTTCACCGACGGGTTCCAGCGCGGCATCGTCGTCGAGATCGTGACGGGCATCGTGCTGACCGTGCTCGTCGCGCTGGTCCTCGACGCGATCGCGGTGCTCGGCGGCCGGGTGCTCCTGCCCTGGACCGTCGCGCCCCGGACGCGGAAGAGGGTCGCGGCATGAACCTCCTCGCCGAGGCGTTCGCGTGGCTCGCCGACGGCTCGCGCTGGACCGGCCCGGGCGGGATCGGCGCGCGGCTGGGCGAGCACCTGGCCTTCTCCGGCCTCGTGGTCCTCGCGGCCGCGGTGCTCGCCCTGCCGCTCGGCGTCGCCGTCGGCCACGCGCGCCGCGGACGCTCCTTCGTCGTCGCGATCGCGGGCGGTGCGCGTGCCCTGCCCACCCTGGGGCTGCTCACGCTGCTCGGCCTCTGGCTCGGGATCGGTCTCCGCGCGCCGTTCCTCGCGCTCGTCGTCCTCGCGATCCCGTCGATCCTCGCAGGCGCCTACGCCGGGATCGAGGCGATCGACCGGACGACCGTCGACTCCGCGCGCGCCGTCGGGATGACCGAGTGGCAGGTGCTCACGCGCGTCGAGCTGCCGCTCGGCCTGCCCGTCGTCGTCGGTGGCCTGCGCGCCGCGACGCTCCAGGTCGTGGCGACCGCGACCCTCGCGGCGTACGTCGCGGACGCAGGACTGGGCCGGCTGCTGTTCACCGGTCTCAAGACGCGTGACTACCCGCAGATGCTGGCCGGCTCGCTGCTCGTCGCCGCGCTCGCCCTCGTGCTCGAGGGCTTCTTCGCCCTCGCCCAGCGCCGTGCCGTCCCGGCCGGCGACGTCCGTCGTACGTCACGGCCGCGCGCCGTGACGCCCGCTGCCTGACCAGATCGAGAGGACCACCCGTGAACGCTCGTCGCGTCGCCCGGACGCTCAGCCTGCCCGTCGCCGCCCTCCTGCTCGCCGCGTGCTCCCAGTCCGACCCCTTGGAGGAGCCGGCCGCCGGCACGTCCGAGCCGGGCGGCGAGGAGAGCGCGGCGATCGTCATCGGCTCGCAGGACTACTACTCGAACGAGATCATCGCCGAGCTGTACGCCCAGGCGCTCGAGGCCGAGGGGTACACGGTCGAGCGGGACCTCCGGATCGGTCAGCGCGAGGTCTACCTCCCCGAGATCGAGTCGGGTGCGATCGACCTCTTCCCCGAGTACACCGGCAACCTGCTGCAGTACTGGGAGCCCGAGACCGAGGCGCGCACGTCCGACGACGTCTACGCCGCGCTCCGGGAGGCCGTGCCCGACGGCCTGCAGGTGCTCGACCAGTCGTCCGCGACGGACCAGGACTCGTACAACGTGACGCGCGAGTTCTCCGAGGCGAACGGCGTGACCAGCCTCGCCGACCTCGCGTCCGTGGGCGAGCCGCTCACGCTCGGCGGCAACTCGGAGCTCGCGACCCGTCCCTACGGGCCCGAGGGGCTCCAGAGCGTCTACGGCGTCGAGGTCGGCTTCACGCCGATCGAGGACTCGGGCGGCCCGCTGACGGTCAAGGCGCTCCAGGACGGGACGGTCCAGCTGGTCAACATCTACAGCGCCGACCCGTCCATCGCTGCGAACGACCTCGTGACGCTCGAGGACCCGGAGGGTCTGTTCCTCGCCTCGAACGTGGTGCCCGTGGCGGCCGACGACCTCGACGAGGGCGCTGTGGAGGTCGTGAACGCGGTGAGCGCTGCCCTCACGCCCGAGGAGCTCGTCGCCCTCAACGCGCGCAGCGTCGACGAGCAGGCGCCCGCGGCCACCATCGCGGGCGACTGGCTCGCCGAGAACGGCCTCGCCTGACCGGACCGGACGCCCCGGTCGTCGAGGCCCGCCGCGCCGGCGGCAGCGGGCCTCGACGACCGGCGTCCTAGACTGCTCCCGGCTCGGCGGCAGACGGAGGAGGGCGCGTGGCGGAGCGGTCGAGAGGTCGCGGGATGCGCTTCACCGAACGCTTCCTCCTCCCGTTCACTGGCCCGGCGCAGCTCGCGGACCCGCGCCGCCGGACACCGGCGACGCCCGCGCAGCGCGACCGCGCCGACGAGCTCGAGACCGGTCTGCGCCGCGTGACGGGCCCTGACGGGCGCTCGTACGTGGTGCCCGTCGACGACGACCCGCACCGCAGCTCCTGATCCCCGCTGACGGACCGACGCGCCCTCAGCGCACGCGCGCGAGCGTCCCGAGGTCGTGGGCGTCGACCATCAGGCCCAGGTCCTCGCGGACCCACCACTGCCCGGTCTCGCGGTGCTGCGCGCGCGTCGCGAACCGGTACCGGTAGAGGCGAGCGCGGACCCAACGGGGGCGGCGCCCGGAGAACGGGTCGTGCGCGAGGAGCCGCAGCGTGGGCGCGTCCGCCTCGAGCAGGCGCACGAGGAACGGGATGAACCACGTGAGCTGCGCTGACGACCCCAGACCGAGGAACCACATCGCCCAGTCCAGTCGCAGGTGGTACGGCGCGTACTGGCGGGGGACCCGACGCACCTCGCCCGGCTTGCCGCGGAACTCGTACTCGGACCACGCACCCGTCGCGGGGTCCTCGTCCAGCGTCCCCTCGACGACGACCTCGGTGCGCCGCCGCGTCACGCTGCCGAACGCGCCGTAGGCGTTGACGAGGTGCAGCGAGTTGAACGAGGCGTTCATCCGCTGGTTCCTCGACACGAGGTTGCGCAGCGGCCACCAGCTCAGGACGAGGCAGACCGCCGCGACGCCGACGACGACCGCGACGAACCACAGGGGAGCGGGCGCCGCCACGTCCGAGCCCACCTCGACCCCGAGGGGCGACAGCGCCCAGGCGAACGCGTCGTCCGTCACCGCCGAGAACGCGAGCACGATCGTCAGCCAGTTCAGCCACGCGAAGTTCCCCGAGAGCACGAGCCACAGCTGCGTGACCACGACGACCGCCGCCGCCGTGCTGGCGACGGGCCCGGGCACGAGCAGCGCGAACGGCACGACCAGCTGCGTCACGTGGTTCGCGGCGACCTCGACGCGGTGCAGCGGACGCGGCAGCAGGTGGAACCACCGGCTCAGGGGACCCGGCATGGGCTGGGTCTCGTGGTGGTAGTACAGCGCCGTCAGGTCGCGCCAGGCGGGGTCGCCGCGCCACTTGATCAGGCCGGCACCCAGCTCGAGGCGCAGCACGAGCCACCACAGCAGCACCAGGACGGGCACCGGGGGCGCGACGTCGTGCGAGCCGAGGAACGCGACGAGGAAGCCCGCCTCGAGCAGCAACGACTCCCAGCCGAACCCGTAGAACAGCTGCCCGACGTTGACGACGGACAGGTACAGCACCCACAGGACGAGGAACGCGACGAGCGGGAGCCAGGGCGGTCCCGCCTGCGGGACGCCGAGCACGAGCGCCGCGGCGACGACCGCACCGAGCCACCCGACGGCGACGACCAGACGGTCGCTGTAGCGCCAGTGGAACAGGCTCGGCGACGCCCGCCACGGCACGCGGGCGACGAACCGGGGGACCGGGAGGAGCCCGGCCTCCCCGAGCAGCGGCCGGAACTGGCGCAGCACCGCCACGAAAGCGACGACGTAGACCGCGGCGACGCCCCGCTGGACGACCTCCCGCGCGACCGAGTAGCCCTCGGCGTCGAACCACTCCACCGGTCTCACCCCTGCACCAGCGTGCTCGCGCGACGGGTCGACCGCGCGTCGGGCGGCACGTCGGCGCGCGCCTACGCTCTGCCGGTGCCCTCGTACCGCGTCCGGATGGTCATCGGCCTCGTCCACGCCGGGGTCGACCCCGCAGACGTGCTGCCGCAGGCCGTGGCCGCCGGTCGTGCGCGCACGGCGGTCGAGTCGGGTCAGGTCGACCTCGTGCGCGGGCTGCCGTGCGTGACGGTGCGCTTCGAGGCGGCCGACGACCTCGAGGCCGCACGCGTCGGCCGTGCGGTCGTCGAGCGCGTCGACGAGCTCGCGGTGGTGGAGACGAGCCGTATCACCCGCAGGACGGGCAACCGCTGGTCACCGATGCGCGCCTGAGGACCGGCACCGCACCGGGCACGTCCGGGCGCGCCCGCCCGGGCACGCCGGCTCCGTCCCGTCCGCCCGCCTCAGTCCCAGGCGAGCAGCGGGTCGCCGGCCGCCACCGTGGCGCCCACCTCGGCGACGGGCGTCACCGCGCCCGCGCGCGCGTCGAGCGCCACGACCGGGCAGACCGGCGAGCGCCCGCCCGCCTCGACGGCGGACGGGTCCCAGCTCACGACGACGTCCCCGGCAGCCACCGTCGCGCCCTCGGTGACGTGCAGCGTGAAGCCCTCGCCGCCGAGCTGGACGGTGTCGAGACCGAGGTGGACGAGCGCGCCGCGCCCGTCGTCCCCGGCGACGACGAACGCGTGCGGATGCAGCTTGACGACGGTCCCCGCGATGGGCGCGACGGCCGCGACGACGCCGTCCCGCGTGGGGTCGACCGCGAGCCCGGGGCCCACGAGCTCGGCGCTGAACACCGGGTCGGGCACCTCGCCGAGCGCGCGGACGACCCCGCCCAGGGGGGCCAGGACGGTGAGCGCCATCAGCGCAGGTCCTCGATGTCGGACGCGAGCGTGTCGGCCTCGGGCCCCACGACGACCTGGACGGCCTTGCCGGACAGGACGACGCCGTACGCACCAGCGGCGCGGAGCCGCTTCTCGTCCACGAGCGCCGGGTCCTCGACCTCGACCCGCAGCCGCGTGATGCAGGGCTCGAGGTCGAGGACGTTCTCGTCCCCGCCCAGCGCCGCCAGGATCTCCTCTGCCTTGCTCATCGCATCCTCCTCGTTCCGGGGTGCCCGGGCCGGGCCCCTCCTGTGGTGCTCCCCGCCGGAGCGGGGCCGTGCCGCCTGCTAGAGCAGGTCGTCCAGGTCGGACGCCAGGACGTCGACGTCCGGGCCGATGACGACCTGCACGACGTGCCCCGAGATCATGACCCCGTGCGCGCCGGCCGCGCGCAGCGCCCCGACGTCGACCGCCGACGCGTCGCGCACCTCGGAGCGCAGCCTCGTCGTGCAGGGCTCGATGTCGACGATGTTCGCCACGCCGCCCAGTGCCGCGAGGATCGTCGCCGCGCGCTGTGTCACGTCCGGTCCCTCCCTGCCGCGCCTGCGGCCTCGTGCCCTGCCTCGCTCGCGGCCTCGTGCCCTGCCGCGCTCGCGGCCTCATGCCCTGCCGCGCCCGCGGCGTCCAGTGCCCCTGCCGGTGACCCTGCCGGCGTCCCCGTCCCCACGCCTGCCCTCAGGTCTGCTCCCACGCCCGCCCCTGCGACGGTGCTCGTGCCCTCGTGCGGTGCCTCCGCCGAGGCGCCACCCGCGGCGCCGTCGTCGCGGGTCCGCGGTGTGAGCCGTGCGCGCGGCGCGCGCAGCGGGACCCACAGGACGTACCGGTCCGCACGGTAGCTGGACCGGGCGTAGACGCACGCCGTCTGCCCCGCGAACGTGCGGCGCGTGAGCCGCAGGACGGGTGCGCCGTCGGCGACCCCGAGCAGGTCGGCGGCCTCGGCGTCGGCCTCGCCGGCGGCGACGGTCTCCTCGCCCCAGTCGGGCACGTGCCCCCGGCGCCGCAGCTCGCCGTACAGGCTCTCGGGCACGCCGTCGTCGAGGAGCCCGGGCAGGAGGGCGCGGGGGAGCCAGGTCTGCTCGATGGCCATCGGCTCGCCGTCGGCGTAGCGGACCCGGTGCAGCGACCAGACGTCCTCGCCGGGCAGGATCTCGAGCGCGTCGGCGACGTCGGGCGTCGCCTGGGCGACCTCCGCGGCGAGCACCTTGCTCGCGGGCTCCATGCCGCGACGCCGCATCTCCTCGCCGAAGGACGACAGCCGCACCTCGAGGTCGACCTTGGTCGGCGCGACGAACGTGCCGCGACCCTGCTCCCGTGCGAGCAGGCCCTCGACCACGAGCGCGTCGACCGCCTGCCGCACCGTCATGCGCGAGACGCCGAAGCGCTCGCACAGCGCGCGCTCGGAGGGGATCGGGTCGCCCACGGCGAGCTCGTGCGTGACGAGCGAGCGCAGGTAGTCCCTGACCCGCACGTACTTGAGCATCGACCTGCCCACGTCCGACCCTGCCGTCCTTCCGTCGCCGGACCGAGTGCCGACAGGGCGGGGATGTCGACCCTTGACACCGGTTGTCGCATTCCACCATGGTTCTCGGCAACCGGTCTAGACATCTAGTTCAGCCAGATCCCCGGACCGCGGCCGGCGGGGCCGGGAGCGACGACGGCGTCAGCCGCCGCCGACGCGGACGACCGTCCCGGACGGCCGGGCCGCCCCGCACACAGGACCTCCGGTGCACCGACGCACCGGCCGCACCAGTAGGGAGTGCACGTCCATGACCGCCACCACAGCCCCCGTGGCCAGGGAGAAGCGGGCCTTCCCGGGCCTCGCGCAGCTCCAGCGCATCGGCCGGTCCCTCATGCTGCCCATCGCCTCCCTGCCCGCCGCAGCGCTCCTGCTCCGGCTCGGGCAGCCCGACATGCTGGGCGCCGACGGCCTCGCCGGCGCCTGGGGCGACTGGCTCCTCCCGGTCGCCGCCGTGCTCGGCGCCGCCGGCAACGCGCTCTTCGGCAACCTGCCGCTGATCTTCGCCCTGGGTGTCGCCATCGGCTACGCGCGCAAGTCCGACGGGTCCACGGGCCTCGCGGCGGTCATCGGCTACCTCGTGTTCAAGGGCGTGTCCGACGCCCTGTCGCCGTACTTCCTCGGCGAGCCCGCCGCCTTGACGGAGGCGGACGTCCTGGGTTCGGCCGACCCGTCGGCCCTCGACGCAGCCTCGACCGGGGACTACAACGCGCTTGTCCTGCACGCGATGCAGCAGGCGCTGGGTGCCCCGTCGCAGGAGCTCATCAACTACGGCGTGCTCGGCGGCATCGTCATGGGCCTGATCGCCGCGCTGCTGTACCAGCGGTACTACCGGATCAAGCTGCCGGCGTACCTCGCGTTCTTCGGCGGCCGGCGGTTCGTGCCGATCGTCACGGCGTTCGTCGCGATCTTCGTCGCGCTCATCGGCGCGGTGGTCTACCCGGCGTTCGACGCGGTGCTCACGGGCGTCAGCGACTGGGTCACGGGCTCTGCCGTGCTCGGCGGCTTCGTGTTCGGCACGCTCAACCGGCTCCTCGTCCCGATCGGCCTGCACCACCTGCTCAACTCGGTGCCGTGGTTCCAGTTCGGCGAGTACGTCGCCGACGACGGCACGGTCGCCAACGGCGACATCTTCCGGTTCCTCGCGGGCGACCCGACCGCTGGCATCTTCCAGGCCGGGTTCTTCCCGATCATGATGTTCGCGCTGCCCGCCGCGGCGCTCGCCATGGTGCACACCGCCAAGCCCGAGAAGCGCAAGGTCATCGCGGGCATCATGGGCTCGGCCGCGCTGGTCTCGTTTGTCACGGGCGTGACCGAGCCGCTCGAGTTCGCGTTCGTCTACGTCGCCTACCCGCTGTACGTCATCCACGCGGTGCTCACCGGGACGTCGCTCGCGCTGGTCAACGCGCTCGACGTGCGCAGCGGCTTCGGGTTCTCGGCGGGCGTCATCGACTACCTGCTCAACTTCCGGATCGCCGAGCAGCCGCTGCTGCTCGTCGTGATCGGGCTCGGGTACGCCGTCCTCTACTACGTCCTCTTCCGGTTCGTCATCACGAAGTGGAACCTGCGGACGCCGGGCCGTGAGGACGACGACGCCGTCGGCGACGCGAACAACGTGCTCGTCGACCAGCCCGACGACACCGAGCGGACGCCCGCGCGCACGCGCGCCGGGACCGACGGGGGTGCGAGCACCACCCGGCCGGTGACCCGGAGCACGGGGAGCACGGGGAGCACGGCAAGCACAACCTGACGCGAGCGCGCGAGGGCCCGGTCGCTCAGGGGGCGGCCGGGCCCTCCGCGTGCCGCCTCGCCGCGGCGCCCAGATCGAGCGGGCCGGCCCTGCCGCCCTGCTCTCCGGGGAAGGTCGGTGCCGCTATCCGGCACGGACCTTCCCCACCGAGGCGGGTGCCCCGACGCGGTCGCGGCGCCACCCGGGCGGCCCTGGATCGGTCGACGGCGCGTCCCCTAGGGTCGGCGCCGTGACGGACCTGCTCGCACCGCCCGGCCCCGGCGTCCTCGTCGACGCCGACGCCGCCGGGCGCCGCGCGGGCGGCACCGTCGTGGCGGTCGCGCTCGACGACGGGCACCGCTTCAGCAAGCCCACCGCCGCGAGCATCCGCCTGATCGAGGGCTGGGGCGTCGAGGGCGACGCGCACGCCGGCCCGACCGTGCGCCACCGGTTCCGCGTGGCGAAGGACCCGACGGCGCCCAACCTCCGCCAGGTCCACCTGATCCACGCGGAGCTGCTCGAGGAGATCGGGCACGCGGGGCACGACGTCGCGCCGGGCGGGCTCGGCGAGAACGTCACGACCGCCGGCCTGGACCTGCTCGCGCTGCCCGAGGGCGCCGTCCTGCGGCTCGGTGCCGACGCGGCCGTCCGGGTGACGGGCCTGCGCAACCCGTGCGCCCAGATCGACGGGCTGTCGCCCGGGCTCATGCGACGCCTCGTGCGCCGCTCGGCGAACGGCTCGGTCGAGCGGCTGGCGGGAGTCATGGCCGTCGTCGTCGCGGGCGGTGTGGTCCGACCGGGTGACAGCATCGCGGTGGAGCTCCCCGACCTGCCGCACGGGCCGCTGCGTCCGGTGTGACGCCGACGCGCCGGCGCGGACTCGTGCCGCCGCGGGGCGCCGTCGATCGTCCCACTTGCCGAGACGAGTAGTCTCACCTGTTCGGGCGTGGTCCTGGTCACACGTCCGGAAGACCCCTCGTGCTCACGGCGATCCTCGCCGACACTGTGTCCAGGGGCCGGTCGACGGGCTCCCAGGCAGGACGGGGCTCACGGTGACGGCTGGACGGCAGGCGCCTTCGCGCGACGTCGCCGTGCGCCCGGAGTTCGGGCCGTACGACGAGCTCACCGACATCGCGCACGGCTGGTACATCGACGGCTTCGCCGACCGCGCGGCCGACGCGTGCGTGCGCTGGTCGGCCCTCACGCGCGCCGGCGGCGACGTCGCCTCGACCCGCTACCTCGGGTACATCCGGGCGACCGCGCTGCACGAGTCGGGCCGCCACGCCGAGGCGCTCGCCGTCGCACGGACGCTGCTCGACGAGCTCGGCGACGACCCGGCGCCGGTGTGGCGCGCCAAGGCGCTCGCCGTCGTCGGCGAGTGCTGCGCGTCCCTCAACGACCACGCCGCGTCGCTCGCCGCGCTCGCCGAGGCCGACCGCCTCGTGAGCACGGTGCCGCCGGGGACGTACGGCCACGTGTCGGCGAGCATGGCCGTCGGTCTCGCGCTGCGCTCGATCAACCTGTTCGAGCAGGCCGACGAGCGCCTGCGCGCGATCCGCGGCGGGGCCGGGCCGTACGTCGAGGTCCTCGTCGCGCAGGAGCTCGCGCTGCTCAGCGGCTACTGGGCCGCGTCGCTCCGCCTCATCGGGCGCGACGGCGAGGCGGCCCAGCACACCTCCGTCATGGCGCAGCGAGCGCTGCGGATGCTGCGCACCGCGACCGCCGTCGGCGACGACCAGATGGCCGCCCGGGCCGGCGTCATCGAGGCGCACGCGACCATGCACCTGTCCGACGTCGCGCTGGGTGCGGCGCGCGCGGAGGCCGCCGCGGTCGGGTTCGCGGCCCGCCCGGAGCTCGTCGAGACCCAGCTGCTCCACCTGGTGCGCGGCTGGGCGGCGGCCGAGCGGGGTGACCTCGACGCGGCGCGCGAGCAGCTCCTGAGCGCGGTCGAGAACGCGGACCGCATGGGCCGCGAGACCTGGGCCGCGACCGCGCGCGCGACGCTCGCCGAGGTCGCGCGTGCGCAGTCGGGCCCGCACGAGGGCATGGACCTGTGGGCGGCCGTCGGACGGTCCGCCCTCGCGCGCGTGTGGGCCGAGCGGGAGGCGCGGTTCCACGCCCTCCAGGACAGGCACCGGATGCACGAGCTCGCGCAGGAGACGGACCGGGCGCTGCGCGCCGTCGTGCACGACCCGCTCACCGGGCTCGGGAACCGGCGCATGCTGGCCGCGAGCACGCAGGACGGCTCGCTGCACGAGTGGGCGGTGTTCGTCGACGTGGACGAGTTCAAGGCGATCAACGACGGCTGGTCGCACGGGGTCGGCGACGACGTCCTGCGCGCGCTCGCCGACGTGCTGCGGTCGGAGTCACGCCAGTCGGACGTGCTCGTGCGGTACGGCGGTGACGAGTTCCTCGTGCTCGTCCAGGGCGGTCCGGAGGCGGCGCTGTCCGTCGCGGACCGCGTCCAGCGCGCGGTCGGCGCGTACGCGTGGGACGCGCTCGCGCCCGGTCTCACGGTCACCGTGTCGATCGGGGTCGGCGGCCGGTCGGAGACGCGGACCCACCTGCAGGCGGCGGACGACGCGCTGCTCGAGGCGAAGCGGTCGGGGCGGAACCGGGTCTCGGTCGCCTGACGAGGGCGGTCAGCCCGACGTGAGCGACGCGCGGTGGTCGGCCAGGAGCGCGTCCACGACGGCGGCCGTGCGTCGCGCGCTGCGGCCCGTGCTCGGGCACTCGCCGCGGCCCGTGAGCGCGTCGACGACGGTCTGCACGAGCGGCAGCTGGACGGTCGCGGGGTACGGCGCGGGGATGTGGCGCGTGCCGTCGGCGGTCGTGAGCCGCAGGGGCTCCTCGCCGAAGCTCGAGAACCGCAGCGTCCCGCCGTCGCCCACGAGCTCGACCTCGTCGAGCCTCTCGTGCGCGTCGAACGACCACAGCCCGACGCCGTGCACGCCGGACTCGAAGGACAGCGACGCGGTGACGAGGTCCTCGGCGCGGTGGCGCCCGCCCTGGTTCACCGACGTGCCCTCGACCCGCGTGACCGGGCCGAGCAGCTGGTCGAGCAGGTCGAGCGTGTGCGAGCCGAGGTCCACGAAGAGACCGCCGCCGGAGACCGCGGGGTCCACGCGCCACGGCAGGTGCTCGGCGTCCCACATGCCCGCGGGGCGCTGGAGGCGGACGCTCACGGCGCGCGGCCGTCCGATCGCGCCGTCAGCGAGCAGCGCGGCGACGGTCCGGAAGCGCGGCATCGCGCGGCGGTAGTAGGCGACGAAGAGGGGGACGCCCGCGTCGTCGCACGCGCGGATCATCGCGTCGCACTCGTCGGCGGTGCGCGCCATGGGCTTCTCGACGTACACGGGCTTGCCCGCCGCCGCCGCGCGCAGCGCGTAGTCCGCGTGGGTGTCCGGGGGAGTGGCGACGTACACCGCGTCGACCTCGGGGTCGGCCAGAAGCGCGTCGGCGTCGTCGTACGAGCGTGCGACGCCGTGGCGCCGCGCCCAGTCGGCGGCCTTGGCGCCGTCGCGCCGCATCACCGCCACGAGCTCGGAGCGCTGGGCCTGCTGGAACGCGGGGCCGCTCTTGACCTCCGTCACCTGACCGACGCCGATGATCCCCCAGCGGACGCGCTCGAGCTGTGCCATGGCCCGCACGCTAGTCCCGCGCGCCGCGGCGTCGTCGGCGGGTCCGCGCGCGGGTCAGATGAGCTTCTCGAGCGCGTCGCCGGACAGCACGTGCTCGATCGCCATCGTCGACGCGCCGAGGACGCCGGCGCGCCCGCGCGTGCGGCTCGTGACGATGCGCAGGTGCTGCGTCGCGAGCGGCAGCGAGCGCCGGTAGACGACCTCGCGGATGCCCGCGAGCAGGTGCTCGCCCGCGTCGGCGAGGCTCCCGCCGATGACGATCACCGACGGGTTGAGCAGGCTCACGCACCCGGCGAGGACGGCGCCGAGCGACCGTCCGGCGTCGCGCACCGCGGCGGACGCGGCGAGGTCGCCGCCGCGCACGAGCGCCACGACGTCCGCGCTGGTCGCGGCGGGCGTCCCTGCCGCGGTGAGCCGGGCAGCGACGGCGCGCCCGCTCGCGAGCGCCTCGAGGCACCCGGTGTTGCCGCACGTGCACGGGACGTCCTCGCCGCCCGGCACCGCGACGTGGCCGAGGTCGCCCGCCGCGCCCTGCGCGCCGCGCCGGATGGCGCCGTCGCTGATGACTCCCGCGCCGATGCCGGTCGCGACCTTGACGAACACGAGGTGGTCGACGTCGCGCAGCTCGGTCGCGTGCTCCCCGAGCGCCATGACGTTGACGTCGTTGTCGACGAGGACCGCGACCGGGCCGAGGTGGCCCTGGAGCGTTCCCGCGACGTCGGCGTCGTCCCAGCCGGGCATGATCGGCGGGTTGGTCGGGCGCGCGGTGCTGTGGTCGACGGGCCCGGGCAGGCCCACGCCGACGCCCACGAGGTCGTCGGCCGAGCGGCCCGCCTCGCCGAGGAGGTCCTGGACGACGCGCGCCGCACGCGCGAGCACGGGCTCGGGGCCGTCCCCGATCACGATGTCCTCGAGGTGCTCCGCGAGGACGGTCGCGGCGAGGTCCGTGACGGCGATGCGGGCGTGCGTCGCGCCGAGGTCCACCGCAGCGACGACGCGGGCCGCGGGGTTGAAGGCGAACGTCGCCGGCGGGCGGCCCCCCGTCGAGACCGCCTCCCCCGTGGGCGCGACCAGGCCGGACGAGAGCAGCTGGTCGACGCGGAGCGCGACGGTCGACCGGGCCTGGCCCGTGAGGTTCGCGAGCTCGGCACGTGTCCGCGGCCGGCGGTCGCGCAGCAGCTGGAGCGTCGCGCTGAGGTCACCGGGGCGGCCGCTCGTCGTCGTCATGGCGGAAGTCAAGCACAATCGGACGCTCGCGGTGCCGATGTCGTCGCCCAGTTCTCGACTTTTGCTTGACGCCCGGCAAAACGCGGTCCTACGGTCGACGGCATGGTCAATGACGACGGGCGGCGCGACGCCGGCGACGGCGCCGGGAGCGCCCTGCTGCAGATGCGGGGCATCGTCAAGCACTTCCCGGGAGCCAAGGCGCTGGACGGCGTCGACCTCGAGGTCCGGCCCGGCGAGGTGCACTGCCTCCTCGGCCAGAACGGCGCGGGCAAGTCGACGCTCATCAAGGTCCTCGCGGGTGCGCACCGCCCCGACGCGGGCACCCTGCTGTGGCGCGGCGAGCCGCTACGGATCACGTCACCCGTGGCGGCGCTCCACGCGGGCGTCGCGACGATGTACCAGGAGCTCGACGTCGTGGACGGGCTGACCGTCGCGGAGAACGTCTACCTCGGGCACGAGCTCGCCGCGGGCGGCTTCACGCGTCGTCGCCAGGCGCACGCCCGGACCGCTGAGGTCCTGCGCCGCCTCGGCCACCCCGACATCGCGCCGCACCGCGAGGTCGGGACGCTGTCGGCGGCCGGCAAGCAGATCGTCAGCATGGCGCGCGCCCTCTCGCACGACGCCCGCCTGATCATCATGGACGAGCCGTCCGCCGTCCTCGACTCCGGCGAGGTCGCGAACCTCTTCCGCGTCGTGCGCGAGCTGACGGCGTCCGGCGTCGCGGTCCTCTACATCTCGCACCGCCTCGAGGAGATCCGTCAGATCGGCGACCGGATCACGGTCCTCAAGGACGGCCGGACGGTCGCGTCGGGCCTGCGCGCCGCGGACACGCCCACGACCGAGCTCATCCGGCTCATGACCGGACGCGCCGTCGACCAGGTGTTCCCCGCGCGGACCCCGGTGCGGGCCGACGCCGACGAGCTCCTGCGGGTCGAGGGCCTCGGGCTGCGTGGCGCCTTCTCCGACGTCTCCTTCACGGTGCGTGCGGGGGAGGTGGTCGGCCTCGCCGGCCTCGTCGGGTCGGGACGGTCGGAGATCCTCGAGACGGTCTACGGCGCGCGGCGCGCGACGTCGGGGACCGTCCACGTGGCCGGGTCGCGCGTGCGGCCCGGGTCGGTCCCCGCGGCGGTCGCCGCGGGCGTCGGGCTGGCACCCGAGGAGCGCAAGAGCCAGGGCCTGCTCCTGGACGAGCCCGTCTACCGGAACATCACGCTGTCGACCTTCGCCCGGACCGCACGGGGCGCGATGCTCGACGAGCGCACCGAACGGCGCGTCGCGCGCGAGCAGATCCAGGCCCTCGACCTGCGCCCCGCCGACCCGGACCGCGCCGCACGGACGCTCTCGGGCGGCAACCAGCAGAAGGCCATGCTCGCGCGCTGGCTCGTGCACGGCTGCCGCGTGCTCCTCCTCGACGAGCCGACGCGCGGCGTCGACGTCGGGGCCCGCGCCGAGATCTACGGGCTCGTCCACGCGCTCGCCGAGGCGGGCAACGCCGTCGTCGTCGTGTCGAGCGAGATCGAGGAGGTCCTCGGCCTCTCCCACCGCGTGCTCGTCGTGGCCGACGGCCGCGTGCTGCACAGCGGACCCGCAGACCAGATCGACGAGCACGGCGTGCTCGACCTCGTCATGGAAGGAAGTGCCGCGTGAGCGAGCAGACCCCACCCACGCTGGCCACCGCGGGCAGCGTGCCGCCCGACCCCGACCGGTCCACGCCGCTCGAGCGTCGCGACGGCGGCGACGCGACCGGGGCGACGTCCCGCAGGTCGCGCAACCCGTTCCACGGCGCGGCGGGCCGCAACATCGGGCTCGTCATCGCGCTCGCCCTCCTGTGCGCCGTCGGCGTCGCCACGGCGGGCGAGCGGTTCGCGAGCATCGACAACCTCATGACGATCCTGCGGCTGGCCGCGGTGATCGGCGTCCTGAGCATCGGGATGACGTTCGTCATCACGGGCGGCGGCATCGACCTGTCCGTCGGCTCGGTGCTGGGCCTCGCGTCGGTGTGGGCGTCGACGCTCGCGACGCAGACCATGGCGCGCGACGTGCACTGGGGCGTCATGGTGTTCACCGCGCTCGCGGTCGGGCTCGGGTGCGGCCTCGTCAACGGGGTGCTCATCGCGTACGGCAGGGTCGTCGCGTTCATCGCGACCCTCGCGATGATGGTCGCCGCGCGCGGCCTCGCCGAGATCATCGCCAACCGTCAGACGCAGATCGTGAGCGTCGACGCGTTCCTCGACGTCTTCCGCGCCGACGTGCTCGGGGTGTCGGTGCTCGTCTGGATCTTCGCCGCGGTCGCGGTCGCCGGCTGGGTCCTGCTCAACCGGACGACCTTCGGCCGCCGCACGATCGCCGTCGGCGGCAACCCCGAGGCCGCGCGCCTCGCGGGCATCAAGGTCCGGCGGCACACGATGTACCTCTACGGGCTCGCCGGCGTCACCGCCGGGATCGCCGCGGTCATGATGCTCGCGCGGACGACCTCCGGGTCGTCGACCCACGGCATGTACTACGAGCTCGACGCGATCGCGGCGGTCGTCGTCGGCGGCACGCTCCTCGCGGGCGGTCGCGGCACGATCGTCGGCACCGTCCTGGGTGTCCTCATCTTCACGACGCTCACCAACGTGTTCACGCAGAACAACCTCTCGATCTCGGCGCAGTCCGTCGCCAAGGGCGTGATCATCGTCGCGGCGGTCCTGCTCCAGCAGCGGTTCGCGGCGCGCTCGCGCAGCGCCTGACGTCCCCGTCCCCATCACTGCGTCGTCCCCGGTCGACGCAGCGGTCCCGCACACCCTCGGCCCGCCCGAGGCGCCCACCCCGAACCGACCGACTCCCGGAGTCAAGGAGGATTCCCATGTCCGCTCCCACCACCTCCCGCCGCCGCTGGTGGCTCACCGCCGGCAGCGTCCTGGCCGGTGCCGTGCTCGTCACGGGCTGCACGTCCAACACCCCCGAGCCCACCGAGACGGAGGACGCCGCCGAGCAGGCGCCCCTCGCGAGCGGCACCAACGACGAGCCGGGCGACACCGTCCGCATCGGCTTCTCCGCCCCCGCCGCCGACCACGGCTGGATGGGTGCGATCACCAAGGCCGCGATCGCGGAGGCGGACCGGTACGAGGACGTCGAGCTCGTGGTCGCCGAGGCGACCAACGACGTCAACCTCCAGATCAGCCAGGTCGAGCAGTTCATCAACGACGGCGTCGACGCGATCGTCCTGCTGCCGTTCGACGGCGCGGCGCTGACGGAGGTCGCGACCGAGGCCATGGAGGCCGGCATCCCCGTCATCAACGTCGACCGCGAGTTCGCGAGCCCGTTCGCGGCACGCACCACGATCCTCGGCGACAACTACGGCATGGGCGTCAGCGCCGGCACGTACGTCTGCGA
Organism: Actinotalea sp. AC32; assembly: GCA_031844515.1. GTDB lineage: Bacteria > Actinomycetota > Actinomycetes > Actinomycetales > Cellulomonadaceae > Actinotalea. The sequence continues at coordinate 60,156 of JAUZVJ010000017.1, read as the reverse complement.
GCAGCTCGGCGACCAGCCGGACGCCGTCGTCGCGGAGATCGCGGGCATCGACTCGCTGCCCCTGACGCAGGACCGCAGCCGGGGCTTCGCCGACGCGCTCGGCGACTGCGGCCTCGAGGTCTCCAACCGCGTCGCGGCGGACTTCACGGTCCAGGGCGGCCAGACGGCCGCAGCCAACCTGCTCCAGGCGGCTCCCGAGATCGACGCGCTGTGGAACCACGACGACGACCAGGGCGTCGGTGTCCTGGCCGCGATCGAGGAGGCCGGCCGGGACGAGTTCTTCATGGTCGGCGGCGCCGGCTCGGCGAACGTGATGCGCGAGATCCAGTCGGGCGACTCGGTGCTCCAGGCCACCGTCATCTACCCGTCGACGCAGGCGGCCGACGGCATCCGCCTCGCCCGCCTGATCGCGCAGGACAAGGCGATGGGCGACCTCGTCGAGGTCGAGGTGCCGCGTCAGATCCAGCTGTTCGCACCGGTCGTGACGGCCGAGAACGTCGACCGCTACCTGCCGACGGCGTTCGAGTCCTGATCCGCTCCTGATCCGCACGGGGGTGCGGGGCGGGCGCATGCGCCCCGCACCACCCGTCGGCCGGCCGTGGGCCGCCGACGCCCCGACGACGCGTGCGCACAGGAGGTACCGGCATGGTCGAGCAGGAGAGCACCGGGGCGGCCCAGGGCGGCGCACGCGGGACGCTGGGGATCGGGATGGTCGGGCACGCGTTCATGGGCCAGGCCCACTCGCAGGCGTGGCGTGTGGCACCGCGGTTCTTCGACCTCCCGGTCGAGCCCCGGATGACGGTCGTCGCCGGTCGCCGGGCGGCCGCGGTCGAGGAGGCCGCGCGGCGGTGGGGGTGGGCCGGGTCCGCGACGGACTGGCGCACGCTCCTCGTGCGCGACGACGTCCAGCTGGTCGACGTCTGCACTCCGGGCGACACGCACGCCGAGATCGCCATCGCGGCGCTCGAGCAGGGCAAGCACGTGCTGTGCGAGAAGCCGCTCGCGAACTCGGTCGAGGAGGCCGAGCAGATGGCGGCTGCCGCGGCGGACGCGGCGGAGCGGGGCGTCCTGGCGATGGTCGGGTTCACGTACCGCCGGGTCCCGGCGATCGCGCTGGCCCGCGAGCTCGTCGCCGAGGGCCGGATCGGCACGGTCCGCCACGTCCGCGCGCAGTACCTGCAGGACTGGATCGCCGACGAGAACGCGCCGCTGTCGTGGCGCCTCGACAGGCAGAGGGCGGGCTCCGGTGCGCTCGGCGACATCGGCGCGCATGTCGTCGACCTCGCGCAGCACGTCACGGGCGAGCGCGTCACGGGAGTGGCCGGGCTGCTCGAGACCTTCGTCGACGAGCGCCCGCTGCCCGCCGACGGCGGCGCGCTGCGCGGTACGGCGTCGTCGGGCCGCGGTCCGGTGACGGTCGACGACGCCGCGGTGTTCCTCGGGCGGCTCAGCGGCGGCGGCCTCGCGACGTTCGAGGCGACGCGCTTCGCGTGGGGCCGCAAGAACGCGATCCGGCTCGAGGTCAACGGCTCACGGGGCTCGCTCGCGTTCGACTTCGAGGACATGAACGTCCTGCACCACTACGACGCGACCGAGGACCCGCGCCTCGCGGGCTTCCGCCGCATCCTGGTGACCGAGCCGGACCACCCGTACGTCGGGGCGTGGTGGCCGGCCGGGCACGGGCTCGGCTACGAGCACGGCTTCGTGCACCAGGCCGTCGACCTGGTGCGCGCGATCGCGGCCGGCACGCAGCCCGAGCCGTCGTTCGCCGACGGCCTCCAGGTCCAGCGGGTCCTGGCCGCCGTCGAGCGCAGCGCTGCCGACCGCAGCACCTGGACCACCGTGGAGGAGAGCTGACATGGCGCGACCGATCACCCTGTTCACCGGCCAGTGGGCCGACCTGCCGCTCGAGGAGGTCGCCCGGCTCGCGTCCGAGTGGGGCTACGACGGCCTCGAGATCGCGTGCTGGGGCGACCACCTCGACCCGTGGCGCGCCGCCGAGGACGACGCGTACGTGCGGAACCGCCTCGACCTGCTGGAGAAGTACGACCTCAAGGTCTTCGCGATCTCCAACCACCTCAAGGGTCAGGCGGTGTGCGACGACCCGATCGACCAGCGGCACCGCGACATGCTCCCGGACCGCATCTGGGGCGACGGCGAGCCCGAGGGCGTGCGGCAGCGTGCGGCCGAGGAGATGAGGATGACCGCGCGCGCGGCGGCCCGGCTCGGCGTGGACACCGTCGTCGGCTTCACGGGCTCGTCGATCTGGAAGTACGTCGCGATGTTCCCGCCCGCGTCCGAGGAGCTCGTCGACGCCGGCTACCGGGACTTCGCCGACCGGTGGAACCCGATCCTCGACGTCTTCGACGAGGTCGGCGTGCGGTTCGCGCACGAGGTGCACCCGAGCGAGATCGCGTACGACTACTGGACGACGGTCCGCACGATGGAGGCCATCGGCCACCGCGAGGCGTTCGGCCTCAACTGGGACCCGAGCCACTTCGTGTGGCAGGACCTCGACCCGGTCGGCTTCCTGTGGGACTTCAAGGACCGGATCTACCACGTGGACTGCAAGGACGCGAAGCGCCGCGTGGGCAACGGGCGCAACGGCCGGCTCGGCTCGCACCTGCCGTGGGCGGACCCGCGGCGCGGCTGGGACTTCGTCTCGACCGGCCACGGCGACGTCCCGTGGGAGGACTGCTTCCGGATGCTCAACACGATCGGCTACTCCGGGCCGATCTCGGTCGAGTGGGAGGACGCGGGGATGGATCGCCTGGTCGGCGCGCCCGAGGCCCTCGACTTCGTCCGGCGCCTCGCGTTCGACCCGCCGACGGCGTCGTTCGACGCGGCGTTCAGCACGCGCTGAGCGCACCGGCACCCGGCCGGCCGCTGCGTTCAGCGGTCGGCCGGGTGCCCGTCGGCGTCGGCCGGTGCGTCGACGCGCTCGGCGGCGCCGAACCGGCGCGCACCGGACCAGGCCGCGACCGCGACGCCCGCGAGGATGAGCACGTCGCCCACGCTGAACGTGTTGGCGAGGGGCAGGGGAGCGGGCCACGCGAAGGCGTCGCCGAGCCACGGCAGCACGGGGTCCGCGACGACCGTCGAGTTGGCGAAGCTGTCGTCGTGCTCGAGGCCTGCGCGTGCGACCGCTCGCGGGTCGGCCGGGAGGACTCCGCCGTTGAGCGCGATCGTGAGGCCGTTCGCGAAGGCGCCGGCGCCGATGAGCAGCAGGCCGGGCAGGCGCCGGTTGACCCACACGAACCCGAGGGCCACGACGTAGGTGCCGACGTGGAGCACGGGAGGCACCGCGTCGGGCATGGGGACCTCGAGCACGACGAACTGGAGCGCGAGGGTCGCCCACACGAGCCACGGCATGCGCCAGCGGTGCAGGAGGAGGCCGGCGGGCCACCGTCCCGCCAGCAGCGGTGACAGCATCGCGAGGCCGCACGCGGCGAGGAGCAGCACGTGTCAGACCGTGGCCGGGCGCGGCGGCACCGGGGCCGTCTGCTCGCCGAGGATCCGCACGATCTCGGCGGCGGGGACGGGGCGACCCAGGTGGTACCCCTGGCCGACGTCGCAGCCGAGTGCGCGCAGCTCCGCGGCGGTGCTCTCCTCCTCGATCCCCTCGGCGACGACGCGCAGGCCGAGGTCGCGCGCGAGCGCCAGCGTCGAGCGCACGATCGCGTGGTCCTGGGCGTCCCGGCCCATGTCGCTCACGAACGACCGGTCGATCTTGAGCTCGTCGATGTCGAGGCGCTTGAGGTAGCCGAGCGAGGCGTGGCCCGTCCCGTAGTCGTCGACCGCGATGCCGATGCCGAAGAGCCGGAGGGCCCCGATGATCAGGTCGACGCGCGCCGGGTCGGAGAGGATCCCGGTCTCCGTGACCTCGAGCACGAGCGACGACGCCGGGACGCCGTGCCGGTCGAGGGACTCGGTGACCACGCGCGGCAACGAGAGCTCGGACAGGTGCCGCGCCGAGAGGTTGATCGACATCCGGATGTCGTGGCCGGCCCGCCGCCACCCGGCGAGTGTCGCGAGGGCGGCGTCGAGCACGTACTCGGTCAGCTCGCCGATGAGCCCCGAGTTCTCGGCGAGGGGGATGAAGCTGTCGGGCGGCACCATGCCCCGCTCGGGGTGGCGCCAGCGGATCAGGGCCTCGACGGCGACGACGCGCCGCGTGACGAGGTCGACCTGCGGCTGGTACTCGACGGCGAGCTGACCGGCGTCGATCGCGGCGCGCAGGTCGGTGAGGAGACGGAGGCGCTCGACGGTGTTGACGGCGTAGCGGGCGCTGTAGGTGCAGGTCCGGTCGCGGTCGAGCTTCGCGTGGTAGAGCGCGATGTCGGCGTTCTTCATGAGCGTGCCGGCGTCGTCCCCGTGGTGCGGCGCGATGGCGAGGCCCGCGCTGGCGCGCACGAGGATCTCGACCTCGCTGACCGTCATCGGCGCGCTCAGCGCCCCGAGGATCGCCGCGGCGACCTCCTGGGTCCGCGACTCGTCGCCCTCGACGACGACGGCGAACTCGTCGCCGCCGAGCCGGTAGGCGACGCACTCGTCGTCCAGCGCCGCCGTGATGCGGTCGGCGACCTGCCGGAGGAGCTGGTCGCCGACCAGGTGCCCGAGCGAGTCGTTGACGTGCTTGAAGTGGTCGAGGTCGATGAGCACCAGGCCCGGGCCGGGGCCCTCGGAGCGACGGGCACCCACGCACGCGCGGTCGAGGTCCTTGTGCAGGCGGTCGCGGCTGCGCAGACCGGTGAGCGCGTCGTGCGACGCGAGGTGCGCCTGCCGGATCGCTGCCGCGGTCGTCAGGTAGGCGGCGATGACGGGTGTCGTCAGGAGCGCGAGCACGCCGACGCCGTCCAGGGCGACGTGCGCCGCGATCGCGCCGACCGAGAGCAGCACGGCGTTCGTCGCGAGGAGGAAGTGCGCGTCGTCGCGGAGGACCACCAGGAGCCGCTGCCCGACGGCGAGCGCGACGACGCCCGCGACGAGGAGCCGGTTGACCGCCACCATGGACACACCGGCGAGCAGGAGCGGACCCAGGTCCGACGTCGTGACCTCGGTCGGGCCTGCGAAGAACGCGGTGCCCGTGAGGGCGCAGTACACGGAGCGTCCGACCAGGAGGCTCAACGCGTACTGACCGGTGTTGAACGCCGACTTGCGCCAGTCGCGGCGGTTGACGACGTCGTCGACGACGCTCGCGGCGGCCTGGACGGCGACGGCGACGCCGACACCCCCGAGGGCGAGCAGCGCGAGGATGAAGGGCGCGGATGTCGAGATGGTCTCGGCCGGGTCGTCACCGCGGGGGATCGGGAGGGGCCGGACCTCGCCGATGACCGCGGCGAGGCTGAGGAAGACGTAGGGGCCGATCGCGGAGACGGTGAACGTCGACCACGACGTGCCGACCAGGGCGATCGTGAGTCCTGCGAAGCCGAGCGAGGCGACGAGCGCGACGTACGGGTACAGCAAGGACGGCGGAGCCGAGGTGACCTCGGCCCCGCCGTCCTCAGATGGTGCTGTCAGAGCCACTTGTACCCGGCGCCGACCAGCGCGGCGACGGCGGCGAGCGTGCCGGCGCTGGCGCTGATGCGGACGATCGTCGCGGTACGGGCGTTGCGCCACTTGTCCATGGTCGTTCCCCTCTCGGTCACGGCGACACGGCCGAGGTGGCCGTCCCCTGCCACGTCGCCGTCGGGGGGCTCCGTGGTGTCGCTCTTGTTGATTGATCGACCGGCGGGGGCCGGTCTTGAGCCCTTGTCTTCGTCGTCACGTGACCGCTCACAGAGAACCTGCAGGTGAACCGGAGAACGATCTTGCGAATTGGGCCTGGGGCAGATCCTGGCGGTGGTCCGATCCGCACGGCAATGTGCGGATCGTCACCCGTAGGCCGTTCGGGCGACTTGACGGAAGTGTCGCGGTTGGGCGGGTGGTGCCTGTGCGCTAGGGCGAGGGGCTTTCGTCCCCTTCCGTCGCGCACACGGGAGCGCACGGACCGACGCCCGAGGCCCCAGGGAACCGGGGTCGACGGCGCCTCCCGTGGGCCCTCAGGCCTTGCGCTGCGCCTTCACGGCGCGCACCGCGAGCTGGGCCGCGGACGCGAGCACGAGGACAGCGAACAGCACGCTCGACAGCGTCGGGGACATCCAGAACGCGAGGGCGACGCCCGCGAACGACGCGGCCGTGGCGCAGAGCCCGACGACGGCGGCCTGCCTGATGTCGACGAGGCCCCCCCGGGCGTTGGTGACCGTGCCCATGGTCGCGGTCGGGAGCATCACGAGCAGCGAGGTGCCCTTCGCGACGAGGTCCCCGACGCCGAACACCGCGATGAGCACCGGGACGAGGATCACGCCCCCGCCGATGCCGAACAGCCCCGACGCGACGCCCATGAACAGCCCCGCGGCGACCAGGCCCAGGGCGACGAGCACGGTGAGCTCGAGCTCGGCGCCGCGCTCGGGTGCGACGAGCAGCAGCCGCGCCGCGGTGACGAGCAGCAGGGCGACGAAGCCCCACCGCAGCCACACGAGCGGCACGCGCCGCAGGAGCCGCGCACCGAGGTAGGACCCGAGCACGCCCCCGACGGCGAGCACGCCCGCAGCGGCGAGGTCCACCTCACCGCGCACGAGGTAGCCGATCCCGCCGGTCACCGACGCGGGCACGATGGCCGCGAGCGACGTCGCCGCGGCCCGCCGCTGGTCCATGTGGGCGAAGGTCAGCAGCAGCGGGACCATGATGATCCCGCCGCCCACGCCGAAGGCGCCGGAGAGCAGGCCGCCGACCGCTCCGACGACCGCGAGGGTCGACCAGGGGACGGGGCGGGAGGGGGCGGGGGTCGCAGGACGCACGGCGGCGATGCTAGGCCCGACCGGGCGCCGGCACCCGGGCGGGTCCCGTCCGTGCGGGGTCGCCGCCCGGGCGTGGCGGGGGTGCGGGGAGCCCGGCGGCGAGCGCGTCGAAGTACTCGCCGACGATGGTGTCGAGCGGTCGCGCGAACCCCGTGGCACCGCTGTGCTGGGTCGCGGCGCGCACCGCGGCGACCGCGACGGCGACGACGAGGCGCGGGTAGGGGTCGGTCACGGGGTCGACGTCGAGACGCTCCGCGACGGCCGCGGCGATGCGCCGCTCGAGCTGCGCGGACGCACCGTGCAGCGCGGGCAGCAGGTGCGGGTTGGCCTCGACGACCCGCATGCGCAGCCGCCACACCTCGCCGTCGAGCGGCGCGGACCGCGCGTAGGACGTCAGCACGGCGCGCAGGGACTCCAGCGGCGGCTCGTCGGCGGGACGTTCGACGAGCTCGGCGACGAGGGTCTCGCCGAGCGTCGGGTCGTTGCCGACGAGCGCGTCCTCCTTGCTCGCGAAGTAGTTGAAGAACGTCCGCACCGACACGTCCGCCGCGGCGGCGATCTCGTCGGTGGTCACCGCGTCGACGCCGCGCTCGGCGACCAGGCGCAGCGCGGCGAGACGTAGCGCGTGCCGCGTCGCGCGCTTCTTGCGCTCCCGCAGACCGGCGGGTGCGGCGTCGTCGGCGGTCGCCGGGCGGTCGCGCTCGGGGGCGGGTGCGGGTGCTGCCGGCATGGCCCCAGGCTAGCCGCGGCCGGGAATACGTGCAGACTCTGCGAAGTTGCAGACTCTGCACCTTGAGGCGCATCCTGACGGGGTCGGGACGTCCGCGTCGAGGACGCGCACGACGACGACCACCGATCACCACGAGGAGCCCCGTGTCCGCGACGGCACCAGCACCCGCAGCACCCGCGGCGGGGACCACCCCGAGCACGACGACGGGGCTGACGCCCGAGGCGCGCGCCGTGTTCGTCGGCCTCATGCTCGGCATGTTCGTCGCCGGCATCAGCCAGACGATCGTGTCGCCCGCGATGCCCGTGATCGTGGCCGAGCTGGGCGGCATGGCGCACTACAGCTGGCTCGCGACGGCGGCCATGCTCGCCTCGGCGGTCGTCGTGCCCGTCGTCGGGAAGCTGTCCGACCTGTACGGCCGGCGCCCGTTCTACGTGGGCGGCCTCGCGGTCTTCCTCCTCGGGTCCGCGCTCGCGGGCGCCGCGCAGGACTTCTGGTGGCTCGTGGGTGCCCGGACCGTCCAGGGGCTCGGCATGGGTGCGCTGATGACCCTCTCCCAGACGATCATCGGCGACATCATCCCGCCGCGTCAGCGCGGTCGGTACCAGGGCTACATGGGCGCGGTCTTCGGCGTCACGTCGATCACCGGACCGCTCGCGGGCGGGTGGATCACCGACCACCTCGGGTGGCGCTGGCTGTTCTACGCGACGCTGCCGTTCGGCCTCGTCGCGCTCGGCGTGATCGTCCGCAGGCTGCACCTCCCGCACGTCCAGCGGCGCGCGCGGATCGACGTGGCGGGGATCCTCACGCTGACGGCGGGGCTCGTCGCGGTGCTGCTCGCGACGTCGTGGGGCGGCACGTCCTACCCGTGGTCCTCGCCGACGGTCGTCGGGCTGTACCTCGCCGGCGCCGCGCTGCTGTCGGTGTTCGTCGCGGTCGAGCTGCGCGCCGAGGAGCCGGTCATCCCGCTGCGGCTGTTCCGCGACCGCGTCGTCACGGCGGCGAACGTCGCCGCGTTCCTCGTCGCCACCGGCATGTTCGGCGCGATCTTCTACATCCCCGTGTACGCGCAGGGCGTCCTCGGCGTCGACGCGACGGCCTCGGGCGCGATCATCGTGCCGATGAGCGCCTCGATGATCGTCGTGAGCATCGTCGTCGGGCTGCTCATCACGCGGTGGGGCCGGTACAAGGCCTTCCTCGTCGGCGGCACGGTCGTGCTCGTCGCGGGGTTCGGGCTCCTGACGCGCATGCACCACGGGTCCTCGCAGCTGCAGCTCACCCTCGCGATGGTCGTCGTCGGCGTGGGGCTGGGCGCCGCGAACCAGACCTACACGCTCGTCGTCCAGAACGCCGTCGCGCGCGAGGACCTCGGCGTCGCGACGGCGGCGACGCAGTTCTTCCGCAGCGCGGGCGGGACGGTGGGCATCGCGGTGCTCGGCACGATCATGAGCTCGCGCCTCGGCGCCGCGGTCACGGGGCACCTCCCGCCGACGGCCGCCGACGCCGTGCCCGAGGGGTCGGTCGACGCGAGCTCGGTGCTCGACCCGAGCGCGCTCGCGGGGCTGCCGGACGTCGTCGTGACGGCCGTCCGGCAGGGGCTCGGCGACGCGCTGCACGGGGTCTTCGTGGCCGCCGTCCCGCTCGCGGTCGCCGCCGTCGTCGCCTCCGCGCTGATCCCGAACCGCCCGTTGCGGACCGTGCTGCACACCCCGCCCACCGCCGAGCCGGTCGCGGAGGCCGCGCGCGAGGCGTGAGCAGTTGTATGCAGGAACTCGCTGTGAGTCGCCGGATGCGCCCGGAGCGGGCCGACTTGTATACAAACGCTGCCGTCGAGGCGTACGGTCGGTCCCATGCGGGCGAGCGAACGGGTCTACCACGCCCTGCGCGAGGAGATCGTCACGTGGCACCTCCCGCCGGGTGCCGAGCTGAGCGAGGTCGAGCAGGCCGCGCGATGGGGCGTGTCCCGGACGCCGCTGCGTGAGGCGCTCGGCCGGCTGAGCGCCGAGGGGCTCGCCGTCGTCGGCAAGGGCCGCACCCTCGTCGTGTCGGCGCTCAGCGCCGAGGACGTCCGCCACCTCTTCGAGCTGCGCGAGGCGCTCGAGACCCAGGCCGCGCGCCTCGCCGCACGCCGGGGGGACGTGGCGACCTTCCGTGCGCTCGCGGCGCGGTTCGCGGCGGCACCGGACCTGCTCGGCCCGGCCGACCCCGAGCGGCTCGCCTACTACGCGCTCGTCGCCGAGCTCGACGCCGCGGTCGACGACGCCGCCGCGAGCCCCTACCTGCGCCGCTCGCTCACCGCGCTGCGCGCGCACGTCGCGCGCGTCCGGCGCCTCGCGCAGGACAACCCGGACCGCCTGCGGCGCGCCGCCGACGAGCACCGCCTCATCGCCGAGGCCGTCGCCGACCACGACGAGGTGCTCGCGGCGCAGGCGACCGCGGTCCACCTGCGCGCGAGCCTCGCGCACGTCCTGTCGACCCTCGACGGCCCGCCCGGCACGCCGTCGGCCGGCCCGTCCGCCACCACGCCCGGCACCCGGCGGGCCACCCGACCTGCCGCACCGCCTGTCACCCAGCCCGCCACCCCGCTCGACACCCCGGGAGACCGTCCATGAGGACCCACCACCTGCGCGTCCACCCCAGTGCCGACCGGCTGCCCCGCGAGGAGCAGCTCGCGTGGCGCCTCGCCGAGATCGCGACGGACGGCGCCGAGGTGCTGCCCGAGGTCGCGGACATGGTCGTCAACCGCGTCATCGACAACGCGTCGGTCGCGGTCGCGTCGCTGGTGCGCGCACCGGTCGCCGCGGCCCGCGCGCAGGCCGTCGCGCACCCCTTCACCCCGGGGGCGACCGTGTTCGGTCTCGCCGCGGAGCAGCGCGTGAGCCCCGAGTGGGCGGCGTGGGCGAACGGCGTGGCGGTGCGCGAGCTGGACTACCACGACACGTTCCTCGCGGCCGACTACTCGCACCCGGGCGACAACATCCCGCCGGTCGTCGCCGTCGCGCAGCACCTCGCGGCCCGGCGTGGGTTGTCGGGCGCCGACGTCGTGCGGGCGATCGCGACCGGCTACGAGGTGCAGGTGGACCTCGTGCGTGCGATCAGCCTGCACAGGCACAAGATCGACCACGTCGCGCACCTCGGTCCCTCGGCCGCCGCCGCGCTCGGCACGCTGCTGGGGCTGCCGACGGACCAGGTGTTCCACGCGATCGGGCAGGCCCTGCACACGACGACGGCGACGCGGCAGTCCCGCAAGGGCGAGATCTCGACGTGGAAGGCGTACGCCCCGGCTTTCGCGGGCAAGGTCGCCGTCGAGGCGGTGGACCGCGCGATGCGCGGGCAGACCTCACCCACGCCGATCTACGAGGGCGAGGACGGCGTCGTCGCCTGGATGCTCGACGGGCCCGAGGCCGCGTACGACGTCGTCCTGCCCGAGCCCGGCGAGGCCAAGCGCGCGATCCTCGACACGTACACGAAGGAGCACTCGGCGGAGTACCAGTCGCAGGCGCTCATCGACCTCGCGCGCCGGCTGCACCACGAGCGGCCCGAGGTCGCGGACCCCGAGCGGGTCGCGTCGGTCGTCCTGCACACGAGCCACCACACCCACTTCGTGATCGGGTCGGGCGCGAACGACCCGCAGAAGTACGACCCGACCGCGTCGCGCGAGACGCTCGACCACTCGATCCCGTACATCCTCGCCGTCGCGCTCCAGGACGGCGGCTGGCACCACGTCGACTCGTACCTCCCGGAGCGGGCCGCGCGGCCCGACACGGTCGCGCTGTGGCGCACGATCACGACGGCGGAGGACGAGGTCTGGACGCGGCGGTACCACTCGACCGACCCCGCCGAGAAGGCCTTCGGCGGGCGCCTCGAGATCACGTTCACCGACGGCACGCGCGTCGTCGAGGAGATCGCGGTCGCGGACGCCCACCCGCTGGGGGCACGCCCGTTCGGCCGTGAGCAGTACGTCGCCAAGTTCCGGATGCTCGCCGACGGCGTGCTCGACCCGGCCGAGGTCGAGCGCTTCCTCGACGTCGCGCAGCGCCTGCCCGAGCTGTCGGCCGACGAGCTCGGCGGCCTGACGGTCACGGCACCCACGGAGGTGCTCGCGTCCGTGACCACGCCCGAGGGGATCTTCTGATGCTGTACTCCACGCTCACCGCTGCCCGGAAGCGCGAGCTGCTCCGTGAACGGCTCGCGGGGGAGGGGCTGCTCCGCTTCCCGGGTGCGTTCAACCCGCTCTCGGCGCGTCTGGTCGAGGAGAAGGGCTTCGAGGGCGTCTACGTCTCCGGGGCTGTCCTCTCGGCAGACCTCGGCCTGCCCGACATCGGCCTCACGACGCTCACCGAGGTCGCGGGCCGGACCGCGCAGGTCGCGCGCATGACCGACCTGCCGGTGCTCGTCGACGTCGACACGGGCTTCGGCGAGCCGATGAACGTCGCGCGCACCGTGCAGACGCTCGAGGACGCCGGCGTCGCGGCGATCCACGTCGAGGACCAGGTCAACCCCAAGCGGTGCGGCCACCTCGACGGCAAGCAGGTGGTCGACACCGCGACGGCCGTCCGGCGCGTCCGCGCCGCCGTCGACGCGCGTCGCGACCCGAACCTGCTCGTCATGGCGCGGACGGACGTGCGCGGTGTCGAGGGCTTCGACGCCGCGGTCGACCGCGCGCGCCGCCTCGTCGACGCCGGGGCGGACGCGGTCTTCCCCGAGGCGATGGCGGACCTGCGCGAGCTCGAGGCGATGTGCGCGGCGGTCGACGTGCCCGTGCTCGCCAACATGACGGAGTTCGGCAAGTCCGAGCTCTTCTCCGCCGAGCAGCTCGAGTCGGTCGGGGTGCGCATCGTCATCCACCCCGTCTCGCTGCTGCGCATCGCGATGGGTGCCGCCGAGCGCGCGCTCGACGCGCTCGTGGCCGAGGGCTCGCTCGTGAGCCAGGTGCCGCACATGCAGACCCGCGCGCGGCTGTACGAGCTCGTCGACTACGCGGGCTACGACCGGTTCGACTCGACGATCTTCACCTCGACGGGGCACGCCGACCGGCCTGCCGACTGACTGGCCGACCGACCACCCCGCATGAGCGCAAGGGAGCGATCATGACCACGACCCCCACCCCCTCCGCCCCTGGCGGCACCCCCGAGATCCGCAAGGGCCTCGCGGGCGTCGTCGTCGACACGACCGCGATCTCCAAGGTCGACCCCGCGTCGAACTCGCTGCTGTACCGCGGCTACCCGGTCCAGGAGCTCGCCGCGCGGTGCGGGCTCGAGGAGGTCGCGCACCTGCTGTGGCACGGCGAGCTGCCGACCGAGCGCGAGCTCGCGGACCTGCGCGAGCGCGAGCGGTCGCACCGCGCGCTGAGCCCGGCGGTCCGCGCGGTCGTCGACGCGATCCCGACGACGGCGCACCCCATGGACGTCGTGCGGACGGCCGTGAGCGTCATGGGCGCGCACGACCCCGCCGCGGAGGACCCGTCGCGCGAGGCGACGCTCGACGCGTCGCTGCGGATGCTCGCGCAGATCCCGGCGGTGGTCGCGTACGACCAGCGACGGCGGCGCGGGCAGGACCTCGTCGAGCCGCGCGACGACCTCGACCTCGCCGCGAACCTCCTGTGGACGACGTTCGGGGAGGAGCAGGCCGACGTCGCCCAGGACGCGTTCCGCACGTCGCTCGTGCTCTACGCCGAGCACTCGTTCAACGCGTCGACGTTCACGGCGCGCGTCGTCACCTCGACGCTCGCCGACGTCTACTCCGCGGTCGTCGCCGCGATCGGGGCGCTCAAGGGCCCGCTGCACGGCGGCGCGAACGAGGCCGTGATGCGGCTGTTCGACGAGATCGGCGACGCGTCGGGCGCCGAGGCGTGGCTCGAGCACGCGCTCGCGGAGAAGCGGACGATCATGGGCTTCGGCCACCGCGTCTACAAGAACGGCGACTCGCGCGTCCCGACCATGAAGGCCGCGCTCGACCGCCTCGTCGAGCACTACGGACGCCACGACCTGCTCGCGCTGTACGACGCGCTCGAGCAGGCGATGGCGGCGCGCAAGCCGATCCGGCCGAACCTCGACTACCCGTCCGGCCCCGCGTACCACCTCATGGGGTTCGACACCGCGACGTTCACGCCGCTCTTCGTCGTCGCGCGGGTCACCGGGTGGACCGCCCACGTGCTCGAGCAGCGCGCCGCGAACTCGCTGATCCGGCCGCTGAGCCACTACGACGGCCCGGGGGAGCGCCACCTGGGCTGAGTCCGACCTGCGGCGCGGAGGCCCGCCGGTCACCCGCGCGGAGCCTGCCGGCACCCGATCGGGTGACCGGTGGGAGCCCGGCACGGAGGGGTCCCTTGTGGCGGGTGATCGCAGTCGGGACGATGTGCCCGGTTCGCGGCGGTGCCCGCGGGCGCAACGGCACGTGACGGGGGCGGCGCAGGGGCCGACCCACGCGTCGACCCGAAGGAGGCCGCGTGCGCGGTCGACGTCACTGCCCCCGAGCCGCCGCGGCGCTCGTCGTCGTCGGGGCCCTCGCGGGCGCGGCGCTGGTGCCCGGTACGGCCGCCGCCGAGGAGCAGACGTTCCTCGGCGGCGTCGAGATCGCCGAGGGGATCCTGACCGGCCGCTTCGCGACCGCCGAGATCGGCGACGACGTCGTGTACGTCACGTCGTACGAGAAGTGGGAGTGGGCGGACGAGCCTGGCGCGCCGCAGGAGGTGCTCGGCGAGATCTCGTCGCGTCCGCTCGCGCGCACCGAGGGGTCGACGGTCCTCGGGCCGCAGTCGCTCGTCGGCCGCACCAGCGCCGTCGACGTCGCCGAGCACGAGGGGACGCTCGCGTACGTCCGCGCGTCGGACGACCGCCTCGTCCTGCAGCGGCCCGACGGCACGGTGCAGGTGCCCTCATGGGGCGCGCATCCGTCCTTCGCCGTGGTCGGGCCGCAGGGGATGAACGACAGCTGGGTCGCCTCGTCGGACACGCTCTTCCACCGCACGACGGGTGAGCGCATCGACCTGTACGAGGCGCTCAAGGAGGTCGTCGGTCCGCCGTACGAGGACATCTTCGTGACGGAGGTCGTCGTGGGCGACGACCACGTCGCGTGGACGGTCGTCGAGCTGCTGGAGCTCCCGGACGGGCGCGTGGTCGAGACCTTCCGGGTGCTCGCCGCGCCGCTCACGACGAGTGACGTGGGGAGGGTGACGTGGGTGGGCGCGAGCACGGTGGGCGCCTTCCCCGCAGGCTTCGGGGACGACCACCTCGTCTGGGTCGACGTGCGCGAGGCCGGCGACGGCTACGCCGGTACGGCGCACGTCGTGGCGCTCCCGGGCTACGACGAGGTCGCGACGCACGACGTCCCCGACCTCGCGGGCGCGGCCTCGTGGACGGACGTCCTCGTCGCCGGTGACGACCTCGTCCTGGGTGCGGTCCCGGCGTACTTCACGGGCAGGCCCACCGAGGTGCGGCGCACCCCGCTGACGACACCCGACGCCACCCCGACCACCGGGTACCTCCCCCCCGAGACCGCGGTCGTCGCCGCCGACGGCGACCTCGTGGCCCACGTCGACACGATGAGCGGCGTGAGCCTCGTCGACACCGCCGGGGGAGAGGTCGTGATCGCGGAGCCGCCGCTGCCCGCGGGCCCGGTCGTGACCACGACGCCGACCCGCCTGGTGCGGGACGACGTCGTCGTCCCGGGGGACGCCCGGTGCGTCCGGGTGACCGGTGAGGAGGGCGGCGTCGGCGTGCCCGACGGCGCGACCGGCGCGATCGTCAACGTCACGGCGGTCCGGCCGAACGGCGTCGGCTACGTCGTCGTCTACCCGGACACGACCGGTACCGGTGCGACGCCGGTGCCGAGGACGTCGACGGTCAACTTCGAGCCCGGCCGGGACGTCGCGAACTCGGCCTTCGTCGCGCTGCCCGAGAACGGCACCATCTGCTACGTCACGAAGGGCGCGTCGCGCACGGGCGTGATCATCGACGTGTCCGGGTGGACCGTCGAGGGCTCGGGCGTCGTGACCCGTGAGGGCGTCCGCGTGCTCGACACGCGCCTCGCGCAGGGGTCCCTGGCGGGTGGGCTGCCCGCACGCGCGGTCCGGACGGTCGACGTCGCGACGGCGGCCTCCCTGCCCGACACGGCGGTCGCCGCGATCGTCAACGTCACGGTCACCGGGACTGCCGCGCCGGGCAACCTGCGCGTCTTCCCGGCGGGCATGGCCGTGCCGAACACGTCGACCGTCAACTACGCGCCGGGTGTCGACAAGGCCAACGGCACGGTCGTCCCGCTCGGCGAGGACGGGACCATCTCGCTGTACTCAGACACGTCGCCGTCGTCGCGCGTCCACGTCGTGCTCGACGTCGTGGGCTACGTCGAGGAGGGGGCGCCGTACGTCGGTGTCGCACCGCAGCGTCTGCTCGACACGCGTGCGGGGTCGCGGGTCGGCGACGTCGCCGGGCCCGTCGGGCGCCGGAGCGTCGTCGCGCTCGACGTCGCAGGTGTGCCGGCCGTGCCGGACGACGCGACGGCCGTGGTCCTCAACGTCACGGCCGTCGCCCCGTCGACCAACGGCAACCTGCGGGTCTACCCGGACGTGGCGGGCACGCGCCGGACGATGCCGCCGGACGCGTCGGTCCTCAACTACGTCCCGGGCCGGGCCATCCCGAACCTCGTCGTGGTCGCCGTTCCCGAGAACGGGCACGTCGACCTGTGGTCCGACCAGTACGCGGGTGACGTCCAGCTCGTCGTCGACCTGGTCGGCTACGTCAACGGCGGCTGACCGGGCGCCCCGAGATGTCCGTTCCGGGACCTAGGGCTCCTGGACCTAGGGCCCGAGAGACGGTGTGCGCCGTGTCTAAGACTGGGGGCACGGGCCGCGGATGGCCCGCCGGGGCCGGCACGTCCCGCACACCGTAGGTTCCTGGGAAGGCAGCATCATGAACACCAAGCCGGTCCGCCTGATCGCGACGATCCTCATGGTCGCCGGTGCGCTGCTGGTCGTCGCCGGTGGCGCGACCTGGCTCACCGTGCGCAGCCAGCTGGTCGCGGAGAACATCACGATCCCCGACGACGCGATGGCGTTCCAGGGCAACCTGGTCGACGGTCCGCTGGACGCGTACGTGCAGGCCGACATCATCAACCACCACGCGCTGGACGGCTCCGGTGGCAAGACGTACGCGGAGATGGACCGTGAGGACCCGGCCCGCGCGACGCTGATGAACGCCTCGTTCCTGCGGTCCAGCCTGTTCACCTCGGTGATCGCGTTCGGTGTCGCGGCCTTCGCCGCCGGCATGGGTGTGCTGTTCGTCGCCGTCGGGTACGCGCTGCGCAAGCTCGCCGTCGACGCCCCCGTCACCACCGTCCGCGAGCCCGTCACCGTCTGACCCCTCGCACGGGCCAGGACCACCCGTCGCCGACCTGACCGGCGACGCGGACGAGGAGGGCCGCACCGGCCACGGCCGGTGCGGCCCTCTCGTGTGCCCACCCGGCTGAGTCGGGCTCGGACCGGGAGCGCCCCGCCCTCCACGGGAGGCTCCCGGTCCGGGTGCGCGCCACCCGGCGCGCGGTGCCGGCTCGCCGTCAGGCCCGGCCGGCGCCGTTCGACCTGCGCCGCCCGGCGCTCACGACCGACCCGACCACGAGGCCCACGCCCGCCAGCGCGACGAGCGCGATGAAGGCGAGCTGCACGTCGAAGACGACGCCCGCCGCGAGGGCGGCGAGCCCGACGCCCACGGCGGCGACGACGAGGCCCCACACGACCGTCCCGACCCGGACGCCCCGCTCGGGCGCGGGGGTCGCGGCGGGTGCGGTGCTCGACCCGGTGTCGTCGGTGTGGTCGGTGGCCGTCGCGTCGACGGCCCAGGGGGCCGTGTCGTCGGACGAGCCCGTGGGCCGGTCCGTGGCGCTGGTGCTGTCCATGGTGTGCTCCTGCTCGGTCGTGGGGTCGGGGCGGCCGTCGGCGGTCATCAGGACCCCTCGATGACGCGGACCTGGCCCGCGCCGACGGAGATGTCGAGCGAGATCTGCGGGTCGGCGCCGTCCTGGACCGCGGGCGACTCGTACGTCTCCTGGTGGCGGCCGACGCCGCTCGCGACGCGCTCGCCCAGCCACGTGACCTCACCCGCGAAGACGCGGACCTCGGCGACGACCGCCGAGTCCTCGGGGACGACGACGACGACGTCACCGGCACCGACCGACACCGGCACCTCGACGAGGCCGTCGTCGAGCGGCACGTCGGTCAGGTCGATGCGGGCCTCGCCC
Source organism: Actinotalea sp. AC32 (assembly GCA_031844515.1). Lineage (GTDB taxonomy): Bacteria > Actinomycetota > Actinomycetes > Actinomycetales > Cellulomonadaceae > Actinotalea. The sequence goes on along the minus strand of JAUZVJ010000017.1, from coordinate 42,357 downwards.
GCGCCGACCGAGTAGCCGCGCTCGGCCTCGCCGACCGTCACGGGCGTGGACCGGACCTCGCCGAGCCCGGCGTTGGTGCCGTTCCACTCCCAGTCGGCGCGCTCGACCGCGGCGGCCGGGGCGGCGACCAGGACGGTCACGATCGCGAGTGCCCCGAGGCTCCCGCTGGTACGGCCGCGCAGGCCGGCCACGATGATGCCGAGCCCGGCGAGGACGACGGTCACGGCGGCCGCCGTGAGCAGCGGGGGGCCGTCGAAGACGTCGATCCGCCGTGCGTACCAGAGGGCCGCGAGGGTGAGCAGGCCGAGGCCGAGGACGACGCCCACCGTGGTCGCGCCGGGGCCGGGTGTCGGGGGCCGGGGCGGCACCGGCGGCGTGGCCGGGGTGGACGGGACGGGCCGCGTCGGACCGCCGTACCCGCCGCCGTAGCCGCCGTACCCACCTGAGCCGTACCCACCCGAGCCGTACCCACCCGGGCCGTAGCTCCCCGAGCCGTACCCCGACCCGGGGCCGGCGGGTCCGGGCTGTGCGGAGGGCCCGCCGGCGGTCGTCGTGCCGAGCGGCTCGGTGGTCGCCGTCGACGACGGCGGGGGAGGCGTCTGCGCGGCCGCCGTCGGGTACGGCGCGGTCGTGTCCATGTCAGGTCCTTCGGTCGAGGTGGCGGGCGCGGTCGAGACGGCTGCCGCGGTGGATGCCGTGGATGCGGTGGGTGCAGGAGGCGCAGGAGGCGCAGGAGCCCCGGGAGCACCGGGAGCAGGGGGCGCCGTCGGCGGGAACGCGGGCGCCCCGGGGCCGGGGCGCGCGTCCCGGCGCAGCCCGGTCACGAGGACGACGACGAGGACGATCGCGCCCGCCCAGAGCAGGCCGGACCACCAGTCGCCGCTGCCCCAGCCGCTGCCCCAGAACGGGACCCAGCGGTCGGGGGTCGAGATGCCGATCGCGAGCACGAGGAACGCCCCGAGGATCGCGACGTCGAAGCGCCCGCGGAACAGCTCCTGCAGGTGGATCCGCCCGTCGGCGTGCTCGGGCAGGAGCGCCCAGCCGACGGCGTAGGCGACGAAGCCCAGGCCCCCCAGGAAGGCCGCGAGCACGAACGCGCCGCGGACGAGGAGCGGGTCGAGCCCGGCGCGCGCCGCGAGACCCCCGGCGACGCCGCCGACCCAGCGCTCGGGCGACCGGGCGATCCCGGACCGGCGCACCGTGTCGAAGAACGCGTCGGTCCCGGAGGGGCCTCCCGAGCGGCCCGGAGGCGGCCCCGGCACGGGTCCCGGCCTGCCGGACCCGCCGTACCGACCGGGTCCGCCGGGCGGCGGGTAGCCGGTCCCGCCCGGGGGTGGGTAGCCGGTCCCGGGAGGGGGCGGAGGCGGTGTCGTCGTCATGCGTCGATCGTCGTCCCGCGGGCCGCGCGGCCGGTATCGGGTGGACCCCTGAGCGCACCCTGATCCGTCGCCCCGGGTCCCCGGATGCGCCCCGGGGTCGGACCCGGACCCGTCCCCTGAACGGGCTCCGCCGGGCGTCCGACGCGCCCGGGGGAGGGCTCCGACGTGTGACGATGCTGCCGTGACGACGTCGACGGTGCCGGGTGGGCCTGCAGGCCCCTTCGGGCCCGGCGGGCCGGCTGGGCCTGGTGGGCCTGGTGGGCCCGGTGCGCCTCGCGTGCCCGGTGCGCCCGGCGTGCCCGGCGTGCCCGTGCGGCTGCCGCTGCGCCGGCCCGCGCGCGGCCGCTGGGTGGGTGGCGTGTGCACGGGTCTCGCGATCCACCTCGGCGCACCGGTCGCCGTCGTCCGGGCGCTCTTCGTCCTCCTCACGCTGATCGGCGCGGTCGGCGTCGGTCTCTACGTCTTCTTCTGGGTGACGGTCCCCGTCGGGGACCCGGCTGCCGTCGCGGCGCAGGAGCGGCCCGCGGCGCTCACCCGGATCGCGCCGCGGCTGCGCGCGCCGGACCGCAAGGTCCCGCTCACCGACATCGGCCTGGGTCTGCTCCTGCTCGTGGCCGCCGGGCTGCTCGTCGCGGTCCGGGCCGGTGCGCGCATCGACTACTCGTGGGTCGTCCCGACGCTCATCCTCCTCGTGGGCACCGGCCTCGCGTGGAGCCAGCTCGACGCGGTGCAGCGCGACCGCTGGCTGTCCGTCGCCGGCGGCCGCACGCCGGTCAGCGTGATCCGCCTCGCGGGTGGGCTCGTGCTCGTCGGCCTCGGGGTCGTGCTCCTCGTCGGGCAGCGCGAGCCCATCGACGCCCTCGTCCGGTCGGCGGTCGCGGCCCTCGCGGTGCTCGTCGGCGTCGCGCTGGTCCTGGCCCCGTGGTGGCTGCGGCTCGTCCGCGAGCTCGGTGACGAGCGTGCCGCCCGCGCGCGCGAGTCGGAGCGCGCCGACATCGCCGCGCACCTGCACGACTCGGTCCTGCAGACGCTCGCCCTGATCCGCGCGCGTGCCGGCGACGCCGACGACGTCGCGCGCCTGGCCCGGGCGCAGGAGCGCGAGCTGCGCGCATGGCTCTACGACGAGCGCACGACCGCCGGCACGTCGCTCGCCGCCGAGCTGCGCGACGTCGTCGCCGAGGTCGAGGACCGGTTCGCGGTCGCGGTCGAGACCGTCGTCGTCGGCGACTGCGTGCCCGAGAACGGCGCCGAGGCGCTCCTGCAGGCGACGCGCGAGGCGCTGCTCAACGCGGCCCGCCACGGCCGGCCGCCGCTGTCGCTCTACCTCGAGTGCACGCCCGACCAGGTCGAGGTGTTCGTGCGCGACCGCGGGGACGGCTTCGACCTCGACGAGGTCCCCGCCGACCGGTTCGGCGTGCGCGAGTCGATCGTCGGGCGCATGCGGCGCCGCGGCGGGACAGCGACCGTCCGCAGCCGCCCGGGCCAGGGCACCGAGGTGCACCTGTGCCTGCCGCGGAACCCCCGCACCCACGACGAAGGGACGTCCCGATGAGTCAGCCCCCGGTCGCCGACGGCGTCCTCGACGTCGTCCTGGTCGACGACCACCTCATGTTCCGTGCGGGGGTCAAGGCGTCGCTCGACGGCCGGATCCGGATCGTGGGCGAGGCCGACGACGTCCCGTCCGCGATCGAGGCCGTCCGCCGTCTGCAGCCGCCCGTCGTGATCCTCGACGTGCACCTGCCCGGGGGGGACGGCGGGGGCGGCGCCGAGGTCATCCACCGGTGCGCCGACCTGCTCGGCACGACCCGGTTCCTCGCGCTGTCGGTGTCCGACGCCGCCGAGGACGTCGTCGCGGTGATCCGGGCCGGTGCGCGCGGCTACGTCACGAAGGCGATCTCGGGTCAGGACCTGTCGGACGCGGCGCGTCGCGTCGCCGGCGGGGACGCCGTGTTCTCGCCGCGCCTGGCGGGCTTCGTGCTCGACGCGTTCGGCGCGGCCGCGGGCGACGTCGCGACGGGCGACGACGAGCTCGACCGCCTCTCGGCGCGCGAGCGCGAGGTCATGCGGCTCATCGCGCGCGGGTACTCGTACCGCGAGGTCGCGTCGGAGCTGTTCATCTCGATCAAGACGGTCGAGACGCACGTGTCGGCCGTGCTCCGCAAGCTCCAGCTCTCGTCGCGGCACGAGCTGACCCGCTGGGCGGCGGCGCGGCGTCTGCTCTGACGCGCGGGCGTCGGGCCGGGAGCGGGTGACTTCCGGTCCCGACCGCTCAGGTCGGGCGGGCCCGGATCGATGGCACAGGACGTAGGCCCTTCGTCCCGGGAGCACCCATGTCACGTCTGTCGTCGCTGTCGATCGCCGCGCGCCTGTCGGTGCTTCTCGTCGTCACCGCGGTCGGGCTCGCGGCCCTCACGGCCGTCGCGGCCGTCCGCGCCGAGAGCAGCATGCTCGCGCAGCGGACCGCGTCGACGCAGGCCGTGGTCGAGGTCGCGGCGGGTGTGGTCGCGGGCTACGGCGCGCTGGAGGAGTCCGGCGAGCTGACGCGCGCCGAGGCCCAGGCGGCCGCCGTCGAGGCCGTGCGCGGGCTGCGGTACGCGGGCGAGGAGTACTTCTGGATCAACGACATGACCCCAACCATGGTCATGCACCCGGTGAAGCCCGAGCTCGACGGCACGGACCTCACCGAGAACGTCGACCCCGACGGCAAGCACCTCTTCGTCGAGTTCGTCGAGGTCGTGCGTGCCGACGGCGCGGGCTTCGTCGACTACCAGTGGCCCAAGCCGGGTGCCGAGGCGCCGCAGCCCAAGGTGTCGTACGTGACGGGGTACGAGCCGTGGGGCTGGGTCATCGGCTCCGGCGTGTACGTCGACGACGTGCGGGCGGCCGCGCTCGGCGAGGCGCTCGCCCTCGGCGGCAGCGCGCTCGCGATCCTCGCGGTGACGGGGGGCCTCGGGTTCGCCGTCGCGCGCGGCATCGTGCGGCCGGTCCGCGACGCGGCCGCGCTGCTCGGCAGCGGCGACCTCACGACGCGGCTGCCCGAGGGCTCGGGCCGGACCGAGCTCGAGCGGCTCGCGGTCGCCCTCAACGCGACGCTCGACCGGTCCGCGGCGGTCGCGGAGGAGGTGTCCGCCGCGGCGGCGGAGCTCGACGCGGCGGCGACGTCGCTCGCCGCGACGAGCGACGGCATCGCGGCCGAGGCCGACCGCACGGCGCGCAGCACGGGAGAGGTCGCGGTCACCGCGCAGGAGGTCAGCGCGGGCATGGACGCCGCCGCCGTCGGGACGCAGCAGATGGGCGCGTCGATCGCCGAGATCGCGCGCAACGCGCAGGCGGCGGCCCGCATCGCGGGTGAGGCCGTCGAGGCGGCGGAGACGACCAACCGGACGGTCGCGGCGCTCGGCGAGTCGTCGGCCCAGATCGGCAGCGTCGTCAAGGTCATCACGTCGATCGCGGAGCAGACCAACCTCCTGGCGCTCAACGCGACCATCGAGGCGGCGCGCGCCGGGGAGGCCGGCAAGGGCTTCGCCGTCGTGGCCGGCGAGGTCAAGGAGCTCGCGCAGGAGACGGCGCGCGCGACGGGCGACATCGCGGTCCAGGTCGAGCAGATCCAGGCCGTGGTCGGGCGCGCGGCGGAGGAGATCGCGCGGATCTCGGACGTCATCGGCCGGATCGACGCCTACCAGACGACGATCGCGGGCGCGGTGGAGGAGCAGACCGCGACGACGGCGTCGATGGAGGCGGGCATCACGCGCGCTGCGGACGGCGGCCGGCGCATCGCGACGAGCCTCGACGACGTCAGCGCGTCGTCGCGGCGCGCGAGCGAGGAGCTCGGTGCGATCCGTGCGGCGGCACGCGACCTCGTGGCGACGTCGCGCCGCCTGCAGGAGTCGGTGCCGGTGGGCTGAGCCCTGCGGCTCCGTGTCCCGGGTCGGCGTCCCTCCGGCGCCCGGCTGTCGGTGGGCGCGCCTACCCTTGTCCCCGACATGGACACGCTCTTCTCCGACCTGCCGCTCGCCGGCGTCCCGCGCTCCGACGGGGCCCGTCTCCCGCGCGCCGTCCCGCCCCGGCCCGCGGCCGACGACGCGCCACCGGTGCCGCCCGGCTCGGCCCAGGGCCGCGACGACGCCCGCGCCGAGGCGCTCCTCGAGGGTCTCAACGAGCAGCAGCGCGAGGCGGTGCTCCACGGCGGGTCGCCGCTCCTGATCGTCGCGGGCGCCGGGTCGGGCAAGACGCGGGTCCTCACCCACCGGATCGCGCACAAGCTCGCGACGCGCCAGGTGCGCCCGTCCGAGGTGCTCGCGATCACGTTCACCAACAAGGCCGCGGCCGAGATGCGCGAGCGCGTCGAGGCGATCGTCGGGCCTCCGGCGCGCGGCATGTGGGTGTCGACGTTCCACTCGGCGTGCGTACGGATCCTGCGCCGCGAGCACGCGGCGCTGGGCATGCGCTCGTCCTTCTCGATCTACGACTCGGCGGACTCCCAGCGCCTGCTCACGCTCGTGGCGCGCGAGCTGGACCTCGACCCCAAGCGCTACCCGGCGCGCGCGCTGCAGTCCAAGATCTCCGCGCTCAAGGACGAGCTCGTCGACCCCGAGGGGTACGCGCAGAGCTCGGGCGCGTCGTCGGGTGCGGCCAACGAGTTCGACGAGGCGCTCTCGGCGGTCTACACCCGCTACCAGCAGCGGCTCCGCCAGGCCCACGCGCTCGACTTCGACGACCTCATCATGACGACGGTGCACCTGCTCCAGGCGTTCCCCGCCGTCGCGGAGCACTACCGCCGCCGGTTCCGCCAGGTCCTCGTCGACGAGTACCAGGACACCAACCACGCGCAGTACGTGCTCGTGCGCGAGCTCGCGGCGCCGGGCGAGAGCGGCGAGCGCGCCGAGCTCACCGTCGTCGGCGACGCCGACCAGTCGATCTACGCGTTCCGCGGCGCGACGATCCGCAACATCCTCGAGTTCGAGGCCGACTACCCCGACGCGCGCACGATCCTGCTCGAGCAGAACTACCGCTCGACGCAGACGATCCTGTCGGCCGCGAACGCCGTCATCTCGCGCAACCCCGGCCGCAAGCCCAAGCGGCTGTGGACGGACTCGGGCGCGGGGCCGCAGATCGTCGGCTACGTCGCGGACAACGAGCACGAGGAGGCCCGCTTCGTCGCCGAGGAGATCGACCGCCTCGGCGACGCCGAGGGCGTCCGGCCGGGCGACGTCGCGGTCTTCTACCGGACCAACGCGCAGTCGCGGGCGCTCGAGGAGGTGCTCATCCGCGTCGGCCTGCCGTACAAGGTGGTCGGCGGGACGCGCTTCTACGAGCGCAAGGAGATCAAGGACGCGGTCGCCTACCTGCGTGCGATCGCCAACCCCGACGACGACGTGAACCTGCGCCGCGTCCTCAACGTGCCCAAGCGCGGGCTCGGCGACCGGTCGGAGGCGATGCTGGCGGCGTTCGCCGAGCGGGAGCGGATCTCGTTCGGGGCGGCGCTCGACCGCGCAGACGAGGCCCCGGGCGTCGGGACGCGTGCGCTGACCGGGCTGCGCGCGTTCGCCGAGCTGATGGCCGGCCTGCGCTCCCTCGCGGCGACGGCCGGCCCCGCCGAGGTGCTCGGCGCGGTGCTCGACCGGACCGGCTACCTCACCGAGCTGCGGGCGAGCGAGGACCCGCAGGACGCGACGCGCGTCGAGAACCTCGCCGAGCTGCACGCGGTCGCGAGCGAGTTCGAGCAGGCCGAGCCCGACGGCGACCTCGCCGACTTCCTCGAGCGCGTGTCGCTCGTGGCCGACTCCGACCAGATCCCGGACGTGCGCGAGGGCGAGGACGTCGAGGCCGCGGTCGCCGCGGCGCGCGAGCAGGGCGTCGTGACGCTCATGACGCTGCACACCGCGAAGGGCCTGGAGTTCCCGGTCGTGTTCGTGACCGGGTGGGAGGACGGCACCTTCCCGCACATGCGGTCCCTCGCCGACCCGGACGAGCTCGCCGAGGAGCGCCGGCTCGCGTACGTGGGGCTGACCCGGGCGCGCCAGCGGCTGTACATCTCGCGGGCTGCCGTGCGCACGGCGTGGGGAGTCCCGAACGAGTTCCCGGCGAGCCGGTTCCTCGACGACGTCCCCGAGGAGCTCGTCGACTGGAAGCGGCGCGAGTCGAGCATGGCGGTGCTGCGTGCGGGTGGCAGCGGCTGGGGCTCGGGTGCGTCGGCCTGGGGGAGCGGAGGGTCGGGCGGCGGTCACGCACGTTCGCGTGGTCGCGACGAGGCCCGCTCCGGCCCGGTGACCAAGCGGGCGCTCCCGTCGACGGGGGCGTCGTTCGGCTCGGCCACGCCGCGTCCGGCGGGAGACGTGCCGAGCCTGGACGTCGGGGACCGCGTCACGCACGACGCGTACGGACTCGGGACCGTCGTCGCCGTCGAGGGCGCCGGCCCCAACGCCGTCGCGAAGATCGACTTCGGCGCCGACGGCACCAAGCGGCTCCTCCTTCGCTACTCGCCGGTCACCAAGCTCTGACGCGAACCGTCCGCTGCTCGATCTCTTGATGTGAAGAGATCTCGTCCGGCGGGCTACCATCGCGGGGGCGAGGCGGCCCGACCGGCCGTCCTCCCGACCAGCCGAGAACCGAGGGAAGCGGGCGCAGGTGGACCTGTTCGAGTACCAGGCACGGGACGTCTTCGAGAAGCACGGCGTGCCCGTGCTCGGAGGCGTCGTCGCGACCACGCCGGAGGAGGCGCGCGCCGCGGCGGAGCGGCTCGGCGGGGGCACCGTCGTCGTGAAGGCGCAGGTCAAGACCGGCGGGCGCGGCAAGGCGGGCGGCGTCAAGCTCGCGCACTCGCCGCAGGAGGCCGAGGACCGCGCACGCGAGATCCTCGGCATGGACATCAAGGGCCACACCGTGCACCGCGTGATGGTCGCCGAGGGTGCCCGGATCGCCGAGGAGTACTACTTCTCGGTGCTCCTGGACCGTGCCGAGCGGCGCTACCTGGCGATGGCGAGCGTCGAGGGCGGCGTCGAGATCGAGCAGCTCGCGGTCGAGCGGCCCGAGGCGCTCGCGCGCGTCGCCGTCGACCCGCTGGTCGGGATCGACGAGGCCAAGGCCCGCGAGATCGTCGAGGCGGCAGGCTTCGCCGACGACGTCAAGGACGCGGTCGTCGAGACGATCCAGAAGCTCTGGACCGTCTACGACGCCGAGGACGCGACGCTGGTCGAGGTGAACCCGCTCGTCCGCACCGAGGACGGGCGCGTCATCGCGCTCGACGGCAAGGTCACGCTCGACGCGAACGCCGACTTCCGGCACCCGGACCACGCCGAGCTCGAGGACGCCGCAGCGGCGGACCCGCTCGAGGCGAAGGCCAAGGAGCACGACCTCAACTACGTCAAGCTCGACGGCTCGGTCGGCATCATCGGCAACGGGGCCGGCCTGGTCATGAGCACGCTCGACGTCGTCGCCTACGCGGGCGAGGCCCACGGCGGCGTGCGCCCCGCGAACTTCCTCGACATCGGCGGCGGCGCGTCGGCCGACGTCATGGCAGCGGGCCTCGACGTGATCCTCGGGGACGAGCAGGTCAAGAGCGTCTTCGTCAACGTCTTCGGCGGCATCACCGCGTGCGACGCCGTCGCCAACGGCATCGTCAAGGCGCTCGAGATCCTCGGTGACCACGCGACCAAGCCCCTCGTCGTGCGCCTCGACGGCAACAACGTCGCCGAGGGCCGCGCGATCCTCCGTGAGGCGAACCACCCGCTCGTGACGATCGCCGACACGATGGACGGCGGCGCCGACAAGGCTGCCGAGCTCGCCCACGCGGCCGCCTGAGACCACGACCAGAGAAGAGAGAACAGACAGATGGCGATCTTCCTGACCGAGGCCTCCAAGGTCATCGTCCAGGGCATGACCGGGTCCGAGGGCATGAAGCACACGACGCGCATGCTCGCCTCGGGCACCGCGGTGGTCGGCGGCGTCAACCCGCGCAAGGCCGGCACCACGGTCTCGTTCCCGGCGGGCGACGGCGCGACGGACATCCCCGTCTTCGGCTCGGTCGCCGAGGCGATGGAGAAGACCGGCGCCGACGTCTCGGTGATCTTCGTGCCGCCCGCGCACACCAAGGCGGCCGTGCTCGAGGCCGTCGAGGCCCGCATGCCGCTCGTCGTGATCATCACCGAGGGCGTGCCCGTCGCCGACACCGCGGAGTTCTTCGCCGCGGCGCAGGCCGCCGGCGTGCGCCTCATCGGGCCGAACTGCCCCGGCATCATCAGCCCCGGCAAGTCGAACGTCGGCATCATCCCGGCGGACATCTCGGGTGCCGGCCGCATCGGCCTGGTGTCCAAGTCCGGCACGCTGACCTACCAGATGATGTACGAGCTGCGGGACTTCGGGTTCTCGACGGCCATCGGCATCGGCGGCGACCCGATCATCGGCACGACCCACATCGACGCGCTCGCGGCGTTCGAGGCGGACCCCGAGACCGAGGCGATCGTCATGATCGGCGAGATCGGCGGCGACGCCGAGGAGCGCGCGGCGGCGTTCATCAAGGAGAACGTCACCAAGCCCGTCGTCGGGTACGTCGCGGGCTTCACGGCCCCCGAGGGCAAGACGATGGGGCACGCGGGCGCGATCGTCTCCGGCTCGTCCGGCACCGCGCAGGCCAAGAAGGAGGCGCTCGAGGCCGCGGGCGTCAAGGTCGGCAAGACCCCGTCGGAGACCGCCGACCTCATGCGCCAGCTGCTCTCCTGACGACCTCACGTCCCCACGACGGCGGTCGTGCCCACCCGGGCACGGCCGCCGTCGTCGTGCTGCCCGCCGTCGGCAGGGGTGCTCGGCAGGGGTGCTCGGCACGGTCGTCGGCAGGGGTCGTCGTCGGGGACCGCCGTCCTGCGCCACCGACCTCGTCGGGCGGGACGTGACCGACACGCCACCGGCGGGTCACGGGCGGACGGCGACCCGCGGGGGACCATGACCGGGTGACCCGGCCCCTCCCGCTCGACCTCCTGCGGCGCGTCCCCGTGCCGTACGCGGCGGCGGTCCGGGCACGGCTCGCGCGGACCGCGCGGGGGCCCGCCCCCCAGCACTGGGTGTCGGGCGTGCTCGCGGGCGTCCAGGCCGCACTGCTGTCGCTCCTCGTGGTCGTCATGCCCGCGATGGCGGCGTACGTCGTGACGTCCGCCGACCCCTCGAACGCCGACGTCGGCTGGCTGCGCTCGGTCGTCGTCGGCTCGGTCGTGTGGCTCCTCGGGCACGGCGCGACGGTGTCCGTGGGCGGGACCCCCGTCACGGTCGTCGCGCTCGGGGTCACGCTCCTGTCCGTGTTCGTGTGCCACGCGTCGGCACGCCGCTCCGCGCACCCGACGACGTCGGCCTGGGCGGGTGCGACCGCCGGCTACGTCGCCGTCGCGGTCGTCGTGCTCGCCGCGGTGGGGGAGGCGGGCCCGTCCGGCGCCGGGGCCGGCTCGGTGCTGCGCACCCTCGCGGGTGCGGCCCTCGTGGCGCTCGTCGGCACGGGAACGGGGACCCGGCGCATCGGGCCGGCGGTCCGCTCGCTGCTCGCGCGCCTCCCGGACGTCGCACGGGTCGGGGTCGTGGGCGGCGTGGTCGCGACCGCGTCGCTCGTCGCGGCCGCCGCGCTGGTCAGCGTCTGGTGGGGCTTCTCGGGCCGTGCGACGACCGGTGACGTCCTCGCCGGGCTCAGGGTCGACGCCTTCGGCGGGGTCATGCTCGCCGTCGCGCAGCTCGCCGTGACGCCGAACCTCGTGCTCTGGGCGCTCGCCTGGATCGCCGGCCCGGGCTTCGCGGTCGGCGAGGGCACGCGCTACTCGCCCGCCGTCGTCGAGCCCGCGGCCCTGCCTGCGCTCCCGCTGCTGGGGTCGCTGCCGACCCCTGCCGCATCGGGAGGCCTGTTCACCTGGGCGCCCGTGCTCGTCGTCGTCGCGGGCGCCGTCGCCGGGTGGTGGGTGCACCGCGAGCTCCGGCCGACCAGGGCGTGGCACGGGTCGGTCACGGCCGTGTCCGCCGCGGCGAGCGCTGGCCTCCTCGCGACGGTGCTCACCGCGCTCGGCGCGGGTGCCGCGGGGCCGGGGCGTCTCGCGGTCGTGGGCGGGTCGCCCGCGCTCGTCGGCGCGTCGGTCGCATCCCTCGTGCTCGCAGGTCTGCTGGTGGTCGTCCTCCCGCTCGACCGTCCGCTCCGGGCGGCCGTCCGCGCACGCGCCGCGGGCCTCCGGGCGACGGCCGCGAGCCGGGCCACGACGACGGGGCCGGGCGCCGGCCCGGCCGGTCCGGCGGGTGGGTCGGCCGACGAGGTCGGCTCCCTCGTGGACGTGCCGGTCCCTGTCCGGGCGCCTGCCGACGAGGAGCCCGCGGGACCGGTCGAGCGGACGACCTGACGGGCCACCGGTCCCCACGGGCAACGGTGTCCCGCCGGGCCACCGGCCGAGGTCCCTCCGCGAGCGGGCTCAGCGCCCGGCGGGGACGAGGACGCCCTCGAGCACGTCCTCGACGTCGCGCTGCAGCTGCTCGGCGCACGCCTCGCGCGCCGACGTCGTGACGGCGAGACGCACGCACTCGGCGTTCGCCTGCTGCGCGGGCCAGAAGGCGACCATGGTCGCGAACGAGAGCACCATGACGCCCGCGAGCACGACGAGCCCCGCGAGGGCGCCGAGGGCGGGCGTGCGGACGCCGGCCCGCCACGCGAGCACGACCGCGCGCGCACCGGTCACGAGCGCCCCGAGCGCGAAGAGGCCCGCGGCGACCTGCACGGGGAACGGCATCATCGTCACGAGGAGCGTCGCGACGAGGAACGCGAGCACGTGGCCCGTGCGGCGCGACAGCGCCTCGACGGCGGTCGGGTCGGGCGGTGTGCGCACGGGCTGCCGTGCGGCCGCCGGCGGCCGACCGTGCGCGCCCTGCCCGGGCGGCGGCGGGCCCTGCGGCGGCTGCCCCTGGGGGGCCTGCTCGCCATGGGGCTGCCCCTGCGGCGCCTGCCCCCGGGTCGGGTGCCCGGTCGGGCCCCGGCGCGTCGACGAGCCGCCCTCCCCGCGCGGCGGCGCGTCGCCCGGAGGTGGCGCGTACGGGTTGCTCAACGGGGCTCCTGCGGTCGGTGGACGAGCGCTCCCAGTGTCCCATCCGCCCGGCTAGGGTCGCCCCGTGCCGACTCCCGCCGCCCCGACGCCCGCCGTCGTCCCGCCGGGTGGTCGGGTCGTCGTCCTGGTCTCGGGGGGCGGCTCGAACCTCGCCGCGCTCCTGTCCGCGCACGCCGACCCCGCGTACGGCGCGCGCGTCGTCGGGGTGGTCAGCGACCGTCCGTCGGCGGGCGGGCTCGACATCGCGCGCGGCGCGGGCGTCGCCACCGCGGTCGTGGCGCCCGCCGACTTCCCGGACCGGGAGGCCTGGGACCGTGCGGTCGCGCGGACCGTCGCGAGCTTCGACCCGGCGTGGGTCGTCCTCGCGGGCTTCATGCGGCTGCTCGGCGCACCCGTGCTCGACCGCTGGGGCGGGCGCGTCATCAACACCCACCCCGCGCTCTCGCCGTCCTTCCCGGGTGCGCACGGCGTCCGCGACGCGCTCACCCACGGCGTGCGCGTGACGGGGTGCACCGTGCACCTCGTCGACAGCGGCGTCGACACGGGCCCGATCATCGCGCAGCGCGCGGTCGAGGTCGCGGACGACGACGACGAGGCCACGCTCCACGAGCGCATCAAGGTGCAGGAGCGGCGGCTGCTCGTCGACGTCGTCGGCCGCGCCGCTCGCGAGGGGCTCCAGGTCGACGGGCGGCGCGTGCGGTTCGGGCGCGGCTAGACTCGGCCCCGGCCGTGACTGGCGTGAGGTGGAACAGACCACCGGGGAGCGGCCGCAGTCCCCTGCAGCGCACCGCCCGCCTGGGTGCCTGGGTCCCCCGAGCGGGCACGAGCCCGCGCAGCCGACCCATGGAGCGCGCATGTCCCACGACCTGCCCACCCTTCCCCTCGTCGACGACGCGTCGGCGGACGCGACGCGCCGTCCCGTGCGCCGGGCGCTGCTGAGCGTCTACGACAAGACGGGTCTGGAGGACCTCGCGCACGCGCTGCACACGGCCGGCGTCGAGCTCGTCTCGACCGGGTCGACGGCCGCGCGGATCGCCGCGGCGGACCTGCCCGTGACGCCCGTCGAGGAGCTGACGGGCTTCCCCGAGTGCCTCGACGGCCGCGTGAAGACGCTGCACCCCCGTGTCCACGCGGGGATCCTCGCGGACACGCGACGCCCCGAGCACGTCGCGCAGCTCGAGGCGCTCGGCGTCGCGGCGTTCGAGCTCGTCGTGGTCAACCTGTACCCGTTCGTCGACACCGTCGCGTCGGGTGCGACGCCCGACGAGTGCGTCGAGCAGATCGACATCGGCGGGCCGTCGATGGTCCGCGCCGCAGCGAAGAACCACCCGAGCGTCGCCGTCGTCGTCGACCCGGCACGGTACGACGACGTCGCGGACGCCGTGCGGCGCGGCGGCTTCACGCTCGCGCAGCGGCGCGCGCTCGCGGCCCAGGCCTTCGTGCACACCGCGACGTACGACGTCGCGGTCGCGTCCTGGATCGGCAACGTGCTGTCCCCGACGGACGAGGTCGAGACGCCCGACGGCATGGTCTCCACGGGGTTCCCGGCGTGGATCGGCGCCACCTGGGACCGCGCGGACGTGCTGCGGTACGGCGAGAACCCGCACCAGCGCGCGGCGCTCTACACCGCCGGGTACGGCAGCACGGGCCTCGCGCAGGCGACGCAGCTGCACGGCAAGGCCATGAGCTACAACAACTACGTCGACGCGGACGCCGCGTGGCGCGCCGCGCACGACCACACCCGGCCCGCGGTCGCGATCATCAAGCACGCGAACCCGTGCGGCATCGCGGTCGGCGCGGACGTCGCCGACGCGCACGCCAAGGCGCACGCGTGCGACCCGGTCTCGGCGTTCGGCGGGGTGGTCGCCGCGAACCGCGTCGTGACGCGCGCGATGGCCGAGCAGGTCGCACCGGTCTTCACCGAGGTCGTCGTCGCGCCCGGGTTCGACGACGACGCGCTCGAGGTCCTCACCGCCAAGAAGAACGTCCGGCTGCTGGTCGTCGACGGTGCACCGGGCGGCGGCGTCGAGCTGCGGCCGATCTCGGGCGGCCTGCTCGTCCAGTCGGTCGACCGGGTCGACGCCGAGCTCGACGGTGGCCCCGAGGGTGCAGCGGGAGGCGGCGACGACCCGACCCGCTGGACGCTCGCGGCCGGCGATCCCGCCGACGACGCGACGCTCGCCGACCTCGCCTTCGCCTGGCGTGCGGTGCGCGCCGTCAAGTCGAACGCGATCCTGCTCGCGCGCGACGGGGCCTCCGTCGGGGTCGGGATGGGTCAGGTGAACCGGGTGGACTCGTGCCGCCTCGCGGTCGAGCGCGCCAACACCGGTGACGTCGAGCGCGCGCGTGGCGCCGTCGCCGCCTCGGACGCGTTCTTCCCGTTCGCCGACGGGTTGCAGGTGCTGCTCGACGCGGGCGTGCGCGCGGTCGTCCAGCCGGGCGGGTCGGTGCGCGACGAGGAGGTCGTCGCCGCGGCCCGCGCGGCCGGCGTGACGATGTACCTCACCGGGACGCGCCACTTCGCGCACTGAGCGGGGTCCGGGGCCGGGTGGGTGAGCGCCCGCCCGGCCCCGCCGCGTCACCCCGCGAGCACCGCGGCCTTGAGCGGCACGTCCGGGTCGGCGGCGCGCGTCCGGTCCAGCAGCGGGAGGTCCGGTCCGGTGAAGAGCCGTCGCGCCGCCGCGACGTCGCGCGGGCGGTCGACCGACAGCACGGCGCTGAGCCGGTCCGTGCCGGGTCGGAACCACAGCGCCGTGACCGCGCCGGCGACGTCGCCGCGCACGACGACGTCGTCGTCGGTCGCCGGGTGGCCGTGCAGCGCGAGCTCGTGGCCGAGCTGCGTCGAGAACACGTACGGCGTGAGGTCGTCGGCAGGCGAGGACGGTCCGCCGAGCAGGCGCCGCACCGCGACCGACGGGCCGCGCAGCGCACCGTCCCAGTGGCCTCCCGGGACGACGCCGTGCCGCGGGGACGTCCGCACCGCCAGGTCGCCGACCGCCACGACGGGCGCGTCGGTGGCGAGCACGCGGAACGCGTCGTCGACCGCGAGCGAGCCGTCCGGCTCCAGAGGCAGCGCGCCCGACAGCCAGCCCGACGAAGGCCGCGCACCGATCGCGACGAGCACGACGTCGGCGGGCAGCGACGTCCCGTCGTCGAGCAGGACCTCGCCGGGCTCGACCGCCGCGACGCGGACCCCCGTGAGCAGCCGCACGCCGGCCGCGCCGTACCAGGGCACGGTCCAGGACCCGACGGCCGGGCCGAGCGCCGTCGCGAGGGGCGCCGTCGCCGCCTCGACGACCGTGACGTCCACGCCGGCGCGCGCAGCGACGCCCGCCACCTCCGCGCCGATCCACCCCGCGCCGACGACGACGAGGCGGCGACCGGCGGCCCCGTCGCGCAGCGCCTCCCGCAGGTCGGTCGCGTCGCGCCACGTGTGCAGCGTCCGTGCACCCCGCCACGTCGGGGGCACGACGGCGTGCGCACCCGTCGCGAGCACGACGGCGTCCGCCACGACGACCCCGGTGGCGGTCCGGACGGCGGGGCGTGGGTCGTCGAGGTCGAGCCCGGTCGCGGGGTCGTCGAGCCGCACGTCGTCCGCGAGGGCGACGTCGGCCCCCACCTCGTCGCGCAGCGGTGCCGGAGCGGTCCGGTCGAGCAGCTCCTTGCTGAGCGGCGGGCGGTCGTAGGGCTCGACGCCCTCGCCCCCGAGCACCGTGACGTGGCCGTCGAACCCCTGGTCACGCAGCGCGGCGACGGTCGCGGCCCCGGCGAGGCCCGCACCGACGACGACGACGGACCCGGGGCGCTGCGGGGTGCGGCCCTCGTGCGCGACGGGGTCCGGGGAGGCGGGGGAGGTCACGGCCCAACGGTAGTGTCGAGCGCGTGACGAGCCCCCTCACCGAGCGCCACCGTGCCCCCGCGCTGTGGCTCGTGACGCTCGCGATCGGCGTCGCGTGCGTCGCGGCGGTCGTCGAGGGCGCGCGGTCCGCGGCCCTCGTGCTCGTCGCCACGCTCGTCGGTGCGGCGCTCGCACGGCTCACCCGCCGGGGCCGTGAGCCCGAGGGCATCGCGGTGCGGTCGACGTGGTTCGACGTCGTCGTGCTGACCGGCCTCGCGGTCGGGATCTTCGTCCTCCAGACGGCCCCCGGCGTCTGAGCCCCTGTCGCGGGGCCGCGGCCGAGCCGTGCACGACGCGGCCCGAGATCTCTCGATGTCGAGTAATCTGGCCGTGCGATGCAGCGGTCGGCGGCGGGTGTGCCGTCCCACCGCGGCACGAGGCCGCCGGGTGTCCGCGCGTGCTGCCCAGCAGCACCGCCGTCCGACGGGCCCGCGCAGCCGGCAGTGCAGACCACTCGAACGGGAGCTTCCGCATGGGCAAGATCAAGGTCGTCAATCCTGTCGTCGAGCTCGACGGCGACGAGATGACCCGGATCATCTGGCAGTTCATCAAGGACCGCCTGATCCACCCCTACCTCGACGTCGACCTGCGGTACTACGACCTGTCGATCCAGAACCGCGACGCGACCGACGACCAGGTGACGGTCGACGCCGCCCACGCCATCAAGGAGCACGGCGTCGGCGTCAAGTGCGCGACGATCACGCCCGACGAGGCGCGCGTCGAGGAGTTCGGCCTGAAGAAGATGTGGGTCTCGCCCAACGGCACGATCCGCAACATCCTCGGCGGCGTCGTCTTCCGCGAGCCGATCATCATCAGCAACATCCCGCGCCTGGTACCGGGCTGGAACAAGCCGATCATCATCGGCCGTCACGCGCACGGCGACCAGTACAAGGCCACCAACTTCAAGGTGCCCGGTGCCGGCACGCTGACGATCACCTACACGCCGGCGGACGGCTCCGAGCCGATCCACCAGGACGTCGTGACGTACCCCGAGGGCGGCGGCGTCGCGATGGGCATGTACAACTTCAACGACTCGATCCGCGACTTCGCGCGCGCGTCGTTCGCGTACGGCCTGCAGCGCGGGTACCCCGTGTACCTGTCCACCAAGAACACGATCCTCAAGGCGTACGACGGCGCGTTCAAGGACATCTTCCAGGAGGTGTTCGACACCGAGTTCGCGGACCAGTTCGCGAGCGCCGGCCTCACCTACGAGCACCGCCTCATCGACGACATGGTCGCCGCGGCCATGAAGTGGGAGGGCGGCTACGTCTGGGCGTGCAAGAACTACGACGGCGACGTGCAGTCCGACACGGTCGCGCAGGGCTTCGGCTCGCTCGGCCTCATGACGAGCGTCCTCATGACGCCCGACGGTCGCACCGTCGAGGCCGAGGCGGCGCACGGCACCGTCACGCGTCACTACCGCCAGCACCAGGCCGGCAGGCCCACGTCGACCAACCCGATCGCGTCGATCTTCGCGTGGACGCGCGGGCTGGCGCACCGCGGCAAGCTCGACGGCACGCCCGAGGTCACGGAGTTCGCGAACACCCTCGAGGACGTCGTCGTGAAGACGGTCGAGAGCGGCAGGATGACCAAGGACCTCGCGCTGCTCATCGGCCCGGACCAGCCCTTCCTCACGACCGAGGAGTTCCTGGCCGCGATCGACGAGAACCTCGCCGCCCGCCTCGGCTGACCCGACGAACGAGGAGACACCGATGTCCCAGAGCACGAACGGCACGACGAACGGCTCGGCGAAGGCCCCCGTCACCGTCACCGTGACCGGCGCCGCCGGCCAGATCGGCTACGCGCTGCTGTTCCGCATCGCCTCCGGGCAGCTGCTCGGCGCCGACACCCCGGTGCGCCTGCGCCTGCTGGAGATCCCGCAGGGCGTCAAGGCGGCCGAGGGCACCGCGATGGAGCTCGACGACTGCGCGTTCCCGTTGCTGCGGTCGATCGACATCGCCGACGACCCGCGGGTCGGCTTCGAGGGCGCGAACGTGGCGCTGCTGGTCGGCGCACGTCCGCGCACCGCGGGCATGGAGCGCGGCGACCTGCTCGAGGCCAACGGCGGCATCTTCAAGCCGCAGGGCGAGGCCATCAACGCGGTCGCCGCGGGCGACGTGCGCGTGCTCGTGGTGGGCAACCCCGCGAACACCAATGCGCTCATCGCCGCGTCGCACGCGCCCGACGTCCCGGCCGAGCGCTTCACGGCGATGACGCGCCTCGACCACAACCGCGCGCTGTCGCAGCTCGCGCAGAAGACCGGCGCGGGCGTCGCGGACATCCAGGGCCTGACCATCTGGGGCAACCACTCCGCGACCCAGTACCCCGACGTCTTCCACGCGACGGTGGCGGGGCGTCCGGCGACCGAGCTCGTCGACGAGGCGTGGCTGGCGGAGACGTTCATCCCGACGGTCGCCAAGCGCGGCGCGGCGATCATCGAGGCGCGCGGCGCGTCGTCGGCGGCCTCCGCGGCGAACGCGGCGGTCGACCACGTGCGCGACTGGGTCCTCGGCACGCCCGAGGGCACCTGGACGTCCGCGGCGATCCCGTCCGACGGCTCGTACGGGGTCCCCGAGGGACTCATCTCGTCGTTCCCCGTGACCTCGACCGGCGGCCGCTGGGAGATCGTCCAGGGGCTCGACGTCAACGAGTTCTCGCGGCAGCGGATCGACGCGTCCGTCGCCGAGCTGGTCGAGGAGCGCGAGGCGGTGCGCGGCCTCGGCCTCGTCTGACACCCGCCCGACAGGCAGCACCACGACGGCGCCGACCCCCCACGGGGTCGGCGCCGTCGTCGCGTGCCCTACGGTGTGCACCCGTGACGACGCGACTGCTCCTCGTCGAGGGGCTCATCGGGACCGGCAAGTCGACGACGACGTGGATGCTCTCGCAGGAGGCCGAGCGCGCCGGCGCGCGCGTCCGGACCGTCTACGAGGGGGACCCGGCGCACCCGGCGGACCACGAGTCGGTCGCGTGGCTCCCCGCTGGCGAGCTCGACGCGCTGCTCGACGACCCGACCGGCGACGACCCCACCGTGGCGTCGGCGCTCCGCGCGGCCGCGCGTCCGGCCGACGGCGGGCTCCTCGTCCCCTACGGGCTGGTCGCGCGCGACCACGGCCCGCTGCCGGAGCCGCTCGCCGCACGCCTGCGTGAGCGTGACGTGTACGAGCAGCCGCTCGACCGCCACGTGCGGCTCCGCACCGAGCAGTGGGCGGGGTTCGTCGCCGACGCGGCGACCTCCGACGACGTGTGGGTGCTCGACTGCTGCTTCCTCCAGAACCCGCTCACGATGGCGGTCGTGCACGCCGGCGCACCCGAGGAGGAGCTCGTGGCGTTCGTCGGCGCGCTGGCGTCCCTCGCGGCACCGCTCGAGCCCGTCGTCGTCCACGTGCGGCGCGACGACGTCGACCGGTGCTTCCGCGCCGCGGCCGCGGACCGCCCGCGCGAGTGGCTCGACGCGGTCGTGGAGTACTACACCTCGGGCGGGCTCGGGCGCGCGCTCGGCGTGACGCGCGACGTGGCGGGTGCGGTCGAGGTGCTGCGGCACCGGGCGGCGGTCGAGGAGCGCGTGCTCGACCTGCTCGGCCTGCCGGTGGTCGCCGTCGACACCGACCGGCTGGACCGGGACGCCGTCCGGCCGCTCCTCGCCGGCCTCGTCGCCGAGCGCGTCCGGCCCGCGGCCGACGTCACCGCGCGGGCCGACGGCGTCGTCACCGGGGGCGCAGGTCGACGTGCCTGAACCGGGCTCCGTGGGCCCTGTCCGGGTCGCCGTGCGCGTCCGGCCCGGTGCGTCACGGACGCGGGTCGGCGGCGCCCACGGCGACCGGCTCGTCGTGGCGGTCACCGCGCGCGCCGTCGGCGGCGCGGCGACCGATGCAGCGCTCGCGGCGGTCGCCGAGGCCCTCGGCGTCCGGCGGCGGCAGGTGGCCCTCGTCGCGGGCGCGACGAGCCGGGACAAGGTCGTCGCGGTGGACGCGCCCGAGGTCGACGTCGACCGGATCGTGGAGCGCCTCCTCGCACGCTGATCGACTGCAAGCCGGGCGCAACGTCCTGCAACGAATGCAACGCGCTTGCGGCGCAGAGGGGGCCGCAACGCGGTCCTGATGCAGGCTCCGCGGCGGCGCGCGCCTCCCGGCCGTGCGTCATCGCAGGTGACAGCCCCGCAGCAGCCAGGACCAAGGTCACAGGCAGGTTACGGAACCAAGTCATCCCATTGCTGCAAGTTGCGGATCGCCGTTACAGTCCGGACGTCTGCGTATGCAGGCGCTCGATCCGGGTGACAAGGGAGTCCCGATGCCATTGGCATACCGTCACGAGCGGAGGGCGAGACGTGCTCGCACCACCGCAGCAGGAATCGCGGCCGCCTCGGTCGCACTGACGGGTGCCGTGACCGGCACCCTGGCGACGTCGGCCGTCGCCGCCGAGCACGACGAGATGACGGTCGCCCTGGTGGGCGACTTCCAGAGCGAGCTGGGCTGCGCGGGCGACTGGCTGCCCGACTGCGCCGAGACCGAGCTGGCGCTCGCGGAGGACGGCACGTACTCGGCCGACCTCGACCTCCCCGCGGGGGAGTGGAAGTACAAGGTCGCCTTCGACGACGTGTGGGACGGCGCCTACCCCGGCGCCGACGTCCCGCTCGCGCTCGGCGGGGACGCCCGGGTCCGCGTGACCTACGACGCGTCGGCCGAGCCGCGCATCCGCCTCGTGCCGCTCACCCTCGCGGGCGAGCACACCGAGGCCGACGACGCGATCGTCGCGCCGCCCGTCCGCCAGCCCGGCGGTGACGAGCGCTTCTACTTCGTCATGGCCGACCGGTTCGCGAACGGCGACCCGTCGAACGACACCGGCGGCATCGAGGGCGACCGCCTCGACCACGGGTTCGACCCGACGAACAAGGGCT
Source organism: Actinotalea sp. AC32 (assembly GCA_031844515.1). Lineage (GTDB taxonomy): Bacteria > Actinomycetota > Actinomycetes > Actinomycetales > Cellulomonadaceae > Actinotalea. Next base: position 21,126 of record JAUZVJ010000017.1, on the reverse strand, counting down.
TCTACCAGGGTGGTGACCTGCGGGGCATCATCGACAACCTCGACTACATCGAGGGCCTGGGCACGACGGCGATCTGGCTGACGCCGTCGTTCAAGAACCGCCCCGTCCAGGGCGTGGGTGAGACCGCCTCGGCCGGCTACCACGGCTACTGGATCACGGACTTCACGCAGATCGACCCCCACCTGGGCACGAACGCGGAGCTCGAGGAGCTCATCGCGAGCGCCGAGGAGCGCGGGATCAAGATCTACTTCGACATCGTCACGAACCACACGGCGGACGTCATCTCCTACGAGGAGGACGAGTACTCCTACGTCCCCCAGGACGCGCAGCCGTACGTCGACGCCCAGGGCCAGGAGTTCCGCATGGAGGACGTCGCGGGCAGCGACGACTTCCCCGAGCTCACCGAGGACTCGTTCCCCTACACGCCCGTCGTGCAGCCCGGCGACGAGGACCTCAAGGTCCCCGCGATCCTCAACGACCTGCGGTACTACCACAACCGCGGCAACACGACGTGGGCGGGGGAGTCGACGACGCTCGGTGACTTCGACGGGCTCGACGACCTCATGACCGAGCACCCCGACGTCGTCGACGCCTTCGTCGACGTGTACCAGGACTGGATCGACCTGGGTGTCGACGGTTTCCGGATCGACACCGCGAAGCACGTGAACTTCGAGTTCTGGGAGAGCTGGGCGACCGAGGTGCTCGACCACGCGCGGGCGACCGGCAAGGACGAGTTCTTCATGTTCGGCGAGGTCTACTCGTCCGACCCGACGGTCCTCACGCCGTACGTGCGCGACACCGACATGAGCTCGGTGCTCGACTTCGGGTTCCAGGAGCGCGCGGTCGCGTTCGCCCGCGGCGCGGGCTCGGACCAGCTCGAGGGCCTGTTCGCGGCGGACGACATGTACGTCACGCCCGACTCCTCGGCGTACGCGCTGCCGACCTTCCTCGGCAACCACGACATGGGTCGCGTCAACTGGTTCCTCCGCGAGACCGGCGACCCGCTCGAGCGCTCGCAGCTCGCGCACTCGCTCATGTACCTCACCCGTGGCCAGCCCGTCGTCTACTACGGCGACGAGCAGGGCTTCGTCGGGTCCGGCGGCGACAAGGACGCGCGCCAGACCCTCTTCGCGACGCAGGTCGAGCAGTACGCCGGCGAGACGCTCGTGACCGGTGAGGTCGCGGGTTCGGTCGACCGCTACGACACCGACGCGCCGCTGTACGAGCACATCTCGTCGCTCGCACGCCTGCGGGAGGACCACCCGGCCCTCGCCCAGGGCGCACAGGTCGAGCTGCTCGCCGACGGCGGGACGTACGCGTTCTCGCGCGTCGGCGAGACGACGGCGGACCTCTCGGGCGTCGTGACGTCGGCCCCCGAGCGGATCGTCGACGACCGCTCGGTCCCGGCCGGCACGTCGCAGTGCGTGACCGTGCCGGACCTGCCCCAGGAGGCCACCGGCGTCCTCGTCAACGTCACGACGGTCCGCCCGGCCGGTCCCGGCTACGTCGTGGTCCACCCGGAGGGTGCGTCGGTCCCGGCGACCTCGACGGTGAACTTCGAGCCCGGTCAGGACGTCGCGAACTCGGCCGTCGTGGCCGTGTCCGACGACGACGGCCTGTGCTTCCGGACGGCGGGCAGCCACGCCGGCGTCGTGATCGACCTGGCGGGCTGGACGACCGACGCGTCGGGCGTCACGCTGCAGAACCCGCAGCGCGTGCTCGACACGCGCGCCGGCTCGTACCACGTGGGCGACCTGACGGGTCCGCTGGTCCCGCGCGTCGCGCACGAGGTCGTCGTCGCCGGGCGAGGCGGCGTGCCGGAGGGTGCGACGTCCGTGCTGCTCAACGTGACGGTCACCGGCGCGCGTGCGGCCGGCAACCTGCGGGTCTACCCGGGTGACGAGGCGGTCCCGACCGCCTCGACGGTCAACTACGCGCCGGGCCAGGACAAGGCGAACTCGACGGTCGTCGAGCTCTCGGAGAACGGCACCGTGCGCCTGTTCTCGGACAGCCCGGTCGGCGGCTCGGCCAACCCGGTCAACGTCGTCCTCGACGTCGCGGGCTGGACCACGGGCGACGGCGACGTCGTCGCGCTCACCCCGACGCGCCTCGTCGAGACGCGCGAGTCGCAGGGTCGCCTCGGCCTCGACGGACCGCTCACCGCGGGTGAGCCGGCGACCGTCAAGGTCGCGGGCGAGCTCGGCGTCCCCGCGGACGCCGGTGCGGTCCTGCTCAACGTCACGGCGGTCTCCCCGTCGTCGATCGGCAACCTGCGGGTGTACCCGGCGAGCGAGTTCGCGGCACCGACCGCGTCGACGCTCAACTACATCCCCGGCCGCGCCATCCCGAACCTCGTGGTGGCCGACCTGCCGGCGAGCGGCGAGGTGACCTTCCTCTCCGACCAGCCCGCGGGCGGGACGACCGACCTGGTCGTCGACGTCGTGGGCTACGTCAAGGGCGACGTCGAGGTCACCGAGGACGTCGAGTACGTCGTCGTGGCCAACAACGGCGACGCCGCGACCACGGCCTCGTTCCGGACGCTCACCCCGCGGGGCGAGTACACGGGTGTCTGGGGGACGACGGCCGACCTGGTTGCCGACGCCCAGGGCGACGTGACCGTCGAGGTCCCGGCGCGCTCGGTCGTGGCCTTCCAGGGCACGCGCACCGTCGCGGCCGTGGGCGACCACGAGATCACGGTCTCCGCGCCGGTCGCGGGCAAGGGCCTCAAGGGCCTCGTGCCCGTGCAGGCGACGACCCCCGAGGACCGGTACCTCGAGACCTCGTTCGCGGTCCGTGCGGTCGGCGTGCCCGACTGGACGCCGCTCGGCACGAGCGACAACGGCAACGCGCGCGTCTTCCACGACGTGTCGGGCCTCCCGGCCGGCACGCTCCTGGAGTACCGCGCGGTGAGCGTGGACGCAGCGGGCAACGCCGCCGCCGCCTCGACGTACGCGTCGGTCGGCAACGACGTCCAGCCGGTCCCGAGCGACGAGCCCGAGCCCGAGCCGTACCCGGAGCCGCTGCCCACGACCGTCACGGTCGCGGGGAGCATGAACTCCGAGCAGGGCTGCGCCGGCGACTGGGACCCCGCGTGCGCCGCGGCGTTCCTCACGGACGCCGACGACGACGGGGTCTGGACGGGCACGTGGGAGCTGCCGGCCGGCGACTACGAGTTCAAGGCCGCGATCGACGGCACGTGGGACGTGAACTTCGGCGACCGCGGCGTGCCGGGCGGGTCCAACATCGCGTTCTCGGTCACGGCGCCCGCGGGATCGACGGCGCCGGTGACGTTCGTCTTCGACGAGGCGACGCGGTACGCGTTCGCGACGACGACGCACGACGTCATGACGCTCGCGGGGAGCTTCCAGTCCGAGCTCGGCTGCTCGGGCGACTGGGACCCGGCGTGCACGCGGACGCTGCTCACCGACCTCAACAAGGACGGCGTCTACCGGTTCGTCACCCGCGGCATCCCCGCGGGCAGCTGGGAGGTCAAGGTCGCGCACGACCTGGCGTGGACGGAGAGCTACGGCCCGCCGTCCGACCCGGGCGGGAACTACGCGTTCGACGTGCCGGCCGACGGCACGCTCATGGAGTTCCTGTACGACGTCGGCACCCACACGCTGACGATCCAGGCGCGCTGACAGGGCGCTGACACGTGCTGACACCGCGTTGACACGTGGTGGCGCCCGGGCTCCGGCCCGGGCGCCACCGCCCGCGGGCCGATCGCCCGCGCACGACGAGAACGACCACCTGCCCGCGACCTCGGGCAGGTGCCACACAGGGTGACAAGGGAGTCCCGGGATGCCACTGGCAGATCCGTACGAACACCGAGCGCGGCGCCGTCGTCGCTCGAGCACAGCGAGCGTCGCCGTCCTCGCGGTCGCGCTCTCCGGTGCCCTGACCGGCACCGTCGCGACCGCAGCAGGGGCCACGTCCCCGACCGCGGCCGCCGCGCCCGCGGCCGCCGTCGCGCCGCTCGCCCCCCTCGCTGCGGCGCCCGTCGTCGAGCCGGCCGAGGTCTCGGTCCCCGGCTCGCACAACTCCGAGATGGGCTGCGCAGGCGACTGGGACCCGGCGTGCGACCAGGCCCAGATGACCCTCCGCGGCGACGGCGTGTGGGAGCTCGCGACCGACCTCCCGGCGACGGCCGAGGGCGAGTCCTACCAGTACAAGATCGCCACCGAGCGCCAGTGGGACCCGGCGCCCAACTTCGGCGTCAGCGACGGTGCGTTCGTGCAGGGCGGCGGCGACGTCTCCTACACGCACACCGGCGGCGAGGTCTCCTTCTTCTTCAACCCGCAGAACGCGGCGTTCTTCACCACCGCCAGCCAGCCGGTCCTCACGCTCCCGGGCGACTTCCAGAGCGAGCTCGGCTGCGCCGGCGACTGGGCACCCGACTGCCTCAACACCTTCCTGACCGACCCCGACGGCGACGGCGTCTTCACGTTCTCGACCGACGCGATCCCGGCCGGCGAGTGGCAGGTCAAGGTCGCGCACGGCGCCTCGTGGGCCGAGAGCTACGGCCCGCCCGACAACCGCGGCGGCAACTACTCGTTCACCGCGACGGACGGCGGCGTCCTCGAGTTCCGCTACACGCTCGAGACGAACAACCTCGAGATCGTCGGCGGCGTGACGCAGCTCCCCGGCGCGGGCGACCTCGCGGCGCAGTGGGTCTCGCGCGACCTCGTCGCGGTGCCCGCGTCGCTGGCCGGCGACGCCGCGCCCGGCGACGTGACGTTCATGCTGCACGGGTCCGCCACGGGCGGCATCGCGCTCGGCGACGGCGCCGTGGTGCTCCCGCGCGGCGTGCGTGACCTGGACCTGGTCCTCGAGGAGGACGGCCTGCCCGACGACGTGGCGGCGCGCTTCCCGCATCTCGCCGACTACCTCGTGCTCCGCGTGCTCGACGGCGACGCCGCCCCGAGCCGCGCGACGCTCGTGAGCCTGCTCCAGGGTCAGCTGGTCGTCACCGGGTCCGTCGGCGAGGAGCTCGTCTCGTACACCGGGGTCCAGATCCCCGGCGTGCTGGACGACCTGTTCGACGCGGAGGACCGCGAGCTCGGCGTCACGTGGGCCGGCGGCTCGCCGCGGTTCGCGCTGTGGGCCCCGACCGCGACGGACGTCGACGTCCTCGTGTGGGCCGGCGGCGACGCCGCCAAGGCGCCCGTCGCCTACCAGGCGACGCGTCGCGCGGACGGCTCCTGGACGCTCGACGGCTACCCGTCGTGGAAGGGCGGGCTGTACCAGTTCCGCGTGACCGTCTACGTCGAGTCGACCGGCGAGGTCGAGACGAACGTCGTGACCGACCCGTACTCGGTGGGCCTCACGCTCAACTCGACGCACTCGGTGCTCGTGGACCTGCAGGACCCCGCGTTCCGCCCCTCCGGGTGGGAGACGGCGCCCCAGCCGGTCGTCGAGCCCGTCGACCAGACGATCTACGAGGTCCACATCCGCGACTTCTCGATCAGCGACGAGACCGTCCCGGCGGACCTGCGCGGGACCTACCTCGCGTTCGCCGAGGAGGCGAGCGCGGGGCGTGAGCACCTGCGTGCGCTCGCCGCCGCGGGCCTGACCACGGTCCACCTCCTCCCGTCGTTCGACATCGCGACGATCCAGGAGGACCGGTCCGAGCAGGTCGAGCCGCCGTGCGACCTCGCCTCGATGGCTCCGGACTCGCCGGACCAGCAGGCGTGCATCGGCGAGATCCGCGACCAGGACGGCTTCAACTGGGGCTACGACCCGTTCCACTTCTCGACGCCCGAGGGCTCCTACGCCGTCGACGCGCACGGTGGGGCGCGGGTCGCCGAGTTCCGCACGATGGTCGGCGCGCTCCACTCCGACGGCCTGCAGGTCGTGCTCGACGAGGTGTTCAACCACACCAACGCGAGCGGCCAGGCGTCGACGTCGGTCCTCGACCGCGTCGTGCCCGGCTACTACCACCGGCTCAGCGCGGCCGGCGACGTCGAGCAGTCGACGTGCTGCCAGAACGTCGCGACCGAGCACGAGATGGCCGAGAAGCTCATGGTCGACTCGGTCGTGACGTGGGCGAAGGACTACAAGGTCGACGGCTTCCGCTTCGACCTCATGGGCCACCACTCCAAGGCCAACATGCTCGCCGTGCGCGAGGCGCTCGACGAGCTGGACCCGGCCGAGGACGGCGTGGACGGCTCGGCCGTGTACCTCTACGGCGAGGGCTGGAACTTCGGCGAGGTCGCGAACGACGCGCGCTTCGAGCAGGCGCGTCAGGGCAACCTCGGGGGCACGGGCATCGGGACGTTCTCCGACCGCCTGCGCGACGCCGTCCGCGGCGGCGGCCCCTTCGACGAGGACCCGCGCGTCCGTCAGGGCTTCGGGAGCGGTGCCTACACCGACCCCAACGGCCTCGACGCGCGCACGGACGCCGAGCTGCTCGCCGACGCCCAGCACCAGGCCGACCTCGTGCGGCTCGGGCTGGCCGGCAACCTGCGGGACTACACGTTCCTGACGAGCAGCGGCGAGGTCCAGCGCGGCGACGAGATCGACTACAACGGCCAGCCGGCGGGGTACGCCGACTCGCCGGAGGAGATCATCACGTACGTCGACAAGCACGACAACGAGACGCTCTTCGACATCCTCACGCTCAAGCTCCCGCGGGACACCCCGATGGACGCGCGCGTGCGGATGAACACGGTCTCGCTCGCGACGACGACGCTCTCGCAGACGCCGGCGTTCTACCACGCGGGCAGCGACCTGCTGCGGAGCAAGTCGCTCGACCGCAACTCCTACAACTCCGGTGACTGGTTCAACCTGCTCGACTTCTCCGGTCAGGACAACGGCTTCGCCCGCGGCCTGCCGCAGGCGGCCGACAACCAGTCGAAGTGGCCGACCCTCGCGCCGCTCCTCGCGGACCCGGCCCTCAAGCCGGCCCCCGAGGACATCGCGACGGCCACCGCCGCCTACCAGGACCTCCTGCGGCTGCGGTTCTCCACCGAGCTCTTCCGCCTCGGCGACCCCGAGCTCATCAAGGAGAAGGTCACGTTCCCGGGCAGCGGCCCGGACGCCGCCCCGGGCGTCGTCGTGATGAGCGTCGACGACCGCGTCGGCGAGGACGTCGACCCGGGCCTGGACGGCCTGCTCGTCGTCTTCAACGCGTCCGACGAGGCGTACACGGCCCCGGTCGAGGGTCACGAGGGCCGGGCGTTCCGGCTGTCGTCGGTCCAGGAGCAGGGCTCGGACGACGTCGTGCGCGGCACGACCTGGGACGCGGCGACCGGCACGGTCTCCGTCCCGGCACGGACCGTCGCGGTCCTGACCGAGGCGGAGAGCGTCGCGACGCTCACGCCGGTGCGCGTCGAGCACGCGCCCGTCGTGACGCCCGGCACGCCCGCGTGCGTCGACGTCGACGCCGCGCTGGACGTCCCGGCGGGTGCGACCGGCCTGATGCTCAACGTCACGACGGTCCGTCCGGCCGGTCCGGGCCACGTCGTCGTGTACCCCGGCACGCAGGGCACCGCGACCGTCGCGCCGAGCGGCTCGACGGTCAACTTCGAGCCCGGCAAGGACGTCGCCAACGCCACGTTCGTGGCGCTGCCCGAGGACGGCACGGTCTGCTACCTCACGCGGGGCAGCACGGCGGGCGTCATCCTCGACGTCACGGGGTGGACCACCGAGGACGCGGGCGTCGCCATGCAGGCGCCCGAGCGCGTGCTCGACACGCGACGGTCCTCGCCGCAGGGGCCGATCGTCGGCCCGCTGCGCGCGGGCCGCGCGTACGAGGTCGAGGTCGCCGGTCACGGCAACGTGCCCGAGGGCGCGACGTCCGTCCTGCTCAACGTCACGGTGACCGGCGTCGACGGCGTCGGCAACCTCCGGGTGTACCCCGGTGGCGAGGAGCGGCCCGACACCTCGACGGTCAACTACGCCGTCGGTCAGGACAAGGCGAACAGCACGATCGTCCGCCTCGTCGACGGCAAGGTGACGCTCTGGTCGGACACGTCGGCCACCAACCGGGTCGACGTGATCCTCGACGTGCTCGGCTGGACCACCGAGGGCAGCGCCTTCTCCGGGGTCTCGCCGGTCCGTGCGGTCGACAGCCGTCCCGGCCCGCAGAACGAGGGCCTCACGGGGCCGCTCGAGGGCCGCAAGGGCTACTCGGTCGCGATCGGCGACGAGCACGGCGTGCCGGAGGGTGCGACCGCGGTGCTCGTCAACGTGACGGCGATCCAGCCGACCTCGGTCGGCAACCTGCGGGTGTTCCCCGACGTGAACGGTGACGGCACGACGCCGCCGCCGAACGCGTCCACGGTGAACTACATCCCGGGCCGGGACATCGCGAACCTCGCGGTGGTCGACCTCCCGTCGAACGGGCGGATCGCGCTCCTGTCCGACTCGCCGGGCACCGTCCACGTGGCGGTCGACGTCGTCGGCTACGTCACCGAGGACGGTGCGGTGACGCCGGTCGAGTGACCCGGACCGTCCGTTCCGGTCCGTGAAGGCAGCGCCCGGGTGGGGAACCACCCGGGCGCTGCTGCGTCCTGGTGGTGCGCCGAGAGCGTGGACGGGACGGCACCGGGCGCCCCGCGACCTCCGTCCGGCGGATCCCGCGCGGGTGTCCGGACGCTATCCTCCGGGTGTGGCCAGAGACCGGGCGACGCCTGGGTCGCAGACCTCGCTCCGCGAGGCCAACCGGGCCCGCATCCTCAGCGCGGTGCAGCAGCGGGGCTCCCTCACGCAGGTCGAGCTCGCCGGGGTCACGGGCCTCTCCGCGGCCACGATCTCGAACATCGTCAAGGAGCTCACCGTCGCCGGGGTCCTCGCGACGGCGCCGACGTCGCGGTCCGGGCGCCGCGCGCAGGAGGTGTCGCTCGCGCGCAACCTCGGCCTCGTCGCCGGGGTCCACTTCGCCGAGCGCTCGCTGCGCGTCGCGGTGGCCGACGTGTCGCTGCGCGTGGTCGCCGAGCAGCGCCTGCCGCTGCCGTACGAGCACCGCGCCGACGAGGGCCTCGACCGCGTCGGGATGCTCCTGGACGAGATGGTCGACTCGCTCGGCGCCGCGCCGGACGAGGTGCTCGCCGTCGGCGTCGGGCTCGCCGCCCCCGTCGACACCGCGACCGGCACCGTCTCGGCGGACGGCGTGCTGCACGGCTGGGAGGGCGTCGCCGTCGGCGCGCAGCTCGGTGCGCGTCTCGGCGTCCCCGTGCGGGTCGACAACGACGCGAACCTCGGCGGCCTGGCCGAGCTGCGTCTGGGTGCCGCACGCGGTGCGCGCGACGCGGTCTACGTGCGGGTCGCGCAGCGCGTGGGCATCGGGGTCCTCGTGGGCGGCCACGTGGTGCACGGGCGCGTCGGGGCCGCGGGCGAGATCGGCCACCTCCCGGTGGTCGACGACGGCGAGCCGTGCCGCTGCGGCAACCGCGGCTGCCTCGAGACGGTCGTGGGGTCCGCCGCGCTCACGGCGCGCGTCGCCGGCACCCACGGACCCCTGCTGCTGCGTGACCTGGTCGCCCGGGCGCACGACGACGACGTCGTCCGCGCGGTCGTCGAGGACGCCGGGCGGGTGCTCGGCCGGGCGCTGTCGGGTGCGTGCCTGCTGCTCGACCCCGAGGTCGTCGTCGTCGGCGGGGACCTCGCCCGCGCGGGCGAGGTGCTGCTCGGACCGCTGCGGGCCGCGCTCCACGCGCGGGCGCTGAGGACGTCCGCGGGCCCCGTGCCGGTCGTCGCGGCCGAGCTCGGCGAGCAGGCGGAGGTGCGGGGCGGCGTCGTCGCGGCCCTCGAGGCGGCGCGCGTGACCGTGGGCCTGGGACCGGAGGTCGGAGCATGAGAGTCCTGCGGGCGGTCGCGTCGGCGGTCGCGGTGGTGGTCGCGCTCGCGGGGTGCGTCGCGCCGTCGGAGCCGGCCGGGGGAGGAGGCGACGGGCGGACCATCGCGCTGCTCCTGCCGGAGTCCAAGACGTCGCGCTACGAGAGCGTCGACCGGCCCGTCTTCGAGCGGGTCGTCGAGGAGGAGTGCCCGGAGTGCCGCGTGCTCTACGCCAACGCGGGCCAGGACGCCGCGCGGCAGCAGCAGCAGGCCGAGTCGGCGCTCACGCAGGGGGCGAGCGTGCTCGTCCTGGACGCCGTCGACGCGGCGTCGGCACGGAGCATCGTCACGACCGCGCAGGCGCGCGGCGTCCAGGTCATCGCGTACGACCGGCTCATCGAGGAGGTGCCGCTCGCCTACCTCGTCGCGTACGACGCGGTGCGGGTGGGCGAGCTGCAGGGGCAGGCGCTCGTCGACGCGGTCGGGCCGAGCGAGGGTGACGAGGGCGTCCTGCTCGTCCACGGGGCACCGACGGACCCGAACGTCGCGCTGCTCAAGGAGGGCCTCGAGCGCGCGCTCGACGGGTCGGGCGTCACGGTCCTCGCCGAGTACGACACGCCCGACTGGAGCCCGGACAAGGCGCAGGAGTGGGTGCAGGGCCAGCTCACGCAGTACGGCAGCCGCGTGCAGGGCGTCTACGCCGCCAACGACGGCACCGCGGGTGGTGCGATCTCCGCCATGCGCGCCGCGGGCCTGGACCCGGTGCCGCCCGTGACCGGCCAGGACGCCGAGCTCTCCGCGGTCCAGCGGATCGTCAGCGGCGACCAGCGGATGACCGTCTTCAAGGGGATCCGCGAGCAGGCCCGCACCGCGGCCGAGCTCGCCGTCGCCCTCCTGCGCGGCGAGCGCCCGCCCGCGCCCGACGAGGTCGAGGGCGTCCCCGCGGTCCTGCTCGAGCCGGTCGCCGTGACGCGCGCGAACCTGCGCGACGTCGTCGTCGACGGCGGCGTGCACCCGGTCGAGGAGATCTGCGTCGACCCGTACACCGCGGCCTGCCGGGCCGCGGGACTTCTGCCCGAGGAGGACGCGTCGTGAGCACCGGGACCGTGCCGGGGACCGAGAAGGGCAGCGCCCGCCGCACACCGCTCGTGGCGCTGCGCGGCGTGACGCACAGCTTCGGCGCCGTGCGGGCGCTGGTCGACGTCGACCTCGACGTGCACGCGCGCGAGGTCGTCGCCGTCGTCGGCGACAACGGGGCGGGCAAGTCGACGCTCGCGGCCGTCGTCGCGGGCGCCCTCGTGCCCGACGCGGGCGAGGTGGTCGTCGACGGCGCCGAGGTCGCGCTCACGTCGCCCGCCGAGGCGCGCCGCCTGGGCATCGCGATGGCTTTCCAGGACCTCGCGCTGTGCGACGACCTCGACATCGTCGAGAACATCTTCCTGGGGCAGGAGCTGCGGCGCGGCGGGGTGCTGGACGAGGTCGCGATGGAGAGCGAGGCCGAGCGGCTGCTCGCGTCGCTCGCGGCACGCGTGCCGTCCGTGCGCGCACCCGTCGCGGCGCTGTCCGGCGGTCAGCGGCAGGCGGTCGCGATCGCGCGGTCGCTCCTGGGCGACCCGCGGGTGCTCGTGCTCGACGAGCCGACGGCGGCCCTCGGCGTGACGCAGACCGCCGAGGTGCTCAACATCGTCGAGCGCGTGCGCGACCAGGGCCACGGCGTCCTGCTCGTGAGCCACTCGATGACGGACGTCCAGGCCGTCGCGGACCGCATCGTCGTGCTGCGCCGCGGTCGGCTCAACGGGGTGTTCGACGCCTCCCGGACCGGGTACGAGGACATCATCGCGGCGATCACGGGCGTCGGTCCCGGGCTCCGCCGCGGAGGGGAGCGGTCATGACGCTGACGGGGGAGCGCACCGCGCAGCCCGCGGGTGCGCGGTCCATGCGCCAGGCGCCGTCGTGGCGCCACGGCGGTCCCGCGTGGGGCCGCTGGACGCACGACGTGACGTCGCTGCCCGTGCTCGTGGGGCTGCTCGTCCTCGCGCTCGTGTTCCAGGCCCTCAACCCGAACTTCCTGACGGCGGACAACCTCGTCAACCTCACGCTGCAGTCCGCGGTCACGGGCGTCGTCACGCTCGGCGTCGTGCTCGTCCTCCTCGTGGGCCAGATCGACCTGTCCGTCGGTGCCGTCAGCGGGCTCTCGGCGGCGGTCGTCGCCGTCGGCTTCGTGCAGCAGGGCTGGCCGCTCGCGGTGTCGGTCGTCGCCGCCGTCGTGCTCGGCGCGGCCGTCGGGGCCATCTACGGGTGGCTGTACACGCGGCTCGGCGTGCCGAGCTTCGTCATCACGCTCGCGGGCCTGCTCGTGTCGCTCGGCCTGCAGATCCAGGTGCTCGGCGCGACCGGGTCGGTCAACCTGCCGTACGAGTCGTGGCTCGTGCGCTTCGGCCAGCGGACGTTCCTCCACCCGGGCGTCGCGTACGCCGCGGTCGCGGTGGTCGTCGCCGGGTACGCCGCGAGCCGCGTCGTCGAGCGCGTGCGGCGGTCGCGCGCCGAGCTGCCGACGGCGTCCTGGGGCGTCATCGCGGGGCGTGCGGGCCTGCTCGCGATGCTGCTCCTCGTGCCGACCTGGTACCTGAACACCAACCGTGGGATCGGCGCGAGCGTCGCGCTGTTCCTCGTGCTCGTCGCCGTCACGGACTTCCTGCTGCGGCGCACGCGGTGGGGTCGCTCGGTCCGCGCCGTCGGCAGCAACCCGGTGTCCGCCCGCAAGGCGGGGCTTCCCGTCGCCCGCGTCTACGTCACGGCCTTCACGGCGTGCACCGCGCTCGCGGCGCTCGGCGGCGTGCTGTCGGTGGGTCGTCTCGCCGCCGCGAACCAGGGCACGGGCGGGTCGGACCTCAACCTCACGGCGATCGCGGCCGCCGTCATCGGCGGCACGAGCCTGTTCGGCGGCCGGGGGAGCGCGTGGTCGGCGGTGCTCGGCGCCCTGGTGATCCACTCGATCGCGAGCGGGCTGACGCTGCTCAACCTCGACGCGTCGGCGCGCTACGTCGTCACGGGCGTCGTGCTGGGCCTCGCGGTGACCATCGACGCGGTGTCGCGCCGGGGACGCGTGCTCGTCGGGACCTGACGGTGCGGCGCGCCGCCGGCGTCCGAGGGGGTGCGGCGCCGGCGGGCGTGCCGGCGTGCGTCAGCGGAAGACGATCGTGCGGTGCCCGTCGAGGAGCACGCGGTGCTCGGCGTGCCATCGCACCGCGCGCGCGAGCGCACGGCGCTCGACGTCCTGCCCGAGCGCGACGAGGTCCTCCACCTTCTTGCTGTGGTCGACCCGCTCGACGTCCTGCTCGATGATCGGGCCCTCGTCGAGGTCACCCGTCACGTAGTGGGCGGTCGCGCCGATGAGCTTGACCCCGCGGTCGTGCGCCTGGGCGTACGGGCGGGCGCCCTTGAAGCTCGGCAGGAACGAGTGGTGGATGTTGATGACGCGGCCGCTCAGGGTGCGGCACAGCTCGTCGGACAGGATCTGCATGTAGCGCGCGAGGACGACGAGCTCGACGTCGAGCTCCTCGACGAGACCGAGCAGGCGCGCCTCGGCGTCGGCCTTGGTGTCGCGCGTGACGGGGACGTGGTGGAACGGGATGCCGTAGAACTCGGCGACGCCCGCGAGCGCGGTGTGGTTGGAGACGACCGCGACGATGTCCACCGGGAGGCCCTCGGACTGCTGCCGGAACAGCAGGTCGTGCAGGCAGTGCGCCGCCGTCGAGACCATGACGAGCGTGCGCATGCGCCGCCCGGCGACGTCGAGCCGCCAGGTCATCGAGAAGTCGGTCCCCAGCGCCTCGAGGGCCGCCCGCAGGGTGGCCTCGGGTGCGGTCGCCTCGACCTGGACCCGCATGAAGAACAGGCCGCTGAGGGGGTCGCCGAACTGCTGCGACTCGGTGATGTTCCCCCCGTGCGACGCGAGCAGACCGGCGACGGCCGCGACGATCCCGGGGCGGTCGGGGCACGACAGGCTGAGGACCCAGTGCGTGGGCTCGTGCGTCGGGGTCGCGGTCGGCTCGCTGGGGGCGGTCACAGGGCGTGAGGGTACTCCGGGCGCGCGGGCCGTCCCCGGGGCGTCCGTCGTCGGACGCGGTCGCCGCGCACCGCGCGGGGATGCCACGATGGCCGCATGAGCGTGGACGTGACCATCCGCCCCGTGACCGACGACGACGCGGGTGAGCTCCTCACGCTGCGCCGTGCCGCCTTCGTGAGCGAGGCGCAGGTGTACGGGGACCCGAACATCCCCCCGCTCACGCAGACGCTCGACGAGCTGCGTCACGACCTCGCCGCCGACGGCATCGTGACGCTCGGCGCGTGGGCCGGCCACCGCCTCGTCGGGTCGGTGCGGGTCCAGCTCGAGCCGGGCCGCGCGACGCTCGGCCGGCTCGCCGTCGCGCCCGACCAGCAGGGCCACGGCATCGGGACCCAGCTGCTCCTCGCGATCCCGCCGCTGCTGCCCGAGGGCACCGACGAGCTGTGGGTGTTCACCGGGCGGGACTCGGTCCAGAACCTGGCGCTCTACGAGAAGCACGGCTACACCCACCAGCACGATGAGACCGCGGGCAGCCTCACCTACGCGTACCTCCGCAAGATCCTCGGCGGGGGCGACGACGACGGCGACGGCGGGGCCTGACCGCCGACGGCCTCACCAGGTGGGCGGGGGTGGGGCGTCGGCACGCCCCACCCCCGCCGCCCTCGCCGGGTAGGCGGTCGTCCCCGCGCCTGACTCAGCCCTCGGTGCCGATCAGCTCGTTCGGTGCGGCGGGCAGCTCCGCGGAGCGCCAGACCTCGCCCGTGACCGGGTCGACCGCGTGCAGCGAGCGGCTCGCGGGGTGGGTCACGTAGGCCGACCCGTCGAGCACGATCAGCGCGGGGTGCGCCTCCTGCCACTCCTCGGGCGCGGTCCACTCGTCGATGACGGCGTGGCTCGCGACGACCTCGCCGGTCGCCTCGTCGAGCACGTGCAGCGAGCCGTCGGTGCCGAGCACGAGCACCGACCCGTCGTCGGCCCGGCCGATCCCGCGCCAGGTGTACCCGACGCCGGCGGGGAGGTCCACCACGCGCAGAGCCGCCCCGCCCGTGGCGGCAGCCGTCGTGTCGACGAGCGCGACCTGGGTGAGCGTGAGGCCCTGGTCGGGATCGGTCTTCATGTCGCCGGCTGCGACCGGCGACCCGTCGGTGACGTAGAGGTTGCCGATGCGCCCGAAGGGCGTGGGGCTCGTGAGCTTCGTCAGCGTGTCCTCGGCGAGGACGAGGACGCCGTCCTCACACCCGGCCAGCACGACGTCGTCCCCGACCACCGCCTCGCCGTGCACGCCGGGGCACTCCTCGCTGCGCAGGACCTCGGCGCCGTCGGCGCCCAGCACGCGGATGCCCGTCCGGACCTCGTCGTCGCCGACGGTCGCGACCGTGCGACCGTCGTCGAGCCGCAGCGCGAAGCCGTGGTGGGCGGCCGGCGACGTGTGCTCCTCGAGCGGCTCGCCGCCCTCGAGCAGCGTCTCCGGCTCGACCATGACGAAGGCTCCGGTCGCGTCGTCGAAGAGCGTCGTCACGCCGCCGTGCGGGATGGCGTGACCGGGCTCGGCCGCAGGCACGACGACGTCGGTGAGGTGCGGCGGGCCGGCGTAGTGGTGCCCGTGGTCGCCGTGCGCGTCGGTCCACGAGCCCACGTCGAGCACGCGGAAGCCCGGCGTGCCCCCCGTCGACGTCGTGACGAAGACGTGACGGCCGTCCCCGACGGGGCCCAGGCGCAGGAAGCCCTCGAGAGGGACGTCCTCCAGGACGTCGAGGGTCGAGGCGTCGACGACGAGCAGGCCGCCGTCGTACGTCGTGACGATGCGCGGTCGGGCGGCGGCGACCTCGCCCGCGTGGGCGGCGTCGTGGTCGGTGCGCTCGTCGTCGTGCTCGTCGCTCGTCGTGACCGGTGCGTCCCCGGGCGCGGCAGGGCCGGCGCACGCGCCGAGGGCGGCGAGGGTCGCGACGAGCGGGAGGGCGAGGTGGCGGCGGCTGAGGCGGGTCGGAGATCTCATGGGCCCGGACGCTAGATGAGAACGAGTCTCATGCGCAACAACCGTCGACCCCGACTCGTCGCGGCTTGCTACCCTGTCCGGGTCGCGACTGGCGAACAGGTGGGTCACCACCAGGGAGCGGCAGCACAGCAGACTTCGGGTCGTACGCCTGGGCCGCGGGTCACCACACGAGGTGTGCGTGCCCGGACGTGCCGGGAGCCCCACGCGCACTGCTGATGCGAGGAGAGACATGACCTCCGAGAACGTCCTGGACCGGTCCCTGTCCGAGGTGGACCCCGAGATCGCCGCTGTGCTCGACGGCGAGCTGGCGCGCCAGCAGGGGACGCTGGAGATGATCGCCAGCGAGAACTTCGTCCCGCGCGCCGTGCTGCAGGCGCAGGGATCGGTGCTGACCAACAAGTACGCCGAGGGCTACCCCGGCAAGCGGTACTACGGCGGCTGCGAGCAGGTCGACATCGCCGAGGACCTCGCGCGCGACCGCGCGAAGGCGCTCTTCGGCGCCGACCACGCCAACGTCCAGCCGCACTCGGGCGCGCAGGCGAACGCCGCGGTGCTGCACGCGCTCGCCACGCCGGGCGACACGATCCTCGGCCTCGAGCTCGCGCACGGCGGCCACCTCACGCACGGCATGAAGCTCAACTTCTCGGGCAGGCTCTACGAGGTCGCCGCGTACGGCGTCGACCCCGAGACGTACCTCGTCGACATGGACGTGGTGCGCGCGAAGGCGCTCGAGGCCCGCCCGCGCGTCATCATCGCCGGCTGGTCCGCCTACCCGCGTCAGCTCGACTTCGCCGCGTTCGCCGAGATCGCGCGCGAGGTCGGCGCCGCGCTGTGGGTCGACATGGCGCACTTCGCTGGCCTCGTCGCGGCCGGGCTCCACCCGAGCCCCGTGCCCCACGCCGACGTCGTGTCCTCGACGGTCCACAAGACCCTCGGCGGCCCTCGTTCGGGCATCATCCTGTCGCGCGAGGAGCACGCGAAGAAGATCGACTCCGCGGTGTTCCCCGGTCAGCAGGGCGGCCCGCTCATGCACGTGATCGCCGCGAAGGCCGTCGCCTTCAAGATCGCCGCGGGCGAGGCGTTCCGCGAGCGCCAGCAGCGCACGCTCGACGGCGCGCGCATCCTCGCCGAGCGCCTCACGCGACCTGACGTCGCCGCGGCCGGCGCCTCCGTCCTCACGGGCGGGACCGACGTGCACCTCGTGCTGGTCGACCTGCGCAACAGCTCGCTCGACGGCCAGCAGGCCGAGGACCTGCTGCACACCGCCGGCATCACCGTGAACCGCAACGCCGTCCCGTTCGACCCGCGCCCGCCGCGCGTCACGTCCGGCCTGCGCATCGGCACGCCCGCGCTCGCGACCCGCGGCTTCGGCGAGACCGAGTTCGAGGAGGTCGCGGACATCATCGCCACGGCGCTCGTCGAGGGCGCGGGGACCGACGCGGAGGCGCTGCGCGCCCGGGTCCAGAAGCTCACCGACGCGTTCCCGCTCTACGACGGCCTCCAGCAGTGACGGGCGCCCGCAACGAGGGAGCAGGCCTGACCGACGGCGACGTCCGCGTCGCGACCGACGACGCGCTCCCCGAGGGTGCCGTCGGCGCCGCCGAGACGGTGAGCCCCTCCGGCGAGGCGCGCCTGCTCGACGGGAAGGCCACCGCGGCTGCGATCAAGGCCGAGCTCGCCGAGCGGGTGGCGGCGCTGCGCGAGCGCGGGGTCGTCCCCGGGCTCGGGACGGTGCTCGTGGGTGACGACCCGGGCAGCCACGCGTACGTCGCGGGCAAGCACCGCGACTGCGCGGAGGTGGGGATCGCGTCGATCCGCGAGGACCTGCCGGCGACGGCGACGCAGGCCGACGTCGAGGCGGCGGTCGACCGGCTCAACGCCGACCCGGCGTGCACGGGCTACATCGTCCAGCTGCCGCTCCCGAAGGGCGTCGACGTCAACGCGGTGCTCGAGCGCGTCGACCCGCGCAAGGACGCCGACGGCCTGCACCCGACCAACCTCGGCCGCCTCGTGCTGCGCGTCAACGAGCCCATCGACTCGCCGCTGCCGTGCACGCCGCGCGGGATCCTCGAGCTGCTCGGGCGGCACGGGATCAGCGTGAACGGGTCGCACGTCGTCGTGCTGGGACGGGGGACCACGGTGGGCCGCAGCATCGGCCTGCTGCTCACGCGCCGCGAGCACAATGCCACCGTCACGCTCACGCACACCGGGACGCGCGACCTCCTGGCCCACTTGCGCGAGGCGGACGTGATCGTCGCCGCCGTCGGCGTCCCGGGGATCGTGCGCGCGGAGGACGTCAAGCCGGGCGCCGTCGTGCTCGACGTCGGCGTCTCGCGCACGGTCGACGAGGCCACGGGTCGCTCGCGCCTGGTCGGCGACGTCGACCCGGGCGTCCGCGCGGTCGCCGGCTGGGTCTCGCCGAACCCGGGGGGTGTCGGGCCGATGACGCGCGCGATGCTCCTCGCGAACGTCGTCGACGCCGCCGAGGCCGCGGCGGGCCTGCGCTGACGGCGCGCCGGGCCGCGCGACCTCCCGGTCCGCGGCCCGGCGCCGACGACGCCCGGTCGGGCGTGTCAGCGGCATGAGGTTGGATACCCCGGTGCTCACCATCGCCTCGGTCAACGTCAACGGGATCCGTGCGGCCTTCAAGCGCGGGATGGGGGACTGGCTCGCGTCGCGCGGTCCGGACGTCCTCCTGCTGCAGGAGGTCCGCGCGCCCGACGAGATGGTCGGCGACTTCCTCCCCCGGGACGTGTGGGACCTCGCGCACGCGGAGTCGACCACGAAGGGGCGCTCGGGGGTCGCGATCGCGTCCCGCCTGCCGATGAGCGCCGTCCGCATCGACCTGGACCACGGCGTCGGGTCGAGCTCGGGCCGCTGGGTCGAGGCGGACCTCGAGCTGCCCGGAGGCGGCTCGCTCACCGTGGTCTCGACGTACGTCCACTCGGGGACCCTCGGCACGCCGTCGATGGACGAGAAGTACGCGTTCCTCGAGGTCGTGACCGCGCGGATGGCCGAGCTGCGGGCGGACGGGCGGTACGCGGTCGTCGCGGGCGACGTCAACATCGCGCACCGCGAGGTCGACATCAAGAACTGGAAGGGCAACCTCAAGGCGGCGGGCTTCCTGCCCGAGGAGCGTGCGTACCTGGACCGCTGGTTCGACGCGGGATGGGTCGACCTGGGTCGGCGCCTCGGCGGCGAGGGCCCCGGCCCGTACACGTGGTGGTCCTGGCGCGGGAAGGCGTTCGACAACGACGCCGGGTGGCGGATCGACTACCAGATCGCGACGGAGCCGCTCGCCGAGCGTGCGCAGAAGGCCGAGGTGGACCGCGCCGCGGCCTACGACCAGCGGTTCAGCGACCACGCCCCCGTGGTCGTCACGTACGACCTCTGAGCCGCAGCGCCCGAGGACCGCGCCGCGACGGCCGCCGGGTCAGCGTCTCACCGTGCCCTCGGCCTGGTCCTCGGGTTCGCCCTCGGGCCCGCTCCCGAGCTGGTCGTCGGGCGTGGGGAGGCGGGTCAGGCGGACCAGCGGCGACAGGACGACGGGCACCGCCGAGGCGACGCCGCCGGCCGCCGCGACCCAGAGGGTCGGCACGACGCCGATCGTCGTCCCGAGCCACCCGCCGAGGAGGCCGCCGAGGGGCATCGAGCCCCAGACGAGGAAGCGCACCGACGCGTTCATGCGACCGAGCAGGGCGGGCGGGCACAGGCGCTGGCGGAAGCTCACCTGGGCGACGTTGTAGACCACGACGAAGAAGCTGAAGACCGCTCCGCCCGCCACGAGCGTGACCTCGGGCGGCACGACGTCGGCGAGGGGCAGCGCGAGCGGGGTCGCGAGGAAGGCGAGCCCGAACGCCACAGCGCTGACCGGGATGACCCGCGCCTCGCCGACCAGGCGCGCGACGCGCTCGGCGAGGAACGCGCCCGCGAGGCCGCCGACGGCCGAGGCGGACATCACGAGCCCGAGTCCGGCCTCGTCCATGCCGAGCACCCGCAGCGCGTAGATCACCGTCAGGGCGCCCGCTGCGGTGTGGAAGAGGTTGCCGATCGACGTGCACGCGACGATCCGGCGCAGCAGCGGCTGGTGCAGCACGAAGCGCAGCCCCTCCGCGATCTCCTCGCGCAACGGCCGTCGATCGGCGCGCGCGGGGAGGGTCTCCGCGGCCCGGATCCGGCCGAGGAGCAGGGCCGACAGCGTGTACGTCCCGACGGTCCCGATCATGATCACGGGTGCGCTCACGACGCGCAGCAACGCCCCGCCGAGCGCGGGAGCCGCGACGAGGGCGACCGACTGGGTCGCCTGGAGCTTCGCGTTCCCCTCGACGACGTGGTCGAGCCCGACCAGGCCCGGGACATAGCTCTGGTGAGCGACGTCGAAGAACACCGAGGCCACGCTGATCGCGGCGGCGGCCACGAGGAGCAGGCCCATCGAGCCGTGGCCGGCGAGTGCCGTGACGACGACGGCGCCGAGGACGACGGCGCGCGCGACGTCCGCCACGACGAGCGTCCGACGCTTGCGCATGCGGTCGACCCATGCGCCCGCGGGCAGGCCGATCACGAGGAACGCCGCGGTCTCCGCCGCGCTCAGCGCGCCCATCTGCCACTCGGTCGCGTGGAGCTGGGAGACCGCGTAGATCGGCAGCACGAGCCCGGTGAGCTGGGCGCCGAGCTGTCCCGCCGCGTCGCCGGCCCACAGCAGCCGGAAGTCGGGATGGTGCACGAGGGAGCGGCGCGGGGGCGCCTGCGGCGTCATGCGGCGAGCATGACGTCAGTGATCAGGGAGTGTCAATCACTCGCCGGGCGCGTCGGGTCCGGTGGTCGTCCGGCGGCGCTCGGCGCGCTCGCCGCGCTCGTCGTCGGGTGCGTCGTCCGACGGACCCGTGAAGGCCTGGGACCGCCGCACGCCGTCCAGCGAGCCGGTGAACAGGCGCGACGTCGGGTCCACCTCGACGCGCCGCGGTGCCATCGTCCTCGCCTCGCTGATCGACCGGCGTCGGACGGTGGTCGGCTGCTCGCCGCCGGGACGCGGCTCCGGCTCGGCTCCGGCGCCGGACCCCGTCGGCGGGACGTCCTGGTCGTGGGCGGCGACAGCGGGCAGCACGACCGTGCGCTCCGGGTCCGCGGCAGGCTCGGGGACCGAGGGCCGGGCGGGGGAGGCCTCGGGCGCGAGCACCGGACCGCGCGGCGCCACGTCGTCGCGCGACCTCCGCCGCCGGGTCGCCGTGGCGGAGTCCTGCGCGTCGTCGCTGTCGGTGCCGCCGCGGGCCCGCCGCCGGTCCTC